>JANXVZ010000027.1 GCA_025351405.1 Sphingomonadales bacterium | reverse complement strand
GCTCGCCCGCGCCACCTCCGAGGCGCCAGCAAAGGTCGATGCCATGCCGTCGATCGCCTGCCGCTTCCACGCCGCGATCATCGTGTGGTGGATGCCGTGCTTGGTCCCCAGCTCCGCCAGCGTCAGGTCCCCGCGGATCGCCTCCAGCGCAACCTTGGCCTTGAAATCCGCGCTGTAGCGCTTTCTCGTCGTCTTCATTCCCGTCCATCCTTCAGATCGGGAATAGCTTAACAGCCTGTCCAGGTTTCCGGGACCACCTCAATGTCCCGTGCATCACCTGCTGCAATCGCTTCGCCCGGTCGCGCAAAAGCTGCTGTTTCCGATCGGCAGGTCGATACCAATTCTCATCCCGAGGCAGTCGCAGAGGCGGGACTCGGGCCGCGATAAACCGAAAATTCTTTGCCACCGAACGTTTCGGCTGAGCGTCCCTAATGGGCATTGTTCGGACCGTGCGCAGGGCGACGACGACGACGGCCTACAGACTTTTGGAACTCTGCGTCCTGGCGGGACAAGTCGCGGTCTTCCCATGACCGGCTCGGCTGTCTGCACTGGCTACAAAAGACTGTCTTGCCAGACAGAATTATGGGCCGCCCTTCACGTCAGCGCGATTGGAGGGTCCGGAGATTTAATCGGCTATTGTCCCACAAGTGTTGCTGGTGGCGAGACAAGCATTCATCACCTACCAGCTGAATTATCTGGCAATAATGGAATATTAACCTCGTATCAATTAATTTAACTGATCGTTTCATTGCTGTAAATATTACGCCTGCTATTCACATCCGGCCCAACAAACAAATCGAATGCGATGACGTAACGACTCTCAAACGAACTGCGGCATATTGACATCGTTTTATTTAGCATTCACTGGAGATTTTAGGGCAGTTATTAATGAAATGCGGTCGGCCTTCGCTGCTGCGGACGGGGGCGCGGGCTTTCTTCTTCCGCGGCGGGTTGGGGTGCCAATGCGCAAGGCGATACTACTCCTGTCGGTCATGTTGTCGGCGGACGAGGCGGCGTGGGGGCAAGTTCCGGTAAGTGCCGGAGGACAATTGCAACAGATTCCGCCGGCACCGGTTATTACAAAATCTTCACCGGATATTGTCTTCGACAAGCCTGCGGCAGCGCCCGACAATGGGCCGCGAGGACCCCGCATACTCGTCCATTCGCTGCGCCTGACCGGGCAGACGCTGTTTGCAGAGGCCGATCTGCTGTCTGCCACGGGGTTCCAGCCCGATACCCAGCTGGATCTTGGCGATCTTCGCATGCTCGCGAGCAAGATCACCGGTTATTACAATCGCCGGGGGTATTTCCTGGCGCAGGCTTATGTGCCGGCGCAGGATATCGCGCAGGGCATCGTCACCATCGCCATTGTCGAGGGTCGTTATGGCCAGGTCGGCCTCGACAACAAGACAAATTTGTCGCCTCGCACGGCAAATGACATACTCGCCGGGCTGGAACCGGGCACCCCGGTGGCGACCCCGCTGCTCGAGCAGCGGCTGTTGCTGCTATCCGACATTCCCGGCGTTCGCGTGCAGTCGACGCTCAGCCCAGGCTCGGCGCCCGGCACCTCGGATTTGCTGGTCGCGCTTACCCCGGGCCGACGCATCAGTGGCAGCATCGAGGGCGATAATGCCGGCAATCGCTATACCGGTGTCTGGCGCGCCGGCGGCACGATCAACCTCAACAATGCCGCCGGCATCGGTGATGTGCTGTCGCTGCGCGTCCTGACGTCGTTCGATGGCCTCGCCTATGGCCGTGCGTCATACCAGGCGCTGGTCGGCAGGGCGACCGTCGGCGTTGCCTTTGCCCACCTCGCCTATCGCCTCGGGCGTGAATTCGAAAGCCTCGACGCCAGCGGCAATGCCGAAATCGTCAGTGTGTATGCAAGCTATCCGTTGCTCCGTTCGCGCGAAAGCAACCTCAACCTCGTCGTCGGCGGCGACGCCAAATGGTTCGAGGACAAATTCGGGCTGGTCTCCTCGATCAGCCGGCGGCGGGTGCAGGTCGGCTCGATCGGTCTCAGCGGCGATGCGCATGACGGTCCGGGCGGCGGCTGGACGGCCTATTCGGCCGCGGTTTCCTTCGGCAGCCTCGATATTCGCGACCCTGCGAGCCGCGCTATCGACGCGGCAACGGCGCGCAGCGACGGCGGCTATGGCAAACTCCAGTTCAGCCTGGCCCGATTGCAGCCGCTGGCCGGGCCGTTGTCGATCTTCGGCCAGGTCCGCGGACAGGTGGCGTTCGACAATCTCGATATATCCGAAAAGATGGAGCTTGGCGGCGCCTATGGCGTGCGCGCCTACCCGGAGGGTGAGGCCTATGGGGACCAGGGCTATATCGCGACGGCGGAGGCGCGGCTGACACTGTCGACGTTGGAGGCAGCCATCCCCGGCGATATGCAGCTGTTCGCCTTCGTCGATGCGGGGCAGGTCGATTTTGCCAGGCGACGCTGGTTTGCAGGTCCGAACAGCGCCACGCGCAGCGCCTATGGCGGCGGCCTCGCCTGGGCGATCCCCGGCAATATCTTTGCCAAGGCAACCTATGCACGAAAGCTGGGTGACGAAGTCGCAACATCGGCGCCCGACAAATCGGGGCGTTTCTGGGTCCAGCTTTCCAAGATTTTCTAGCTGTCGCCGCCGCGCCCGGTTCGCCGGTCGCCCTCCCTAAGGACGTCGCATGATCAGCATCAAACGCCCGCGCACTGCCCACCCGATGACAATGGCAGCCAAAACGCCGCCGCGCAAAAGCGCGCTGTTCGGCTCCACCGGGGTGGCCCGGCTGTTCTGCCTGCTTGCGGCGGGCCTGCCCGGACTGCTGGTCGATATGTCACCCGCCCGGGCGCAGGGCCTGCCCACGGGTGGCACCGTTGCCGCCGGGGTTGCCGGCATCGCCACTGGGGCTAAGACACTGACGGTGACGCAATCGACACAGAGCGCCATTATCAACTGGCAAAGCTTTTCGATCGGCAAGGACAGTGTCGTTGCCTTTGTGCAGCCCAACAGCAGCGCCGTCGCCCTCAACCGCGTCATCGGCGCCGATCCGTCGATTATCCTTGGCGGCCTGACGGCCAACGGCAAGGTGTTCCTTGTCAATGGCGATGGTGTCCTGTTCGGGCGGGATGCCAGTGTCAATGTCGGCGGGCTGGTCGCGTCCACGCTGGGTATCATCGACGCGGATTTCATGGCCGGCAACTATAAATTCGCCGGCGCGCGTGGCGGCACAGTCCAGAACGATGGCACGATCACCGCAAATGGTGGCGTTGTCGCGCTGCTTGGCGCCAATGTCAGGAACAATGGCCTGGTCGAGGCCCGGCTGGGCACCGTCGCCTTGGCGGCCGGGGAAGCCATGACGCTCGACATGGCCGGCGACGGCCTGTTGAACGTCGCGATCGACAAAGGCGTGGCGGGGGCAATCGTGCGCAACGGCGGGATGCTTCGCGCCGACGGCGGGCGGGTCGTGCTGACGGCGCAGGCGGCGGGCCAACTGCTGCACACCGCCGTCAACAACAGCGGCATCATCGAGGCGCGTACGCTGGAAACCCGGATGGGGACAATCCTGCTGCTGGGGGACATGGACAGCGGTGCCGTCACCATTGCGGGCAGCCTTGATGCCAGCGCGCCCGGGGGCGGCAACGGCGGCTTCATCGAGACTTCGGCGGCGCGGGTCGACATTGCCGATACCGCCAGAATCACCACGGCAGCGCCCCGCGGGCTGGCCGGGCAGTGGTTGATAGATCCCGCCGATTTCACCGTGGGCGCCGGGGGCAACATATCGGGCGCGACGCTGGCGGCACAGCTGGTCAACGGCAGCATCACGATCAGCACGATGCCGTTGCCGGGCGAGGTGACGGGCGGCAACGGCGATATCGTCATCAACGATGCGATCGCCTGGACCGCTGCCGGGAATCCGACGACGTTGACGATGAATGCCTGGCGCGACATCACCATCAACGCCCCGATAACCGCGACACGCGGCAACATCGTTGCCTGCTGCGGCCGCGATGTCAGTGTCAACGCGGCGCTGACGTCGACGAACGGCAGCATCCTGCTCAACGCCGGCCGCGACGTGATGGTGTTTCATGCATTGGTCACCACCGATGGCAACATCGCGCTGTGTGCGGGCCATGACGTCCATATCAATGCCGCTGTGACGCTGACCAGGGGTACGACGATCCCGGCACAAAGCGCCGGTCTTCCGGTTGGCCTGACACTGATCGCCGGCGCCGATGGCAGCGGGCCCGGCGTCGGTGGCGGCACCATCGTGTTTGCGCCGCTAGCGCCGCCCACGACAGTCACCGCGGCGGCGGTGACGATCAACTACAACCCCGTTTCCTATGCCGCCCCCACCGATTTCCTGCCGAGATTCGTGCTGACCGAAGGCGCATCGCTGACCCAGCGCATGCTGCTGTTCCCGACCGCGACCAACCCGGTTGACGGTACCACGGCGGCTGTTCTCTCCGGGTTCAACACGACCACGACTTCGGGCATGCCCACGGGCGTCACGCTGGTCGCGGGGCCAGGTGCCACGGCGACATTCGACACCGCGCAACCGGGGAGCAATGTCGGCGTCACCTATAGCGGCTACACACTCGCCGGTGCCAACGCCGACAAATATGCGCTCGCGAGATCATGCTGCGTGGCAGGGTTCCGCACGACCGGGACGATCTCTCCGCCTGCACCGGCGCCCGCGCCCGCACCGGCCCCCGCTCCAGCACCTGCACCTGCGCCTGCGCCTGGGCCGGCACCTGCTCCCGGACCCGCGCCTGCACCAGCTCCCGCACCCGCCCCGGCGCCTGCACCTGCTCCCGCGCCCGCTCCAGCGCCCGCTCCTGCACCTGCGCCCGCTCCAGCGCCCGCGCCCGCACCCGCACCTGCACCCACCCCGGTTCCCACGCCGACACCGACGCCGACACCCACGCCGACACCCACGCCCGAGCTCACGCCGGCATCGCGGCCGATCCTGGTGGCCGTGCCGCTTGTGGCGGTGCCGGCCGGATTGCAGCTGGCTGTGCTGGCCGGGGGCGTCAACATGGGTGCGCAACCGGCGATCGCAACCTTGGCACCCGAAGCTGCGCCGGCGACCGCCGTGCCGGTTGCAGCCGAAGCTCCTGCCCCTGCCCCCGCCCCGATCGTGCCCGTCTACAAGCCGAAAAAGGCGCGTCACTAGGTGGCAAGGGCAATGGCCGAACCCAGTAGCACCAGCTTTGCCCGGTCGCGCGCCGGGCGTGCCCGTGCGTGGCGACTTGCTGCGCTTGGTGCTGCGACCCTCGCCGTCCCGGCCCTGGCCATTGCGCCCCTTGGTGACAATGCAGCCACGCCGGTGATCGCGCCGCCTGTGGCGGGCAAGGTCGCCGCGCCGGCGCGGCTCCACGGCGCGATCGCGTCCAGCGATGTCCAGGCCCTTGTGCAATGGGTGATGGCAAGCGGCGACAACAAGCGCCTGCCATTTCTCGTCGTCGACAAACGCCACGCGCGGGTGTTCGTCTTCGGGCGCAGCGGCGAGCTGGCCGGAACAGCTGCGGCGCTGCTCGGGCTGGGCCGCGGCGACGACACCGTGCCCGGCATCGGGCAACGACCGCTGTCGGCGATCGCGCCGGCGGAACGGACCACGCCCGCCGGCCGATTCGAGGCGGCGATCGGCCGGGATCTCGAACAGGACGTTTTGTGGATCGACTATGATGCGGCGCTATCGCTGCACCGGGTGATCGTCGGCAGGCCACAGGACCATCGCGCCGCGCGCCTGGCGTCGCCGTCCGTCCTCGACAATCGTATTTCCTTTGGCTGCATAAACGTGCCCGTGGCCTTTTTCGACCATGTCGTCCTGCCAACGTTCACGGCCACGGTGGGCATCGTCTACATCCTGCCGGAGCAGAAACCGCTGCGTGCCGTTTTCGCCATGCGGTGATGATCAGGGGCGCCAGGGGCGTTCGCGATACCATTTGGTCAAAACATATTTCAGCCCCTGCTCGACCGGCATTCCCTGGTGCAGCGATGCCGCATTCGGCAGTCCCTGATCGTCGAGATTGTTCCAGACGAGCAAGTTGCCGGTACGCGGGGTCAACGTGATGTTGGCGGTTGGGAAATGGGTCCGCCCGCCGCGCGCCGGCACGTTGAGGAACGCCATGGCTGTCCACGTCCGCTGGCCGCCCATCGCCATCTGTTCGCGCCAATATTGCTGGTCGGTATGGAAGAAATCATGGTGCGGCTTGAATTCCTGCCCAACAGCGTAGCGCTGGCCCTGCAGCTGCTCGCCATGCGCAGGGTCTATGCCCATCAGCATGTCGAGGCCGGCCTCGACAGCGGCGACGGCCGGGTCGGCGCGATCGAGATAGCAGGTTTCGCTGGTGCGATATTGCGGGACCGGATCATCGGCAATGACCGGCGACGGGATGCGATCTGCATCGATGCGATCGACCAGCCGGGAACAGCAATCGGCGGAAAGAAAGGCCGGTACGACATAGAGCTCAAGGTCGGTCAACGGCATCCGCACGGCGCCCGGATAGGCCGCAATCCTGTCCCGGACGTCCCAGGCCGCATCGCTGCGCGACCACGCCTCTGCACTGCTGTCTGCCGAAGCCACGACGAAACTCCCTCACGTTGAACCCGGCAACGCCTGGCGGACAGAGTATTGCGCCGGGCAAACGAAGCAACCCGGCAATCCACTTTATCGACGCAATTCCAGCGATGTGGTGGTCGACCGGACGCTTGGTTGCTCCACAGAATGCGCGGATCCGCATGGGCCAATTGAACTATCATCTGCGCCACCGTTCGCGCCGTGTTCATCCGAACGCGCGCAGTGTGCGTTAGAGATTTTGCACAACCGACTGGACATCCGATGACCGACCGCCGCTTGAACGTTTCCCGCCTCGCACTTGCCGCGACGGCCTTCGCGCTGGTGCTCAGCGCCTGCGACAAGTCTCCGTCCACGGCGCCTGCCGCCACTGCCGAGACCGGCACCCAGCCGGTCAGTGCGCCGCCATTGGCCGCGTTGCCGCTCGCGACCGCCGCACCGCCCGTACCGCTGGTCGCCGCACCGGTCGCCGCTGCCTTGCCGGCCCCCGCCCAGGCAATCCGGATCAAGGCCAGGCCCCGCAACGATCGCTATCGCTATGCCGACCGTGCCCATGCGATGGGTCAGGCCTTCGGCGATACGCCCCCCGACTACACGGTCGATTACCAGGGCACGCGCCCATGGGTATGGCGCGGCGACAACGGCGGTACTCGTGTGGTCGAGGTATTGCCGCAGGGCCAGCGTGAATATTACTACCAGCCCGGCGCCGACCAGCCCTTCTATGTCAGCGACCCAGACGGCAGCTATGCCTATGATGACGGCGAACTTGTCGGGGTTTATGGCCGCGACGGCGCGCCGCTCGACGATGTATATGCCCAGCGCCGCGCCGATGCAGCGGGGCGTTATCTCGACCGCGCCCGCGCCCTCCATCGTGCTGCATTCAACGAGCAACGCCAGGCTGCCTATGCCGCCGACTGGCGTGCGCGTCGCGAAGCGGTGCTGGAGCGCCAGCGCGCCTACGACGAGGCCCGCGCCCGGGATGCCGAGCGCCAGGCCTATTACGATGCAAATCGCGACAGCGAGCAACGCGACTGGCGGGCAGAGCGTGACCGCCGGACGGCCTATGCTGCCGCAATCGGGGTCGGCGCCGGCGCGGCAGCGATTGCCCTGACCCGCGATCGCGACCACCGTGACGACCGCGGGCTTGCGCCAGGTGGGCGTGACGACATGCGCTTTCGCCAGCAGCAGGCCGATGCCGAGGCGCGCGCCGCGGCGGCTCGCGGGGCTGCCGCCCAGTCGGCCCAGATCGCACAAGCCCAAATCGCACAGGCCCAAGCCGCAACTGACGCCCAACGGCGGCAAGCCGGGCTCGACGCCCAGCGTGCCCAGGATGCGGCTCGCCAACGACAGGCTGCGCAGGACGCTCTCGCCCAGAGTGGTGTCCAGAGCGGCGCCCAGAGCCGCGCCCAGAGCCGCGCAATGGCCGAGGCTGCCCGCACCAGGGCCGAGCGCGATGCGGCGATCACCCGCCAGCAGCGACAGGATGGTGCCCGCGCCGAAGCTGCCAAGGCCCATGACGCGCAGCTGGCACAGCAGGCCCAGGCAGCGGCCGCGGCGACCGCAACGGCCAAGGCACAGCGCGATGCGGCAGTGGCCAAGGCGCGCGACGAAGCCAGGACCAATGCCGATGCCCAGCGCCAGCTCGCCGCGGCCGAACGCCTCAAGCACCAGGAGGCCGCTCGCACGGCGGCCGAAGCCACGCATCAGCAGGCGGTGACGGAAAATCTGGCGAAACAGGAGCGTGCGCGCGCCGAGGCAGCGAAAGCGCGCGACGCCCAGGCTGCGCAACGGGCCGAGGCCGCAACCGCCGCCAAGGTTCAGCGCGATGCAGCCGCCGCCAAGTCACGCGAAGACGCCAAGACCGCGGCCGGTGCCCAGCGCCAGCAGGCGGACGCAGAAAAGCAAAAAGCGATGGAGGCGGCGCGGGCGACAGCGGCTGTCGAGCGCCAGAAGCAGGCGGACGCGACCCGCGTCGCAGCTGCCGCGGCACGCGACAAGCAACGCGCCGAGGTGCAGGCGCAGCACCAGACGGAGGTGCAGGCAAGCCAGGCCGCCAAGATCGAGGCGCAGAAGGCGGCACGGAAGGAACGAAAGCCCGGCGACCAGCCGCAATAAAGCGTATGTGGCCGGCGGCTCCGTCCTGGCCGATTTCAACCGGGCAGAGCGAGCGGCCGCGCCTTGTACGCCCGGAACCAATCGGTCAGATCGGCGACCATCAGGTCCGCGACGATCTTCGCGTGCCGGGCAAGCGTATCATAGGTTTGGGGTGTCTTCTGCGTAAGCTGGCGAACCCGGCGAAGTTCGGCGGCAAGGGCGGCGTTTCGTTCACCCGAGCCGCTGAAGTCGCCCTGCATGCGAATACCGTAGATGGCTGCCCCGATCGCAGGGAACCCCGCGCTCAATATGGTCCCCCAGATCAGCACCGGCTCGACGATATGGTGCCACGCCGGATTGGCCATGATGGCCACCTCGGCAGCCAGGTAGAGAAGGCAGATCGTGGCCGTGGCGAGGAAGAGCAAGCCGCCGAGCCGGTGCAGGCGATGCTCCAGCCGATGCATAACGCTGGCGTCGCGCTCCAGATAGTCGATCTGCGAATCGATCAATCGGCCCAGATCTGCCTGAATTGCCGCCAGATAGGGCGCATCGGCGATGGCATTTGGCAGCCCGAGCTGCCGCGCCACGTTGCGGGTGGTTGGATGGGTATTGGCCCGCAGCCGCAGATCGCCAAGCTGCGCCGTGATCGCCAGGCAGCGCAATTGCTCGGCAACCTGGCGGCTGCTCAGCCAGCTCCGGTGCCAGCCCGATTTGTTGCCCATGCGCGTGACGATCAGGATCGTCGCGACGATCGCGAGTTCGATGACGATCAGCCCCGGCTTGGCCGACTTGGGCAGCGCCAGCCCGACAAGGGCGGTGACGACGGCGAGCGCCGCCAGGACGAAGTTGGCGACATAGGCGCTGCGGAAACGGCGCGAGAAATCGGTGGCGCTGGCGTCGGCCGAGCCAAAGCCTGGAGCGAGCACGCGGGTCAGCCGCTCGCCGAACGGCGTGGCTTGCCGGGTCGCCGAACATCCGGCCAGCAATGCGTCCCGCGCGATATCCGGGTCGGCTTTGACAAAGTCGGCGCCGCGCAAACTCCGGACGGCCATGACCGCCATCAGCATTGCATAGGCCACCGCGACGGTCAGGCGTCGGCGGCCACGGTAGTGGCGCGGCAAGGCACCGCTGTCGGCATCGCCAAGCAGATGCGCCACCAGCCGCGGCAACTGCTCAAGGCCCGCGCGGGGAATTGTATCCAGCGTGTGTTGCCCGACGTCATGTTCGTCCAGCCGGTCCCATAACAACAAGGGCCGCGCACCGTCCGCCAGGGCGACGTGCAAGACGGGCACGCCCTGCAGCACCGCCTCGGCGACGATTTGTGCGGCGCCGCCGCGCCCCTGGGCAGGCTTGCCATCCCACACGGCCAGCAACACATCGCACTGCGCGAGCATGACCCGGCCGGCGCGTTCATAAGCCGTGCTGGCCGGCTCGGCCTCGAGGCAACCGCTGCACAGTTCGAACACGGAATCGGCACGAAGGAGTAAGGCATCGAGCGCTGCAAGCGCATCCGAATCCGGAAAGTCCTGGGCATTGCGAACGCGATCGAACGGCAGCGTGACGTCGAGTTGCCAACCCATCTGCAGTGCAACCCCGGCGGCGATGCTGTCGGCCCCTTCGGCGAGGCTGCTCACCAGCCGGAATTTGCGATCATGGCCGGCAGCGTCTGCAAAAGCCTCGAGCGTCGCGCAGATCTGCGCTGCGAGAACGGCAGTGTCGACACCGACCAACCGGGCCGGGCGATGGCCAGTGACTCCCACGGTCAATGGCTCAGCGGTCATTCATGCCCCACCAGATGCACTACGCGATCCCCCCGTTTCGATCCCGCCCGTCGGCAAAGCGCGATAGCATGTTCAGCAGCGCCAGCGCAAAATCCTGCCGATAGCGGTGCAGACCGTCCTCCCCGGTTGGCATACCGGGGCTTGCGACGCACCGCACCGGCTGACGACGCATGAGCCCGGATCGAGGCGGCATGGAAAGCCGCCGCCAGCGGCCACCGGCGCTGATTGACACCCTGTCGGTTCAGCCGCACCTTCAGGGCAGAAAGGGTCCGGTGATGGCCAGCATCCGCCGCAGGGCATATTGGGCGCACAACATCCCGAACATGCTGGTGATCGCCTTCACCCTGGGTTGCTCGCCATGCGCCAGGGCCGCCACGGCGGGCGACGCGGCAAACGTCGGCAAGCGGATTGCCCCCAGTGACGCGGCCTACCCAAAGCTTGTGCTGCAACGCACCATCCCGACACAGACCGTTTTCGCCTGGAGCCGGGATGATAGGTTCGTGATCGGCATCGACAACCTCGTGCGCAGCGTCACGGTGTGGGATGCAGCGACGGGCGATATCGTCAACCTTGTCCCGTTTCCCGCCTTTGACCCGAAGTCCAATATCGAGGCGTGGGACGCGAGGGTCGATCACAACTCCGGCCTGACGGTCAAGGCCAACATTCGCGATACCGACAGCAGCTTTTGCACCGCGCTGACGATGCGCCTGCCGCCGCTCGGCGGCGGCGACTGGCAGGTCCAGACAGGGGAGCCCATGGCGCCGTGCATCGGGACGGGATTGCAAGGCAGGGTCATCGCTTCGCACAACGGCCAGCTTCGCATCGATGTCGGCGACTATCCCTTCGTCATCGAGGACGCGCGGGGCAGGCCGGTGCGCAAGCTCGACAAGCCCGAGCCGACCATGGCCTTTGGCGCTGCACTGTCCCCCGATGGAAAGCGGATGGCGCTGATTTTCGACGTCGCCCAGACGCCCGCCACCGCGGGGCAACAACGCCGGTCCGGTATCATGGTGTTCGATCTTGCCGTCTGGGCCGTCGTATCCCGGGTCACGGTCGAGGGGTTCCATTCGACGGTCACCTGGCTGGATGACGAGAAGGTGCTTTTGCCGGGCGACAACAGCGGCGGGGACCGCAATTCCGCCCAGGCGGGCAAGCCCGGTGTGTCGCGGGTGATCGCGGCGTCCACCGGCAAGGCGGCGGGGGATTTGATCCCCTTCCGCTGCTACACACAGGCGCTTGGCAACGGCGTCATCATCGGCGCCGGGCTCGGCAACTGCACCGCCTTGCACGGCCGCGGGGAACAAGGCCTGCAGCGCTATGATCCGGCAACCGGCTGGCAGGCGTTGGGGCCTGCCGACGCGAGCGGCACCTTTATCGAAACGCTTGCGGCAACGCCGGACGGCAAGCGCCTGATCGTGACGACAAGCAGCCATCTCGTGCGCGCCATCGATACAGAAGACGGAACCGTGATCGCCGAGACCGCGCTGCCGGACGGGAGCACCTATCCGGTGATCGAATTTGCAGCGGACAGCAAGTCCGTCGGGCTGAGCCGCGACGGAAGGTTTTACCGCTGGGAGATGGCCGCCGCGCCTTTCACCGCGCTTGAAGGAAATGCGCCGCCGGTGGAGGCGTTGGCCCGGGCAACGGTCAGCAGCGATGGCAAGAGCTGGTACGAACGGTTTGCCGAAATCGCCGATCAACCGATCAGTGCCGTCAGCATAGCCGGCGGAGCGCGCGAATCACGGCTGTTGTTCAAGAATGTCGTGGCGGAAGGCGCGATCCCGGGCAGTCCATTGCGCTGGGTGGTGACCAACACCGACGGCATCGTCCTGTGGCGTCCCCGCCGCGACGACGCTTTTGCCAGCCCGGAGGTGTTGCGAACCTACCTCGTGAATGATCGCAGCTTTTTCACCATGGCCCCCGATGGTCGCTATGATACCGACCTGGGTGCCGACACCCGCGACTTTCGCTGGGTGGTGTCCGACGCGCCGCTGCAGTCGCTGGGGCCGCAGACCTTCATGCGCAATTTCTTCGAGCCCCGGCTCGGACCCCGCGTGATGGCCTGTACGCTGACCGACAGCTGCGCCAGCGCGTTTCGCCCCGTCGCCCGGCTGGCCGATATCAACCGGGTGCTGCCGACGGTGCGGATTACCGGCATCACCAAGGCTGCGACCCCCGGCAATGTGCTTGTCGGTCTCGAACTGCGCCCCGGATCGCGTCCCGATGCGCCCAACGGCAAGTTGCACAGCGACGGGTACGACCTGCGGTTGTTCCGCAACGGCAGCCTCGTTGCCCAGTCGCCGGGCGGCGCTCCCGATGCGCTGCAGTTCGACCTGAAGCGCTGGCGGCAGGAAAACCGGGTGGTTGTCGGCAAGGATGGGGTGGCGCGAATTCGCCTGCCGGTCAGGGTCTCCACCAGCGGCGCACCGGTCGAATTCACCGCCTATGCCTTCAACGAGGACCGGGTTAAGAGCGAAACCGCCCGGCAACTCTACCGGCCGCCGTCCGTCGCCACGTCAAGGCGGCGCATCTTTGTCGTGGCCATCGGCATCGACGGTTATGCCGAACCCCGGCTCCGGCTCAATTTCGCCGCGGACGATGCAGCGCTGATCGGTGCGCGGCTGGCCACGCTGCCCGATGCCGAAAATGTCCACCTGCTGGTGCTGGCGGGTACCGGGAAGCCCGGCAGCCCGGACATAACACGGGCGGCGCTGGCCGATGTCTTCGGCATCCTTGGCGGAAGCCCCCGCCGTGAAGCACTGGCGCGGCTGCAGGCGCGGGGCATCGATGCGTCGACGCTTGATGCCGCCGGGCCGGACGATGTCGTGCTGATTTCATTTTCGGGCCATGGCTGGGCCGATCGGCAAGGCAATTTCTACCTGCTGCCCACCGACGCACGCTGGCCCGACGCGACCCTGGCGCCCGATGTTGCGTCGTTTGTCTCGACGCTTGAGATGTCGCGCTTTCTGCGACGCATCGATGCCGGCGAGATGGCGATGATCATCGATGCCTGTCATTCGGCCGCCAGCGTCGATGCAGGCGGTTTCCGTCCTGGCCCGATGGGGGACGGCGGCCTGGGCCAGCTGGCATTTGACAAGCGGATGCGGATCCTGGCCGCGACCCAGGCCGACGACATCGCGCTCGAATCCGCCAACCTGGGGCAAGGGTTGCTCACCTATGCGCTTGCCGATGAAGGCATCACTGCCAATGGCGGGATGGCCGATGAAAATGGCGACGGCGCGATCACACTCGACGAATGGCTGCGTTACGCCGTGCATCGCCTGCCGATGCTGAGCCAGGACAGCCGGATTGCGCGCCGCCCCGGCGCGCCGAGCGGTGCGCGCGGTGTCGATTTCCTCGATGGCACCGCGGCGCGGCGCCCGGTTCAGGAACCGTCGCTGTTCGACTTCACGGGCTCCGCCAGCCAGCTTGTGTTGCGACGGCTGCGCCCGTGAAGCGGCTGTGGCTCACGCTGCCGCTTTTGCTGGCATCGGCCGCCGCGCCGGCCGCACAGACCTCCCCGGCCGCGTCGGCCGCACAGAACGGGCACGCCGCTCCGGCAATCCGCGGGCTGTTCGTCGGGATCGACAAATACCAGTTTTCACGGCGACCTGCCTATCCCGATGCGGATTTCGGCGATTTGCGGGGGGCCGTGTCGGACGCCCAGGCAATCAAGCAGGCCCTGGCGATTGCCTATCGCCTGTCGTTCGATACGGCGGTGCCGGGCAAGTGCGCGACGTCGAATGGGCTTTCGATCACGCTCACCGACGGCTGCGCCACGCGCAAGCAGATCCTCGCGTCACTGACCAGCCTGATCGCCGCTTCGGCACCGCGTGACACGGTGATCTTCTATTTCGCAGGGCACGGCTCGACCATCGCCGACGACCAGGTTTTCGACCAGGCCTCCGGGGTGGACAGCACCATCCTGCCGACCGATGCGCGCAACCCGGATGCCACCGCCGCGGCCGACATCGTCGATCGCGAGATCCGCCGCATCATCGATGTCGCCAGCGCCCGCGGCGTCAATGTCGTGACCATCTTCGATTCGTGCAACTCAGGCACCGCTACGCGCGGCGAGGCCGGCGAAGGCTTCAATCGCGGCGTCAAGGGCGTCTCGATCGGGCATCACGCCGATTTCCGCCCGGATCTGGCGGCTGTCGGTCCCGGCGGCGGCTACCGCGTTCATTTCGGCGCCTCCCGCGACGACGAGGAAGCCCGAGAGGTCGTCGCGGGCGCCAGTGTCCATGGCGTCTTCACCACTGCCTTTGCCCAGGCGCTTGTCGCCCGGCCGGACGCAACCTTTGGGGATATCGCCACCGCCGTGCGGCTGAGGGTGGAACAGGGCGGCCACAAGCGCCAGCATCCGCAGGCCGAAGGCGCACTCCAGGCGCGTTTCGGCGGGGAGGCGATCGGCGTCGCCTTGTTCGATGCCGAAGCCGGGACCGACGGCATCGCCCTCGCCGCCGGGCGGCTGCTGGGGATGAGCGTCGGATCGAAATTCGCCCTGTTCGCGAACCAGGCCGACGCGCTGAACGATGCAGCCAAGCCGCTGGCGCTGGCGACAGTGACCGTGATCACCGACGGGCAGGCCCGGTTGAGCCTCGACAGCCAACCGGAACGCCCGCTCCCGCCGATACTGGTTGGGCGTGAAACCGCCCATGCCTTCGGCAACGACCGGCTAAAAGCCTCGGTATCCGAAGCAACCCCACCGGACCAGAGCCGGCTCAGAAAGGCGCTCGCCTCGCTGGGCTTTGTCGACGTCGTCACTGCCGGGTCCTCGGCCCAGTTCAATCTGCTGCGTCGTGGCACCGCGGATGATGTTCCGGTCTACCTGAATTCGGGTGATGGCGACGGCCTCGCCACAATTGGCCCTGTCACCGAGCCGGATCTTGCCGAACAGCTGCGGATGGCGCTGCTGCCGGCATACAATGCCCAGCGCCTGGTCTCGCTGGCGTCCGGCAGCGCTGAACAGGCCGGGCTTGCCCTGTGCCTTTCGACCCGGCTCGATCATCCGCTCCAGACCTGCCCCGAACCTGTCGACAAACAACGCCGTGTGCCCGTCGATACCCCGCTGGTCCTCACTGTGACCAACAAAGGCGCCGCGGCGCGCTATATCTCGGTGCTGGTCATCGACAATCGGTACGGGATCACCCAGTTGATTCCGACCGCGCATGGCAAGGATCCGCCGATGCCCGGGGGTGCCGCGCAACGGCCCGGCCCCTTTGCGCTCAACACCACCGGGCTATACCGATTTGTGATTCTGGCGACCGACGCGCCGATCAATGTGGCAGCCCTGGAGCAGCCACCGATGCGCCGCCGCATGTCGGGGCCGTGCGATACCGAGGCCGAAGCGCGCGGCGTCTGCACCAATGGCGGCAGCGGCGCCCGCGATGGCGGCCTGCCGACGCTGGGCGACTGGACCGTCACGATCGAAGACGCACTGGTCATGCGAAAGGGGTCACCGCCATGAAATATCTGGTCCTTGCCTCGGTGACGCTGGCCTGGTCGGCGCTTGCCTGCCTGGCGCCGGCAGCGGCTGCGCAGCCAGCAGCAGAGCCTGCAGGGGCAGCGGCCCCGGAGGCGCCCCCTGCCACTCCCGCTGCCACCCCCGCTCCGCCCGAAAGCCCGGAGGGAGAAGGCCGCATCGTCGGCGGTTCGGCGGCGCCCGCAGGCAGCGCCCCCTGGCAAGTGCAGATCTATTCGACCCATGTCTACACGCCGCAGGAGATCGCCGACGACTGCAAGCCCGGCAAGGGATGCTTCCATCTTGCAGAGAAGGAAAAATGGGAAATCGCCCACCGCTGCGGTGGCGTATATATCGGCGGCGATCTCGTGCTCACGGCTGCCCATTGTCTGGACAATGTCGCGGGCTTTGGAACGGCGCGCGGCGTCCGGATGGGGACCCAGAACCTGAAGAACAACGGCGTGACCTTTCGCATTGTCGCATGGCAGCAACATCCCGGCTATGTGCGCGGTGATCCGCCGCTGAACGATATTGCCATCCTGCGGATCGCCGCGGACAACGCGCCGGCGCGGCGTTTCCGGCGGGAACAGGCGCGGATCCGCATCCTTGGCTCGCGCCCCGGTGATGTGCCGCTAGGCCAGGGTGACCGCCTGCGCATCACCGGCTGGGGCCGGACGCTGGCGCGCGATTCAGGCGGCGGCGAGATGGCGCGCGACGGCAAGACGCTCAACCACATGTCGCCGATCCTGATGCAGATCAACCAGACCCCGCAGGACCCGGCCTGCGCGGCGCTGCCCAACTACCGCGACCGTGCTGTCGCACAGACGGTATGCGCTGTGTCCGACCGCCCCGGGGTCGACAGTTGCAACGGCGACAGCGGCGGGCCGATGACGAGAGCGCAGGGCAGCGAGCGGGTGCTGGTTGGCCTGGTGTCGTGGGGGCGCGGCTGCGCGCTGCCCGATACACCGGCCATCTACACCAATGTATCGGCCTATCGGGACTGGATCAGGGATGCCGGAGCAAAGCTTTCCAACCCCGTAACGACACACTAGAACCGTTGTTGGGATTCAGGGGCAATCGGGGTGAAGGTCACGGCCAACGACCAGGATGCGATGGTGGCTGTCAAACCGGGCCTGTTCGTCAGCTATGCTCGCGCTGACCGTGAAAAGGTGCGTCCGCTGGTCGATGCGCTCATCGTTGCCGGCTACCCGCTGTGGTGGGACGCATTGATCGCGGGCGGCGCGGCCTTTGCCAGGACCATCGAGGGCAAGCTTGCCGCAGCCGAAGCCGTGATCGTCGTCTGGTCCGCAAATTCGGTCGCATCGGACTGGGTGCGCGACGAGGCTGCCCATGCCCGCGATCGCAAGCGGCTGGTGCCCGTCACCATCGATGGCGCGGAACCGCCCCTGGGCTTTCGGCAATATCACACGATCGACCTGTCGCGCTGGAACAGGCGAGCCGACGCTGCCGAGTTCGCCAGCCTTGAGCGCGGCATCGCAGCCGCTGCAGACACCGTCGACCTCGAATATTCCGCCCCAGTGGCGCGAACCTGGGTTTCCCGCCGCGCGCTGATTGCCGGGGGTGGCGGCGTCGCCGTGCTCGCAGCCGCCGCAGCCATGGTCGCCATCAAGCCGTGGCGGCAAGGTGTTGTCAGGAATGCGCTGGCGGTCCTGCCCTTTGCCAATCTCAGCGGCGACAGGAGCCAGGACTATTTCTCCGAGGGTCTTTGCGAGGAGGTTCGTGCGGCCCTCGTCCGCGTCGCCGGGCTGAAGGTCGCCGCGCCGACATCGTCGAACGAGTTTCGCGATCACAAGGAAGATGCACGGGAGATCGCCCGCAAGCTCGGCGTCGGCTATCTGCTCGACGGCAATGTGCGAAAATCCGGCAACCTTGTCCGCATCGATGTGACGTTGACCGATGTGGCGGCCGGCTTTGCCAGCTGGTCGCAAAGTTTCGACCGCAAGCTCGATGACATTTTCGCATTGCAGAGCGAGATTGCGGTCACCGTCGCCAGCGCGCTGCTCAGTCATGTCACCACGGCGGGCGGCAAGGCCCCCGGCGGAACCACTGTCGTTGCCGCCTATGACGCTTTCCTGCGCGGGCGGGCGTTGTTCAACGGCGACGCCGGCGAGAGCGCGGATCGCGCCGCGCTGGCGCGCTTCGACGAAGCCATATCGCTCGACCCCGGTTTTGCCGCCGCCCATGCGGCGCGCTCGCGCTCCCTGGCCGGGATCGCCAGCCTGTACGCCAAGGCAGACCGCATCGTCGATACCTACGGCGCGGCGGTTGCTGCCGCACAGCGGGCGGTGGCGCTGGCACCCGACCTCGCCGCGGCACATCTTGCGCTGGGCTATGCCACCCTCAACGGCTTTCTCGACTTCAGGGGCTCGCGCACCGCGTATGACCGTGCCTTTGCCCTGGGACAGGGGGATGCCGATATCCTGCTGATGTACGCCTATTTTACTGCCAAGGCGGGGCGCGGCGAGGATGCGCGCCGGGTGATCGTCCACGCCGAACAGCTCGACCCGCTCAATCCCCGCACCTTTCGTGCCGATTCCGCCATCGAACTTGCCACAGGCAATTACCGGAGTGCAGTGGCGCGGGCAGAACAGGCGCTGGCGATGAACGCGAAGCTGTCTTCTGCGCATTCCCAGATCGGTTTTGCCCAGTTGATGCTGGCCGATGCTTCGGCGGCCCGCACCGCCTTTGCCGCCGAGCCTTTGCCGATATTGCGGCTGGCCGGTCTGGCGATCGTCGACCACAAGCTTGGCAACCGGCCGGCAGCCGAAGCGGCATTGACGGAACTGGTTACGCTGCACGGCGACAACGCCAGCTATCAGCAGGCCCAGGTGCTGGCACAATGGGGCCGCACGGAGGATGCCTTTGCGGCGCTGGAACGCGCCTATGACATCCGCGATGGCGGCATGGCCTCGACGCTCATCGACCCGATGTTCGCGCCACTTCGGAACGATGCCCGATATAACCGGTTGCTAGGCCGGATGGGTTTGGCATAGCTTTCACAATCGTGAACGGCCGGGGGCCGCAATGAAAGGTCCGACAATGCGTGCAATTCTTGCCATCGCCGTCGTTGCAGCGCTGCCGCTTTCGGCGTGTGGCAAACAAAAGGCCCCGGCCCCGCCGACCGACGCCACGGCTTCGGAACAAGCGGTGGCCCCGGCGGCGGAAGCCCCGCCCGCCGAACCCGCCGTCACCAGCGACGGCACCCGCTCCGGGGGTGGTGACACCCGCACCGGCAGCGGCGATACGCGATCGGGCGGCGGTGACACCCGTACCGGTGGCGGGGATACAAGGTCGGGCGACGACAAGCGCTGATCGCTCGCGCCGCACCCGCGCCAGCCGTCCTGCACCGTCGATGTGCAGCAGCGAAATCTGCTGATCCGGATCGATTTCGTCATCAAGAGACATGAGGATCGGCGCTTGTCCGGCCCCGGAACAACCGCGTCGGTTGGGGGGGTTGATCTGGGCGCGCGTTTGGTCATGTTTGGTGGAGGCCCCGGGTTTGCGAGGGCAAATCGAGGGGGACACTGATGATCCGCACGCTTCTCGCCGCTGGCGCTCTCGCCGCCGTCGCGGCACCGGCCTTGGCGCAGCAGTATGACGAGCGTCCGGCCAAGCTCCACGACGCCGGCGACCCGGACGCCAATTTTTCCCGCCGTATCGTGGAAATCCCGATGCGTGACGGGGTAAAGCTCCACACCGTCATCTTCGTGCCCAAGGGCGCAAGGGATGCTGGCATCCTGCTGACCCGCACCCCCTATAATGCCGAGGAACTGACCGGGCACGCCCAGAGCGGACGACTGGCCAGCGTGCTGCAGGGGTATGACAATGCCGCCGATGTGATTGTCGCGGGCGGTTATATCCGCGTTGTCCAGGATGTCCGCGGCAAATACGGCTCGGGCGGGAGCTATGTCATGAACCGGCCGCTCGCCGGCACGGCGCTGAACCCGACCAAGGTCGATCACGCGACCGATACCTATGACACGATCGACTGGCTGGTGAAGAACCTGCCGGAATCGAATGGCAAGGTGGGCATCATCGGCATCAGCTATGACGGGTTCACCCCGTTGATGGCGCTGGTCAATCCGCATCCGGCGCTCAAGGTTTCCGTGCCGATGAACCCGATGGTCGACGGCTGGCGCGGCGACGACTGGTTCCACAACGGCGCGTTCCGGCAATTCGGGCTGCCCTATATCTGGGAACAGGTCGCCACGCGGGACAACAAGTCGAAATGGACCACGTCGGTCTACGACCAGTACGACCTTTACATGCGCGCCGGGTCGGCCGGTGCGCTGGCCAGCAGCCACGGGCTCGACCAGATCGGCTTTTATCAAAAGATTACCCAACACCCCGCCTATGATGCCTTTTGGCAGGAACAGGCGATGGACCGCGTGCTTGCCAGGCAGCCGCTCAAGGTTCCGGTAATGCTCGTGCACAGCCTGTGGGACCAGGAGGACATTTATGGGGCGATGGCGGTGTATCGCGCGCTGAAGCCCAAGGATGCCGGCAACGACATGGTATTCCTGACGATGGGTCCCTGGCACCACGGCCAGGGCATCGACAATGGCAGCAGCCTGGGCGCGATCGACTGGGACGCCGACACGGCCAAGCAATGGCGGCATGACGTGCTGGCGCCCTTCCTGGCGCATTACCTGAAGGGCACGCCGATGGACGTGGCGCCGGTGACGGCGTTTCAAAGCGGCACCAACCAGTGGCAAAAGCTGTCGCGCTGGTCGCAGGACGAAGGCGCGACAAGACTGTATCTGAAGCCGGGCATGACATTGGGTTTCGAAGCGGCGGCGGGGGATGCCACGGCCGAGTATGTCTCCGATCCCGCCAGCCCGGTGACCTATGAAGCCCGCCCGATCCGCCCGCAGGGCTATGACGGCAACCCATGGCCGACATGGCTGGCAGACGACCAGCGCGCGGTTTCAGGGCGCCCCGACGTCCTGACCTTTACCGGCCCCGTGCTGACCGAACCGGTGACGATCGCGGGAACGCCGATGGTCCATCTGACCGCATCGACCAGCGGCACCGACAGCGACTGGGTCGTCAAGCTGATCGATGTCGATCCTGATGAGGTGCCGGAGAAGCCGGCGATGGGCGGCTACCAACTGGCAATCGCCATGGACATCTTTC
The DNA here is from genome assembly GCA_025351405.1 of Sphingomonadales bacterium. Classification (GTDB taxonomy): domain Bacteria; phylum Pseudomonadota; class Alphaproteobacteria; order Sphingomonadales; family Sphingomonadaceae; genus Sandarakinorhabdus. The sequence goes on along the minus strand of JANXVZ010000027.1, from coordinate 67,705 downwards.
GCGGCCGCTATCGCGAAAACCTTGCCGAGGCACGGCCGTTGGCCGCGAACACGCCGCTGAAATACAGCTTTGCGCTGCCGACGGCCAACCATGTGTTCGCCCCCGGCCACCGGATCATGGTGCAGGTCCAGTCGAGCTGGTTCCCATTGTACGACCGCAACCCGCAGAGCTTCGTGCCCAACATCTTTTTTGCCAAGCCGGCGGATTATGTGAAGGCCACCCAGAAGATAGTCATCGCAGGCCCCGACGCGAGCTATGTCAGCCTGCCGATGGCAAAATGATCGTCCCGCCGCCCGTGCAGCTGTAAATGCCGGGCGGCAAGCGGTTCAGGCCGGGAGGCCGAGCCCGGTCAGTTTTCCCGCACCTTTCCATCCGCGCCGCGCGAATAACGCTTGAACCAGCTCATCATGTAAAGCTGCGTCCGGATGAAATTCGATGGTTTCGAGCCTGTGCCGTGAAACTCGCCCTCGAATTGCAACAGCGTTGCCGGGACCCCGCGCACCTTGAGCGCGGCATAATATTCCTCCGTCTGCGGCATGGGTGTGCGACGGTCGAGCACCCCGGTCATGAGCAGGGTCGGTGTCGTCACCTTGCCGACGTGCATGAGCGAGGAGTGCGACAGCCAATCGGATGGATCTTCCCAGAACGGCTTTTTGAAAAAGCTGTAGGTGAACAGCGGAACGTCCGTATGACCGGCGAGGCTCACCCAGTCCGTGACCGGACAGCGCACTGCCGCCGCGGCAAAGCGATCCGAATGGCTCGTCACCCAGCTGGACAGCACGCCTCCGCCGCTGCAGCCAGAAACATACAGCCGGGCCGTATCGACGAAACCCTTCGCGGCCATCGCATCGACACCGGACAGCAGGTCGTCGAGATCGGGGCCGGGATAATCATGGTCGATCCCGTCGGAGAACGCGTGCCCATAGCCGGTGCTGCCACGCGGATTGAGATAGAGCACGACATAGCCGTTTGCCGCAAAATTCTGCCACATATAGCTGAAGCCGCTGTTGTAGCTGGCATAGGGTCCGCCGTGGATTTCCAGAATCAGCGGGTATTTCTTGCCGGGGTCGAAGCCTGGCGGCGTGATGTACCAGCCCTCGACCTTGGTGCCCCCGGATGACTGCCAGCCGATGGCCTCGGTATGGCCCAGCGTCTTGCCGGCGATCAGGGCGGCGTTGACATGCGTCAGCAGCGCCGGTTCACCGGCGCGGCGCAAGCTGTAGCGCACGACTTCGGCCGGATGGTCGGTATCGGACAGCGTCCCGGCAGCGGTCAGGTCGCGACTGACGGAATCGAGTGACAGCATGTGTGCACCCCGTGTCAGCACGCGGACACCGCCTTTGAGCGCGGCAAACAACACGTTGCGGCTGCCATGGTCCTCGACATCGAAATAGACCCCGGAACTGTCCGCCGCCCATTTGAGGCCGATCGGATCGCGATCGAGGTCGCCGCTGATCTTGCGCATTGCACCGCCGCCCGCCGGAATGACATAAAGGTCGGCGACCGAATGGGTTTTTTCGGATTTCGGGTAGCCGGTGAAGGCGATCCAGCGACCATCGGGCGATACTGTCGGCCGGCTCCAGTCGCCTGATACCGGCAACAGGTCACGAACGCGCCCAGATGCCACCTCTGTCACCAGCAATTGCGTATGTTGATAGGCAAGATCGGCGTTGAAATCGCGGATTCCGGCAAAAACGATCGACTTGCTGTCCGGGGACCAACCAAAATCGATTGGTCCACGGAATTCGCCGGCGCCCGGCGCTATGCCCTGGTCCGTGATTTGCCGCGTGGCACCGCCGTCGGCAGCGACGACAAACAGCGCATCGACGCCGTCCTCGACAAAGCCGGTGCGGTCGAAGCGGTAGTGGAGTTTGTCGACGATCCGGGGGGCCGCCATCCATTTTGCCCCCTTGGGTTCCGGCGGCATGCTGATTGCCCAGTTCGGCTTTTGCGGCACGAACATCGTGAAGGCGATCGATCGCCCGTCCGGGGCCCAGCGCGGGTTGGCAACGGCTTCGGTGCCATGGGTCACCGGCGTTGCCGGCCCCTCGACGTCGACATAGCGCACGAAGATCTGCGCCTTGCCGGCATCGCCTTCGGCCAGATAGAGAATCCGCTTGCCGTCGGGCGACCAGCGAGCGGAACTGCCCTTGGCGAACAACCGGTTGTGCGAACCATCGGCATTGACGATCCACAACGCACTGTCCCAACGGTCCTCGATGCGATTGGCCTGTTGCCGCACATAGATGACCTGCGTGCTGTCAGGCGAGATCTGCGCGTCGTCGATCTTTTCGAGGTCGAAATAGTGATCGGTGGTCAGCGTGGTCGGCGAAGCCGTTTCCTGCGCCGTGGCCATCCCGCCACCAAACACCGTCAACGCCGCGACCGCGGCCCAAGCCCAGTTCCTCGTCATATCCGTCCCCCGTGCGGTGCGTGTGATGTGCAGGGCGAGCCTTGGGCCCGCCAGGCCTGTGTCCCGGCTTCAGCTACCGCGCACCACGACACCGTCCTTCATGACGAATCGGACGCGTTGCAATTCGGTGATGTCGGCGAGCGGATCCCCTGCGACAGCGACGATGTCGGCATAGCGGCCAGCCTGGACCGAGCCGATGTCGGCACTGTCGCCGATCAGGTCGGCGGCGTTGCGCGTTGCTGACATGATTGCGTCGATCGGCGTCATGCCGCCCTTGACCATCAGGGCGAACTCGCGGGCGTTTTCGCCGTGCGGCACCAGCGACTGGTCGGTGCCAAAGGCAATCTTGACGCCGGCGCGATAGGCCTTGGTAAAGTTCGCCTGCATCACCGGCACCACCGCGATCGCCTTTGCGGCGGACCCGGGCGCCAACTGTTCGGGATGCGTGCGCGCGACTTCGAGCACGCGCTCGCCAATCAACAGCGTCGGCACCAGATAGGTGCCGTGCGCCTTGAACATTTCATAGCTTTCGGGATCGGTGAAGGAGCCATGCTCGATCGAATCGACACCCATGGCGATGGCATGCTTGATGGCGCCATTGCCATGCGCATGCGCCGCCACCTTCATGCCAAGGGCGTGGGCGGTATCGATGGCGGCCTTCATCTCGTCATCCGCCATCAACTGCAAATTGGGGTCGTCGCCAATCGACAGCACGCCGCCCGAAGGCATGATCTTGATCAGGTCGACACCACGGCGCCGAAAGTCGCGGACGACGCGCCGCGCCTCCTCCGGGCTGTCGATGGTGACTTCGCCCCAGCCCGGATGCGTGAGTTCCGGATCGAGGCCGTTTGAAGGATCGCCATGGCCACCGGTCGGCCCCAGCGGGGCGCCGGCAACGAACATGCGGGGTCCCGGGATGGTACCGGCGTTTATCGCGCGCTTCAACGCGACCACGAGGTCGGTGTCGGACCCGACGTCGCGGACAGTCGTGAAGCCGGCATCGAGGGTCGCCTTGACGTAGCGCGTCGACCGGAATGCCGCATCCAGCCGGGTGCGCGTCACCGCCTCACGGATCGGATCGCCGCCATCGAACTGGCTGGTGATATGGACATGGGTGTCGATCAGCCCCGGCAGCACGGTGGCGCCCGACAGGTCGATGATGCGCGCGCCGACCGGCGTCACAAAGCCTGGCTGCACCGCCGTGATGCGATTGTCGTGGATGACGATCGACATCTTGTCCCGCGGGGCTTTGGAAACACCATCGATGAGATGGCCGGCGTGGATGACGATATCCTCGGCCAGGGCCGGCATCGCGGATGCGAGCAATCCGGCGGTCAGGGCAGCCAGCGCATGGAATTTCTTCATGGTGCGTCCTTGTAAATCGTGCCGTCATTCGCGATCGCGGGAACAAAGTGCCGGCCGATCATCGGGGAGCGGCGTTTGCCGCTGCCTTGCTGGCGATTTCGGCGGTCGGCAGATAGCGCGGTGCCTGGCGTGCATGGGTCGCCTGTTCGAACGCATAGCCATAGGCCAGCAACCGGGCGTCGGTCCAGGCGGCCCCGATGAACGACAGGCCGACCGGCAAGCTGTCCACCAGCCCCATCGGCACCGTAAGATGCGGATAGCCGGCGACTGCTGCCGGGCCACCGGCACCGCCACCGGCAAAATGGTCCTTCAGGATCGGGTCGATGAGCCATGACGGCCCCAGGGTGGGCGCGATCAGCACGCTAACATTGTTGTCGGCGAGCATCTTGTCGATGCCTTCGGGGCCGGCGAGGCGATGGGCATCGGCCTCGGCCTTGAGATAGGCGGGATCGGCCAGGCCGGCGGTCTTTTCGGCTTCCTCGAACTCCTCCTGCGCAAACAGCGGCATTTCCTCCGCCGCATGCGCCTTGTTGAAAGCAATCAGGTCGGCGAGCGTACGGGTCGGCACCTTGGCCGGGTCGGTCGCGGCGAGGTAGCTGTTGAGATCGGCCTTCAGTTCCGTCATCAACACCAGGTGCTCGAGCGGGCCAAGGTCGGTGTCGTGCGGAAATTTGGGGATTTCCACCAGCGTCGCGCCTGCGGCCCTGAGGGCGGCCAGCGACGTTTCGAACACCGCGTCGGTTTCGGGGTGGAAGCCTGCGGCAAAGCGCATGACACCGATGCGGACCCCCTTGAGCGCATCGGGCTTGAGCCCGGCGGTAAAGTCCCTGCCCATCGTGTCGGCCTTGGCCGTTGCGGCATCGGCAGGATCGCTGCCCGCCATGGCGCCAAGCAGGATCGCTGCATCCATGACGTCGCGGGTCATGGGTCCTGCCGTGTCCTGGCTATGGCTAATCGGCACGACACGGGTGCGCGACACCAGCCCGACGGTGGGCTTCAGACCGACGAGACCGTTGATCGCCGACGGGCAGGTAACGGAGCCATCGGTTTCGGTGCCGACGGTCGCCGCGGCGAGGCTGGCGGCCGCGGCGGCGCCGGACCCGGCGCTCGACCCGCAGGTGTTGCGGTCGAGCGCATAGGGATTGCGGGCCTGGCCACCGGTGGCGCTCCAACCGCTGATCGAATGGCTGGAACGGATATTGGCCCATTCCGACAGGTTGGTCTTGCCAAGGATGATCGCCCCTGCGGCGCGCATGCGCGCCACCAGCGGCGCATCACGGCCGGTCGTGTTGCGCGCCAGCGCCGCGCTGCCGGCCGTGGTGGCGACCGGGTCGGCGCTCTCGATATTATCCTTGATCAGGATCGGCACGCCGGCGAGTGCGCCCTGCGCCTTTCCGGCCTTGCGCACCGCATCGGCGGCGACGGCCTGTGCCCGCGCCAATGGGTTCAGCGCGATCACGGCATGGAGTTTGGGGTTGAGCGCAGCAATCCGCGCCTCGTACAACGTCACCAGCTCAACCGAAGTGACACGCCCCGCCGCAAGATCCGCACGGATCTGGCTGATCGATCGTTCGGCGACGTCATAGGCATTGGCCGCGGTGGACAGCAGCGCGGTACCGGCAAGTGCCAGCGTCAGGACAAGTTTCACGAAGCTCTCCGCAGGTTGCAAGGTCAATTGGGGGTGGCGCCGGCGGACATGAAGGCGCCGATCGTGTCGTTGAGGAACTTGGCATCGGCCGGGTTGCTGGCGGCGCCGGCGGTATGCCCCCACAGCGACGGGATGGGCGTGAAGACAACGTGGGGAATGAACCTCGCCTCGTAGCGCGCATCCTCGACCGGGAAGTAGAGATCGGTCTCCGACGGCATATACAGGAGCGGAACCCTTATCGACGCCAGCGCCTTTTGCACGTCACCGGCAAAACCTGGCGTGGTGCCGACATCATGCACTTCCCAGGTCCGCATCTGCAATATCAGATTGTTCGCATCGGCGCCGGGGATGAAATCCTTGTGAAAGCCTTCGAAGACCTGCTGGAATGTCGTACCGGGGGGCGACCCTGGCTTCCACAGCTCATCCCGCCACCATTGCTGGGAAAACAACCAGCCCGCCCATACCGCGCCAAAGGCTTCCAGGCCTTTTTTTGGCTGCACCTTGTAGTCGCCACCGGCAAAGACGGGGTCGGTCTCGATGGCGATGATCTGGCTTTCCAGCCGCACGACGCCATGCGGCCAGGTCTTGGCAGTGGCAGATGTGACGACGACCCTGTCCATGAAATCAGGATGGCTGACCGCCCATTGAAAGGCCTGCTGGCCCCCCATCGAAAAACCGATGACGGCGCGCAGGTGCCGCACCCCCAGGGCTTCGCCGAGCAGGCGGTGCGTCGCCTCGACATTGTCACGGATGGTGGTCACCGGGAAGCGGGGGCCATCGAACGGTGCCGGGGTATTGCTGGGCGAGGAGGATTGGCCGTTTCCGAACAATTCGGTGGCGACAAGAAAATAGCGGGCGGGATCCAGCGCCTTGCCGGGACCGATCAGCCATTCATAACCATGCGAATCCGCCATGTAATGCGACGGCAACAGCACGGCGTTGTCACGCGTCGCGTTGAGCTTGCCATAGGTGGCATACATGACCGTCGCCCGCGGCAGGACCTTGCCGTTTTCGAGCTTGAAATCGTTGATGACAAAGGCGCGGCGATCGCCATCGCCTGCCAGCACGGGCGCCGCGGCAAGCAGCAGGTAGGCGAAGGCGATAACCAGCAATCGCATCATTGTGCGACCGTCGTCGGTGCTCCGCCGTAGCGTGCAAACCATGCCAGCACGGCATTGGCCTTTGCCGCCGCATGGCTTGGCCGCAGCGCCATGTCATGGAAGGCGCCGGGCACCTTGATCAGCGCGGTGGGGACACCCCGCAGCTGCAGCGCACCATAATATTGCTCCGATTCCGCCACCGGCGTGCGTACATCTTCGCCGCCCACGATCACCATCGTCGGCGTGGTGACGTTGCCCACCAGCGACAGCGGCGACCGTGCCCAGTAACCCTGGGGGTCTTCCCAGGGTTGTTTGCCGAACCAGTATTTGCCCATCCACGGATAGATATCCGACGTCAGTATCTCGCTCGACCAGTTGACCACCGGCTTCTGCGCCACCGCCGCACGGAAGCGATGAGTCTTGCCGACGATCCACGTCGTCAGCACGCCGCCCCCTGAACCGCCGGTCACATACAAGCGATCCTTGTCGACAAAGCCCTTGGCAATCGCTGCATCGACGGCGCTCATCAAGTCATCATAGTCGGTTCCGGGATAGCTCTTGTCGATGCCGTTGGCGAAGCTGTCGCCATAGGATGTCGAGCCGCGCGGGTTGGCATAGACGACGACATAGCCTGCAGCGGCATATAACTGGCCATCGCTGGCAAAGGTCGGGCCATAGCTGGCAAATGGACCGCCATGGATCTCGAGGATCAACGGATATTTCCGCGCCGGGTCGAAGCCGGGTGGCAGCACCAGCCAGGTATCGATGGCGGCACCATCGACACTCGACTTGACCGCCAGCGGCTGGACGGTGCCGAGCGTGCGCTGGCCGAGCAGGGCATCGTTCAACCTGGTCAACCGGGTGACCTTGCCACCCTTCACCATGGCGATGTCGGCCGGACGGTCGGCGGCGCCCTGTGTGAACGCCAGCGTGCCGTCGCGTCCCACGGCGAAATCGCCACCGCTATAGGGCAGGTCGAAGCCTTCGCCGGCGAGGCCGGTGGCGACATCGCTAAGCTTTCCGGTCGCGATATCGATCCGCGCCACCTTGGTGATGCCATGGTCGGCATAGGCCGCGTAGATGCTGCGACCGTCGCCCGACCAGCGCGGATGTTCAAAGCTGCGATCCAGTGTCGCCGCCAGCGTCCGTACATGGCTGCCGTCGCTGTCCATCACCGACAGGCGGGCGTTTTCATAACTCCGGTGCGCGTCGACATGACCGATGAAGGCGATCTGCCGACCGTTGGGCGAAAGTTGTGCGTCGCCATGTGGCTGGGCGGGTGTCGCAAGCTCGGCAAGCGCGCCATCGGCGATGGCGACGCGGTAGATGCCGGCGTGGAAAGGTTCGCGCAGCGCCTCGGGACTGCGTTTGCCGATGAAGACGATGGCCGCACCGTCGGGCGTCCATGACAGCGGGCCGTCATCGTCGAAGTCGCCGCTGGTCACCTGCTTTGGAACGCCGCCCGCTGCCTCGACGACGAAGACATGGGTAAAGCCGGGCGGACGCATGCCGATGCCGTCATCACGGTACATCAGCGTGTCGATCACCTGCAACGGGGCTGCCCATTTGGCACCGTCCGGCGGCGCCAGCGGCGTCCCGAACACCGTGTCGGGTCGCGGCACCGCCATGGTGAAGGCGAGGCGATGCCCATCGGGCGACCAGGACAGGTTGCCGGGGCTGCGCGCCATCTTGGCGGCAACGACCACGGTCTTGCCGGCAATGTCGTAGACGTTGATGACCGAGGCGCCCTTCGCGTCCGTCTGGACAAAGGCCAGCCGGCTGCCGTCTGGCGACCATGCCGGCTGGGTCGCGGTGTCTTCGCCGCTGGCCACCGCCGTTGTAGCCCCGCTGCGGCTGTCGACGAGCCAGATCGACTTGCGGCCCCTGTCGGTCATGACGTCGTTGGCTGTCCGCACATAGGCGACAAGGCTGCCATCGGGCCTTACGGCGGGCGCGCTGGCGAGGCTGAGCCCGAACAGGTCGCGCGGCTGTAACGGCTGTGCCGCCACCGCCGGGCAACCGGCCAGTATCAGCCCCCAAGTGAACGCTGTCAGGCCGAACTTCATAGTGCAGCGCCTTTGCAATGGCAGGCGGCAGGCGAGGGCACGACAAGGTGCCCTCGCCTTGCCTTCGCTAGAGCCGAACCTTCAGCTTGAAGGCAAACGACTGGCCGAAATAGTCATACGTCCCAAGTGCTGCACCGGCGTTGAGCGAGATGGCATATTTGGGCGGCGACTGGTTGAACAGGTTGTTGACGACAATCTGCGCCGTGATCTTGGGCGTGATGTCGTACGACACCGAACTGTTCCAGTTTGCATAGGAACCGACGCCGAGAATCTGCTGCGAACTGGGCTGCAGCGTCACGTCCTGCTGGCCGCTGCTGATGTGGCGGTACTGCAGGTACAGCGCAAACGGCCCCTTGTGGTAGCGGCCCGCGATGTTGAAGCGCATCTTGGGGTCGCCGATGTTGCCCAGCGTCGGCGTGGTGATGCCGAGGATCTCATAGGTGTGTTTCTTGGTATAGAAACCGTTCACATCGAGGGTCAGGTCGCCATAATCACCGCCTTGGGTCAACCCGAGCTTGTTGATCAGCGGCACGTCGCCGATCGCGAAGTTGTAGGTCATGTCAAGCTGCGCGCCGGAGAACGACTGCGCGCCCGCGTTGACCAGCGGCGTCTTGAAGCTGGTGACCTGGCCGGCGTTGCTGCGCTGGAACAGCGAGCAGAAGCTGTTGGGGAAATCCGGCGTGTCGTAGCAGGCGTTCATAACCTGTGTCAGCGTCAGGCTGGTGATCGGATCCTTCAAGCGGATATCGATCCAGTCGAGCGCCATTGTCAGGCCCGGAATGAAGCGGGGCCGGGCGACAAAGCCAGCCGTCCAGGCATTGGCGCGTTCGTTGAGCAACGACTGGTTGCCGCCGGTGGTGCCGAGCACCGAGGCATTGACCACGCCCGATTTGAAGGTGGCGAGATCGACGCCCAACTTGGCAAACTCTGCGCTGCAATTCGCGCCGCGCGTACCGTTTGCGCCGATGAAGTTGGGATCGCACGGGTCCTGCGCGAACGACTGGGTGTTGGTCGTCGGCAGGAACAGCTCGCCGATCGACGGCGCGCGCACCGAATGGGTGAAGTTGCCGCGAAATTCGATGTCGCGGACCGGGGCGAACTTGCCGCCGACGGTGTAGACGTTGGACACGCCAGCCAGGCTGTTGTCGATGCGCCTGAACGATCCATCGAGCTCGGCGGAATGGAGGAATTTCCATCCCATGTCGGGCGAGACCAGCGGAATCTTGGCTTCGGCGTACAGCTCCTTCGAATTATACTGGCCGGCAACATTGGTCGTTGGCGCGTTGCGGCCAAGTCCGGCGGCGGCAAACGCATCGACGTCGTAGCGACCGGTTTCCTCGCGATATTCGAAGCCGGCGGCAAGCTGGACGGGTCCCGCCCAGATATCAAAGGGCGAACCGTTGGCGTTGATCTGCCAGTCACGTTGCGTCAACACCGATACCGCGAAATCTTCCGCCGTGACGAACGCCCGGGCCGCAGCGCTGGGCGCACCGTTGCCGAACAGGTTCAACGGCTGGCAGGCGGTCACCGAATTGGGCTGGACACCGCTTCCCGGAACGGGCGGCGGCGTGACGCTGACCCGGCAGACGACCTGGCCGGCTTCGTTCTTGACGACGTCGATGGCGTTGAGGAAGTTCTCCTCGTTGATATCATAGTAGGTGATTCGGTTTTCGGAGCGCCCGTAGTTGAACGAGGCGTCCCAGTTGATCTGCCGCCCGGCGACATCGAAATCGCCCTTCAGGCCAGCAACGACGCGGTAGGTGGTGTTGGTATTCTGCGTCGACTGCGGCGCGAGATCGAGATTGGCGCGCGAGAGGTAAAACGTGCTGGCGCCTGCGGCTTCGAGCACGGACTTCGCCTGTGCGCTGAGGAACGGATTGTCGGTGGTGAACTTGATCGGCGCCGCGCCCTTCTGGCTGGCAAAGAACGCCGACTGGTATGATGGCTGCGCCGCGAGCAGCGTCGCGTCGGAATGCGAAAACTGTGTCTCGAAATAAGCGCGTACATGGTCGGTCAAGTCATAGTGACCGACAGTGCCGATCAGCAGCCGATTGATCGGCGCGATGAACTGCGACTGGCCCGCAAGATTGTCGCCATCGCCGCCCGAGCCGAACACGAGGCCGTTGTTCTGGATGCCGAGGTTGACCGGGTTCAGATTGCCATCGGGGCTGAACGCCACGACCTGGCCGGCGGCATTGTGGATGGCGCTGGGGTAGGTCGGGCTTCCGGCATTGGCGAGCCCGGGATCGATGGTCGGGATGCCACCCGGGAAGATGCTCGGCACGGTTGCGTTGGGCACATAGCAGGCGCCAAAGCCCAGCGCCTTGCACTCGTCGGAGGGCTGGAAGGTGGCATAGGGCAGCGTGTTGGGACGATCGAGGTAGGTCAAACCATCCTGCTTCGAATATTCCACCGTGGCAGTGATGTTGCCGCGGCCATCGGCAAAGTTGCCGCCGACGACAGCGCGTCCGACATAGCTGTTGCCGTCGCCGTGGCGCGACACGCCATATTGGCCGTCGACCTGGAAGCCTTCGAACTTGTCCTTCAGGATGACGTTGACGGTACCGGCAATGGCGTCGGCGCCGTAGATCGGCGCACCACCGACGGACAGCACTTCGATGTGATCGATCAGCCCGACAGGAATGGTGTTGAGATCGACTTCCTGGCCGGCCGGCGCGCCGCCAAAGGTGCCGGGCGGGGTCGGGGCGCTGCCGGAGACAAACCGCCGGCCGTTGACCAGCACCAGCGTGCGCTGCGCACCCAGATTGTAGAGGTTGACGAACTGCTGCCCGACGTTGGCACCCGATTGCTGCCCGGTGTTGTTCGATCCGGGCGTGCCGAAGGCCGACAACTGGTTCAACGCATCCGCGGCGTTGATGAACGACCTGTCCTCGAGCAACTGCGAGCTGACGGTTTGCGCCGGCTGCAGCGTATCGAAGCCGGCGCGCGGAATGCGCGATCCGGTGACGACAATGTCCTCGACCGGAGCGGATTCGGCAGCAGCCGATGCAGTGGCCTGGGCTGTTGCAACCGTGGCCTGCCCTGCCAATGCGAGCGCGAGCGCGGCACTGCCCAGAAGGCGAATCCGCATACCTGTATCTGTCATGAAAGGTCCCCTGAAAATAGCCTGCTTAACCACCGCGCCCTACGCGGTACCCCCCCGAGTCGACTATTTGCCCGTGCGTCTTGGTCGGTTTCTTTTTCTAAATTCGTTTCGCAAGTATCGTCTATTGAAGTGACTTGTTTCTTGTTGTTGTTTATACTATATAATTTCTGATTAAGGGCCAACCGCCCGCTAATGCTGAATAAATTGGTAATAAGTTCCGGAATTTTTCCCAATATGCAGGTTTAACCCTGTTTATGACCCTTTTGTGTCATATCTTGTCTATGCCGTCATGATGCGCCTCGCTACCCCCCCAACCGGGTGGGGCAAGGTGCCGCGGCAATTCGGATCATCTTCAACCCGGCCACACGCCCGAGCCGCACCGGATATCGGCTGGGAAACCGATCGGGCTATTCGAGATAGGACAGCATGTGCGCCCGCGACACGGCCTGTGCGCGGCTGCCGACGTTGAGCTTCTGGAACAGCCCCTGGATGTGTTCCTTGACCGTATCGACCGACAATCCCAGCACATCGGCGATCTGGCGGTTGCTGTGGCCGCGTGCGATCCATTCGAGGCATTCCAGCTCGCGGGTCGACAGGAAATTGTCACGGCCGCGCGGCAGGTTGGGTTCCAGCATGGCGTGGATGCGATGCCCGACCAGGAACAACGCCTGGACGGCATTCTCCAGGTCTGTCTTGCTGTGGCTGCCGGCACTGTAGAAATTGAGGGACGCATAACGCCGCTGCGACATGCGAATGCGGAAATTGACGCCGGTCCGCACGCCCTGCGACAGGCACCAGCGCAGCAACAGCGTATCCGTAACCGAAAGCTTGTGATCGGAGCCTATCGAGAGTGCCTTGCCGGTATTTTCATACGTTATCGGCGTGTTGCCGATGGGGATTTCACCGCGCGCGAGCATCCGGCGCAAGGGATCCTGCGGGACCCGCTTCATGAACTCGGCGCTGTGCTCGGCTGTCAGCCCGGTACCGACGGCCTGCAACGGCAGCCGGGCATGATCGTCCAGAAGTTCCAGCACATACAGGCACTTGTCGAAGCCCAGCCCGTGGACATCCGCCAGCAGTTGCGCAGGGGCAGCGTCCATTGTTTCGACCAGAGACATCTTACCCCCCGCAATCCATGTCGAAACGAACGACCGGTCACAGCGACAAGGGACACACACTTCGGGCGCCACGTCCATTGCCAGATTGCCACTGCCGCGAACCCGGGCAGCAATTGCGCGCCAACTTTTACGTCGGAGCGGTTCGTTCGGCAAGCCGCGCGCCGGCTTTTGCGACCCTGCTTACCCGTGCCCAGCCGGATCAGCAAAGACCCCCGAAACGCCCTGCTGTTGTCGTCGCCGGGCCACGGCCGCCGATTGCGGCTTGACGAACAACGCGCTGACTTCGGGGTGTGCCGCCCTGATGCGGGTTTCGAGTGCGATGATGGCCTTCTCGATCGCCGGCGTCGTCAAGGCATCGTCGAATTCGAGGCTGAGGCTGACGATGACCTGATCTGGTGCAAGCTGTACGGTGACGATGCCGTTGGCACCAGCCACGTCGGGAACACCCCGGGCGAGCGCCATGATGGCGCGACTGAGTGCCGGCGCCCCGCGCTCGCCTATCAACAGCGCCTTTGACTCGCGCGCCAGCAAGGCTGCGACCACCGCCAGCAACGCGCCTATCAACAACGAGGCGATACCATCCCAGCGCGGGTCGCGCGTCGCCAGTGCCAACCCTGTGCCACCGGCGGCGAGCGCAATGCCGATCAGCGCCGCACTGTCCTCGAACAGCACCATGAAGCCGGTTGGATCCTTCGACTGGCGGAACGCCTGCCACCAGCCGAGATCGCCCTGGTGGGCACGAAATTCGCGCAGCGCCACCAGCCATGATCCGCCTTCGAACACCGCAGCCAGCCCCAATACGACGAACACGAGCTGCGGCTGCTCGACGACATGGGGATGGCGGATGTGATCAACGCCCTCGAAAAACGACACCCCGGCCCCGACGCCGAAAATCAGCACGGCGACGACAAAGCTCCAGAAATACAATTCGCGGCCATGGCCGAGCGGATGCCTGGCATCCGGCGGCTGTGCGGCGCGCTTCATGCCATACAGCAACAACACCTCGTTGACGGTATCGACGAGCGAATGCATCGCCTCGCTGAGCATCGATGACGAGCCGGTCATGGCAGCGGCGGTAAACTTGGCTGCGGCAACGAGCAGATTGCCGATGAGCGCCGCCCAGACGGTCACCGCCGACCCGCCGAACGATGCATTGCGGGCAACGGACTTGCGGCTGGCGATGGCGAATGTCCCGTTGCTGGTGTCTGCCAGCAACTCGCGCACCTCTGCTTTGTTCCGCCCGACACCGTCATCTTGCCACGCACCGCCGGTCCTCTTAATGATTTGGGTGCGACTCAAATACGGTCGCCAAAAAAGGGGTTCGGGGCTATGGTATTATTTCCACTGACGACGCTGGCGATCGTGGTCGCACTGCTCGTGTACTTCGGGCTGGGTGCCGTCGTCGGCAAGGCGCGCGCGACCTGGCAGGTGCCCGCGCCCGCCGCCTCGGGCCATCCCGAATTCGACAAGCGCAACCGCGTTCACATGAACACGCTGGAACAGCTGGTCATTTTCCTGCCCGCCATCTGCCTGGCTGCGCCGGTCATGGGCGACCGCATCACTGCGGCTGTCGGCATCCTCTGGTCGGTTGGTCGCATCGTCTATGCCCGTGGCTATTACCGCGATCCGGCGGCGCGCGGCCCCGGCTTTGGCCTCACCATGCTGGCATCGCTGATCCTGATCGTCGCCGCCGTCTATGGCGCCATCCGGGTGTTGATGGTCGTATGATCACGCCGGACGCGGTCAAGCCCGGGCAGGAAAGTGTCTGGGACTATCCGCGTCCGGCCATCGTCGAGCCGTGCCCGCTGCACCTGCGCATCATGCACCAGGGGCTGGTAATCGCCGAAACGCGCGCCGGCTTTCGCACACTGGAAACCAGCCATCCCCCCAGTTACTATTTCCCGCCCGATGCGATTGCGCCGGGCGTGCTGCAGCCCAATGCGGCGCGATCGATGTGCGAGTGGAAAGGCGCCGCCGACTATCTCGACGTCGTTGCCGGGAAAGATCGCTTTTCCGCCATAGCCTGGCGCTACCGCCGCCCGACGCCGGCCTTTGCCATGTTGCGCGATTGCGTCGCCTTTTACGCGGCGCCGTTCGATGGCTGTTATGTGGATGGCGAGAAGGTCGTGCCGCAGCCCGGCGGCTTTTATGGCGGCTGGATCACATCGCGCGTCGCCGGGCCGTTCAAGGGCGTCGCTGGCAGCCGGTTCTGGTAATCCGGTCGCATTGCAAATAATCCATGACCGGGCAATTGGTGGGAAAGACCGGTGGGCGCATGGGGCAGTAACGGTTGCGGGGGCGAGATAGTGTTGCATACCATCGACCCTGCGCTCCGCGCCCGCACAACCGGCGACGCGTTGCCGCTGGTGGTCGACCTCGACGACTGCCTTGTCCGCTCCGACCTGCTGCTGGAGGCGGTGTTCGCCTATCTTGGTCACAACCCCCACGGCGTGTTGCCACTCGCGCGCGAAACCCTGCGCGGCAAGGCGGCGGTGAAGGCCTTTCTGGCGGGCCATGTCCAGCTCAACGCCGCAACCCTGCCGTATGACGACGCCGTCCTCGAACGCATCGATGCGGCCCGGGCCGAGGGGCGGCCCGTCTATCTCGCCTCTGCCAGCAGCATGCATTATGTCGAGGCGGTTGCCGTTCACCTTGGCGTCTTTGCCGATCATTATGGTTCGAGCGATACCTTCAACCTCGGCGGCAGCGCGAAGGCGGCGCATCTGGTTGCGGAATTCGGCGCCGGCGGTTTCGAATATATCGGCGACAGTGGCGCCGACCTTGCTGTCTGGCAGAGCGCCCTGCGCCGCACCGCCGTCGCACCATCGGCAAGTGTGGCGCGCCGCCTGCGCCGCATCGATGCGGATGCCGAAATCATCCCGGCCACCCGCCCGGGCCTGCGCATCTGGGCGAAGGCACTGCGCATCCACCAATATGCCAAGAACCTGCTGGTCTTTGTACCGCTGCTGGCGGCGCAGCATTTCGCCGGCGCCGATATCGGCCATGCGCTGGCGGCATTCATCGCCTTTTCGCTGTGCGCATCGAGCGTCTATATCGTCAACGATCTCATCGACCTCGCCGCCGATCGCCGCCACCCGCGCAAACGCCTGCGGCCCTTTGCGGCCGGCACCTTGCCCATCCGCCAGGGGCTGGTGGCGGCGCCGCTGCTGCTGGCCGCCTCCATCACCATCGCAACGCTGGTTTCGCCGTTGTTCCTGCTGACGCTGGCCAGCTATTTCGTCCTCACCACGGCCTACAGCTTCTGGTTGAAGCGCAAGATGGTCGTCGACGTGATCGTGCTTGCCAGCCTTTATGCCATTCGTGTCATCGGTGGCGCCGCTGCGCTTTCGGTGCCGTTGTCGGAATGGCTGCTGGCGTTCGCGATGTTCATGTTCACCGCCCTGGCGCTGATCAAGCGCTATGTCGAACTGTCCGTGCGGATGGACGCGGCCCTGCCCGATGCGACCAACCGCGACTACCGGGTTTCGGACATGCCGATCGTGGGGGCGCTGGCGGCATCGTCGGGGTTCAACGCGGTCACCGTCTTTGCGCTCTACGTCGCCTCCCAAAAGGCCGAGGCACAATATCACCATGCCTTTGTGCTGTGGCTGGTCTGCCCGGTGCTGATGTACTGGATCGCCCGCGCACTGATGCTGGCACACCGCCGCCAGATGCACGACGACCCGATCGTATTTGCGTTGCGCGACCGCACCAGCCGCATCGTCGCCGCCATCGTGCTGGCGATCATGTTCGCAGCGGCGGTCTGACGTCGGGGATGCCGGCGCGACCCGCAGGGCTGACCCCGCGCACGATCTTCTGGCGCTACGTCGCCATCGCCGTGCTCGGCAGCGTCGCCAACCTCGCCACCCAGGCGCTGGTCTCGCACCTGCTGCCGGCCCTGGTCATCATGTCGGTACTGGCCGGGACCGCAACGGGCTTTGGCATCAAGTTCATTCTCGACAAGATCTATGTGTTCACCGACCCGTTCGAAGGTGCCATGCGTGAAGCACGCAAGCTGGCGCTGTACGGCGGATCGGCCGTGGGGACGACACTGTTGTTCTGGGGCATCGAGGCGGCATTCTGGCATTTCGGCGGCACCGATGCGGCGCGCTACACCGGCGGCGGCATCGGGCTCGCGCTGGGCAACATCATCAAATACCAGCTCGACCGGCGGCTGGCATTCCGGCCGACGCCTGCGCCATGACAAGGCTTTCGGGGTGGGGGCGTTATCCGGGCGCCGACGTGGCGCTGTTGCGGCCGGGCGCGCCCGGTGACGTCAAGGCGGCGCTGCATGATGTGGATGGTGTTATCGCGCGTGGCAACGGCCGCGCCTATGGCGATGCGGCCATCGGCACCCGTGCCTGCCTGTCGATCCTGGCGCTCGACCGCGTGCTGGCATTCGACCCGGGCAGCGGGCGCGTCACCGTCGAGGCGGGGATGCAGGTCAACGATCTGATCGCGACCTTCCTGCCGCGCGGATTTTTCCCGCCGGTCGTGCCCGGCACCTGCTTTCCCACCGTCGGCGGGCTGATCGCGGCGGACGCCCATGGCAAGAACCACCACCGCGACGGGGGTTTCGGCGACCAGGTCGAAGCGCTGACCCTGCAGCTCGCGAGTGGTGAGACGTGCATCCTGACGCCGGAAAATGCGCTTTTCGCCGCCACCGTCGGCGGCATGGGGCTGACCGGCGTGGTTCTTGATGCGACTTTCACCCTGCGACGCGTCGAAAGTGGCCTTATCCGCCAGCAAACGATCGTGGCGGGCAATCTGCGCGCCGCCATGGCCGCGCTCGACGAGGGTGATGCCGCGCAATATTCGGTTGCGTGGATCGACGCCTCGGCGACCGGTGCGACGCTGGGACGGTCTCTGGTGTTTCTGGGCCAACACGCCACCGCCGCCGATGTTGGGGCAGAGCGCGCGCACGCCAGCCTCGCCGCCAGGCCACCGGCACGGCTGGCGGTGCCGTTCGACCTGCCGGCGTTCACCCTCAACCGGGCCAGCGTCGCCGCCTTCAACACCCTGTATTTCCGCAAGGGCGCGATGCGTGCCGGCGCCAGCTTCCTTGTGCCCCATGCGCCGTATTTCTTCCCGCTCGACGCCATTTCTGGTTGGAACCGCATCTATGGCGCCCGCGGCTTTCTCCAGCATCAGTGTGTATTGCCGCTGGCGACCGCCGAAGCCGCGCTTGCCGAGATCATGCAACGCGTCGCGGCCCGTGGCACGGCGTCGCCGCTGGCGGTGCTCAAAAAGCTTGGCGCGGGGCATGGCCTGTTGTCGTTCCCGCTGCCCGGCTTCACCCTTGCCCTGGATTTTGCCGTCAGCGACGATATCTTCGGCTTCCTCGATGATCTGGACGCCATCGTGCTGCGGGCCGGCGGGCGGCTGTATCTTGCCAAAGACGCCCGGCAATCGCGCCCCATGTTCGAAGCCGGCTACCCCCGGCTTGCCGAATTCCGCAAGATCCGCCAGCAGGTCGATCCGGCGGGCAAGTTCGCGTCGCAGCTCAGCCGACGCCTCGGCCTCTGAAAGCCCCCATATGAATACCATCCTCGTCATCGGCGGCACGTCGGACATCGGCCGCGCCATCGCACTGCGCTTTGCCGCTGCCGGCTGGCGCATCCAGATTGCCGGGCGTGATACCGCCGGGCTGGCGCGCGAAGCTGCCGACATTGCGGCGCGGACCACCTCCGATGTATCGGTGCACCGGCTCGACATCCTGTCGGGGCCATCGTTCGTCGCCTTCCTCGATAGCCTGGGCAGCTTGCCGGACGTTGCAGTGTCTGTAGTCGGCCTGCTCGGCGATGCCCGCCGGGCCGAGGCTGACCCCTCCCATGCTGCCGATGTCATGCGGAGCAACTTCGAGGGCCCGGCGCTGCTGCTCGGCGAATTGGCCGAACGCTTCGTCAGCCGCGGGTCGGGCGTGCTCATCGGCATCAGCTCGGTAGCCGGCGAACGCGGTCGCGCATCGAACTATGTCTATGGCGCCTCAAAAGCCGGGTTTACCGCCTTCCTGTCCGGCTTGCGCAACCGGTTGGCGAGGCACGGCATTCGCGTCGTCACCATCAACCCCGGCTTCGTTCGCACCAAGATGACCGCGGCCATCAAGCTGCCGCCGATCGTCACGGCGGAGCCCGGCGAAGTTGCCGATGCGGTGTTCGCTTCGGCAACCGGCAAGCGGCGCGGCGACGTGCTTTATGTCCGCCGCATCTGGTCGCCGATCATGCTGGTCATCCGCAGCATCCCCGAAACCGTGTTCAAGCGGTTGAGCCTGTAGCCGCGGGACGGCGCAATATCCGTCATGACAGCCACACAATGGCGAGCAACGCAGGATATGCGACCGTTATCGAACGATGGTCAGGGGCGACGTCTTTCGGGTGAATATCCACAGCACGATTGCCAATATCGCCAGCAGCGCCGGGCCTGCGAGGGACAGCGGAACGCCGCCCGCCGCCTTGTCGATCGTGACGTTCAACATGGAGAAACGGGCTGCACGCGCCAGGCCATAGCTGCCGCCAACCAGCGTCAACGCATAAAGCAGGGTACGTTCGCCGACCCGGTGCTGCTGCATGATATCCGGCAACAGCAATGCCAGGCCGACACCCAATATCGCGGTGTCATAGTCGTATGCATAGGGGCTGATGAGCAGCGATGCGATCGCCGTTATCCCTAGCGCCTGACGCCGCGTGAAGCGCAGGCTCGCGAAGACGACGCCGGCAAGGGCTGCCACCGCGACCATGATTTGCGCGCCAAGCGCCGCGTCGGCCGAAAGGCCGAACGTCCGCAAGGTCGCATATATCGAAGTCATTCGGAAAAAGGGGAAATCACCGTGCTGCAGGAATTCTGTCGTGCCTTTGGTTCCCGCAAAAAAGGCCGGCCATATCTCGAACCCCAATACCAGTGTCACCAACAGGAACGATGCCAGAACCGTTGCTGTCGCTACCAGCATGGCAGCCCATTGCCGGTTGACCAGCGTGTAGAGCGCAAAGGCGACCGCAAAGTGCGGCTTGATGATCATCAGCCCCAGTGGAAACCCGGCCCATGCCTTGCCGCGCAAAAAGCCGAGGCACGCCAATCCTGTCAACGCGCCGCACAAAAGCCCGTTCTGTCCGACGATGACCGAGCCCAGCATGGGCAGGTACATCAACAGCAGCACGGAAACGCAGGCGGTTCCGGCGAGGCGCTGCAACGTCGCCACATAGGCAAACAAGCTGGAGGTTATGAACACACCATAGGCGACGCCGACCGGCAGCAGCGCCAGCGGGGCGACGACCAGGTCGAATTGCGGCAGATAGTTCCAAGTCAGATAATTGTGTTCACCGGTCATGCCGCGTTGGATGGCGGCCATTGCCTCGGGATAATGCGCCTGCGTCGCCGCGCCCTGCCACACCATCTTGCCGACGAGATAAAACGCATCGAAGTCGGTCATCCACCGGGCTGTCGGGGCAATGTCGATCAAAGCCAGCCTGAGCCCCGTAAACAAGGCGATCACCAGCAAGCAGAACAGGACAAGAGTCGTGTAGCCGATGCGCTTGGCGCGCGATGACTGGCCGACTTCGATGATTTGCGTCAACATTGCAGGCCAATACCCTTATCGCGCCATTGGTTGCATGATTGCAGTCGGCATCAGGCGGGCTTTTGAAGCAACGGCTGCCGCACCAGCAACCGCCATGCCAGCACCAGAACAACCATCAGCAGCGGGCCGGCGAGTGAAACCGGCGAAACACCGCTGTGCACCAGGCCGGAGGGCGTCGAGATTGTCTGTAATATGCCAACAACCGGCGATGTCAGCACAAGGGCATATAACATTGACCGCTCTCCACGTCCCGCGCGGCGCATCAGGTCGGGCAACAGCAACCCAAGGCCGATACCAACAATCGGCAGGTCGTAATCATAGGCATAGGGGCTGACCAGGAGCGAGGCCATGCAGGTCAAGCCCAGCGCCTGCCGTTGGCACATCCGCCGGCTGGCAGCGATGACGAAGCCCAGCGCCAACAACGCCGCGACACAATGCAGCGCGAGGGCCAGCGCCGGTCCGACACCAAAACTGCGCATGGCGGCATAAACAGAAATCATGCGCTCGAACGGATAATGCCCGTCGTGCATGTTGCTTGCAGCTTCGCGAAAACCAAGGAGGACTGCCGGCCATACGTCTGCACCCAGCACCAGTGTTGCCAGCAGCGATGTCACCGCGACTGTCAAGGCCGCCCACGCAAATGCGCCCCATTGTCGGTTGACCAGCGTGTACAGCGCGAACGCCACCGCAAGATGCGGCTTGATGACCAGCAACCCCAGCGGCAATCCGGCGCGCATTCCGCCCGCACCGGCAAAACCAAGGCAGGCGAGCCCGATCAAGGCGCCTGTCAAAAGCCCGTTCTGGCCCGACATGATCACCGTCGCAATGGGAAACATCATCAAGATCAGCACGGTAACGAATACGTCTCCCGAAATGCGGCGCAGAACTGCAAGATAAGCCGCCAGCGTACCAGCAATGAACATTCCAAACGCGACACCACGCGGCAGCAGCGCCAGCAACGCTACCAACAAATCGAACTGCGGCGGGTAGGTCCATGCGGTAACGCGTGGCTGACCGGTCGCCCGATATTGCCAGACAGCCAGCTTTGCGACTTCATAGGCATCGGCGATCCGCCCACGCCAGACCATCTGGCCGACAAGATAAAACGTATCGAAATCGCACTCCGCATGCATGAAGTGTTGTGTGGCGATCCCGGCGGAGCGCAGGGCGCTGACGCAGAGTACAAGGAGCAGGCACGCGCAAATGGCGGCTATATAGACTCGGCGGGTCGACCGCGATGCTTGCGCGACCTCGATGACATCGGCCAGTTGCACCCGATTCAACCGCGCCGAAGTTCAGCCAGCGCGGCTATGAGCAGGTCGACCTCGGCGGCGGTACTGTAGTGGCACAACCCCACGCGCACCAGCCCGCCGCTTTCGGCAAGGCCCAGCCGCGCCACAACCTCGACGGCGTAGAAATCGCCCGCCCAGGCAAAGATGTTGTGCGCCGCCAGATGCGCTGCGACCGCTGCCGGGGTGTGGCCCGCAAGGGTGAAGGCGAACGTCGGCACGCGCCCGGCCATCGTCGGCGGCCCGAACAGCCTGAGGCCATCGATGCCGGCCAGCCCGGACAGCAGCCGCGTGCCAAGTGTCGTCTCATACGCCATGCAGCCCAGCATTGCGGCACGCAGCCGGACGCGGCGATCCTTGGAGCACTCCCCCATTTCGCCGCCCAGCCAGTCGAGATAATCGATGGTCCCGGATACGCCGGCCTGCGCCTCGAACGAAGGCGTGCCGGTTTCGAACCGGCTGGCCGGTGGCTGCGACTTCGCCGGGCGCACCTTGTACGCCTGGATACGGTCGAGCACCGCCGCCTTGCCCCACAGCACGCCCTGGTGCGGCCCGAAGAACTTGTACGGCGAACATGCCAGCAGGTCGCAGCCCAGCACCGCGACATCGACTGGAACATGCGGCACCGACTGGACGGCATCGACATAGACCAGCGCATCGGAATTGCGGTGCACGATCTCGGCGGCCGCGGCGACATCGTTAAGGGTGCCGAGCGCATTGCTGGCACCGCCGATTGCCACCAGTCGGGTGCGCAGGCCCAGCAGCACCGGCAGCGCCTCCAGCCCCAGCGCACCGGTGGCGGGGTCGAAATCGAGCCAGCGCACCATCATGCCGCGGTCGCGCGCCACCTGCAGCCATGGCGCGACATTAGCGTCGTGATCGAGCCGGGTCAGCACGATCTCGTCGCCCGATCGCCAATTCTGCGCCAGCGCCCGCGAAACGGCAAAGGTCAACGATGTCATGTTGGGGCCAAAGGCGATCTCTCCCGGCTCGCCGCCCAGAAGATCGGCCATCGCTGCATGGGCGGCATCGGCACCGGCGTCGGTTTCCACGGATGCTGCGAATGCCCCGCCCGAATTGGCGGTGCCACGCTGCAGGTGTGCGGTCATTGCGGCGATGGCGGGGGCGCAGGCCTGGGTACCGCCGGGCGCATCGAAATAGACGCGCGGTCGGCCATTGTCGCAGGTCGCCAGCGCGGGAAAATGGCTGCGAACGGCGTCGATCGGGAAGGCAGCAGCAACGCCCCGGTCGTGTCTGGCCGATCCATCTTCGCGTGGTGTCACAAATATCATCCCCCGGTGATAACGGCCTTGTAACAGATTGTGCCGCGCTGCCGAGTGGCGTTGTTGACAATTGCAGCGGGCGCGTTTGCTGTGACGCAGGACCATTTCGGGGGGATCGCCGGTGCCGCTTGACGACTATACGCTCATGAACTTCACGGATGCGCCCTATACCCGCCCGGTTTATCGCCGCGGCAGCGGCCCGGCCGTCATCGTCATCCACGAAATACCCGGCCTCCACCCGCTGGTGGTGGAATTCGCCGACCGGCTGGTGGCGGCGGGGATGACGGTGTTCATGCCCAGCCTGTTCGGCACGCCGGGCAAGGCGGTCAGCAAACCCTATGCACTGCAGCAGATGTTCCTCAACATCTGCATCCGCCGCGAGTTCGCCGCCTGGCGGGGCGGCAGGTCGAGCCCCATCGTCGATTGGTTGCGCGCCCTTGCCCGCCACGCCCATGCCGACTGTGGCGGGCCGGGCGTCGGTGCCGTCGGCATGTGTTTCACCGGCGGCTTTGCCCTGGCGATGATGACCGAGCCCTCGGTTGTCGCGCCGGTGCTGTCGCAGCCGTCATTGTCGCTGCGCGACGCCAGGGCCGGCGGCATCGATGTCTCCGAAAAGGAGATTGCCTGCGCCAGGGCGCGCTTTGAAAGCGAGGACCTGAGCCTCCTCGGCCTGCGCTACAAAAGCGACGCTTTTGTCCCCGATGCGCGCTTCGAACGCTATCGCCGCGAGTTCGGCGAACGCTTCGAGGCAATCGAACTGGACGATAGCGACGCGCGACAGGGGACCGGGCTGGCGCCACACTCGGTGCTGACCATCCATCTGCCCGAGGATGGCCCCGGCAAGGCCGCCGAAACGCGGACGATCGCCTTTTTCAGGCAGCGGCTCGGGCTGGAGGCCGCCTGAAGGTCAACACGCCACGACGTTGACGGCCAGCCCACCCAGCGACGTTTCCTTGTACTTCTCGCCCATGTCGAGCCCCGTCCGCCGCATCGTTTCGATGACCTGGTCGAGGCTGACGCGGTGGGTGCCGTCGCCGAGCAGCGCCAGCCGCGCCGCCTCGATGGCCTTGACCGCGCCGACGGCATTGCGCTCGATACACGGCACCTGGACGAGGCCGCCGACGGGGTCGCAGGTCAGCCCCAGATTATGCTCCATGCCGATCTCGGCAGCGTTTTCGATCTGCTCCGGGGTGCCGCCAAAGGCGGCCGCCAGCCCTGCCGCCGCCATGGAACACGCCACGCCGACCTCGCCCTGGCAGCCGACTTCGGCACCCGAAATCGAGGCATTGTCCTTGAAAAGGCTGCCGATGGCGGCGGCGGTGAGCAGGAAGTCCTCGGCACCGGCATCGGATGCCATCGGCGCGAACCGTTCGTAATAGCGCAGGACGGCGGGGATGATTCCGGCGGCACCGTTGGTCGGCGCGGTCACCACCCGCCCGCCGGCGGCGTTCTCCTCGTTGACAGCCAGCGCCCAGAGGTTGACCCAATCGAGCACCGACAGCGGATCGGCCAGCGCGCGTTCCTGCCGGGCGATGAGCTTGGCATGGATGCGTGGCGCGCGGCGGACGACATTAAGCCCGCCGGGTAGAATGCCGCCCGAACGCACACCACGATCGATGCAGGCGGCCATGGCGGCACGAATGGCATCGAGGCGGGCGTGGGTGTCGGCCTCGCCGTGTTCGGCGACGGCATTGGCGCGGGCGAGACTGGCGATACTGCACCGGTGCGCATGGGCAAGTTCGAGCAGGTCGGCCCCCGATCCGAACCGGTGCGGAACATCGACGAGCGGTCCCGGAGGCGCGTTGGCGGCGATTTCGGCCTCGCCGACGACAGCGCCGCCGCCGATCGAATAGGCAATGCGCTCGGCAAGGAGCCCGCCATCGCTGTCGAACGCCTCGAAACGCATGGCGTTTGAATGAAAGCTCAGTCGCTGGCGCTGGTGCCAATGGATGTCTGTTGCCGCATCAAAGGCTATCGGGTGGCGACCGGCGATGCGAAGACGCTGCTCGGCGCGGACCGCGGCCACCAGCGCCGCCGCATCATCGGGGTCGACGCGGTCGGGGGTCCATCCCGACAGCCCGGTGATAAGGGCGCTATCGGTGGCATGGCCCATGCCGGTCAGCGCCAGCGACCCGTAAAGGTGCACCGCCACCCGATGAACGCGGGCATCGAGCCCGTCTGCAAATTGCGCCGCCGCTGACATCGGCCCCATGGTGTGGGAGCTCGACGGGCCGACGCCGATCTTGAACAGGTCGAATACACAATGGGTCATGGCGGTGTGATACACCCCGATAAGAGTTGCGGCTAATCCCCAGGCCTGTAGCGGCGCTCGGTATGGCCCTTCAGATCTTCCGGGTAGAAATACACCGGCCGCAGGTCGCCGCTGGCATAGCGGAGCGCCTGGTCGTTGAAGTGGGGCGAAGCGGGATGTCCGCTCTCGCCGCCCGCCGTCACGGCGAAGGCACGCACCTGCGGCCCGAATTCGACCACCGCGACAAAGCTGTTGCCGAGGGTGCCATAGTAACGCTTCGTCCCCGGCCAGCGCTTTGCCCCGAACGAAGCCAGCGAGCCCCATTGTGCCGAGGTGAAGGGCACCGCCAGGCTGGGCTTGCTGTCGTCGAAGGGTTGCACAAGGTCGCCGGTCAGCCGCTGGAAACGGTTTATCTCACCCCATGGCGTCCGCCAGGTGCCGAAATCCGCGGCAAGCCGGTCGCTGGCTTCGGCGAGGGCAGCCAGCTTCTGCGCATCGCTGGTGCGGTCGGCTATATAGTCATAGACCTTGATGCGGTCGTCGTCGGCATCCTTGCCGACACGCGCCCACATCGCTTCGCCCCAGAATACGGCCAGCGCCGTCGGCTGCGAGGCGGCACTCCAGCGATAGTCCCATGCCTTCAGGCTGGCGACCTGATCGGCAAGCCGCACCTTCATCGCGTCGCCGGCAGGCGCCCGCTCCCACGCCGCGACCAGCCCGGGCACCAGGCGCGCAAAGGCCGGCAGATAGCTGTCATACGCCGCCGCCATCAACGTTTCCGGGGTGAAATCCTTCACGCCGGAAAGTACGCGGGTATAGTGCAGGCTGCGCGGATTGGCGCCGGCCGTGTCCATGTATCTCGGGAACGCCGACTTGTTCAGGCTGCCGGGGCCGGCCGCGCTCCACGGCGCGTCGTTGCTGTTGGCAAGCCAGCCGCTGGTCGGATTGCTGAGGGTCGGCAGCGCCGCCAGCGGCGTCAGCCCCTGCCAGTCGGCGGCGGCATCGCTGCCGTCGACGGGGCGTGTGTAGTCGAAGCGATCGGCCCGCCGGGGCACGAACTGCGGCATCAGCAACGCCACCTCGCCCCGGGTGTCGGCGAACAGCGTGTTGTTGGAGCTGTTGGCCTGCAGGGCCGCGACCTTGAGGAACCCGGCGAAATCGCTGGCCTTGGTGCGCAGGAAGCTCTGCTCGAGCGCCGCAACGGGTGTGTTCATCAAGGCGACGCTGATCCACCGCCCGTTTTCGGCCCGGACGATGGGACCATGCAAGGTGCGATACACCCGGAAGCTGCGGCTTGCCATCGTACCGTCCGGCGCGCGGTACGGTATGGCGATGGACTCGACGACCAGCGCAACGTCCTTGCCGGCGTGCCGATAAAACAGCCTGCCGCCCTTTCGCACCGTTGTTTCGGCGAATTCATCGACCGAATCGACGCCGCTGGTGGTGTGCATCCAGCCGGCATTCTGGTTGAAGCCCTGATAGATGAAGAATTGCCCCCAGGTCACCGCGCCATAGGCATTCAGGCCGGCGTCGCTGGTCATCTGCAGCTCGGAGCGGAAGAAGAAGCTGGTGTGCGGATTTATCAGCAACAGTGCATGGCCGTCGCGGGTGTTGCCGGGTGCGATGGCAATGCCGTTGGAACCCCTGGGTTCAATGAAGCGCCCCGGTGTTTCATCGTCCGCCAGTGCGACCTCGTGCTGGCCGTAGAAGGCTTCCAGCTTCGAAAGCGAAACCCGCTCGATATCGCCGCCGATGCTGCCTTCGGAAAAGCTCAGCGCCATCCAGGGTTCGAAATGGGCGATGACGCGGGGTTTAACATCGGGATGCCGCGCGAGGTAGGCGTTGAGCCCATCGGCCCATGCGATCATCAAGGCCTGCAACCACGATGGGCTTCGGGCATAATCGGCCTTGAGTGCGCCGGGCGTGACGAAAAGCTTCATCCGCAAATCCTGCCAGATCGCGCTTTCTCCCTGCGTTTCGGCGAGGCGGCCCATCGCATTGATATAATTGGTCTCGACGCGGTTGAAATCATCTTCCGCCTGCGCATAAGCCATGCCGAACACGGCATCGGCGTCGCTATGGCCATGGACATGGGCAATGCCCCAATCGTCGCGGGTGATGGTGGTCGCAGCGGCATGGGCGCTCCAGCGTGCCTGCTCGACCGGTGTCGCGGCGGACAGTGGCGCCGCCAGCAACAGGCTTGCGACAATCGCCCTCTTCGCGGCGGACAACGGATGCGCCATGCTGGCGGCGAACGTGAAACATGTTCCCATGATACAGGGCTATCGGGCGACCCTGGGACTGGCAAGCGAGAACGGGAGATCGATGCGCATCTGGCTATCCTTGTTGTTGTTCCTCGCCGCACCGGCGCGGACCGAGACGATATTGCTGCGCCCGGCGCAGGTTTTCGACGGCGAAGCCATGCACCCGGGCTGGCAGGTCCTCGTCGATGGCGACAGGATTGCCGGGGTGGGGCCCTCGCTGGCCATGCCGGCCGGCGGGCGCGCCATCGACCTGCCGGGTGCGACGCTGCTTCCCGGGCTTATCGAGGGCCATTCGCACCTGTTCCTCCACCCCTATGACGAGACGCCGTGGGACGACCAGGTCCTCCATGAACCGCTGGCGCTGCGCACGGCGCGGGCGACGGTGGCAGCGCGCGCCACGCTGATGGCGGGCTTCACCACGGCGCGCGATCTCGGCACGGAAGGTGCAGGCTATGCCGATGTCGGGCTGAAGATGGCGATCGAGCAGGGCATCGTCCCCGGCCCGCGCCTGCTTGTCGCCACCCGCGCCATCGTTGCCACCGGCGCCTATGGGCCCAAGGGCTTCGAGGCCGGCGTCGTGGTGCCGCTGGGCGCCGAGGAAGCCGATGGACCCGGAATCGTCGAGGCCGTGCGCCGCCAGGTCGGGCGCGGCGCCGATGTGGTGAAATTCTATGCCGACTATCGTTGGCGGGCGGGGGAGCCGAGCCGGGCGACCTTCAGCGAGACCGAGCTGGCGGCGGGCGTTGCCGCGGCGCACGATGCCGGGCGCAAGGTGGCCGCCCATGCAGCGACGCCCGAAGGCATGCGGCGCGCCACCCTGGCCGGCGTCGATACCATCGAACACGGCAGCGAAGGCATCGCCGAGGTTTTCAAGCTGATGGCGGCACGCGGCGTCACCTTGTGCCCGACGCTTGCCGCAGGGGACGCCATTGCGCGTTATCGCGGCTGGGACGGCGCGGAGCCGGCGCCGGCCAGCGTGCTCGCAGAACGCCACAGCTTTGCATTGGCGCTGGCCGCCCATGTCCCGATGTGCGTCGGCGGCGATGTCGGCGTCTTCCGCCATGGCGACAATGCCCGCGAGATGGTGCTGATGGCCAAAGCCGGGATGCCGCCGATCGACGTGCTGCGCGCCGCCACCGCCGGCAACGCCCGCGCCTTCGGACTTTCGGATCGCGGTCGCATCGCACCGGGCCTGCTCGCCGACCTGGTCGCGGTCGGCGGCGACCCAGGCCGCGACATGGCGGCAGTGCGCGCCATTCGCATGGTGATGAAGGGCGGCGCCGTGGTGCGGCTCGAAGGCGCTACTTCGCCGCCGTCACCCTGACCATGCGATCGAGCTGCGACTGGCAACCGTTGGCGATGAACGCCGCCGCCAGTTCCTCGATGGTCGCGGGCGCCGGGCGGATGAGCTTTACCAGCAACGTCGTCGCCTTTGGCCCGGTGCCGACGGTGTAGCGACCGCCGCCATTGATTGCGGCGCCGCTCGGCCACGGCGCAACCGATTGACCGCCGGCAAATTCGGCAGTGCCGGTCTTGCCGTCACCGCGCGTTACCGGGACGGCCGCAGCGGCCGCGGTATCGGCGCGCCACAGCGACACCCGCGCCGGATCGAGCGCGCAGACCGTGGCACTGTTGCCGACATCGATCGCCCAGATCCCCGGCGGCACGGGCCGCGTCGCCGGATCGAGGGTGAAACCGCGCACCGCGCCGATGCGTGCCCGGCGTTCTCCCGTCTGTGTCAAAAGCGAGGTTATGCCCTGCGGGCTGCCGGCCGTCGCCGCGGCATCGAAACGAAAGCTGCCCGGTCCCGCCAGGCTGCGCGTACCCCTGGCATCGAGGACGACAAGCTGGTCACCCGCCTTCAGCATCACCGGGCCATCACCAGCGATACGCTGACCGGCCTTGAACGCCGCCGCCGAGGGCCCGCTGGCACGAATGACCAATGGGCCGGCAGCGGCCGCCACCGCGGTGAAAAACATCCCGCACGCCGCCAGCCTAATCGAGATCATAGCACCCTCCCGGTCCAACCGCTTCCAGGCGGCCAACAAATCCTGCCAGGGCGACATCGCCCGGCGACGCCGCCGACATTGCCCTGAGCGCCGCCAATGCGCCGGCGTCGCCACCGTCGAAACGTCGATACAATACGCCCAATTCCAGGGCGGCGGCAGCCATGTCCGCATCAACACCGCCGGGCAACGGCTCGTACAGGTCGATCGGCCGCGCCCGGCCACGGACCCGCACCCGTCCCATCGGCCGGAACCGTGCGCTGGAAACACCTGTGGCTGCCTCGCTGCTGACGAGAACACCGGTCTTCAACTGCTTGTTGGCGCCTTCGAGTCGTGCCGCGACATTCATGCTGTCGCCGAGCGCTGTATACTGGATGCGACCCTCACCGCCAAAATTGCCGACCACCGCCTCGCCGCGGTGCAGGCCGACCCGCGTGCGCCCGATCGAGACCCGATCCGGCACCGGCCGTGCCAGCCGGGCGCCCGCGGCACCCAGGGCGATTGCGGCGGCGACAGCGCGGTCGCCATCGTCCGGCCGCGCGATCGGCGCACCCCAGAAGGCGACAACGGCATCGCCGACGAACTTGTCGATGGTGCCGCCATGCGCAAGTATGATGGCGCTCATGGTTTCGAGATATTCATTGAGCAAGGTCGCGACAGTTTCCGGCGGCAACGACTGGCACAGGCTGGTGAAGCCTTCGATATCGGTGAACAGTGCAACGATGTCGCGGCGCTCGCCGTGCAGCGCCAGCTTGCCGGGATCGCGCAGGATGGTCTGCGCCACGTCACGCGGCAGATATCTGCCGAGCGCGCTCTGGGCAAAATGGCGCTGTTCGGCCCCGACCAGCCGCGCCGTGGTGCTCGCCGCCAGCAGGGCCAGCAGCCAGCCGCCGGCATGGCCGACAGCCGGGTAGCCGAGCGTGTCGAAGTCGCCATGATGCTGGAGCCCGAAGGGCAGCGCGATGATGGCCATGACCTGCAACAGCGCCAACGGCACCACGAAGCGCGCCCGCAGGTCGAGTCCCCCAGTCAGCGCACCGCCCGCTACTGCCGCCAGTGCCAAAAGCCATAACACCCCCCTTGAAACGACTTGCGGTTGCCGGCTGTCGAGCGCCTGGGCGATCAGCGCTGCATGCAGTTCCACCCCCGGTACGCTGTTGCCGGTGACACGCGTCGCCGGCGTCGAAAAGCGATCGGCATCGGCGAGATCGGCGCCGACGAGGACAATACGCCCCTTGATCTGGTCGGACAGTGCCGCTGCGGCGTCGGCATCGCCGAACAGGTCGATCGGCAACACGCTGAACACCGGCCGCTCACGGGTGCGCGGCAAGCGCTGGAGCGCCGCGCCGCGATAGCCGCGCATGGCGTCGCTTCCGGTCACGGCATCGACGAGGAGTGGCGGTCGCCGGGCGGTGACCGGGTTGGGCCAGCTCCGCATCGTGCCGTCGGAATCGACATCGAGGCGAATGGTGGCGGGCCGCACCGGCGCGGCGCCCAGCCGGGCTAGCAACGCCCGCAGATGTGTTTCCTGCCACGGCTTGATGAACTCGGCATTGTCGCTGGCGGAGGCATAGGCGAGAAACGTCGGCGTCCGCATCGCAGCCAGCACCGGCACCAGTACTGCATCCTCGGGCTGCGCCTGGTCGAGGAGGATATCGACCCCGATGGAGCGGGGTGCGAGTGCATCGATGTGGTTCAGTGCTGCCGCCAGCAACGCCCGGTCGAGGGGGGAACGCTTGCCCGTCGCTGCAAGGGTATCTTCGGTGAACACCACCAGCACGATACGATCATCCTGGTCCACCTGCGGCGCCATCAGGGTTGCACGCACATCGTAAAGCGCCCGCTCCGCCGTCAGCGCCATCGGCACATCCCAGGCAAATCGCGCCAGCAGGACGGCGGCGCCGAACATCGCCAGGGTGAGCAGCAGCCGTCCGGTGCCGACCTGCGCAAGCACGGCGCCAAGGCGTGAGCGTTCCCCGGATCTTGAAGTCAAGAGCTCAAGCGCCGCCAACAACGCGGTCCAGGGCTTTGCAGTGTGACATCCTATCGCGTCGAAAGCGGTTTGGCCGCATCGCCGATGATGGCAAAACCCGACCAGTAATAGGGGTGCGAGGTTTCGGCACGGTCCATCATCCGCACTTCCGAAACGCGCAACGCTTCGCCGACACTAATGCCGCCTTCATCGGCGAACAGCCCGGTAATCAGTGTCTTGGTCGCGTCATATCCATCGGGTACCGGCCAGTGGCTGGCGATGACGGTGCGGGCGCCGGCGCCGACGAAGGCGCGTACAAGGCCATCGAGGGCGTAGTTGCCGCCGGTGGCGATGCCGGCTTCGCGGGTGGCGGCGGCAGTGGCGGTGCCAGCGGTGTCGCAAGCCGAAAGGATGACGGTATCGGCGTCGAGCTTCAAATCGAATATCTCGCGGAACGAGAGCAAGCCATCAGACGTGGCGTGGCCGAACGACGTCAACAGCGCCGGGCGGGCCGGACATTCCGGGCGTGGAGCCGTAACGAGGCCGTGGGTGGCGAAATGCAGGATGCGGAAGCGGTCGAGGTCACCGCGCGCCGCCAGCCCCGTATCGGTGAAGGCAGCCCCGGTGACGACATCCGCAGTGCCGCCGCCGACCATCGCTGCGCCGATGCGCAATTCGGCGGGCTGGATCGGGTTGTTCCAGTTGAACAGCGGCCAATCGCAAGTGTCGCGCGGAGCCTTGGCCACGGCGGCTGATGGCGGGGCGTTCTGGCCGAGGCCGAGGTAACTGCGCGGCGCCTTCGACGCCGGGATGGCGCGGTTGTCGAGGAAGCTGCGCGGCGATACCGCTGTCGAAACGATGCGGTCGCGTCCCAGCCAGACGATGCCGCGCATGTCAAAGGCGTCGGCATTGGTGTCGGCGAGGCGGGCCGCATAGGCCGCCATGCCATCGTCGCTGGCGATGAGCAGGTTGACCGGCAACTGCAGCAATGCCCCATCGGGTTCGAAGATCAGGTGATGCACGCTTGCCATGGTGCCATCGACCGGGCCAAACAGCGCCAGGTAAAGCTTGCGCGCGGTCACGGCATCGAATGGATAGGTGGCGGGGCGGCCATTCTCGATGGTGACGATGGTATCGCGCAAACTCGCCACCATCGTACCGATGGCAGCGCCGGTGGCGCCGACGCGGAAGACCTGCGCGCGGTCGGCGGAAACCAGCAGGCCATAAGCGGCGTCCCCGATCAGCACGAGTTTGTAATAGGCCTCGCCGGGACGCAGCCTGCCCTGCAAGTCGGCAAGCCCGACGCTGGCATTGGAAAGCACACGGAAACGCGGATATTCCGACAACCGCGCCAGGATTGCCGTCTGGTCCCGACCCAGTCGCTCACGCGAGGCGCGCGCGCCGACGAGGTCGGCGGCCTCGTCGGTGGTGAGCGACGGCTTCGCCGCCAGCCGGGCAATGTCCACTTCGCTCCGCACGATGTCGCGCGACAGGGTGATTGACTGGCGAAACAGCCCGGCGGCGGCGTCATGTCCGCCCGAAAGCTCGCGCGCCAGCACGGCCTGCGTCTGCGCCACGCCGGGCCGCGCGAGGATCTGGCTGGCATCGAAAAAGTCCGCCGCCGCCGATGGCGACGCCGCCGTTGCGCGGTCGACAAGCAGGGCGAAATAGGGCGCGAACAGCATCCGTACCGCCGGCCCTGCCCCCGGTGTCGCCGGGCTGGCACGCACCACCTCGCGGAACAGCGCCTGCGCGGCATCGACATTGCCCTGCCGCGCCAGCAGCGCCGCGAGGCGCGCCTTGGCTGCCAGCAGCGCTGCCGATTCCGGATATTCGGCCTGCAACAGCAACACCGCCTGCTCCAGCGCCTTCAGCGCCTCGGTCGCCCGGCCACCGCGCTCGGCAAGGGCCGACAGTTCGGCAAAGGCGGCCGCCTTCAACCAGGCAACACTGAGCACCCGGCCATTCCGCACCCGGTCGAGCTGCGCAATCGCGCTCGCCAGCGCTGTCCGGCTTTCGCCATCATGGCCTTGGTCCCTCAGCACGATACCCTGCAGGTACTGGCCCTGTGCGTTGTAGATGGCGATCCGTTCGGCGTCGGTCAGCCGGATATCGACACCGCTGAGCCGGGCGAGGGCGGCATCGCCACTGTTGAGCTTCTGGGCAATGGGCACATCGATGAAACCGCCGCGCAGGCGCTCCCGGTCCTGCCCCGGGTCACTCTCGATACGGGTTCGCCGCAGTTGCACCAGCGCTGCATCGGCATCACCGCGGTTGAGGGCGTGCATGCCGCGATAGTTGCGCAGCATCCGGAACATCTGCGGGTCGGCGGGATCGGCAGCAGATTCGGCGCGGGCGAACAGCGCATCGGCCTCCGCGAAATTGCCGAGGTTGGACTGTTGCAGTGCCTGGTTGGCGAGATATTCCGCGGTACGGTCAAAACCGGCACTGCCTTCACGGCTGCGCTGCGCCAATGTATCGAAAAAGGCAGCGGATTCGGCATAGTTGGCGGCGTTGTTGCGGCTGTAGCCCTCCGCCAGCGCCTGGCCGGGGTCGAGGCTGCCCGCCTGCACGCGTGCGAACGCCGCCGGATCGCCAGCCTCTGTCGCGGCAACTTCTACATCACCGGGCACCACGGTGTCCGCGACAAGCGAACGCAGCCCGAGCCGCAACGCCGATCCGTAGCCGGCCAGGCCCTCGGCAGCATAAACACTATTGCCGACACGGTGCAGATAGACGGCATAGGCCAGGGCCCCGGACCGGCATTCGGCGCGGGTAACGCCCGTCATGCCCGGTATCGTGACGATTGCAGGCGAGGCGCAACTGATGTCGTCCTTGCGCGCCGTCAACAGCCGGAGGGCGGGGTCGACGCCGCCGGCCCGCAGCACGAACAACTTGCCGACGGGGGTCGCGGCATCCCGGCAGACGATGGTGTAGCCACGGTCGAACATCCCGACCAGCACACCATCATTGACCACCGATTGCGCCGTGCACAGCACGCCGCCCGTGCCGACGCGAAAGCTGTCCGCAAGCTTGAGCCCTTGGGCGGCAACCGGAGCCGCCAATGCCGAAACCATTGGCACGGCCAATCGGAGAAGCGCGCAAATCCTCATTTCGGCGCTCCCTCGACCGATGTGGGGGCGCTACCGAGCCACAGGCTGGAATTCGCCCCGCTGGTGATCGGCTCGTCGATAGGCGGCTCGCTGGTGACGGCATGCGCATCGATCAGCTTGTCGATACGCAATTGCGGGAATCGCTCGGCGCTGTCCCGGGCGCGGTCGCGAGCCTGCTGCCGGGCTTCGGTCAATTCGCGGATGTTGGGCGAAATGTTGGCGATGGAGCGGAACAATCCGGTGTCATAAAGAATGCAGGTGGCGCCGATGATGCAGCCATTGACACTCGATGTCGGGGTGTAGCTCGCCAGCGCCGGGGCGAAGGCGATCTGGTCGATGGTGTGCTGGTTGATGAGCACGCCGGTCGTACCAAAGGCCCGGCCGTTGATGACGACATCGGTGAGGCCGGAGCCGGCCGCGCTGCCAGCCGCATTGGCTGTGGCGGTAATCGTCATGCTACCGACGCTGAAGCCGGCGCGCTGGAAGACATTGCCGCTGTTCTGGATAAGGACGCTGCCGCTGCTGCTGATGCGCAACGTGCCGCCACCGATCGCGCCGGCGATATCGGCTTGCGCAGGGGTCGCACCCAGTGCCAAGTCGCGCCCGGCAAAGGCCGGATCCGCTGCCAGTTGGTCCAGCAATGCGGCCGTGCCGACCCAGATCTGGTCGGCGCGCAGGTCCAGCACCCCGGCGACCGAACCCGCCGTATCGGGCGCGCCCGCGCCGTTCAACCTAAGCGCGCCGCCGCTGTCGGTGACGACGGTCAGACGCTGGCCGGCCTGCAGCAGCAGGGTATCGGTGGCGGCGAGGCTGCTGGCGGTCACGGCACCGGTCACCGCGATCGCGCCCGGCGTCCGCACCGCGAAATTGGCGTTGCCAACGGCGGCGTCGGCCGTACCGACAAGGGCAAAGGCATCGACCATGACAACCTGCGGTGCCTGCCCCAGCACATCGATGTCGATCTGATCGGCACGCAGGCTGGCGATCTCGCTGGCGTCGAGTTGCCACGCACCGCCCTCGCCCGCCGACAGCGTACCGCCCAGCCGGATCGCGTTTGCCGCCGGGTCGACGCCAAGGCTGATCCGTGATGTCGCCGCGTCGCCGATGCCGCCATTGTTGCCGATGGCAATATCCAGGGAACGCAGTGCGACCAACGGCGCGGTGGCACGTCCGCCAAAGGCGGCGACGCCGCCACTGTCGATGCCGATGCGCTGGCTGGCGGCAATGCTGCCTGCGGCGGCGAACCCTGCCGCCGCCGCGGCCGCCAGTGTGCCGGTGCTGACCGGGCCGGCGAGGCTGATCCCGCCGCCGACGCGCACCGGCGCCAGCGCGAACAGCCGCGCAAAATCAAATCCCGCCGGCGGCCCAAGCGGATCGGCAGCAAACCCCGGCAGTTGCGCCGTGCTGTCGGCGTTGGCGATGTAGAGCGTTTCGCCTGCCCCGGTGGTGACGCCGCCAAGGCCGACGTTGCCAGCAGCGAGCGCGACGACCGAGCGCCGGGTCGTGACCGTGCCGGCGTCGATGTCACCCCCGATCGATTGCAATGCAACCGTTCCGAGCGCGGAAACATCCCCTATGCTCACCCCTCCATCGCCGCTGATGCCGATTTGATAGCCTGCTGCCGGGTCTCGCGATGGCCGCAGCAGGCCGGCAACGAGCGCCGCCGTACGAACACGGCCATCGCTGCCGGCCGCGATGCGGATGGAATCGCCGGCACTGACAATGCCCGTGGTGACATCGCTGCCGCCGACGATACTGATGTCTGTCTCGCCCCGAACGTTGCCGACGATGACTCCCGTGCCGGCGAGCAATGTCACCAGCGCACCGCCATCAACATTGCCGGTCATCAGCGTGCCCCCGGCTTGCGCGTCGATGCCAGCCAGCGCCGCCAGGTCACCGACGCGGATGGCGCCGGCGGAAGAAAGCGCGATGGTGCTCGCCGACACCAGGCCGGCCAGCGTGTCGATGCCGATGGGCGCGCGCAGCACGATCGCGTCGGCGCTGATGACGCCGGGCGTTGCAACGGCCGCGCCATCGAAATTGGCGAGGATGCTCGCACCGGCGCTGATATCGATTGCGCCGGTGACATCGATCCGGGCGTTGTCGGCCCCCAGGGCAAAGTCTCCCGGCAAGCTTTCCAGCACCGGCGCGCCGATGCTGATGCTGCCATTGCGCGCCACGATTCCTGACCGGGTATCGACAGCCACGGGGGTGACGCCAGCCGCCGCCAGCATGACTGTTCCAAAACTGGCGGTGCCGCCGTCGACGCCCAGGCGGGCGCTGCCGAACTGGCTGGTGCCCGATGTGCCGCCGGCACCGCCGACGCCATTGGCGGAAATCGACAGGCCGGCGCCGCGGTTGTCGCTGGCGCCGCCGGCGACCGCAGCAGGGCCGGCCCCGGCGATGCCAAAACCGCCAAGGCCCGCCCCGCCCGGTCCAAAGATGCTGCCGCGACCGCCGTCGCCACCGGTGCCGTTTACGTCGAGCATCACCACGCCGGCTACCGCCATGCTGCCGCCGTCGACGATCGAGGCTGCGTTGCCGCCGACGCCGGAACCCCCGGCTCCGCCCGCGCCGCCGCCGCCGCCACCAACGCCCGCAGCCGTCAATTGCAGCGCATCGCCAAGGCCGATCGTGCCGTCATTGGCCCGCACCTGCACAAGCCCGCCAGTGCCGGCGCCGCCGTTGCCGAGCCCGCCACCCGCGGCGCCGAACCCCGAAGCCTTGCCATTGACCGCGCCGGCAACCAGCACATCGCCCGCTGCATCGGCCACGATCCGTGCGCTGCCGCCGGCCCCGCTGCCGCCATCGCCGGCGAGGGTTTGCCCGCCGCTGGCGTTGGCGAAGATATCGAGGCCGGACGCCAGTTGCAGTATCCCGCCGCTTCCGGCGACGGCAACCACACCGCCCTGGGCCGCGCCGCCGCGCCCGCCGCCAAGGCCCGATGCGCCGACACCTGCGCCACCGCCGCGTGCCTCCGCGTACAGCGCGGCACCGCCGGCAACGTTGACGCTTCCCGACAGTGCCCGCAACTGCACCTGCCCCCCGGTCGCATTGCCGCCATCGCTGGCGAGGGCGCCGCCGCCATTGCCGCCGATGGCCGTGGCGTCGATGGCGAGCGTATCGATGAACTGCAGCGACGCAGCCGAACCCGCTGCCGTTTGCACGATGGCACTGCCGGCGGTGGCGTTGCCGCCCGTGCCAAAGGCCTGGCTGTCACCGCCAGTCGCTGTGGCCGCAACCGTGACGCGTGCATCGATGCGGATGGTGCCGCCGCCCTGCGCCTCGATGCTGGCGGTGCCGCCAAAGCCCGCGCTGCCGGTGTTGCCCGAACTGCCGCTGCCGCTGGCGTCGACGCGCAGGTCGGCGTCCGAGGCGAGGAACTGCAAGTTGCCGCCAACCGCCGCGATTTGCGCCAGCCCGCCGCTACCGATGCCGCCGACGCCGCCGACGCCGCCGGTGCCGCCAAGGTTCGTATCACCGGGGCCGGCGAGGCCCTGGGCATCGACACTGACGAAGCTGCCGGTGCTGGTAATGCTGCCCGGCCCGCTAGCCGAGATCTGCGCGGTGCCCCCGGTGGCATTGCCGCCGTTGCCATCCGATCGCCGGCCGCTGCCGCGCGCCTGTGCCGAAACGACGATATCCTGCGCCGCGGCGAGGGTGCCATTGCCGACGGACAACGCGGCGGTGCCACCAAACGCATTGCCACCGCCGGCAAAGGTATCGAAGCTGTTGCCCTGCCCCTCGGCGAGGATGGTGATGCCGCCGCCGATGACCAGCGTGCTGTCGCCAGCGTCGATGCTGGCCTGGCCGCCGCTGCCGGTCGGCGGTGCCGTGACCGAGAATTCGCCGACATAATTGCCGCCAAAGCCAGTCGCATCGGCGGTGGCGCTGCCCCCGATGCGCAGCGACCCCGCTCCACCCGCGCTCATCAGGGCCGAGCCGCCGACACCGCTGCCGCCACCGGGGCCATCGTCATTGCCGCCGGTGCCACGCGCATTGACCGTGGCGTCGCCGACGATGGCAATGCTGCCGCCACTTTTGGTGAACACCGATGCGATGCCACCCGTGCCGGTGCCGCCCGCGTCGATGCCGTTGAAATTGTCGTCGCCCACGCCATCGGCCGATAGCGTTACCCCGCCGCCAATGCTGATGCTGCCGCCAGCTTCGGCGAACAGCAGCGACTGGCCGCCGGTCCGGCTGGCACCGCCAAAGCCGCTGGCATTTCGCGCGTCGGTCGAGATGCGCGTGTCTCCGACGACCGAGAGCACAAAGCCGTTGCGCCCACCGACCTGCGCGCTGGAAACGCCTGTCAAATCGAGTCCGGCGGCAAAGCTGGTGTTGCCGGACAGCGAAGCGGCCACCGTGTCGCCCGTCGAAACCCCGGTCAGGTTGGAGGTATAGGACCCCTGTTCGATGGTCAGGTCTGACCGAACGCCATTGACGGCCTGGCTGACGATGGTGTCGCCCGAAACATTGTGCCCCGCCGACAGGATGATGGCGTTGCCTGCCACATCCGCCGCACCGGCGATATCGAAGCCGAGCTGGCTGCCGGCGCCGCCGACGAACAGCGTGATGGCGTCGTTCCTCGGCACCGCGACAAGATAGGCCCGGTGCGGGCCACTGGCAGTGCCGGCGGCACCGGTGGTGATGCCGGTATGGGAAATGGCCGTGCCGCCCGCATCGGTTCCGGCGGTGACGGTGATGTCGAACAGCCCGGCGTTGAGGGTGAAATCGACGCTGTTCGCCGCGACAAGCGCCGCCGAGCCGTTGACCGTGATGGCGCCGGCTTGCGTGACAGTCGGCGCCACCGCGATGACATAGCTGCCGGCGCGGGCGGCGTTGATCTGCGCGCCGGCGGCAATGGTAACCCCCGCCGTACTGCCCGCCGCTGCTGCGAGGCTGAAGCTGTTGCCGCCCGGGAGGAACCCGCCATTGGCGTCGGTGCGCGGATCGTTCGCCGTCAGCAGCAGGCTGCCGACGTTGAAGCGGGCGTTGGCGCCGACAAGAATACCGCCGGGGGCATAGAACCAGATCGCCCCGATGCCATCGCTGTTGACTGCGCCATTGAAGGCGATGACCCGACCCGGATCGACTGCGATGATGCGATTGAGCACGGTGTAGGGCGCACCCCGCGCCGACGCGAAATTGACGGTGCTGCCGCTCGGCAGGAAGTTGATGGCACCGCCGCCTATGCCGGTATCGGTCGGCGTCCAGTTGATCGTCGCCAGCGGACCGAGCACGGCGATATTGTCCACTCCCGGCGTGGCGCGATTGATGAAGACCGAGCCAAGGCTCGTCACCGGCGCTCCCTGGAACGCCTGGGCGTACAACG
The DNA here is from genome assembly GCA_025351405.1 of Sphingomonadales bacterium. Lineage (GTDB taxonomy): Bacteria > Pseudomonadota > Alphaproteobacteria > Sphingomonadales > Sphingomonadaceae > Sandarakinorhabdus. The sequence continues at coordinate 27,803 of JANXVZ010000027.1, read as the reverse complement.
GCTGGGCCGCCAGCAGCGCCGCAATCGCAACCAGCGAGGCCCCGGCAAATCGGCGAGAAGCGCGCATCAGCGGGTCCTCCACGGCAGCAGCCTGGTTGTCAGCGAGACGAGGAAGCGCACATCGCCGCTCTGCGTCCTTCCAACGCTGCGCATCGGGATCGCCAGCGTCATGTCCAGCCGCGCCTGGTCGGCAAGCGCCAGCCGCGCCCCCGCGCCGACCGAGGTGAGGCGCTGCGGATCGAAGCCCGGCGCTGCATTGCGCGTCCAAACCCAGGCGCTGTCGATGAAGGCATAGGGCTGCGCGGTGAGCGCGTATTCGCGAATCACCATGATGCGATCGAGCCGCGCCTCCGCTGTAAAACCGACACCGCTGTCGCCGATCAGCGCGCCGGGATCATAGCCGCGGCCAACGGTGTAGTTGCCGGCCGAATATTGTTCGAAGGCAAACAGCGCCGCCGACGATATTTGCGCTCGCGGCAGCACAGCGAGGGTGAGTGTCGGCGCGACCCGCAGCTCGGCCAGCCCGGAAAAGCGCACCACGGTCGCGGTCGGGTCGGCGGCGGAGAGGCTGGGTGGCACAAAGCCGACACCGCGGCACAGCGCCAGGTGGGTAGCGCAATCAGGGCTGGCGGCAAGGATGTCGAGGCCGTGGCGCAGTTCAAGGCTGCCCGACAGATGCCACAGCGTCGTGCCGCCCGGCCCATCGCCGCGCATGTCGACGGCATCGCCATCGAGCCGGACATAGCCCACCCGCAACCGGTCCCGACTCAGCGGCAGGCCGGCAAACCGCACGTCCTGGTTGACGAAATCAAAGCCTGCCGCCCCCGCCAGCGACAGCTTCTGCGTGCGGATGAAGGGATAGCTCGCCTCCAGATTGGCAAACAGCGTCCGCGCCAGCACGTCGGGGACGGCGGGGCCGAGCCCCGGCTTGGTCCAGGCATAGGTAAAGTGCCCGCCGATGCGAAATCCTTGGCCGCCCAGCGTCATGTCATGGCCGACCTGGACGACCTGCTGTTCCTTGAAGTCCGATGTCGTGTACGCCGACACCATGGTGCGGTCGCCAAGCCCGGTCAGGCCATGGAACTGCGCCCGCAATTGACCGCCGAACGGCCCGCTTTCGTGCGGCGCATAATTCTGGATGTTCGCGTCGATTTCGACAGGGGTTCGCCGCACGCTGACTTCGCCGACCATGTCGCCGGGTGCGGTGCCGGCCGGCTTCAGCGCCAGTCGCACATCGAGCCCGGGAAGGTCGCGGGTGAGCAGCAGGTAGCGTTCGGCTTCGATGCTGTTGAAAGCGTCGCCGCCCGTCAGATGCGACAGATACCGCGCCACCAGTGCCTCGTCACGCCCGGCATCGCCACGCACCCGCACGGCCGTCATCCGTGCATACAGCACTTCGAAACGGACCTGGCCGCCCTCGATGCGCTGGGTCGGCACCTGCACCGCCGCCAGATAGCCCTTGGCGCGGAGCAGCGTCGCCGCCGCATCCCGGATCTCGCAAACGATGCTTATCGGCGAATCCTTGCCGACATAACCGCGCCACGCGGCTTCCAGGTCGCCGGCTGATACCGGCCCGAGGTTGTTGAAACTGGCCTGGGTCAGGGTGATGCGGATCGCCGAATACGCCGGATCAGCGAGGGCGCAGGGGCTGCGCTCGATGCTGCCTTCGACCGTCAGCCGGCTGCGCGCAGGGGCAACGTCACCTTTGAAGGGCGCAATTTCCTCGCGGGTCGGCGCGATGCGCGCGGGTTGCGGTGCCGCCTGCGCCACCACCGGCGTGCCGGCCAAAAGACCCGCGGCGATCGCTGCACCGCCGAGGAGGTACGCGCAGCGTGACACATGCCGCACGAACAGACGGCGGTCCGTTGACCGCGCAACTGCCACAGGGACACCCATACGCCTGCTCCCCCCGAAGCGTCGGACCGTGACGCGACGGTCTGCCATATCGCGTTATAAGTTCGCGGATCCCGTACGGCATGGAAACATTACGACGATATGTCGCATATGGAAAGCCTCAATGGCTTCCATCGCCAGCGGCGGGCGCCGCCATCCTGCCGGCGCGCAAGACGGTCCGGAAACCGATGTGGATGCCGCCGCTGTCTGCCGGCCCCGGTTGCCGTGCAGAGGGGCGATAGCGCCAGCAAAAATTCTCGGAACAAAGGAACGAGCCACCCTTGATGACATGGCGCTGCTGCGGCGGCAGGCCGGCAATGCCGCTCGGTTCAGGGGGATACTGCCCGCTGGTCCACTCCCAAACATTGCCGGCCATGTCGTACAGTCCATAGCCATTGGGCGGGAAGCAACCGACAGGCGCTGCCTGCGCCTTGAAGCCATCATCGCCCGCATCGAAGCTGGGAAACGGCCCTTGCCAGATGTTTGCGCGGGGGCGGTCGCCGGGCGCGTTGTCGCGCAACGGGTCGGCGTTCCCCCAGGCATAGCGCGCGCCATCGATTCCGCCGCGGGCGGCATATTCCCATTCGGCTTCGGTCGGCAGGTCACGGCCGCGCCAATGTGCATAGGCCTGTGCATCGGCATGGCTGACATGGACGACCGGCAATTGTGCCTTGCCGGCGATGCTGCTGCCCGGTCCGGTCGGGTGACGCCAGTCAGCACCGGGCACCACCTTCCACCAGCGTCCGGGGTCATCGATCGGTGTGCCCGGCAATGCCCCGACGAAGACCAGCGACGCCGGGACAAGATCCCGCCTGGCAACGCCCGGATAATAGCGCGCATCCGGCGCGCGTTCGGATTCGGTGACATAATGCGTTGCGGCGACGAATTGGGCGAATTCGGCATTGGTGACTTCGCTGCGGTCGATACGGAAGGCCGCCACGCGAACCCGTCGCGGCGGACCCTCCTCGGCACGCTGCGGATCGGCACCCATCAAGAAGATGCCGGCAGGAATCGCGACATCGCCGCGCGCCGAAGCGCCCGCCAGGCAGCGGCGCGACGCCGGTGCGCCGGCACGACCGCAACCCGCAAGCACGACGGCGACCCCCAACGCCAGCAGCGGCGCCAGCCAGCCTCGTCGTCGTCGTCCGCGTTCAAGCCTGCCCATCGGTTGCCGTTGGTAGAGATACAACCGGCAACCGCCAACCCCGCAGCATTGGTCCCACGATGAGTATGCACAGGGCAATCACCATGCTAGCCAAGCTTGCAAAGCAGTCCACGCCATCGGTTGTTCGATGAGCGACCTGCTGTGGAAACCTGGGGTGCGCCTGCCGATGCGGTCGTTGGCATTGTCGATTCAACCGAAACGCCGCTGGCCGCTGTACGGTGTCCTTGTCCTGTGCGGGCTGTGGGTGGTGGCGGTCGCGGCGTCGGCGATCCTGTCGCACAGTGTGCCCCTCCGCCCTGGTGACGTTCTGGCCATTGTCATGGCGCTGTTGCCGCCAGCCTGCGTGGCGCTGCTCGTCATCGGCCTGCTGCCCGCCGCTGGTCGCACGGTCGACATGGAAGCACTCGATTTCCGGCTTGAACGTGCCACCAGCCATGCCAACGGCCTGCGCGCGGAACTGGACGGGATCGATGCGGCACTGCTGCGCTCGGCTGAACACACCGAAGCGCTGGTACTTTCAACCTCGGCCGAAGCCAACGGCCTCGCCGCTACGGCGCGAGCTCTCGATGCGGCCGCCGAAAAGGCATTGGCGCTGACCCGCGACGCCAGCAGCACAGCAACGGGGTTGATTGCGGCGCTGCCAAGCTTTGCCGAACATGCCGCCGAAGCCGATGCCAGCCTGCGCCGGATCGCGGCGGAAACCGCCACCCAGGTTCGCGGTGTCGATACCATGCTGGCCAGCGTCCGCGCCCGCCACAACGAAGCCGCCATCCAGGCCGACGCCGCGATCGCGACGATGACCGCGTTGCTGGCGCGCATCGAGGAAACCTCGGCACGCAATACCGACCTGTTGTCAAAGCGCTCCTACGCACTCGATGCTGCCGTCGACGGCGTGCTCGAACGCAGCACCGAAGCCCTCGACCAGATTCGCGAGCAGGTCGCGCTCCACGGCCGCGCCATGCAGGACAGCATCGCTGCGACAGCACAGCAGCTCAAGCAGTTCGGCGACGATGGCAGCCGGGTGTTCAGCCAGCGCATCGACCTGTTGCTGCGCACCGCCGGCCAGTTGCAGCAGCAGTTCGAAACGCAGGACGCCCATAGCGAACGCCTGACGGCCGAGATCGCGCGCCGGCTTGCCGAACTGGAGGACCGTTTGACGGCTTTCCAGGGCAGCGGCGAGACGATGGGCAGCAGCCTCGCCGCGACAATGGCGGCGCACCTTGTCGACATCGGCCGGCAAATTGCCGATGTTCACGGCGGCGGCACCAACATGGTCGGCGCGCTTAGCGAAGGCCTGGCGTCACTCCATGCGCAGTCGGCTTCGCTACACGCGCAGCTGGCGGCGTTGCAGCCGCCGCTCGCCAGTTCGCAGGCGGCGCTTGACGGGCTCGATACGTCCGCCGGGGCGCTTCACCAATCGATCGCCGCCGCCGATCTCGTGCTCGGGCAGCAGCTTGCGACGACAGGGGAAAGCCTTGACGCGATCGCCGCTCGGGCCCGGACGCTGCTTGAAAACGTTGGCGCGCTGCACGACGCCATGACCGATGGCGCCGCGCTGGTCGGCGATGCGGCAGCGCAAATGGCGGGCGAAGGCAATCGCCTGGTAGAGCTATCGGCGCAACTCGCGGGGGAGTTCGACACGGCGCGCGCCGCGCTCGACGGCATCCGCGATCATGGCGTCGCCACTGCCGCCAAGGCGTCACAGCACCTCCTTGCTTCAGTCGAGGGCATCGGAGCTGCCGCGGCCACGACTGCCGACCAGATGCGCGATATGTTTGCCGGCGTTGTCGCCGAGGCGGAACAGGCGCTGCAAGCCGGTGCCAGCCGCGCCGAAACAGCGTTCGGTGAACCCGTTCGCGCCCAGATCGCAGCGGTCGAAGCCGCCGCAGACAAGGCCGCTGCCGCTGCGGGCACTGTGTCCGAACGGCTGACCCGGCAAATCCTTGGGCTTGCCACCTCCGCCGCCGAAGTCGAAGCGCGGATCGCCGAAGCCGACGCACGTTTTGCCGTGCGCGCCCGCGACACACTCGCAGCGCGCTCGGAAAAGCTTGTCGAAGCGCTCAACCTCGCCAGCGTCGATGTTGCGCGCCTGCTTTCGATCGATGTCGGCGACAGCGATTGGCAACGCTGGCTCAAGGGCGACCGGAGCGTCTTCTCGCGCGCCGTCGCCCGCGGTCTCGACAAGGATTCGGCGCGCCGGATTGCCCGCCTGCACCAGCATGACCCGGAATTTCGCGACGAGGCGAAACTGTTCCTTGACACGTTCGAGACCCTGATGAAGCGCGTCACCACAGACCCCGATGGCGACAATCTGGCCACTACCCTGTTGTCATCCGACCTCGGCCGGATCTATGCGGCGCTTGCCCGCAGCACCGGCCGCCGACCGTTGCCGACAGCCGCGGCAATGCGCCGAGCCTGAAGGCGGGAGCAGGCGGTAAGGCCTGGGCTATGTCGGCGGATATGCCGTCACGGCCCACCACAAGGTGCCGGCGGCGATGGCCACCGCATAGGGCAAAGGCGCATCGGACTGGAAGACACGCGGCAGGGTGGCAGGGTCACGGCCCGACAGCACCTTGCGAACGCCCAGCAACAGGATCGCCAGCGCCCCGCCCGCCAGCGACAGCGCAACGAACAGCAGCGGCAGCCCGGCCAGCCCTGTCCACGCCGAAATACCGGTCATCAGCTTGATATCGCCCCCACCGAGCCAACCGCGCGAAAATGCCAGCAAGCCGAACAGGAACATAAGCAACGCGGCGCCGATGTGCGAGAACCAGCCAAAGCCAGGGTGAAGGAAGCCGAAAATCGCGGCGGTGACCAGAAGCACCACCGACAGCGTGTCCGGGATTTCAAAACGGCGAACATCGCAGACTGCGCCAATGACCACGCAGGCCAGCGCGACGCCGGCGACGCCATCGGCGAGGCTGAATCCGGCGGGCATCACTTCAATGTTCAGCGGTGCCGGTATCTGCCGGCTTTGCCATCAACTGCTTGAGATACTGCAAATTGGCCCATGCAGTGCGGTCGAAGCGCGTGTTGAGCGACATGGCACGGTTGAAATAGCCTTCGGCGACGGCATAGTCGCCACGTGACATGGCAGCGAAACCGACCGTGTTGAGGTCGGCCGCCAATGCATCGCGCTTGGATCCGGCGAAGGCGGCTTCATATTTTCCCTGCATGGCGCGCGCCAGACGCAGGTTGGTGGTTGCCGCCGTCATCGCCGGGTCGATGGCCAGTGCTGCCACCAGGTCAGCCTCCGCCTCGCCATACCGTGCGCGCAACAGCCGCGAATACCCGCGATTGGCGAGCGCCGCCGCCGAACGCGGGTTCTGCGCCAGGACGACGGCATAAGCGGCATCGGCGCGCGGCCAGTCACGCGCCCGGTCCGCAATGACAGCGCGCGCCAGTTGAGCGCGTTCGAGCCGGGGGTCGAGCGCCAGCGCCGTGTCGAGCGCCTTGCCGGCGGCGGCGGTGTCGCCCTGCCGCAGCAGCGCGATTCCCAGGCCCTGGTTGGCGGCAGCAGCAACGGGCGCCTGATCGCACAGGCGGGAAAAGCCGTTGATCGCTTCGGCATTGGCATCGCCCGCGAGTGCGACTTCGGCCTCGCGAAGCCGCAACTCCATGCTGTCGGCTATGCTGCGCCGGCGCGCCAGCAAATCACGCGCCTGCTCGATGCGGTGTTGTGCAAGGGCGGCGTCGATCGATGCCAACGTCGGATCGCCGGGCAGCGATGGTGCCGGAAGGTCATTGGGCGAAACCTTGGGTGCATCAGCCGGCATGGGCGGCGCAGCAGCCGCAGCAGCAACCGTCGCGAGCACGAGCACGGCGAGCGCGACGACGCCTTTGCGGGCAATCGTCACGCAGCCCGGACGCGGGCGATCAGCGCCTCCAGTCGCGCAATGGCAACAGCCGGGCTGACAGGCTGGGCCTCGGGGGCGACGTCGGCACCGCGCATCCTGGCGGCAAACAGGTTGAGGGTCTTGTCGTCGCTGTCGAAATGGGTCGCGCGGTTGGCACCCCCGCGCCGCCGCGCCGTGACCATCCTAGGGGCGTTTTCCGCAGCGATGGTGCGTTCAGACACCAGCCAATTGCCGGCACCATCCGCAACGGAATCAGGGGCGGTGCGCGCGGGCCGGGCGCCGGAATTGGGGTTGAATTGCGTGTGCGCCAGCTCGGGCAGCATGCTGGCACCGGCTCGCAACTGCGGCTTGCCCAACCGTGAATTACCCGAGCGCGCCATGACGATGGCAGCGCGCGCCTCGGGCGGAAGCATCGGCCGGCCGAACAACTGCTCCGACCCGGTTGCGCCCACAGCGCTTGTCACCAGCAGTCTGGCGGCATCCTCTGCGGGCGATGCATCGAGAACAGCATGCAGCGCCGTACGGTTGGCAACCGCCGCCAGTGCATCGCCCGCGTCGCGGACTGCAACCGCCTTCGAAATCACCATGTCGGCCTGCGCCGCTGCACGGTCTGCGCGTTGGGCATCGGCCATGAGCGCTCGCTGGTCTTCGTCGGTCCATGCCTTGGGCACGGCGACCAGCGCCGCCGCGTCTCCCAGATCGGCAACCAGCGTCGCCGATGGCGCCTTGCCGCCCAGCACCAGTCGCTGTTCGCCGCTGCTGGTCTGTTCGATATGGGCCGATGGCGTCGCCGCCTCGGCGATCTGTACGGTGGCCTCCGGTCTTGCCTGCAACGCTGCCGCTATCAGCGTCAGGGTTCGCTGGCTTGCCGCACTTATCTCGTCATCATTGCCGGCCACGGCCTTTTGCAGCACCGGGATCGCCGCATGGGCGTCGCCCTGGAGATAGAGCGAATAGCCGTAGTTGTTGAGCACCATGGCCGCATCCGGAGCGATCGCCAGCGCCGCCTCATAATAGCTGCGGCTCACGTCATAACGGCCAAAGCGGTCGTAACAGACGGCAATGCCGTTGAGCGCGTCAACCGACTTTGGATTATCGGTCAATGCCCGGCGAAACGCCCCGAGTGCACCCGTGACGTCGCCGAGCGCCAGCAGGCTGCGACCTTGTTGATAAGCATCGCCGGACACCTGCGGAGCCGAGGACTGCAACAGCCGCACGGCGGGGGCGCCGCGGCCATGCGCCGCCACGGCATCGATCATCGCCAGCACGAATGCAGCCGTCTTCGATGGAAGGCTATTTCTTTGCATTGGTTGCCCCCCCCGAAGTCGCTGCCGCCATCGAATGGCGCATGTTGATAACGGCTGGAACCATCAGCACTGAAACCATCGTTGGCAGCAGGAAGCACACCAACGGCACCGACAGCAGCACGGGGATGCGATGCGCTTTTTCCTCGGCGCGCATCCGTCGCGCTTCGCGCATTTCGCCGGCATAAACCTTCAGCGCCGTTGCGATGCTGGCACCAAGCTTGTCGGACTGGATGATCAAGGTGACGAATGCGCCGATTTCCGGGACTGCCGTGCGGCGCGACAGGTTTCGCAGTGCCACCTCGCGCGTGCGCCCGGCACGCAGTTCCAGCGATACGGCGGCGAACAGCCGCGCTATCAACGGGTGCGACTTGACGATTTCGCTGCCGACCCGGCTGAAGGCGGCATCGAGGCCCAAACCGGCCTCGACGCAAACCAGCATCAGGTCGAGCGTATCGGGAAAGCCGTTGAGGATCTCCTGCTTGCGGTTGGATGCCCGTGATCCAATGATCAGGTTGGGCAGATAAAGACCGAATATCGCGGAACCAACCAGCAGCATGTACATGGTGGCCGGCGACAACACCTTGCCGCTCAACTGCATGAGGATGAAGATCACCAGCGGGAAAAACAGGGTCAGGACCGTGCGCGCCAGCACGAAAGCCCGCACCGCCCATGGCTGGTCGAAGCCCGCCAGCATCAGCCGATGCGCGAGAATATCGGCCTTGGTGTCGTTGAGCGAAAAGCCCCGGCGTTCAACCTCGTGGACGAGGCGCGCCCAGATCGAGGCAGACTGGTCGTTGCGCAACGACGAATTGCCGGTGCTGAGTTCGGATGCGGTGGCGGAGGACAAGCGGGCGCTGAGATCGACACGCGGCGCCAGCAGCGGCCCGACAGCCAGCACGATAAGTACGACGGCGCTGAACACCATGAACATGACGATGACGGGTACAAGGCCGGTCATGACCATCAGACCTTGATCGCTATCAGCTTGCGCATGATCATCACACCCGTGGTGTAGAGAACACCGACGCCGAGATAGGCCGGCAGGAACAACGGATCATCCGATACATCGAGGTAGAAATGCGGCTCGAACGCGAACATCGCGACGAACGTCAGCACCGGCAGCGCACTCAGCAGCATTCCCGTCATCTTGCCTTCACTGGCCAGCGCCCGAACCTTCAGCACCATCGAATGACGGTCGCGAATGACCCTTGAAAGGCCATCTAGAATATCGGCAAGGCTTCCCCCGGTTTCCGCCTGGATCGCAATGCTGACGACGAACATCTGGATGTCCTGCGTGCCGATGCGCCCGGCGAGGTTGGACATGGCATCGCGCAGGTTATAGCCATAGTTCATCTCGGCGACGACAAGCCCGAACTCCGAGGAGATTGGATCGGGAACTTCGGTGACAAGCAATTCCAACGCGCTGCTGACCGGATAGCCGGCGCGCAGCCCCCGCACCAGGATATCGAGCGCCACCGGGAACTGTTCCTCGAATTTCTTGATGCGCTTGTCGGCCTGGCGGTTGATGACCATCAGGGGCACCAGAATGCCCAGCGCGCCCGCGAAGATCACGATCATGATGAACCCGGCAGCACTGTGGATGGACCCGGTGATGCCGCCGATGATCGGGAACACCACGCCGATGCCGATGGTCGTCACGATCATGATGACCAGCATGCGGTTTGCCGACATGCGCATGCCGGCCTGGGTCATCTTGCCTTCGAGATAGCCGACGATGGCTGGCAGGAAATCGGCACGGACGTTGGACTGGGCGCGGCGAAGCGACGCCATGATCTCGGCATTCGTTGCCCCGGCGGCGAGCAACTGCATCCGCTTGCTGACCCGCGCCTGCGGGCCGCGCACGTCGCGCAGATAGATGAATATCGCCTCGAAGCCGAGTACGGCGGCAAGGAAGACGATGCCGAGCACCAGCGACTGGAGATTCATGCCCATCAGGCCTTGCCCTCGACACGCTTGAACGGGTCGAACAGGCTGGGCGCGAGATCGATACCGCGCGCGCTCAACTGCTCCATGAACTTCGGCCGGATGCCCATCGCCTTCATCTCGCCGATGACCTTGCCATCGGCATCGATGCCGCGCCGCTCGAACTTGAAGATCTCCTGCATCAGGACGATTTCGCCCTCCATGCCGGTTACTTCGGCAACCGAGGTGAGGCGGCGGCGGCCATCGCTGAGACGTTCCAGCTGCAGCACGACATGGATTGCCGATGCAATCTGCGAACGCGCCGACTTGGGTGAAATATCGATGCCGCTCATGCCGATCATCTGCTCGACGCGGGACAGCGCATCACGTGGCGTGTTGGCGTGAACCGTCGTCATCGAGCCATCATGGCCGGTGTTCATCGCCTGCAACATGTCAAAGGCTTCACCCGAGCGGATTTCACCCAGGATAATGCGGTCGGGACGCATGCGCAGGGCATTCTTGACGAGATCGCGCTGGTTGACCTCACCCTTGCCCTCGATGTTCGAAGGCCGGGTTTCGAGGCGGACGACATGGGCTTGCTGGAGCTGCAGTTCGGCCGAATCCTCGATGGTGACAACGCGCTCATGCGGCTCGATCGATGCCGACATGGCATTCAGCATCGTCGTCTTGCCCGAACCTGTTCCGCCTGAAATCAGCACGTTGCGACGGCTCTTGACGATCCCCTTGAGAACCGTGGCAACATCGGGCGGCATCGAACCATAGCCAACCAGCTTGTCCATATCGATCGGCGTCTTGGAAAATTTGCGGATCGACATGCAGGGGCCGTCGAGGGCCAGCGGTGGAATAATCGCATTGACGCGGCTGCCATCGGGCAGGCGGGCGTCGACCATCGGTGATGATTCATCGACCCGGCGGCCGACGTTGCTGACGATCTTGCCGATGATGCGCAGCAGATGGCCGTCGTTGGCAAAGCGCGTGCCGATCTGCTCGAGGCGGCCGCTGCGCTCGACAAACACCGATGTCGCCGAATTGACCATGATATCGGTGATGGTCGGATCCTTGAGCAAGGGCTCGAGCGGCCCGAGGCCGAGCAGTTCGTCGAGGATGTCCTCGACAAGCTGGCGGCGCTCGACAAGGTTCAAGGCGTGGTTGACCTCCTTCAGCATCTCCTGGACGATATCGCCAATATCGCGCCCGACCTGCTCGCGCGACATCGTATCGAGCGCTGACAGGTTGATCCGCTCGATGAGCTTCTGGTGCAGATCGACCTTCAACTCGGTATAAAGGTCGATACGGCGGATCTCCGGTGCCTTGGGGGCAACGGTCGGCTTCACCGTCGCCCGCGGCGGCAGTTTCGGCATGGTGGACGCCGATGCAGGTTCGCTGACGGCGATATCCTTTGCCGCCGTGTCTGGCACGGCTGCATTTCCGGCCGCAGCGGCCGCAGCGGCAGCAGCCTGGTCGCTGGTCGGCGGCGTATTTGCACTGCGGCGGGTTGGCCAGATCATCCGCGGGCAACCGGCAATTCGAGCTGCGACGCCAGTTCGGTGACCATGTTGCGCAAGTCGCGCTCGACACGCGACTTGACCTTTACCGCCGACAACAGCCGGCCCTGGTCGATCGCGGCGCTGACCGTTGCATAGTCGTTGGCGACGGCATGGTTGATCTTGCGACCGAGCACGGCCTCGGGCTCGGCGAGGTCGATCTTGCCGAACAACGTGTAGATGACCCGGTTGAGAATCACCCGCACCCGGTCGCCAAGGCCGTTGGCATCGATGACTTCGAGCTGGCGGCGCGCCTGGTGCATCCCCGGCACCGACAGGCCCGTGATCAGGCATATCGCATCCGAACGTTCAAGCGCGCTGAGCGACCAGCCCAGCCAGGCACCCGGCAGGTCGACCATGACGATGTCGAAGGTCTCGGTCGCGACATCGAGCAGCTTGTTGACGAGATCGGGCGTCAGCGCATCCAGCGGCACCATGTCGGCCGGACAAGCGATGACGTTGAGCCCCGAGGCATGGACTTCGGCGACCGACCGCAACAGTTCCGCATCAAGTCGATCGCCGGCTTCGATGAGGTCCGACACGTTGAGCTGCGGCTTAAGGTCGAGATACAGCGCGGCATTGCCGAACTGCACATCGAGATCGATGAGACAGACGCTCTTGCTTTCGGCCCAGATGATGCCGGCCTGGGTGGCAATCGCCGTGGTGCCCATGCCGCCGAGGGCGCCGAGGAACGTGACGATGCGCCCGGCCCGCACTGGCCCCTCGGCCGCCGCGACACTGCGCCGGTGGCGGCCGGTTTCGACCGCCTGGTGCAATTCATCGGGCGTGAAGGGAATGGACAGCACGTCGACGGCATCGGACCGCAGCACGCGGCGGGTGATGGCCACCGTGAGGTCGCGAACCGCGGCGATGACCGGCATCCGGCTGCCATTGTCGCGCGCCAGCCGCTCGAACTCTTCGAATTCGCGCGGGTTTTCCGGGTCGAGCTGGGCGATCAGCACATCGGTCTGACGCAGCATTGCGGCATTGGCGACAAAACTGGCAAGTGTCCCCGCATGAACGCGCACATCCGTATCGGGCATGGCGAGACGCGCAACGTTGAGCAGGCCAGCCGTTGCCGGCTCCAGCACAAGCGTCACCCTCAGCACCGGCCCGGCCTTGCCGCGCACCGCCGGTAGCGATGAGGTTGCGATCCCGTCCAACACTCTGCGGCTCCCATTCTACCCTGCAAACTTCCCTGCTACTGCGCGCCGCCCTGCTGCCCGACACCCGTGGCACCGGTCACCCGTATCAGTTCCTTCACCTCACCCTTCAGGTAGCGCTTCACCGATTCGGCACTGCGTACACCCGATCCGCCCTCCATTGGTACGCCGGCATAATGCGGATGCATATCAACAACCTGCGTAACGATATTGCGCGTCACCGAATGTCCCAGATCGGGGTCGGCGGCGCCCATGGTGGCAAAGCCGACCCCGGCAGCCGCAACGATGGTCAAGAATCTGGTCATGGTCACCTCACAATATGTCCATAATCGCCTTCAATGCCACCCGGCTTGGGCGCACCCGGTGGCAATTGTGACAACGGCACCCGGCGTTCGGACTTGCCAAGCAGGAACAGGTCACTGTCGCTGGGCGGCACGATGCGATCGGTCGGATACGACAGGGAGCCCGCTGTCACCGGTCGCACGATGCGCGGCGTCACGACGATGACGAGTTCCGTCTCGTTGCGCTTGAAGTTGGTCGAGCGAAACAGCGCCCCGATGATCGGCACATTGCCGAGCAAGGGAATGCGGCGAACAGTGTCGGTAAAGTCTGACTGGATCAGCCCGGCGATAGCGAACGATTGGCCATCGCGCAGCTCGAGCGACGTCTTGGCGCGCCGCACCTTGAGACCGGGAATGTTGAAGCCGTTGAGGATGACACCGGCTGCCTGGTCGAGCTCGCTGACTTCAGGTGCCACCACCAAGTTGATCAGGCCATCCTGCAAGACTGTCGGCGTGAACGCGAGGCTGACGCCGAATTGCTTGAACTCGATCGATACTGTCGGGAGGGCGCTGCCGCTGGAGGCCGACGCCGAGACAGGCACGGGGAATTCACCGCCGGCAAGAAAGTTGGCAGTTTCGCCGGAAAGCGCGACGAGGTTCGGTTGCGCCAACGTATGCACCAGGCCTTCGCGCTCCAGCGCGTCGATCTGGACGTTCAACCCCGTGCCGAGAAAGCCGAATGCCGCCTGGTATGGACTGTTGCTGGTGTCGCGGTTTCCGGAGATCACGCCGCCCCCGGTGAACGAACTGCCCCAGCTGACCTGGTTGATGCCAAGCTGCTTGACCGTGCCGCGGGTCATTTCGGAAAAGCGCACTTCGAGCAGGACTTGCTGGGGCGAGCCCACGGTCATCATGTTGAGCACCTTCTTGGGTGCATAGGTTTCCGCCAGCGACGCAGCCGTTTCCGCCGCGACCGGGCTGCTGACCCTGCCGGACAGCACCAGCGTGTCGTTCGACACGGCGACGCCGATCTGTTCGGTCGGCATCAGCTCGGACAGCTTGCGCTTCAGGCCCATGGTATCCGGGCCGACAATGACATCGACAACCGCAATGAGGCCGCCGGCGCGATCGTAGAGGCTGAGGTTGGTCGAGCCTATCTTCTTGCCGAGCACATAGACCGAACTCGCCGACAGCGGCAGCACATCGGCGACCTCGGAATTGCCGACAACTGCCTTGGCAAAGGCCCTGTCGACCCGCAACACCTGCGACTTGTCGACCGGGACATTCATGATGGCGCCGGTGCGCGCATCGGTGGCGCCGCTCGATCGTTGCGCGAGCGCTGGCGCCGGCAAAGCCAGCGCCAGCGCAGTGGCCGCGAGAAGAGCCCCGACAACACCGCCACTCAGGCGATGCGACAAAAACCCTGCCGTGTTCACATCATGCGTCATTCTGGTCCGCCCCATCATCGTGCGCGCGGTATCGTATAGGTCGTCGCCGTCGTGCCGCGCACGATGTCGACCGTCGGCAGCACCGGCTTGCGCGGGCCGGCCGATGCCTGAACCGGACCGTTGCCGGTCGGCTTCTTGCCATCGAGGAGATCGAACGGACGGACCGTTTTCAGCTTGACCGGCACATCGTCCGTGGCGCTGCGCAAGGTGACCGAGAGCGTACCGACCTGTTGCGCCAGCGTGACCTTCTGCGCCTGGATTGGCGTCACCTCGATCGTTGCGGTGCGCACCACTTCCGGCTTTTCCTTGGAAACGTTCGAATCCTGGCCAACGGCAAGCACGCGCGCATCCTGCACCAGCAGGTCGGTGTAAGGCAGGTCCGTACCGCTGGCGGCATGGGTGACGAAAACATCGACCCGATCGCCGGCAACGAGGAAGCCGCCGGCGCCAGCAGCTTCGTTGATGGGCAGCGACACGGCGCGCATCGTCGCGCCGAGCAACGGCGACGTGCTGAGCCGTGACCCTTGCGAGGAAATCGCCTTGCCGGTCAGGATCTCGTTTACCTCGATGGCGCGCATGGCAAGCTTGTCGTTGTTGCCCGTTGCATCGGGGATCCGCTGGAAGCTGCCGGCGGGAACGCCAGCAGCGGGCAGCTGCACGATCTTGAGCTTGTCCGGCGTGATCTTGTCACCAAAGGCCAGCGGTTGGGCCGCGGCGACCACCGACACGCTTTGCGCCTCGGCGGTCTGTGGCAGCTGCTGCGGCGTTTGCGGCAGCAGGAAAAAGCGCGCGACGAAAACTGCCAGCAGGCCAAGGACCACTGCCAGTGCGAGCATGTAGACGGACGATTTACGCATCACACCCCGTTGGCTTGCGACCCGGCGCCGAGCGCCCCAGCCTGTTTCGAATTAATGTCACGCAAACAAAATACTAGACGAACATGTAAAGCAATCACTTTAACGCCCAGGCAGCCACAGCGCCGAAACGATGCGGCGAAACGGGGGCTGAAAAATCGATCGCGGGGCACACATCGCGACACGAATGTCTGCGGAAAGTGCCTTGCGAATGGCTCGCCTTACCGAGGCGTCGGTGGCCAACTTGACAGCTGGCGCGGCGATGGACCCAACGTCGATGCGATGCAGAAACCTGCCGCGCAGCTCCGACAAAAGGTCAACCCCCGAAATATTCGAACACCCCCCGTGTTCCAACACAAAACCCGAAACCCGGGCTACACAACACTCTAACGCAACCCCGCCGTGGATATCGGCAACCCCGGACACTGTGCCTGATTGGCCCGGCGGCCTGAATACCCCTCATCCAGGAGCGGTATTAGCCGAGATTGCGCCGCGCAGGAATCCCTAAAAACAGCACCGCGAAAAATGATGGCCCGCGCCCCGGGTGGGACGCGGGCCGATCAGATTTTACGAACCGGTCGTCGGATAGGCGGTGCCGGTGCCGGACGAAGCCGAAATCGCCGAACCCGAGTTGCTGAGCGCGGTCTTCAGGTAGCCACCGAACAGGGTGGCGCCAATGACGACCAGGCCGCCCATGACGGCGACGATGAGAGCGTATTCAGCAGCCGAAGCGCCGCTCTTGTTGATCTTGATGTTGCGAAGCAGATTCATCATGGTGTTGATCCCTTGTTGCCCGGACGACCCGGTATTCACCCCCCGGAGCTGGCGAAGCCCAGATCCGGAATTTTAAGGGCCGACGCTATTGGCTGGAAGATCCTGGCACCAGGTGTTTGCACCCTGGAAGCCTGTATCGCCCGGCCGGCTAGCCCTCATCCTGTCTAGCGAACTTATGGTATTCACACACGTTACAAAGCATTTAACCGTAAGTCGCTATTTTCGCTATGATGACGTGGATTACAACTCGCATCCCCGCATTACAGCTACGACACAAAACACTCGCCCTTTAGTAGCAATAGAATGAATACAAAACTTTTTCAGGTCCCGCAGACTCTTTGCAACTTGAAGGTATCGCGACGTCGATAGCATCCACGATAAAACCGCGGGATTGATCGGCGCTGCAAATCAGGCTTTTTGAGCGCGGCGTCGGCAACGTTGTTTAGCTGACGCTCGTCCGCCGCCAAAAGCGGCGGATGGTCCGGCACGCGCGTCGCACCGGGCCGAAACGGCCCGCGCCCCGGATGGGACGCGGGCCGATCAGATTTTACGAACCGGTCGTCGGATATGCGGTACCCGTACCGGACGAAGCCGAGACAGCCGAACCCGAGTTGCTGAGCGCCGAAGCCAGATAGCCACCGAACAGGGTGGCGCCGATGACGACCAGGCCGCCCATGACGGCGACGATGAGAGCGTATTCAGCCGCCGAAGCGCCGCTCTTGCTGATTTTAACGTTGCGAAGCAATTTCATCATGCTGTTCATCCCTTGTTGGCCGGCCCCTGCCGGTTGTCATTAACGCGAGCCCCTTGCGGATATTGCCCCGCCCGACCCTTGTTCATGAACCCCCGTGTCTGGTTGGAAAAGTACGCATCTGAACGCGAACTTCCCCCAACCCGCAGGCTCAGGGATTTTATACGCCACACCCGAAAAAATGGCACATTACAATTAGCTTAGGCCGGAATGCTCATTTTTTGTCTTATTGTTAGGGCTATCGGTTCATTCGGCTGCATCCGGCGTCGCCAAACAAAATCCCCGGCGATTATCGTTACTTCGACGGTATTGTCGCTGCAGGCCCGTAACGAGCCGCGCGCATCGAGAGCGCAAAGAGTAACGAAAGTTTAATGTAGAAAGGGTTAACGGCCAAATCCGCACCATAACCCATAAGGGGTAGATTTGCGGCTCAGGGGCCGCAGCGGGCAATCAAGCGCAGTTGCGAATCACGTTACACCGAATCGGTCAGCCTGATTCTGGTCGCAGGCGCGCGGGTCACGACTGGACGGGAAAACACGCCTCTGCGGTGACGGGATAGGACGACAGGCCGGCAAACGACAGCATCCCGGATGTGAAGGTGTAGCTGAGCGAGACCTTGGAAAACCCACTGATGCCCTGGCAGCTCGTCGACGGCGCCAACGCCACAGACCCCCCCGAGCCGAACCCGATGTTCCAGCCGGCGGCTTCGGTGGTGACGAATGTGCGTGTCTTGCTCGCGCTGAAGGTGCGGGCTGTGGCGCCGCCCGTAGGCGCATCCGAGCACGCCACCGCGCTGATCCCCATGCAGCGCGCCGTCGCCATGGCGACTTCCTGCACGGCAGCGCGGGTCCATTGCAGGCGGGCGAACTCCAGCGTCGAGATGATGAACACCATGAACGGCAGGATGATGATGGCGAATTCCATCGCCGAGGCACCGCGGCGCGACCGCCACAGGCCCGTGGCGGTGTGACGAATGCCGGTCATTCCGTCTGCACCATGTTGCGCACGGTGACGACATTGTTCGCCACCAGGCCATAGGTCGAGAACATCGGCGTGAGCGTCTTGCTGGCGGTGATCTGCACGAAACGCCCGGCGACCCCGCCACCGGTGCACGTCGATCCGCAGGCGACCGAGGCTCCCCAGGCGTAGGTCGTGGTGCTGGGGCAATAGCACAGCGCGTTCGTCGTCGCCGGCGTCGAATCGGTCGTGCTCGCGGTGCCGCCGGTGACCGTCGTGCGGGGGCCGTTGTTGACCGTGACGACGACGTTGGCAAAATTGGTGGTGGTGGTGTTGCTGACGATCGTCCCGATCGACGAGGACACGCTCGACGCCGTGCTGGTGCTGATATCGGCGGCGCGCGACACGGCGTAGTTGTTGCCGGCCTGCAAGGCCGCGCCGAGCAGGGCGCGGGTGTAGAGCACATTGCCGATATCGACGACGGCAAAACTCATCAGCGCCAGCAACGGTGTCACCAGGACGAGCTCGACACTGGCTACGGCTCGGCGGTCGCCCATCAGGCGGCGCGTCGTCGGAGCGATTGCAGCGATTGCGCGGGGGACATGCATGGCGATCATCCGACCAGTCGAACACGGAAGTTACTGGCACCGCCGCTGGATATGCAGCTGCTGCCGAGCAGGCCGCCCTGGGTGACCGAAATGTATTTTCCGATGACTTCGAGGCAGCCGCCGGTGGAATTGCCCAACGCGGCACCGCCATCGAAATTCAACGGGCCATAAGGCATGTACAGCACCCCGGTGATCAGCGAATTGGTGGCGCCGGAGGTGAAGTGACCGCCGGCGGTGTTCGAGGACGACGTCGGCCCGATGACGGCAAAGCCGGCGCTGGTACCCGTTGTCGGCGCATTGATGACGACGTTGGAATAGCCGGCGCTGAGGCAGAATGATTGCCCGCTGCAATCGCCGCTGGTGGCAAGGCTGCCTGCCGACGCACCGATGACCAGCGTGACGTTGTCGGCATAGAGCCCGATCGTCGACCCGCCACAGACCGAATCGCCGCCGCCACTGCCGCCGAAATTGACCGATCCGGTGATCGTGTAAATGCCGGCGCCCAGTTTCATGGCGCCGGTGCCCCACAAATTGCCCTTGATGTCGTGCTGCGGCGCCGCGCCGATGATCAGGCAGCTGCCGCCGCCGGTCAGGTTCACATGGCCGCCGAACTGATAGACGTTTCCGGCCTGCGTGGCGTTGGCGAACAATGTCTTGGCGCCGCCGTCGCCGCGAAAGGCGTAACCTTCTGAGCTTGGCCCGATCTTGTAGCTGTTGCCGTCACCGCTGCCGAGCTGGATCGTGGCGCCGCCGCCAGTCCGGATGCCGGCCGAAAGGTTGAAGGTCGATGGCCCGGCGATCGTAGTGCCGCCCGACGACAGCGCGCAAATGCTGTAATAGGCGCCGCTGCAACTGATCGTGCCCCGGCCAATGTTGAAGGTGCTGGCGCCGATCGTGGTGACCGCGCTGCCGTTCATGTACATGCCCTGGACGATATTATAGGTGCCGGCCGCAAGCACGATGATGCCGCTGGTGCCGGTATCGAAATAGGTGCCGACGTTCATGGCAACGAACTGCGAGGTGCCTACGGTCGTGCCACCGGAACCTCCCTTGTAATGGCCGCTGATGTTGAAGGTGCCATTGCCGAAGGCGACGGCATCCTGCCCCGCGAACGAGGTGTTGATGTTGAGGACATTGGTACTGTTGGGCGCATAGACCCCGGTGGTTCCGGTATTGAACTGGACGGACAGACCACCTCGAATTGTCACTGTGCTGATCGTCTTGGTCGATCCGGGCGGGCAGTCGTAGGTCCAGGTGTTACCGCTTTTCACCGCCGCACAGCCGTTGGCGGTGGCCTGGGTCGATGCGCCGGCCGAATAGTCGAAGTCCACGGGGTTGCCACCGCTCATCGCCGCGATGACCGGCGCCGCCGGCGATGTCTGGCTGTTGACCGTCGCCAGTCGCGCCACCGGCGTGGTGACGTTGACGCTGCTGGCATAGGGATCGACAACGAGCTTCTTGACCGGAGCCAGCGCGGTATTGTCGGCCTTGCGCAGCGGCGGCAGGCCGCCACAGTTGGTGGCATAGCTCAAGGCATTGTTATAACTGATCGAACTTGCCTTTATGTAGGGTCCGCAGTTACTGATGGTGATGTTCTGATTCGAGGCGACCCCACAGGTAGGCGCCGAGATGTTGACCCCACCCGAAAGTGTCACGCCCGTGCTGGCGCTGTCGAGCGCGAGGATGCAGTTGGATGTCGTGCTGACCAGTTCGGCGGTGGACACCACCGGCACCGACAGCGCCGTCTTGCCGGCAATGAAACTGGAGAACACCAGCGGCACGCTCTGGGTGATCGTGACCTGCACGGCGTTGCGGCTGGCATCGGCAGGTGAAGGCACGATAGCCGCGGCGACCGTCGCTGTACCCGTCAGGCCGTTCAACCCGCCGATGCGGGTTGCGGCATTGCGCATCACCGCCTCGTCGTTGCCCGATGCATTGTAGGCCAGTGCCGCGGAATAGGCGGCCGCGTCGGCGACGCGCTGGTTCTGCGTGCGCACCACAAGTGCATCGCCATATTCGACCGCAAGCCCCGCCATGCCGATCAGGATCGGCAAGGTGAGAAGGAACACCGTCGTGACACTGCCACGACGTTGCCTTAACAAATCAATAAGAAGCGCGAGAATTTTCATATTTGCCCGCAGCTAGGCGTAGGAGAAGATGGTTAAGATACAACGAAAGTTTCCGTAATCTTCCGTCACGTTTCCGTTCCGAACACAGGGCGATTCGCGCCTTCCGGATCGTCATAGAACGGCACCTGCTTTCGACGCTTCAGGAACCCCGGCGCATTGTATCCGGCCAACCCGCAAGGCATTGAAAATGCGCGTTCCCGCACCAGACCGACGCGCAGCCTCGATAGGGGTCAAAATGACAGAACATCGCGTCCGTTTCGGCGGCAAAATGACGAGGCGCAGATAAATTATTGGTAATACAACTTAATTCCCGCCGACGAATTCGTAACGAAAGAATGACCCTGGATCGGAACGGATAACGAACGAAGCTTCGGTTCGCCGCGCCGCAATGCCGGATCGTCCCGATTCGCAGCCGACCGTTTCGCGCAATATGAACAGCCTTGGCGCGCCGTTTCGGTCGGGTTTCCGCCAAAAGCCGGGCCGGCGGGCGCAGCAACGGCGAGGCCCCTCGGCAGATCTTGCCGCTTTTCGCTTGCGAGAACGATAGTGCAGACTACTGTAATCTGCCTGTCAGCAAGGGGTGAACAATGCGCAAGCTTGTCTTGGCTTCGGCCTCCAGCATTGCAGCGATGGCGTGGAGCATGGCCGCCCAGGGCCAGCAAGCGCCCGCTCGCCCCATCCCGCCCAAGGCGGCCAGCGCCGTCGAGGAGATCGTCGTCACCGCGCAGAAGCGCTCGGAAAATCTCCAGGACGTGCCGATCGCGATCACCGCGCTGACCGCCGAAGCCTTGCAGAACCAGCGCGTCGGCAATCTTCTCGGGCTATCGGGGCTCGCGCCGGGGCTGCAGATCAAGAGCGACGACAATGCCGCCAACCCGCGCATCTTCATCCGCGGCGTCGGGGTCAATGATTTCAACCCGTCGACCGCCAGCGCCGTCGGCATCTATGTCGATGGCGTCTATATCGCGTCGCCGCTTGCACAATTGGCATCGTTCTACGACCTGCAGCAGGTCGAGGTGCTGCGCGGGCCGCAGGGAACCCTGTTCGGCCGCAACACCACGGGCGGCGCCATCAACGTCACCACGCGCAAGCCTTCGGACACGCTGGAGGCCGATGCCGCCGCCGAATATGGCCGCTTCAACAGCGTCAACCTGCAAGCGGGAGTCGGCGGCCCGATGGCCGGCGACACCCTGACATTCCGCATCGCCGGGCTTTACGATCGTGACGACGGCTACACGCTCAACCGCCTTACCGGCCATCATGGCAACAATGCCGATCGCTGGGCGCTGCGCGCCACGCTGCGCTGGAAGCCGTCGGCCGCCATCACCGACGACCTGACCCTGTCGACAAGCCAGTCCCACGGCGGCTCGATCCTCGCCTACAACCGCTCGCTCAGCCCGCAAACCGCCGCCGCCACCGGCCCCGATGGCCTGTGCGCGCCGGGGCTCTACACGTCGGGCCAGTGCACCAACGTCCTTGGCTATGCCAACACCAGCACCAACCTTTATGCCGGCGACTACAGCTTTGAAGGCAAGGATGTCGTCAAGCTGTTCGGCGCCGCCAACACGCTGACATGGGACATGGGCCCCGTCTCGCTGGTGTCGGTGACAAGCTACCAGCACGCCTCGCGCAACGACCAGGAGGAAACCGACGCCAGCCCGATCCCGGTCATCACCGCCAGCTACATCGCCCAGCAGAGCACCACGTCGCAGGAGCTGCGCCTCCAATCCAACGGCAAGACGGCGCTGCGCTATGTCGTCGGCGGCTATTTCGCCTATGACAGCCTCAACAATGCGTCGGCCTATGATATTCTCGCGGCGCTGCGCAATCCGACGCCGGAAAACCCGGGTGGAGCCGATATCGCCAACAGCATCGGCAAGTTCGGCTGGCCGTTGCAGCAGAAATCGCACAGCTATGCGGTGTTCGGCCAGCTCGACTACGACCTTGGCGACCGCCTGACCCTGACCGCGGGCCTGCGCTATTCGATCGACCACAAGGATTTCCACTACGTCAGCGAGGCCGAGGACGGCTTGATCCCGATCTTCAGCTTCAGCCAGGCCAAGACCTTCCGTTCGCTGTCGGGCCGCCTCGGGCTGCAGTACAGGCTGAGCGACGATGCCAGCCTGTATGCCAGCTATAACCGCGGCACCAAGAGCGGCGGCTTCTTCAGCGGCCAGACCACCGACCCGGCCGATCTGGGGCCATACAAGGACGAAACCGTCAACGCCTATGAAGTGGGTGCCAAGACCGAGTTCTTCGACCACCGGCTGCGCGCCAATTTTTCCGGCTTCTACTATGATTACAAAAATTTGCAGGTCTATACGACCGTCCAGCGGGGGTTGTTGACGGTGCAGTTGTTCACCAACGCGTCGGCGGCGCGCATCTATGGCGGCGAGGCCGAACTGCAGGCGACGCCCTTTACCGGCCTCGACCTGTCGCTGGGGGTATCGCTGCTCCACGCAGCGTATCGCAACTTCATTTCGGTCGGCAACGATTTTTCGGGCAACACCCTGCCGTCCGCGCCCAAGGCAAGCATCAACGGCACGGCGCATTACAGCCATGATGTCGGCATCGGCGACTTTGTCGGCCAGGTCGATTTCACCTATCGGTCGAAGGTGTTCTTCGACACCGCCAACACCGACCGGTTGAGCGACAAGAGCCGGTTGTTCGTCAATGGCCAGCTCGGGCTGAAGCTTGGCGGGGGGGCCTATGAGCTGGGGGTGTACGGGCGCAACATCTTCAACGTCACCAACATCGTCGACATCACGCCGATACCCGGCCTTGGCTTCGACGTGTTCAGCGTGGGCCAGCCGCGCACCTATGGCCTTTACCTGCGGCTGAAATATTGACCGTGCCGGCACCCGGCAACGGCGCCTGGATCGGCGAGGCGCCGCCGCTTCCGGCACAGGTTGCGGCGTATTTTGTCGGCATCACCGGGGTCATGTTCGCCGGCGTAGGGCCGTTGCTGCTGGGCGGGCTGGAGGCGGCGGGGCGGTTGAGCGCGGCGCAGCTCGGCCAGGCGGGGACTGTCGAGTTGCTGGCAATGGGCGTCGCGGCGGCGCTCGCCGGGCCGGTGATCGGCAACAACAGGCTGCGGCTGGTGGCGGTGGTTTGTGGGCTGCTGATGACCGGGCTCAACTATCTGACCACGAGGGTGGCCGGTGACACGCTGACGCTGGTACGCGGATTCAATGGCCTGCCGAGCGGCGTGCTGATCTGGCTGGTCACCGGGCTGATCGTGCGCTCGCCGCGGCCCGAACGGGGCGCCGGGCTGTACCTCACCCTCCAGACGCTCGCGCAACTGGTCATGGTCGCCGGGTTGACGGCCTTTGTCATCGCGCCCTTCGGTGTCGACGGCGGTTTCATCGCGCTGGCGGTGCTGGGGCTGGTGACCGCGGTTGTCGGGCTGGCGGTGCCCGACAGCCATGCAAGGCTTCCCGACACGGCGGACAGCCCCAAAGGCCGGCCTTCGGCGCGCGGCTGGGTGGCGCTCGCCGGCGGCTTTGCCTTCCAGGCCTTCATCCTTGCGGTATGGATCTATATCGAACCCCTGTCGCGGCAATCGGGGCATGGCAGCGCCACCGCGGGCCTCGCCATCTCGCTGTCGCTCGGCGCGCAGGTTGCCGGCGGCACGGCAGCGACGATCCTTGCCGGTCGCATCGCATGGTTCCACGCCCTTGTCGGTTCGATGGCAGCGATGGTCGCGCTGATCGGTGTCTATGCGGTGCTGCCCTCGGCACCGGTGTTCCTCGCGGTTTCGGCGGCGTTCGGCTTCCTGTGGATATTTTCAGCGCCCTATCTGACCCCGATGGCGATCGAGGCCGACCCCAGCCGGCGCGCCGCCATGCTGGGCCCCGGCGCGACCCTGCTCGGCTGCAGCGCCGGGCCGTTCCTCGCCTCGATGGTGGTCAGCGACCATGACGTCCGGGGTGCGCTGGCACTTGGCGCCGCCATAGCGTTGATCGGCATCCTGATTGTCGCAGGACTGCATTTTACGCGGCCGCGCGGCGCGGTAACCGCGTAAGGGATTGTGGTGGCCAGGCCACGCCGAAAGACCAGAGCGACCCATGCAACCCGAACCGATCCGACTCGATACCAAGCTGCAGCCGACCCAGGCCCGGGCGCAGGATACCTATGAAATCGTGCTGGCGACAGCGGGCGAGATGCTGCGCGACATGGGTTTCGAGCAGCTGACGACCAACGGCATCTGCCAGCGCGCCGGGCTGACGCCACCGGCGCTGTATCGTTACTTTCCCAACAAATACGCCATCCTGCGCGAGCTTGGCGACCGGCTGATGGATGCCCAGGACAAGGCGGTGCTGGCCTGGCTCGATGGCGATGGTCCGGGCCAGGGCGGGCTCGATGGACCAACGCGGGAGGCGCGGCTGGCGAAAAGCGTCGCCATCCAGCGCGAAGTGGTTGCCATCACCCGCGCCTTCCCCGGCGGCGCCGCCATCGGCCGGGCCTTGCGCGCCGTGCCGATGCTGCAAAGCCTGCGCTTCACCTCCCGCGACATGGTCGCCGAACGATTCTATGAAGCCATCCGTGCCCGCTATCCCGGCACGGCCGAGACGCGGCTGCGCGTGGCGATGCGGCTGATGGTCGAGCTCAGCTATGCTGCCAGCGAAATGGTGGTCGAGGAGCCCGATCGCGATGCCGAGACGCTGAACCATGAAGTCTGCCTGTTGTTTGCATTGTATTTCGAAAGTTTCCGCTGACCGCGCGACAATTGCACACCCTTGCACATACAGTAGCCTGAGCTATCGTATCTCCGTTGGTGAAAGGCAGGCGTGATGAGCGAGTGGCAGAACTGGTCCGGCAGCGTTGTCGCGCAACCGCAGCGCACTGCCCGGCCGAAAACCGCAGCCGAACTTTCGGCGATCGTCACCCAGTCCGACACGCTGCGCGTCGTGGGGGCGGGCCATTCGTTCATGCCGCTGTGCGCCACTGCCGGCACGCTGGTCAGCATGGCGGACTACGAGGGCAACATCACCATCGCCCCCGATCGCCAGACCGTCTGGGCGCCGGCGGGATGGGGGCTCGATCGGCTGACGGCGGCGCTTTGGGCCGAAGGGCTGTCGCTGGTCAACCAGGGTGACATCAACCCGCAATCGCTCGCCGGCGCCACCAGCACCGGCACCCATGGCACCGGCGCCGATCTCGGCAGCCTTGCCACCCAGGCCTGCGGCTTCCGGTTGATGCAGGCCGATGGCAGCATCGTCGAATGCGGGCCCGGCCGAAACCCGGACCTTTACGAGGCGCAGCGGCTGTCGCTCGGGCTGTTCGGCATCGCCACCGAAATTCGCATCCATGTGCTGCCGGCCTACCACCTCGAGGAACGCGTCGAACGCCGGCCCCTTGCAGAGGTCGCCGCGCGCCTCGACGAATTGGGCGCCGCCACCCGCCATATGGAGTTCTTCGTCTTTCCCTATTCCGACGACGTCATCTTCAAGACATTGCACCCCGTTGCACCCGAGGGCGAATGGAAGGACGGCAAGGACATCGACGAGACCATCTTCCGGCTCGTCTGCGACCTTGGCGCCGCTTCCAACATGATGATCCCGACGCTGCAACGCCTGATGATGCGGGCATCGGCCAGGCCCAGCCGCCGAACCGGCCCCGCCTACAAGATCTTCCCGTCCGAACGCAGCATTCGCTTCGAGGAAATGGAATATGAACTGCCGCGCGCCAACGGCATGGCGACGCTGCTGGAGGCGATCGCCCATATCCGCCGCAAGAAGCTGCCGATTGCCTTTCCGTTCGAATTCCGCCTGACCGCCGGCGACGATATCTGGATGAGTCCGTTCAACCGCGGGCCGGGGGCTTCGATCTCGTTCCACCAATATGCCAGGATGCCATGGCGCGGGCATTTCGCCGAAATCGAGGCGATCCTGCAAGCCGGTGGCGGCCGCCCGCACTGGGCCAAGCGCCACAGCCTGACGGCGGCGGACGTGCACCGGATGTACCCCAGGGCCGCCGACTTTCTCAGGGTACGGGAAACGGTTGATCCGGGGCAGAAATTCGTCAACGACCATATGGCCGAACTGTTCGCCATCGGCGCTGCAACCAGGGCCAAAGCCGCATGACCGACGCCGAATTGCACGCCCATCTCATCGGTCGCCAGGGTTCGCGGCGCGACTTCAACACCCCGGTCCTGGTCATCGACCTGGCGGCGCTGGACCGCAACATCGCCACCATGGCGCGCTTTGCCGCCGGGCACGGCCTCAAGTTGCGGCCGCACGCCAAGACCCACAAAAGTCCCGATATCGCCCGGCGCCAGATTGCCGCCGGGGCCATCGGCGCCTGTTGCGCCAAACTGGGCGAGGCCGAGGTGCTGGCCGATGGCGGCGTGTCCACGGGCCTGCACATCACCTCGCCCGTCGTGTCACCGCCCGCCATCGCGCGGCTGGTGGCGCTCAATGCCCGCACCGAGGCGCTGATGTGCGTCGTCGACAATCCGGAGAACGCCCGCGCGCTCGCCGCCGCGAATATAGGCGGCAAGCCCTTGCGGGTCATCATCGACATCGACCCCGGCATCCGCCGCACCGGCGTTGCATCTGCCGGTGCCGCCACCGCCTTGCTGGCGGCCATCCGGGCCGAGCCGGCGCTGCACTATGCCGGCATCCAATGTTACTGCGGTGTCGAGCAGCACATCCACGGCTATGCCGACCGCGCCGCCGCAATGGCTGAGAAGGCCGAATTTGTCCGCACCGTCATCGCCGCGCTGACCGAGGCCGGCGGCGCGCCCGAAATCATCACCGGCGGCGGCACCGGCACCCACCGCATCGATGCGGGGCTCAACCTGTTCACCGAACTCCAGGTCGGCTCCTATGTCTTCATGGACAGCCAGTATCTCGCCTGCGACCTCAGCGGCGACGACAGCGGCTCGCCCTTTGAAACCGCGTTGATGATCGACGCCCGGGTGGTCAGCGCCAACACCCCGGGGATGGTGACGATCGATGCCGGCTTCAAGGCGTTTTCCACCGATGCCGACCCGCCGTTGATCCTTTCCGGCGCGCCGGCGGGCAGCAAGTATTTCTTCATGGGCGACGAGCATGGCGCCGTCCTGTCGGGCGGCGGCGACCTGCCCGGCCTGTCGGGCATCATCACCCTGGCGGCGCCGCATTG
>JANXVZ010000003.1 GCA_025351405.1 Sphingomonadales bacterium | reverse complement strand
GGCCAGATGTGGCTGGTCAACGCCAACATCCCCGAATTCAGCCACGGCAACCGTTTCAACCACGAGCCGAAGCGACCGCGCAAGCTGCTGCTCCACGAACGCCAGATCAACAAGATGGGCAGCGCCGTGGCGCGGCAGGGGATGACGCTTATCCCGCTGTCGATCTATTTCAACGACCGCGGCCGCGCCAAGGTCGAACTGGCGCTCGGCAAGGGCAAGCAGCTCCACGACAAGCGCGAGACCGAGAAAAACCGAGACTGGAAGCGCGACGCAGCGCGGATCATGCGCGACCGGGGATAGGCGGCATACAGGCGAATTGTTTGCAACGTTCCGACAGGCTATTCCCTTCAGCCATGACCGACTCATTCAAAGACAAGCTCGTCGCCACCAAGCAGGCCTGGGCGCGCGCCGGCCGCCTGCTTACCGGCAAGGCCGATGTGGACCATGAAATGCGCCTGCCCCCGGGCCAGCGCCTCGTCACCAACTGGCCGGTGCTCGACCTCGGCATCCAGCCCGACGTGCCGCGCGAGGAATGGCAGCTCAGCGTCGATGGCGCCGTCGTCAATCCCGTGACCTGGGATTTCGCCACCCTCATGCAGCAGCCGCCTTTCGAGGATGTTTCGGATATCCACTGCGTCACGCAATGGTCGCGGTACGACAATCGCTGGACAGGGGTTTCGACCCAGCACCTGCTGTCGGTGGTGCAGCCCTTGCCCAATGCGGCGCACGTCATCCTGCACAGCTATGACGGCTATGTCACCAACGTCCGGCTCGACCATTTTGCCGAGGATGATTGCCTGTTGGCGCACAGCCATGACGGCGCGCCGATCAGCCGCGAACACGGCGGCCCGGTCCGGCTGGTGATCCCGCGCTATTATTTGTGGAAGTCTCCCAAGTGGCTGAAGCGCATCGAATTTTCGGCAACTGACAAGCCCGGTTTCTGGGAAACCCGCGGCTATCATAACGAAGGCGACCCCTGGACCGAACAGCGTTACGGCTGATCGTGACCGAAAGCCCGGACGACAGCGATACCGACACCAACGCCACAGGCTGGCCGGTGCCCTATGCCGAAGGGGTGCAAAGCCCGTGGGTGACGCAGTTGCTGATGACGCTGCCGCTGGCGATGGCGGTCATCGATCGCAACGGCGATATCGTCAACGCGAACGATGCGATGCTGGCAACGGCGGGCCCCGATTGCCGCCCGGGCACGCGCCCCGAATCGCTGGTGGTGGAAGACGATGTGCCGGTGCTTCGCGATGCGCTGGCACGCGCCGTGACGAGGGGCCAGCCAGGCGAAATCCGGGTCGCCATGGCCAATCGCCGCGACGAGAAACAGCTGTTGACCATCACGCCGGTTCCACCGGGTTTCGGCATCGTCGCGCTGTTGGCGATGCGCGATATTCGCGAACAGTTGCGGCTGGAAGCGCAGGTTGCGGCGGCGACGCGGATGCAGGCCGTCGGCCAGCTTGCGGGCGGCGTGGCGCATGATTTCAACAACATATTGACAGCAATGCTGACGATTACCGAACAATTGCTGTTCGCCCACCCGCCAGGGGATCCGGATTTCGAAGACCTGGACCAGATCCGCCGCAATGCCCGGCGTGCCGCGGCGCTGGTCGAACAATTGCTGGCCTTTGCCCGCCAGCAACCGCGACGCCAGCAACTGCTCGACCTGACGGCGCTGATCGAGGGGCTGCGTCCGCTGATCGCCCAGCTGCTCGGCGATCGCATCGCCATCAGCATCGATACCGGCGGCCTCGCCCATGCGGTGCGCGCCGATGCCGGGCAGGTGGAACAGATCATCGTCAACCTTGCCGTCAACGCGCGCGACGCCATGGGCGGCACCGGCGAACTCGGCATCGCCATCACCGATGTGCCGGCCGCGGAAATCCGCGCGCTCGGCCATGCCATCATCCCCGAAAGCGACCATGTCGGCATCCATGTCGCCGATACCGGAAGCGGCATCCCCGCTGCCATCGCCGGCAAGATATTCGAGCCGTTTTTCACGACGAAACCGATGGGGCAGGGCACCGGCCTCGGGCTTTCCACCGTTTACGGCATCGTCAAGCAAAGCGGCGGCTATATCTTCGCGCGGCCCCGGGACGGCGTGCCGGCGCGCGGCGGCGACGGCATCGATGACGGCAGGGGCACGGTGTTCAGCATCTATCTGCCGGCGGTGCCGCTGCGCGGCGGCGTGATGCCGCGCTTCGAAGCGCCGCCGGCACCGTTGCTGCCACCAAAGACCAGTGGTTTGAAGGTGTTGCTCGTCGAAGATGACACGGCGGTCCGGCAGATCCTGGCGCGCGGCTTGCAGCGTGCGGGACATGATGTGAGCAGCGCCGCCGATGCGTCCGAGGCCGAGGCGATGATGCTGGGCGGCTTGCCGGTCGATGTGCTGGTGTCGGATGTGATGATGCCGGGGGTCGATGGGGTGGAGCTGGTGGCGCGGGCGCGGGCGCAGCGCCCCGGGCTGGCGGCGGTGCTGATGTCCGGATTTGCCGAAGTGCCGCTGCACCGCGCCGCCGATGCGCAGGGTGAACGCTTTCTCGCCAAGCCGTTCGCGCTGGCCGACCTGCTGGCGGCGATCGCGGCCGCCTATCAGGGAAGGGCCAGTGTTTGATGGGGCCATTGTTTGATGGGGGGATATGGAGACGCGCGGGTCGTGTTCGAGCGGATCGGACGCCCGCGCGAACTATTTTTTGTTCTACACTTGTTCGTGTAGAACAAAGCCGATACAAAACGCTTCATTGACGTGATGTGGCAGGCGGTTAGGAAGGGTGAAGATCATGGCGGCAGCGCTCAAGGTTGTTGACGGGGCCAAGGAAAAGGGCGCGGAAAAGGGCATGGACAGGCAAAAGGCGCTGGAGGCCGCACTGGCCCAGATCGACCGGGCATTCGGCAAGGGCTCGGTGATGAAGCTGGGTTCACGCGAGACGATGGAGGTGGAGGCGATTTCATCGGGGTCGCTGGGCCTTGATATCGCACTTGGCATCGGCGGCCTGCCGCGCGGCCGCGTCATCGAAATCTATGGCCCGGAAAGTTCGGGCAAGACGACGCTGGCGCTGCACGCCATCGCCGAAGCGCAAAAAGGTGGTGGCACGGCGGCGTTCGTCGATGCCGAGCACGCACTCGACCCGGCCTATGCCAAGAAGCTGGGTGTCAACATCGACGAACTGATCGTTTCACAGCCCGACACCGGCGAGCAGGCGCTGGAAATCGTCGATACCCTGGTCCGTTCGAATGCCATCGATGTGCTGGTCATCGATTCCGTCGCGGCGCTGGTGCCGCGCGCCGAAATCGAAGGGGAGATGGGCGACAGCCATGTCGGCCTGCAGGCCCGGCTGATGAGCCAGTCGCTGCGCAAGCTGACGGGTTCGATCAGCCGGTCGCGCTGCATGGTGATCTTCATCAACCAGCTGCGCATGAAGATCGGCGTCATGTACGGCAACCCGGAAACCACGACCGGCGGCAACGCGTTGAAATTCTACGCCTCGGTGCGTCTCGACATCCGCCGCACCGGACAGATCAAGGACCGCGACGATGTCGTTGGCAACACCACGCGCGTCAAGGTCGTCAAGAACAAGGTGGCGCCACCGTTCAAGCAGGTCGAATTCGACATCATGTACGGTGAAGGCATTTCAAAGCTTGGTGAAATTCTCGATCTGGGCGTCAAGGCCGGGGTGGTTGAAAAGTCCGGTGCGTGGTTCAGTTACGATTCGATCCGCATCGGCCAGGGCCGCGAGAACGCCAAGAAGTTCCTGAAGGAACACCCCGAAATGTCGGCGAAGATCGAAAAGGTCATCCGCGACAACGCCGCCGGAATCTCCGATGCGCTGATGGCCGGCCCGGACAGCGACAGCAGCAGCGACGACGATAGCGAGATGTAACAACCCCGGGGATTCTCCGGGCAAACGCTCCTTGGACATTCCCTTGAACTGTCCCGCCGTGTCGAAGCTTTAAGGGCCGGCACGGCGGGATTTTCTTTGGGGTCCGAATCGCCATTGACCGCGACCCCGCGCCCGGATGATCTGTCGCCATGGCCCCCAATCATTATGATCTGATCGTCATCGGTGGCGGCGCGGCGGGCCTGGTGACCGCCGGCGGCGCCGCGCAACTGGGTGCCCGGACCCTGCTGGTCGAACGCCACAAGCTTGGCGGGGAATGCCTCTACACCGGCTGCGTGCCGTCGAAGGCGCTGATCGCCATCGCGGCCCGCGCCCGGTCGGGTGCCGTGCCGGGCTGGGCCGAAGCCCGTGGCGCCGTGACGGCGGCCATCACCACCATCGAACCGCACGACTCGGCTGAACGTTTTCGCGACTTCGGCGTCGAGGTCGAATTCGGCCATGCCGCCTTTGTCGATTGCGCCAACCTTGCCATCAATGGTCGCAGCCTCACCGCCCGCCGGTTCGTTGTCGCCACGGGGTCAGACCCGGCCGTGCCTCCCATAGCCGGTCTCGCCGACCTTGGATGTCTCACCAACGAAACAATCTTCGACCTTGCCGAGCGT
Organism: Sphingomonadales bacterium; assembly: GCA_025351405.1. Classification (GTDB taxonomy): domain Bacteria; phylum Pseudomonadota; class Alphaproteobacteria; order Sphingomonadales; family Sphingomonadaceae; genus Sandarakinorhabdus. Next base: position 72,509 of record JANXVZ010000003.1, on the reverse strand, counting down.
CCCGCGCACCTCGTCATCATCGGCGGCGGTGTCATCGGCTGCGAACTGTCGCAAGCCTTTGCCCGCCTCGGCTCCCGCGTCACCATCGTCGACCAGGGGCCATTGCTTCCCAATGACGATCCGGACGCGGTCGCCGTCGTCCGCGCCCAGCTTGTCGCCGATGGTGTCGCACTGCACGAATCGACCGGCATCGAACGCGCCTCGGGGGACGCCGCCGGTATCACCCTCCACCTTGCCGGCAACACTGCGGTCAGCGGCAGCCATCTCCTGGTTGCCACGGGCCGCGCCGCGCGCATCAGCGGCTATGGCCTCGACAAGGCCGGGGTGGAAACCACCAGAAACGGCATCACCGTCGATCGATACCTCCGCACCTCCAACCGCCGCATCTATGCCATCGGCGATTGTCGCAATGGCCCGCGGCTCACCCATGCCGCCGACCAGGATGCCCGCACCGTCATCCAGAACGCACTGTTCCCGTTCCGCAAGGCCACCGACTACACTGCCTTGCCGGCAGCGACGTTCACCGATCCCGAACTGGCGCAGGTTGGCCTCACCGAGGCGCGGGCGCGTGCGGCGCATCCGAACGTGCAGGTCCTGCGGCATGATTTCGACCACAACGACCGCTCGGTCACCGAAGGCGACATGCGCGGCTTTGTGAAGATCATGGCGGTCGGCAACACCGTGGTCGGTGTCACCATCGTCGGGGCCCATGCCGGCGAGCTGCTGGCGTTGGCGACATTCGCCGTTGCCGGCAAGCTGACCCTCAAGCATCTCGCCAACCAGACCTATGCCTATCCGACGCTGGCCGAAGCCATCCGTTTTGCTGCGGAGCTTCCGGGACAGGCCGCGCTGTTCACTCCGTTCATGCGCCGTGTGACGCGGCTGTTCCAGAAACTCCCCTGACGTCCCTTCTGCCGGAGAGCAGCATGAGCAACGCCGAACAGATCGAATATTGGAACGGCGCCGCGGGGGAAACCTGGGCGCGAATGCAGGCGCGCATGGACAAGGCGCTGACGCCCGTGACGGCGGCGCTGTTGAGCGCGGCGGCTCCGGCGCCGGGCGAAGACGTCCTCGATATCGGCTGTGGCAGCGGCGAAACGACCCTCGCGCTGGCGGCAGCGGTTGGGGACGACGGCTGCGCAACCGGGGTCGACATCTCCGAACCGCTGCTTGCGCGGGCCCGCGAGCGCGCCGCCGAACTGCTGCTCGATATCGATTTCGAGCTTGCCGATGCGGCAACCCTTGTTGACCCGATCGGTTTCGACCTGCTGGTCTCGCGCTTCGGCGTGATGTTCTTTGCCGACCCCGTGGCGGCATTCGGCAATCTGCACAACCTGGCTGTGCCGGGCGGCCGGCTGTGTTTCGCCTGTTGGCAGCAACCGACCGAAAACACCTGGGCGACCTTGCCGATCGATGCCCTTGCCGGCCTCATTCCCGTCGATCCGCGTTATGATCCGCATGCGCCGGGGCCGTTCGCTTTTGCCGATCCGGACCGGGTGCGTGCCATCCTCGGCACCGCAGGCTGGCAGGACGTCGCGTTGCAGCCCGTCACATTCACCATGGTGATGGGTGAGGGTGACGATCCTGTCGGCAACGCCGTGCATTTCGCGCTGCGGATAGGCCCGGCGGCGCGGAGTGTCCGCGAGGCCGGGCCGGATGCCGAGGCGAGGGCGCGCGTGCTGCTGGCCGATGCCTTTGCCGCGCATGTCGACGGCGATACCGTCGGGCTCCCGGCCGCGGTCTGGCTCGTCACCGCCCACCGCCCGGCCTGACGTCATACTCCGCCCGACGACAAACCTGCGCAATCGACGCTGCATCTTGAGCCGCACCCGTTGCTCGCCTAAGTCACGAGCATGATTTCCACCAACGACATCCGTCGCAGCTTCCTCGATCATTTCGGCAAGGCCGGGCATCGCATCGTGCCGTCGGCGCCGCTGGTGCCGCAGAATGACCCGACGCTGATGTTCGTCAACGCCGGCATGGTGCCGTTCAAGAATGTCTTCACCGGTCTTGAAACCCGGCCTTACGTTACCGCGGCCTCGTCGCAGAAATGCGTGCGGGCCGGCGGCAAACACAATGATCTCGACAATGTCGGCTATACGGCGCGCCACCATACGTTCTTCGAAATGCTGGGCAATTTCAGCTTCGGCGACTATTTCAAGGCGGAAGCGATTGCCCAGGCATGGGATCTGCTGACGCGGGAATGGGGCATTCCCGCCGACCGGCTGACCGTCACCGTCTATCATACCGACGATGAAGCCGCCGCCTTGTGGAAGAAGATCGCCGGCCTGCCCGAAGATCGCATCATCCGCATCGCCACCAACGACAATTTCTGGTCGATGGGCGAGACGGGGCCGTGCGGGCCATGTTCGGAAATTTTCTACGATCATGGTGACCATATCCCCGGCGGCCCGCCGGGCAGCCCGGACGAGGATGGCGATCGCTTTGTCGAGATCTGGAACCTGGTCTTCATGCAATATGAACAGGTTGACGCGGCAACCCGCCTCGATCTGCCACGTCCCAGCATCGACACCGGCATGGGCCTGGAGCGCATCGCCGCCGTGCTGCAGGGGGTCCACGACAATTACGACACCGACATTTTCAAGGCGTTGATCGCCGCCAGCGAGGAGCGCACCCGGCCATCGGATACCCCCGAGGCCCGCGCTTCGCACCGCATCATTGCCGACCATCTGCGCGCCAGCGGCTTCCTTGTCGCCGACGGCGTGCTGCCCGCCAACGAAGGCCGCGGCTATGTGCTGCGCCGTATCATGCGCCGCGCCATGCGCCACGCGCACCTGCTGGGGGCGGCCGAACCGTTGATGCACCGCCTGGTGCCGGCGCTGACGGCGGCGATGGGCGCCGCCTATCCCGAACTGGTCCGCGCGCAGCCGCTTATCGAGGAAACGCTCAAGCTTGAGGAAACCCGGTTTCGCCAGACGCTGGTCAACGGCTTGCGTTTGCTCGATGAAGCCACGGCGAACATGCAGCCCGGCGACGTGCTGCCCGGCGATATCGCGTTCAAGCTTTATGATACCTTCGGCTTTCCCTACGACCTGACCGAGGACGCGCTGCGCAGCCAGGGCCAGACGGTCGATCGCGCCGGCTTCGACGTGGCGATGGCCGAACAGAAGCGCGCCGCGCGCGCCGCCTGGTCGGGGTCAGGCGCCAAGGCGTCCGAGACGGTGTGGTTCGACATCGTCGAGGCCAGCGGCGCCACCGAATTCACCGGCTATACCGGGCTGTCGGCGCAGGGCCAGGTCGTCGCGCTGGTGCGGGACGGTGTGCAGGTCGCCAGCGCAGCAGCAGGGGAAAGCATCGATATCGTCACCAACCAGACGCCATTTTATGGCGAATCCGGTGGCCAGGCGGGCGACGCAGGGCGCATGAGCGGTGACAATGGCCTGGCGATCGCGGTGCGCGATACCGGCAAGCCGCTGGGCAAGCTGATCGTCCATCATGGCATGGTGGAAAGCGGCAACGTCAAGGTCGGCGACACGCTGGGGCTCGATGTCGACGGCACGCGGCGGTCGCAACTGCGCGCCAATCATTCGGCGACGCATCTTCTGCATGCGGCGCTGCGCAATCGGCTCGGCGGCCATGTCACCCAAAAGGGCTCCCTCGTTGCCGCGGACAGGCTGCGTTTCGATTTCAGCCAGCCGCGCGCCTTGACCGCAGACGACATCGCGGCGGTCGAGGCCGAGGTCAATGCCCAGATCCGCGGCAATCGTGCCGTGACGACGCGGTTGATGACGCCGGATGCCGCCATCGAAGCCGGCGCGCTGGCGCTGTTCGGCGAAAAATATGGCGATGAGGTGCGCGTGCTCAGCATGGGCGGCGCGGAGGATGCGGACTATTCGACCGAATTGTGCGGCGGTACCCATGTCAACGCCCTTGGCGATATCGCGTTGTTCAAGATCACGTCGGAATCGGCGGTGGCGAGCGGTGTCCGGCGCATCGAAGCGCTGACCGGCGAAGCGGCGCGGACCTATATGGGGGAACAGGAAGCCCGGCTGAAGGCGGCGGCGGCGGCATTGAAGGTGCGACCCGACGAGGTTCCGGCCCGGGTCGAGGCGCTTGCCGAGGAGCGGCGACGACTGGAGCGCGAGCTTGCCGAGGCAAGGAAGGCCCTGGCATTGGCCGGGCCGGCAACGGGCGGCGCAGCGGCCGCGCCCGAAAATGTCGGTGGCACCGGGTTCCTGGGGCAGGTGCTCGAAGGTCTCGAGGCCAAGAACCTGCGCGGGTTGATCGACGCCGCCAAAAAGACGCTTGGCTCGGGCGTGGTGGTGCTGGTCACGGTCAACGACGGCCGCGCCTCCGTGGCCGTCGGGGTGACCGACGACCTGACCGCGTCCCGGTCCGCGGTCGATTTCGTGCGACTGGCGTCGGCGGCGCTCGGTGGCCAGGGCGGGGGCGGCAGGCCGGACTTCGCCCAGGCGGGAGGCCCCGATGGGGCAAAGGCTGCCGATGCCGTTGCCGCCGTGCGGGCAGCGCTGGCGGGGTAGCGACGCCAACGTTTGCCCGGGCGTTTTGCCACGCCGATAATCATCGTAAATTGTTGCGAAGGCGTTATGTTGGAAGGCGTTATTGTCTAGCCGGATGAGGATGGTTCATGCGTTGCATTTTCGGCTGCGGGACAGTCAAGGGCCGGGACAGGGGTTGCGCCGGACACCCGGATGCGGAAACGCTGACGGTCGACTGTGATGCCGAAGTCAAACCCAATTTCATTCTCGATCTGACCACCTCGCCGCACCAGGAACTAACGCTGCGCCAAAGCACCTGCGACGAGGTGATTTTCGAAGCACTGCCGATCGATGTCGCCGGCAATATCAACACCTGGAAGAACGCGGTGGGCCTGTTGAAGCAGGGCGGCCTGTTGAAAATCCGCACCGGCAACTACGATCTCAAGAACACGCTGGAAAAGCTCGAAATCTGCGCCGACGAGACATTTCCGCTCAAGGACGGAAAATTCGTTTATGAAGTAACCGATTTCGGCGTCGAGATCACGCTGACGTACTTTTCTTCCTGACACGCCGGCAAGGCTCGATCGACTATCGACGCCGGCTTATCGGCATTCGCACCTTCCCTGGCGCGCCGCGCTGGATTCGCGCTCGCAATTCGGCACGCTTGTCGTGGATCGATGCGATGACCGGCCCCATCGGCACGCCGAGATCGACGAGCAGCGCCTCGGCAAGCTGCAAGCTCGATTCTACCGTTTCCGGCACGGCATCGGTGACGCCCAGCCGGTAGAGCCGCGTGGCATGGTCCGCATCGCGGGCGCGGGCGACGACGCACAGGTTCGGATGGCGCTGCCGGATCAGGCGCACCAGCGTATCAAGGTTGCTGGTACCGTCGATGGTCAGCACCACGGCGCGCGCGGTCTCGAGCTGGAGGGTATCGAGCAGCTCCGCCCGCCGCGCATCGCCATAGACGACATTATGGCCGGCGCGGCGCAAGCGGGCCACTTCGTCGGGGTCACTGTCCACTGCCAGATACGGCTGCCGGTGCACCTCCAGCATGGCCGCGACCATGCGGCCGACACGCCCGAAACCGATGATGATGGTGCGCGGCTCGGCGCTGGCTTCGGCCTGTGCATCATGGAAGCGCGGTCGGAAGGCACCCTCAAGGCGCTGGCCGATCAACCCGAGCAAGGGCGCAATCGCCAGCGACAGCCCGGTTATCAGCAGCGCGACATCGGCGACACGCCCCCCGATGACCCCGACCGCGCTGGCGCTGCCCAGCAGGATCAGGCTGGTTTCCGACGGCGCCGCCAGCAAGGCCGCGACATGCGCCGACACGCCGTTGCCGTTTCGCGCCAGTCGCAGCAGCGCCATCACCACCAGCGCCTTGACGCCGCACACCGCCGCGACGCCGCCGATGACGAGCCCGGGCTCTGCCATCACCGCACCAAGATCCAGCCGCATGCCGACCCAGATCAGGAAGACGCCGAGCAACAGCCCCTGGAAGGGCGCGATTGCCGCCTCGACCTGGCGCCGCCAATCGGTTTCGGCGAGCATGATGCCCGCCACCAGCGCGCCGACGGCGGGGGACAGCGAGGCACTCGCGGTGATCGCCGCGCTGATGATGAGGACGACGAGCGCGGCGGCAAGGAACAGTTCCGGCCGCCGCGTCCGCGCTGCCTGCAGGAACAGCGGCGGCAGCAGCAGCCGCCCGGCGATGACGATGACGCCGATGGCGGCAAGGCTTTTGAGCAGGCTGAGCCCGAACCCGGCCCCCGCCGCGCTGGCGCTGAGCAGCAAGAGCAACGGCGCGATGGCGATATCCTGGAACAGCAGCACGCCAAAAGCGGTGCGCCCGGCGCGGCTGCTCATCCGCCCCGAACTCGACAGCATCTGCAGGCCCACTGCGGTCGAGGACAGCGCCAAGGCGATGGCAAGGGTCGCGGTTGCCGTGACGCCGAGGTGGAAAGGCAGCAACAGCCCGGAAAGCGCCATGCTGCAGGCCACCATTTGTGTCGCACCAAGGCCGAAGACGATCTTGCGCATCGCCCGCAAGCGATCGAGCGAAAGCTCCAGACCCAGCGCGAACAGCAGTAGCGCCACCCCCATTTCGGCGGGGGCCGCCAGCGATTCGGCGCTTGAAATGCTGATATGGGCAAGCCATGGCAGGTCCGCCGACAGGCCACCCAGCCCGAATGGCCCGACGGCAACGCCCACCAGGATGAACCCGACCACGGGTGAAATTCGCAGCGCCGCAAACGCCGGTATCACCAGCCCCGACGCGCCGAGGACGACGACGATATCCTTGAACGCCGGCGATTCGAGCGGGAAGGCCATGGCTTTATGGTGGCAGGTTCGGCTCGGGAAGCCAGTCGATTCCGGACGCCCCCTCGCTTTCCCGGCGCGCGGACTAGCTTCGCGCCATGACCACCTGCTCGAGGATCACCAGCGGCATCGCCCCCTGGCGCAACACCTCGTGGAAAACCCGCGGGTCGAAGGCGGCGCCCTGCCTGGCCTTCACCGCGTCGCGCAGCTTAACCCATTGGGTGTGGCCGACCTTGTAGCTCAGCGCCTGCGCCGGGCCGACGCTGTAGCGGTCGATCTCGCGCTGGGCGCGGCCGCGGGCGAAACCGGTGGCGGCGACGAGGTAGTCGGTCGATTTCTCGCGGCTCCAGCGCTTGAAGTGCATGCCGGTATCGACAACGAGCCGCGCGGCGCGGAACAGGAAGGACTGGAGATAGCCGATCCGGCCAAGCGCATCGCCTTCATACAGCCCGAGTTCGTCGGCGATCTGTTCGGCATACAGCGCCCAGCCTTCGGTATAGGCCGAATAGCCGCCGCGCCGGCGCAGCAGCGGGATGTCGGTCGATTCCTGGGCGATGCTGATCTGCAGGTGATGGCCGGGCACCGCCTCGTGATAGGTCAGCGTCGGCAGGCTGAATTTGGGCCACTCATGGGTATCCTTCAGGTTGATGTAATAGGCCGCCGGGCGCGAGCCATCGATCGCGGCGCCATTGTAGTAACCGTTCGACGCGCCATCCTGGATGAACGCCGGCACGCGGCGCACTTCAATCGGCGCCTTGGGCAATGTCCCGAACGCCTCGGGAAGGCGTGGATAGGCTGCCTTGATCTGGTCGTTCAACTGCGCCAGCAGTGCGGCGCGCCCGGCATCATCATTGGCGTAAAGCTGGTCGGGCCGTTCGCCCAATGCCGTCAGCCGGTCGCCGACGCTGCCCTTGGTCAGGCCCTGCGCCTTCAGCATGGTGTCGAGGCGGCCGCTGATCTCTGCGACCTGCGCGAGGCCGAGGCGGTGGACTTCATCGGGGGTCATTTCGGTCGTCGTCGAGCTTTTCACCCCGGCGGCATAATAGGCGTCGCCGTTGGGCAGCCGCCAGACGCCGGCATCATGGACAGCCTTGGCGCGCAGCGCCTTGACCGCGGCGATGTGCCGATCGAACGCCGGAAACACCTGGGCCTCGACGATGGCAATGGCGCGCGGGCCATAATCGCCCGGCAGCCCGGCGGCCTTGCTGCGACGGACGAGCGATTCGACGAGCACGGTGCCGGCGGCGGGCTGGCCGCGCAGGGCATTCAACTGCTGCAGCGTCGTATCGAGGATGAAATCGGGCGCGAACACGCCGGTCGCCGCGTCGGACATCTGTCGGGCCAGGCTGTCGTCAAGCGCCTTGGGAAACGCGGCGAGGCGGGCAAGGTAGCTTTCGGCGTCGTCGGCAGTGGCGATGCGGTGCTGGGAGTCGAGAAAGTCCGGAATGGACCGATATGGGCCCTGTTGCTGAGTGATGACATAGGGCTGGAAATTGCCCCGCGCCGACCCGAACGGAAAGCGCGCCTCCGCATCGACGCTGCGGCCGAGGTCATAGGCGATGATGTCGTAATCAAGGGCGCGGGCGGGCGACAGCGCGGCACGATCGATGGCCTTCAACCGGGCGAGGCGGGCCTTGACCTGCGCGGCGCGCTTTGCCTTGCCGGCGGCGGAATAATCGTTGAGCTGCGTTTTCAGCGGCGCCCGCGCGCCCTTGTCGAGGCCGAGGCCGGTCGCAGCTTCGGGGTTTTCATCGACGTTTTCATAGAAGAACGCGTCCAGCAATGTGACGAGCAGGGTGTCTTCGCTGTCGGCGGCGCGCAGGCGGGCGGGCAGGGCGACGGACAGGGCAGCGACGCTGGTGGACACGGCGAACTGGCGGCGATTCATGGTGGCATTTCCCCTTTGGATGGCGGCACTCTGCCCCCGCGTTCACAGGCTGTCGAGGGTCGCGAAACTGCCGGAATGGACCCGTTTCGGCTTAGAAATATTATGGTTAAGGCGCAGTAATCGGGCCGGGTCGACGGAATGAAAGGCTGCGCCATGCGTCAGACGACCCCCGACATGTTCGTTTCCGAGCCCGATGATATGCCGGCGCGCCGCACTGCCCGCGTCTTTGCACCGCCGGCAATCGCGGCAGCCCCACCTGTCGGCCCGAAAGCCGGACAACAAAACCGCCGCCCCCTGTCCGGGATCGGCACCGGCGGCAATCCGGGCCTGGTGCGCAGCCTCGCCCGGCTGTCCACGGCAAGCCGCCAGCCGACGCCAGCCGACGGCCTGCCGGGCAGCCGCCTGCTGGCGCTGTTCATCGTGTTGACGCTTGCCGGCTGGACGCTGGCGAGCTTCAGCCTTGGCAGCAACGACTGGCACGCCAGGTCCCTGCCCGCCCCGGGGCACCGGGCAACCGCGCAGGCTGTTACCGCGTCTTGATGGCGCCCATCGAGATGGCCTTGTCGAGGTTAGCGCGCACCGCCTCGAAGAATTGTTCGGTGGTCATCCACGCCTGATCGGGGCCGACGAGCAGGGCAAGATCCTTGGTCATGGCGCCTTGTTCCACCGTTTCGATGCAGACGCGCTCGAGTGTTTCGGCGAATTCGGTCACGGCAGGGGTATTGTCGAGCTTGCCGCGATGCTTGAGGCCGCCTGTCCATGCGAAAATCGAGGCGATCGGGTTGGTGCTGGTCGGCTTGCCTTCCTGGTGCATGCGGAAATGGCGCGTCACGGTGCCATGGGCAGCTTCGGCTTCGACGGTCTTGCCATCGGGCGTCAGCAGGATGGAGGTCATCAGCCCCAGCGAGCCAAAGCCCTGCGCGACCATGTCGGACTGCACATCGCCGTCGTAATTCTTGCAGGCCCAGATGAACTTGCCGGACCATTTCAGCGCGCTGGCAACGAGGTCATCGATCAGCCGGTGTTCATACACTATACCAAGTTTGCGGTATTGTGCCTTGAATTCGTTATCATACATCTCCTGAAACAGGTCCTTGAAGCGCCCGTCATAGGCTTTCAGGATGGTGTTCTTGGTCGACAGATAGACCGGCCATTGGCGCAACAGGCCGTAGTTGAGGCAGGCGCGCGCAAAATCGCGGATCGAATCGTCAAGGTTGTACATGCCCATGGCGACGCCCGACGACGGATAGTCGAACACCTCATGCTCGATGGTCTCGTCGCCGGTTTCCGACACCCATTTCATGATGAGCTTGCCGGGACCGGGAACGAGGAAATCGGTGGCGCGGTACTGGTCACCAAAGGCGTGGCGACCGATGACGATCGGGTCGGTCCAGCCCGGGATGAGGCGCGGGATGGTTGAAATGACGATGGGTTCGCGAAAGACGACCCCGCCCAGGATGTTGCGGATGGTGCCGTTGGGCGATTTCCACATACGCTTGAGGCCGAATTCCTTCACCCGGGCTTCGTCCGGCGTGATTGTGGCGCACTTCACCCCGACGCCGAACTCCTTGATCGCATTGGCCGACTGCACCGTGATCTTGTCGTCGGTCTCGTCGCGGCTTTCCATGCCGAGGTCGAAATATCTGAGGTCGATGTCGAGATAGGGGAGGATGAGCTGTTCGCGGATCCATTGCCAGATGATCCGGGTCATTTCGTCGCCGTCGAGTTCGACGACGGGGTTCTCGACCTTGATTTTTGCCATCTTGTCCTCGTCTCGAAAATCGATTTCGCCCCGTCTAGGGGCAGGGCGGCGCGGGGGTCAAGAATGTCGCGCCCGGTTAATGGGCGAGCCTGGCCTGCAATGCCGCCATATCGGGCAGCGTTTCGGTCAGGCGGCCAAGATCGGGCGGCGCAAATCCCTGGGCATCGAGGTGGCGCATCAGTGCGGTGAACGGCGCCCAATAGGCGTTGTCGCCCAACAGCCAGATCGGTTTGTCATGGATGCCCAGTTCACGCCAGGTCATCGATTCCAGCAGCTCGTCGAGGGTGCCGATGCTGCCGGGCAGGGCAATCAGCGCGTCGGAAAGACTGTGCATCAATGCCTTGCGTTCATGCAGGGTCTCGGTGACGTGCATCTCGCTGAGCCCGGTTTGCGCGATTTCGGCGGTCATCAACTGGCGCGGGATGATGCCGATGACCCGGCCACCGGCCGCCAGCGCGGCGCGCGCGGCAAGGCCCATCAAGCCGATACCACCGCCGCCATAGACAAGGGTGACGCCGGTCTGGCCGAGCAGGGTGCCGAGCGCGGTGGCGGTGGCGGCATGGGCGGGGTCGCTGCCGGCGCGGGAGCCGCAGAACAGGCACAGGGTCTTTATCATCACGCGGCGTTAGCCGATGCCGGCAGCGCTGTCATTGCCGCCCGCGTCCTACCCCGCTAAAGCACTGCGGATGAGTGAACTCCCCACCGAATTCGAAACCGTTCCTGAACGGCCGCTTCCTGTCGTTCCCGGCGAATCGGCGCGATACAAAATGCCGCCGATGCACCCCGAAGGCCGCAAGTTTGCCGGCATCGCCGGGGTCGCGGTGCTGGTCACCGGCTTCATCTTTCACCTGACGACGCTGGCTTGGCTGCTTGTCGGGCTGACCGTCTGGATCATCGCCTTCTTCCGCGATCCGGTCCGGGTGACGGTGCTTGGCGAAGGGATGCTGGTGTCACCGGCCGATGGGCTCGTCAGCCTTATCACCAACGCCGAGCCGCCACGGCAGCTTGCGGGCGAAGGGGGCCTGCCGCCGGGTCCGTGCATGCGTATTTCGGTGTTCATGAGCGTATTCGATGTCCACATCAACCGCACGCCGATCGCCGGTACGGTAACGCGTGTCGTCTATGTGCCCGGCAAATTCCTCAACGCCGACCTCGACAAGGCCAGCGACGACAATGAACGGCAGTATTTCATCGTCGAGGCCGCCGATGGAACCCGCGTGGCGTTTACCCAGATTGCCGGCCTGGTGGCGCGGCGCATCATGCGCTTTGTCGAAGTCGGCGCGCGCCTGACGGTCGGGGAGCGTATCGGGCTGATCCGTTTTGGCAGTCGCGTCGATGTCTGGCTGCCCGCGGGTTACGTGCCGGCGGTCGTCGTCGGCCAGCGCGCCACGGCCGGCGAGACTATCCTCGCCCGTGTCGGCGGTAGTGCGATGCTGGTCGGGACGGCACAGTGACCGATACGCCGCCGGTGGTTTCGCCTGCGGAGGGTCATGGCGCCGACTATCCACCCCATCGCCCGCCGAGCCGGCAGGAGCGGCGCCGGAGTCGCCGTGCCGCGATCCCGTTGCGGGCCCTTATTCCCAATGCCGTCACCGTGCTGGCGCTGTGTTTCGGGCTGACCGGCGTGCGCTTTGCCATTGGCGGCGAATGGGAAAAGGCGGTCGCGTCGATCATCGTGGCGGGCGTCCTCGATGGTATCGATGGCCGCATCGCGCGGTTGCTGAAGGGCAGCAGTCGCTTCGGTGCCGAGCTTGATTCGCTCTCCGATCTGACCGCGTTCGGGGTGGCGCCGGCTCTCATCGTGTATTTGTGGTCGCTGAAATACCTGCCCGGCATCGGCTGGGTCATCGCGCTGGCGCATGCCGTGACCTGTGCGCTGCGGCTGGCGCGTTTCAATTCGCGCTTGGATGAGTCCGACCAGCCACACAAGCGGGCAGGGTATCTGACCGGTATTCCGGCGCCGGTGGGGGCCGGGCTCACCCTCAGCCCGTTGTTCCTCAGCTTCTGGCTCGAGCCCGTCATCCTCGACGACCTGCGCGTGCGCTATACACTGGTGGCTATTGTCGTCCCGGTCGTCGCATTCCTGATGGCATCGAGCATCCCGACCTATAGCTGGGGATCGGTGCGGCTGCGACCATCGTGGCGGTTGCCGGCGCTGGTCGGCGTCGGACTGTTCGCCGGCTCGCTGTTTTCCGCCCCCTGGATGACGCTGACCCTGCTCAGCATCGCCTATGCCGTCGCCATCCCGTTCGCGATGCGCAGCTATGCCCGGCTGAAACGGCGCGAGACGCTGGTCCTGCCCCCCGCCGCATAGCGGTCCGGCGCCTGGCGGCTGAACAATGCCCGGGTCAATGCGGGCATCGCATCGCCGATCATGGCAAGGATCACCGCATAGGTGGCGGCAAAGGCAATCATGGTAAGCGCGGTCTGAAGCAGCGTCATGGCTGGTATCCCCTGTTGGACGTGCATAATGTTCCTGTTTTGTTCACGGTGTCAAGTCCGTCGAGGACGCGTAACGATGCAGGCAAGACCAACGGGGAGAATGACGTGATCGGTGCGATGCAGGATTGGCCACTGCTGGTCTCCAGACTGATCGAGCATGCGCGCACCAATCATGGCGACCGCGAAGTGGTGGCGCTGGCGGTGGAGGGCGGCACCGTGCGCAGCAACTGGCGCACCATCGCCGACCGCGCCCACCGCTTTGGCAGCGCGCTGGAGACGCTGGGCATCAGGCACGGCGACCGGGTGGCGACATTGGCGTGGAATACCCATCGCCATGTCGAGAGCTGGTATGCGATTTCCGGCGTCGGCGCTGTCGCGCACACCATCAACCCCCGGCTGTTCCACGAACAGATCGCCTATATCGCCAACCACGCCGAGGATCGCATCCTGGCTTTTGACCTGAGTTTCCTCGCCATGGTCGAAAAGCTGGCGCCCGAACTGACGACGATCGAGCACTATATCCTGCTCACCGATCGCGCCCATATGCCGGCGAATTCGTCGCTCGACCTGCTGTGCTACGAGGATCTTGTCGCGGCCGGCGATCCCGATCACGCCTGGGCGGTCATCGATGAAAATTCCCCCGCCGGGTTATGTTACACCAGCGGCACGACCGGCAACCCAAAGGGCGTGCTCTACAGCCACCGTTCCAATGTTTTGCATGCGATGACAGCGGCTTCGGGCGATTGCTTCGCCATGGGCGTAAACACCTCGGTGTTGCCGATCGCGCCGATGTTCCATGCCAACGCCTGGGCGATCCCCTATGTCGCGGCGCTGACCGGTGCCAAGCTGGTGCTCAATGGCGGCAATTTCGATGCCCCCACATTGCACAAGCTGATCATCGATGAGGGCGTCACCCTGTCGCTGGCGGTGCCGACCGTGTGGTTGTCGGTACTGCAATATCTCGAAAAATCAGGTGGTAACCTCGGCTTGCTCAAGCGTGTCGCCATCGGCGGGTCGGCAGTGCCGCGTTTCATGGTGGAGGCGTTCCAGCGCGACTATGGCGTCACCGTCAGCCATCTGTGGGGCATGACCGAGATGTCGCCGCTCGGCACATTGGGGACGCTGTGCCCCCGGGTGTCGGCGATGGATGAGGCAGAGCGCATCGACCACCAGTTGAAGCAGGGCCGAGCCGTGTTCGGCGTCGAAATGAAGATTGTCGGCGAGGACCACGCCGAATTGCCCCGCGACGGCAAGGCGTTCGGCCGGTTGCTGGTTCGCGGGCCGTGGATCGTGTCGCGCTATTTCAAGGGCGACGGCGGCGACGTGCTCGACCGCGACGGCTGGTTCGATACCGGCGATGTCGCAACGATCGACCCCAACGGCTATATGCAGATCGTCGACCGGTCGAAGGATGTGATCAAGTCGGGCGGCGAATGGATTTCGTCGATCGAACTGGAAAACGCCGCAGTCGGTGCGCCGGGCGTCGCCGAAGCTGCCGTCATCGGCATCGCCCACCCGAAATGGGATGAAAGGCCACTTCTGCTGGTTCGCCAGAAAGATGGCGCAAGTGTATCGAAAGAAAGCGTCCTGGCCTATCTGGATGGCAAGATCGCCAAATGGTGGACGCCCGATGACGTGCTGGTGGTCGATGATCTGCCGCACACCGCCACCGGCAAATTGCTCAAGACCGAATTGCGGGCGCGCTACAAGGACTACAAGCTGCCGACGGCGTAAGGCAGGCGGCGTTTCAGAACAGCGCCAGTTGCCGGCTCGGCACCGCGAACAGGTCGCAATTCAGCACGAAGCGCGCGGTGTCGAGGCCATGTTTCGCCACCGCCTTGGCAAAGCGCGTTCGCATCAGCGCGCCAAATGCGCCCTGGGCCTGGAAACGGCCAAAGAACCGCGGGTCGTTGTCGCGGCCGCCCCGCATTTCGCTGATATGGTGCATGACGCGCGCCGCCCGATAAGGGTGGTGCGCCGCCAGCCAGTCGCGGAACAGCGGGGCAACTTCGTGGGGCAGCCGGACGGGGAGCGAGAAGGCGCCGGTGGCGCCCGCCTCGGCACCGGCGGCAACGATGGCTTCGATCTCATGGTCGGTAATCGCGGGGATGACGGGAGAGACCGAGATCCACACCGGGATGCCCGCTGCGGATAGCTGGCGAATGGCATCGAGACGGCGGTGCGGTGCGGGCGCCCGCGGTTCGAGCGTGCGCGCCGTCGCCGGGTCGAGGCTGGTCACCGAAATGGCGACCGCGGCAAGGCCGTCGGCGGCCATGGGCGCCAGCAGGTCGATATCGCGGGTGACGCGGTTCGACTTGGTGGTGATCGTCACCGGGTGACGAAATTCGCCGAGCACTTCCAAAAGCCCGCGGGTGATCTTCCACGTCGCCTCGATCGGCTGGTAGGGATCGGTGTTGGTGCCGAGTGCGATGGGGCGGCATTCATAGCCGCGCCTCGACAATTCCTTCCGCAGCAAGGCCGGTGCATCGGGCTTGGCATACAGCTTCGATTCGAAATCCAGCCCCGGCGACAGGTTGAGATAGGCGTGGCTGGGCCTGGCGAAGCAATAGACGCACCCATGTTCGCAACCGCGATAGGCGTTGATCGAGCGATCGAAGGGGATATCGGGCGAGGTGTTGCGGGTGATGACGGTCCGCGGTCGCTCGACGGTGACCTGGGTGCGCAGCTTGGGGGGAGCGCCGTCGATGCCCTGCTGGTCATCGAGCCAATCACCGTCATCGATGCGGGCGTGGTCGTCGAAGCGCGTGCTCAACGGGTTGGCGGGGGCACCTCTGCCAGCGATGGGCGGCCGGACGGACATTGACGCACGGTAACAGCCAGACAAGAACGTAACAAGAACATAAAGCCTCAGCCGACCTTCAGGCGGATGAAAGCCATGCCGCCCCAGCGGTCCCCGCCATAGGATGCATCGAGCCCTTGCGGCACGAAATTGCGCGACGCTTCGATGCCGATGCCGAGCCTGGTCTTGCTGGTGATCGGCACGTCGCGGATGGCGCCGAGCGAGACTTTTCCGACCGTGAAGGCCGGGCCATGGACATCGCCCGGGGCGGGCAGCAGTTCGTCGGTTTCGATCCGTTCGGCGCGCCCATAGACAGTCCAGGGCGAATCGAAGCGCAGGCTCGATTCCAGCACATAGGCGTCGAGTGCCGGCCCGTTGGCATGATTGGCCTCGCGGCCGGTCTTGCGGCCCCAGGCCAGCGTCGAAGACCAGCGCGCATCCGTGCCGAACGGGATGGTGACGAGGGCGCTGGCAGAAAAACGGGTCTGGTTCTCGTCCGGGGAAAGCTGTTCGGGGGAATGAAGGTCGGCCCAGCTTGCCTGCAGGGATAGCCGCGGATCGGGATTCCATGACAGGCGGATGGCGGTCGAATCGAGCTTCGGCGTCTCGATATCATAGCGATGCTGGTCTGGCTCCCGGCCCTTGAAGCGCGACGCCTCGAGCTTCACGTCACCCAGGATGACCCCGGCGGTGATGACGCCGAAGGTAATGTGGGTCGAATCGAGCCAATGGTGACTGATCGGCGCCGAGGGTGAATCCATGATCGCGGCGCGGTGCATGAAGGCCGGCGGGCCAAAGGCGGGTTCGCCGGGAAGGCCGGCGTAGACAAAGACGCTGGCACGGTCGGACACATGCCAGGCCAGCGATGTCGAAAGCTCCATGAACAGGTCGTGGGGGTGCTGGCGATCGGTCAGCGTCGTGCGGCCATCGGCGGTTTCGCCGGCAGCGAGCAACAGGGGGTAGCCGGCGGCGCCCATCAAGGGATCCGGGGACAGCATGGCGCGGAATTGCAGGGTGGTATCGCCGATATCGCGGCGTGCCATGCCCATGACCATGCCGGCTAGAAACGCCTTGCCGGCGCCGCGTGGTCCGGCCTGGTCCGAATAGACGACATCGAGCATGGCATGCCCCATCAGCATCCAGTCGCCCGCCATGATGTGGATGCCATCGTGCTTTTCGAAGTCGGGCTGCCAACTGGTGCCCGATGCTTCGCGACCCGCCGTGTAGTGGGCGAGCGCCCCGGTCATGGCATGATCGGTCATGGCGTGATCGGACATCATATGGCCGGGCATCGCCATATCGGGCATCGCGGCTTCAGGCGCCGCAGTGTCCGGCGTCGTCGTTTTGGTGTGCATCACCATCCCGGGGTGGTGGACATGGGGGACGACAGGTGGCGCTGCCGGCGCCGCGGCCGGCTTCGCCATGCCGGGCATCTCCATTCCCGGCATCGCCTGCTGCGCGGCGGTGGTGGCGGGAACGGCGACCGTGAAGGCCGCAAGGAGGAGGTTGCGCTTGGAAATCATACCCTATGGGGGTATACGCAGCGGCATGGAAATTCAAGCCGCCCAAGATGCCGCGCCCCCGGAGGCCGCCGACCATCGCGCCGAACTCGCCAAGCTGAGGCGCATCGAGGGCCAGGTCCGCGGGGTTGTCGCCATGATCGATTCCGGCCGCTATTGCATCGATATACTGACCCAGTTGCAGGCGGCGCGTGCGGCGATCGCCGGTGTCGAGCGCGATATCCTCGAGCGCCACATCGGCGGCTGCGTGGCCGCGGCGATGGCATCCGGAAATGCGGCCGACCGGCGGGCCAAGACCGATGAGCTGGCGCAGTTGCTGAAGCGGGCCCTGCGCTAGCGCCGGGGCTAGACTTCGCGCAGCCGCGGCATCAGCTCGACGAAGTTGCAGGGCCTGTGCCGGCTGTCGAGCTGGTCGCGCAGGATCCCGTCCCAGCCATCCTTGACTGCCCCGGTGGAGCCCGGCAGCGCGAACAGATAGGTGCCGCGCGATACCCCGGCGCAGGCGCGGGACTGGACGGTGGACGTCCCGATCGACTGGTAGCTGAGCCAGCGGAACAGCTCGCCAAAGCCCGGAATGTCCTTCTCCTGCACCTGCGCCAATGCTTCGGGCGTGACGTCGCGCCCGGTGACCCCGGTGCCGCCGGTCGAGATGACACAATCGATGCCGGCATCGTCGATCCAGGCGTTCAACTGCGCCACCAGGGTCGGCACTTCGTCGCGCACGATGGCGCGCGCCGCCAGCACATGGCCAGCGCCCTCGAGCCGTTCGACCAGCGTGTCGCCCGATCGGTCGTCGGCAGCGGAGCGCGTGTCGGATACCGTCAGCACGGCGATGCGGACGGGGAGGAAGATGCGGCTTTCATCGATCGGCATGGTGGCAGCGTAGGACAACGCCGCCAGCCTGTCATCCGGCCAGAAGTTTTGGAAACTGGCGCGGTTGCGACCGCAGATACTGGTTGGGCGCCTTGACGCTGGCGCCAAGGTGTGCTGCCGCGTGCCACGGCCAATGCGGATCATAAAGGATGCCACGGGCCAGTCCGATGAGGTCGGCATCACCGGTGCCGATGATCGCCTCGGCATGATCGAAACCGGTGATCATGCCGACCGCGATGACCGGCATGGCGGTCGCCGCCTTGATGGCGCGGGCCAGCGGCACCTGGTAGCCGGGGCCGACCGGGATCTGCTGTGCCGGGTCGATGCCGCCGCTGGAGACGTTGATCGCGGCGCAACCGCGCGCTTTCAGGGCATGGGCAAAGGCGATGCTCTGTTCGATGTCCCAGCCGCCCGTGATCCAGTCGGTCGCCGAAATGCGCATGGTTACCGGACGGTCGGCGGGGAAGGCGGCGCGGACGGCGTCGAAGACTTCCAGCGGAAAGCGCATGCGGTTGGCAAGGCTGCCGCCATAGGCATCATCGCGGTGGTTGGAAATCGGCGACAGGAAGGAATGCAGCAGATAGCCATGGGCGCCGTGCAACTGCACCGCGTCGATGCCGATTGCCGCGGCACGTCGCGCGGCGGCGGCAAAGGCGTCGCGGATGCGGGCGAGGCCATCGGTGTCGATTGCCACCGGCGCGATCTGCCCGGGCTCGAAGGGCAAGGCCGACGGCGCTTCGGTCTGCCAGCCATCGCGCGCTGCCGGGGCAATCTGGGCGCCGCCGTGCCAGGGTAGCGCACTCGACGCTTTGCGACCGGCATGGGCAAGCTGGATCGCCACCGGCATGTCCGACCAGCGGCGGATGCTTTCGAGCGTCCGCGCCATCGCCGCCTCGCTGGCATCGGAATACAGGCCGACGTCGCCCGAGGTGATGCGCCCCTGCGGAAGCACTGCGGTTGCCTCGATGGTCAGCAGGCCCGCGCCGGACAGCGCCAGCTGGCCGAGGTGGATGAGATGCCAATCGGTCATGCAGCCATCCACCGCCGAATATTGGCACATCGGGGCGATGGTGATGCGGTTGACCAGTTCCAGCCCGCCGATACGAAAAGGGGTGAACAATCTTGCGCCCATGGTCGCCATCTCCGTCTGGTACCCGCCCCCAATGCGGCAGCGCAGCACAGGCTGTCCATAGCAGCCGGACACGCCGGCGGTCGCGGCTTGCACGGACGAACCGGCGCTGCCAGCTTCCAAACCTGGTGGCTGGAGGAGTCGGGCGTGGAAACAATGGTTGCGCCCGGGTGGGTGGAAGCGCGGATCATCCCGCTGCTGTTTGTCGTGCAGTTCCTCACCTGGGTCGGCATGTTCGCGATGTGGGTCTTTTCGTTCGCGATGGTGGCATCGCTGTCGGCCCCGCACAGCGGCAGCATCGCCGAGGCGACGGGCACGGTCGGCAAGCTGTTCGCGCTTTATGTCAGCCTGGCCGCGGTGATCAGCCTGCGCCTGCCGCGGCTGTTCGCGTTGGTCGGCAAGGCACGCGGGCATGGCCTCGCGTTGCTGGCAGGTGCGGCGGGGCTTGGCTCGTGCGCGCTGGTGACGGCACCGTGGCAGCTGTTCGGCAGTTACGCGCTCATCGCCGTCGGTTGGGCGAGCATTTCGTCGACACCTTACACTCTGGCCGCCGATCGTGTCACCGATGGCAATTACGCCGGCGCCATGGGCATCTTCAACTTTTCGACCGTGGTGCCGCAGGTCGTCCTGGCGCTGTGCATGGCGCCGCTGACACAAAAGCTGGCACCGGCGGTGGCGATATCGGCCGGCGGAGCTTCGATGGCGCTGGCCGGGGTGATCATGCTGTTGCTGTCCACCGCCTATCGCGGCTGACCGGCATCGACGTCAGCCGCCGATAAGGACGGTCGGGAAGCCGAGCACGATGTTGCCGCCGTGCGCCGTCATGTCGCCTATGCGGACCGCCGGCGTGCTTTGCGTGATGACGGTGGCACTGCCCTTTACAATGGTATCGGGCGGGCCGACGCAGATGCACATGTCGCCGACGTGGGATGCAGGCAGGCTGCCGATCAAGACAGTGGGCACGCACGGGCTGATGATCGGGCCGCCGACATGGGGAATGATGCCGGTGACCATCGGGCACACGTGCATGTCGGTCATTCGCGATGCCGGCATACCCATCATGCGCGCCTTGTTCAGCCTGTTGCTCATGTTCACACTACATGGCCAACGGGTAAAGAAAAAAGTCGCTTCATCGGACCGCAGCCGATACAACATGGCAACATACGGGGTTTGCGTGCGGATTCGTGGGGGCTGGGGGTCGGTATTGTGATCATCGGAGACGATGACGTCGCTGCGGTACTATCGGCAATCGAAGGCGACGCCGATGGCGGCGTCGGCGTTGACGGCCGTATCGACGAAGGCGCCATAGGCGAATTGTTCCGCGAGATCCGGTTTCAGCGCAAATCCATCTTCCGGTCCGAATCGCGCGCCGCGATGGGCGAAGATCCCGGCGAATCGGACAATTGGAGCTGGGAGCAGCTGACCGAGACGGCCCGTGACTATCTCGCCGAAAGCTCCAAGGACCTCGAGCCGATGGCGATCCTCATCGAAGGCGCCGCGCGGTTGGATGGCCTGCCGGGGCTCGAGGCGGCGATGACGCTGCTCGCCGGGCTGGTGGAGACCTATTGGGAAAAAGGGCTTTATCCGCCCGAGGACGAGGAAGACGGCGTCGAGGCCCGCTTCCAGCCGCTGTCGGGGTTGAGTGGCGGCGGCAGCGACAAGGATGGCACCCTCATCATGCCGCTGCGGCGCATGGTGCTTGCCGGTGATGGCAAGGGCGAACTGCGTTACCTCGATCGCGTCACCGCCGATGCCCAGCTCGGCGGCGGGCAGGGCGGCTCCAAGGACAAGGCCGAGGGCGCCCAGGAGGCCCTTGACGAAGCCGATGCGACGGCGCGCCGGCTTTCGCGCCGGACGCTGCAGGCGGCGGCTGACCGGCTGGCCGCGTCGGAAGCCGCCTGGCGCCGCGCGATCGGCTATATCTCCGAACGTACCAAGCCGCGCTTTCCGTCGGCGTCGCGGGTCAGCGACGAGCTTCGCAACATGCGCGAGTGGCTCGAATCGCTGTTGCGCAAACTGCCCGAGGATCCGGTCGACATGCCGGCGGATGCCGCCGTTGCCGATGGCGCGGTGCCGGTGGCGGGGGCAGCAGCGGTTGCCGGCGGGCCAATGGTGCTGGGCCGCATCAGCCAGCGTGACGACGCCTTGCGCGCCGTGGCGGCGGCGGCCGATTATTTCGAACGTTTTGAACCTTTGTCGCCGCTTGGCGCCACGCTGCGCGAGGTTGACCGCAGGGCGCGAATGAGTCTTGATGCGTTCCTTGAAGAGTTGATTCCTGACGCCAGTGTTCGCCAGACATATTACTGGCGATCGGGTATCAGGCCACCAGCCGATGGGTCCAGTAGCTGAAGTACGTTGGGCGGGTTTTCCCCCGCCTTGTGTCAATCTGCGCGTTCAGGCGCTTGATGGAGAGCGGTGATGGCTAACTCAGTACATGACAAGCTTAAGCGGGTCCGCAAACCCCGGGTACACATCACTTACGACGTCGAAACCGAGGGCGCACAGGAGCTCAAGGAACTGCCGTTCGTCGTTGGGGTGATGGGCGACTTCTCGGGTGACTCGGCGATTGCCAAGAAATCATTGAAAGAGCGCAAGTTCGTCGACTTGAAGAAGGACAAGTTCGACCAGGTCATGGCGCGTATCGAGCCGGCTGTTAAAATGAAGGTGGAAAACACCCTCGAAAAGAACGGCAAGGAATTCGAGGTCAACTTGAAGTTCCGCTCGATGGACGATTTCGACCCGGACAAGATCGTCGAACAGATCGAACCGCTGCGCAAGCTGATGGAAACACGGAACCAGTTGCGTGACCTGATGGCCAAGGCCGATGGTTCGGAGCAGCTTGAAGGGCTGCTGGAAAAGATCCTTCGTGACGAGACGCAGATTGCCAGCCTGCGCGACCAGCTCGGCGCCGACAGCACGTCCAAGGAGTAATCGAAATGGCCGAGACCGAAGCCCAGGCAGCCGGCGGTGCTGCGACCGTCGAGGCACAAGCCACGACCAGCCTGCTCGACCAGGCAATCAGCGTAACCAAGCAAACCGAGCCGCAACGCGTCGAACAGCTCATGCGCACGCTGGCGCAGGAGGCGATGAGCGGCACCGTCCAGTTCCAGAAGAACCTGACGGTGACCCTGCGCGATGCGATCGCCAAGATCGACGCGCAGATTTCAGAACAGCTCGCCGCCGTTATGCATGCCGAAAAGTTCAAGGCACTCGAGGGCAGCTGGCGCGGGCTGAACTACCTCGTCAAGAACAGCGAGATCGGCGAGGGGCTGAAGATCCAGGTGCTCAACGTCACCAAGAAGGAACTTGCCGCCGACCTCGCCAAGGCAACCGATTTCGACCAGAGCAATTTCTACAAGAAGGTTTATGAAGAACAGTTCGGCACCGCCGGCGGTGCGCCGTTCGGTGCCCTTATCGGCGACTATTACTTTTCCAAGCACCCGGACGATATCGAACTGCTGACCAACGTGTCGAGCGTTGCGGCGGCGGGCTTCTGCCCGTTCATCTCGGCGGCCAACGCCAACCTGTTCGGCATGGACAGCTTTACCGAACTGTCCAACCCGATGGACATGAAGCAGTTGTTCGAGACTGCTGACTACATGAAGTGGAACTCGTTCCGGCAAACCGAGGATTCGCGCTTCGTCACCCTTGTCATGCCAAAGGTGCTGGCGCGCCTGCCGTATGGCGCCGATACCAAGCCGGTTGAAGCCTTTGCCTATGAGGAAGCGCCGTTCGACGCCGCCGGCAATGCCAAGTCGATGAAGCACGACGATTATTGCTGGATGAACGCGGCCTATGCGATGGCAGCGCGGCTGACCGACGCCCATGCACAATATGGCTGGTGCACGGCGATCCGCGGTGCCGAGGGCGGCGGCAAGGTCACCGACCTGCCGACGCACGTCTTCAGCTCGGACGATGGCGACCTCGATGCCAAGTGCCCGACCGAAATCGGCATCACCGACCGGCGTGAAAAGGAGCTTTCCGACCTCGGCTTCCTGCCGCTGTGCCACTATAAGAACACCGATTATTCGGTGTTCTTCGGGGCGCAGACCACCCAGAAGCCCAAGAAGTACGACCGCCCCGAAGCAACGGCCAACGCCGCCATTTCGGCGCGACTGCCGTATATCATGGCGACCAGCCGTTTCGCGCATTATCTCAAGGTGATGGCGCGCGACAAGATCGGTTCGTTCATGGAAGCCAGCGATACCGAAAAGTGGCTGAATCGCTGGATCGGCAATTATGTCAACGCATCCGAAGGTGCCGGCCAGGAAGCACGGGCGAAATACCCGCTGCGCGAGGCCCGTATCGAAGTCAGGGAAGTCGAAGGTTCGCCGGGCTCGTTCACGGCTGTCGCGCACATGCGGCCGTGGTTGCAGTTCGAGGAGCTGACGACCTCGATGCGTCTCGTCGCGCGCATCCCCAAGGCGAGCTAGGCGCACGACGGACAGCGCCATGCCGGAAGAAGGGCGCGTTGACGCGGAGGATGAGGGCGGGATCGCCGTCCTTTCCGCGCCGACGCGCCCGCCCCTGCATGATCCCGAGCGCGATCCCAGATCGCCTGATCCGCGTGTTCATGCCCAGGCGGTGCGCATGGTCGCCGCCATCGACCGCGTGCTGTCGGACCAGCTCGACGCCATCATCCACAATCCGGCGCTGCAGAGGCTCGAAGCGCTGTGGCGCGGCGTGGCCTGGCTTGTCGATGGCATGGGCGACGACCCCAAGGTCAAGCTGCGCATCCTCGATGTGCGCTGGTCCGAAATGGCGCGCGACCTCGAACGCGCCTTGAGTTTCGACCAGACCCAGTTGTTCGACAAGATCTACAGCGCCGAATTCGGCACCCCCGGCGGCGAACCTTATGGGCTGCTGGTCGTCGACCACCAGATCTGGCACCGCACCGGTGGCCGGGAAAAGACCGACGACATGTCGGTGCTTGGCTCCTTGGCCGAAGTCGCGGCGGCGGCGTTCTGCCCGACCATATTGGGCGTCGATCCGCGCATGATCGGCCTTGATGGCTTTGACGAACTCGATTTGCGCCAGGACGTCGCCGGGACCCTCGCCGGTGCCGAATATGCGCGCTGGGAGCGGCTGCGCAGCCAGCCCGACAGTCGCTTCCTCGGCGCGGTGGTGCCGCGCCTGCTGGCGCGCAGCCGCTATTGCGGGCGCGATTTTCCGCGGCTGGGGTTTGTCTATGACGAGCGCATCGCCAGCGCGCAGGACCTGTTGTGGCTGAATGGTGGTTTCGGGCTGGCGCAGGTGGCGGCGAGGGCGATGCGGGTGCATCGCTGGCCGGCGGGGATACGCGGCGCCATCGCCGCCAATGATGGCGGTGTCATCGATGGCCCGGCGCGGCAGTATCTGCACAGCGACCACCACCGCGTCGTTGCGCGCTTCGCCGTCGAGAACGCCATTTCGGAGGAGCAGGAGGTTGCGCTCAACGCATCGGGCCTGATGGCGATCCGGCAACTGCACCTCACGGGCGCGGTTGCCTTCCTCAACCTGCCGAGCATCCATCGCCCGCCCGACTATGACGGCGAGGCGGCGCGCATGAACGCCAAGATGAGCGCCATGCTCAACTACATCATGTGCGTTTGCCGATTTGCCCATTACGTCAAGGTGATGGCGCGGGACTGGGTGGGCAAGTACACCGATGCCAATGAATGCCAGCGGCTGCTGCAGGCATGGCTTTCGACCTATACGACGGGCAATGACGATGCCAGCCCCGAAATGCGGCTGCGTTATCCCTTGCGCCAAGCACAGGTGACGGTCAGCGAAATGCCCGGCAAGCCCGGTACCTATGGTTGCGAAATCGCCATCCGGCCGCACTACCAACTCGACCAGATCGCGTCGGAATTCCGGCTGACGACGGTCATCGGCCGCGAAACCGGAGGCTGACATGTCCGATTTGCCGCTTTCGCTTTTCGATCGTCTTCTCGACGACAACCCCGACCTGGCGCACGAACCCTATGAAAGCGAGGAGCGCGCCTTCCAGCGCTACAAGATCGGCTTGCGTCGTGACCTTGAAGGATTGCTCAACAGCAAGCGGCCGTTTTCGGCCTGGCTGGCGGAGCACCCCGGGGTCGCCGACACCATCATCGGCTTCGGCCTTCCCGATCTATCAACCGAGGACTTCGGCACCCCGGCGGTTCGCGAACGCATCCGCCGGATGATCGCCGCCTGTATCCGCACCCACGAAACCCGCCTCAGCCGCGTTGAAGTCGATGTCGACGGCGGCCCGACGTCGACCGGACTGCGCTTTCGCATCACCGCCGTCCTCACGGTCGCCCAGCTCGAGGAAGCCGTGACCTATGATGCACGCGTGCGGCCGAGCGATCGCGCCATTGCCGTCGAGTTGACCGGATGATCGACGATCTCATCGAATATTACCAGCGCGAGCTGACCTTCCTGCGCGGCGGCGCCGGTGCCTTTGCCGATGCCTATCCCAAGATCGCGTCGCGGCTGCGGCTGACGCGCGAGGCGGTCGAGGACCCGCATATCGGCCGGCTGATCGAATCGGTGGCGTTCATGAATGCCCGGCTGCGCCACAAGATCGACGACGAGTTTCCGGAACTTTCCGATGCGCTGCTGCTGACGCTGTACCCGCACCTGGTGCAGCCGGTGCCATCGTTCATGGTCGTCCGGTTCGATGGGATTCCGGATCTGGACAAGCCGGTGACGGTACCGCGCGGCACGATGGTCACGACCGAGGCGACCGGCGGCGAACCCTGCCGCTATCGCACCGCCTGGGACACTGTCGTGCTGCCGTTGCGCATCAAGGGGGCGGCAATGGGCGGCCCGCCGTTCGACGCGCCGCCGCTCGGGCTGGGCAATGCCAAGGGCGTGTTGCGACTGACGCTGGCGACGACCAAGCCGGATGTCGAGCTTGGCAACCTCGGCCTCGACCAGTTGCGGCTGTATTTGAAAAGCGACGCCAGGCGCGCGCAGATCCTCATCGAACAGTTCGGGGCCAACCTGATGGGGATCGGCGTGGGCAGCAGCCCGTCGGATCCGCGCGCCGTCCTTTTGCCGCCATCGTCCCTGAGGCTGATGGGCTTGGACGAGGACGAACTGCTGTTGCCGCAGACCGCTGTGGCCAGCACCGCCTATGCTGCGGTGCAGGAACATTTTGCCTATCCGCAGAAGCACCTGTTCGTCGAGATCAACGGGCTGGCGGCACGCACGCTCGATATCGAAGGAGGCCAGCTCGAGCTGTTCTTCTACTTCGACCGCCTGTCCCCGGAACTGGAGCGCGTGGTGCGCGCCGACGATTTCGAGCTTTTCGCCTGCCCGGCGATAAACCTGTTCGAAATGGAGGCGGAACCGATCCAGATCGACCACAGCAGCATCGAATACCGGATAATTCCCGATACCCGCCGCGAAGACGGGCTGGAGGTGCATTCCGTCCTCGAAGTGACCTTGCAGGACGGCAGTGGGACGCGCATCGCGGCACCGCCGCTGTATTCGATCGACCGCGGATCGGCGCGCATGGGGCGGATGTTCCATGCGACGGCGCGGCGATCGAGCTTCGGGCCGGGGGGCGGCGACGACCTGTTCCTGTCGGTCGCCGACCTCGATGGCCGCTTGCTGGCGGATGACGCGACGGTGGCGAGTGCGCGGGTGCTGGTGACCAACCGGGATTTGCCGGTGCGGCTGCCCTTTGGCGGTGGCCGCCCGGCGCTGGGCCTTGCCGAGCAGGTTCCGGGCCTTGCCGGTGCCAGCGCGATCACCAAGCCGACGCCGACCCGGCGGCCATCGCGGCAGCGCGGCGCCGTGTGGAAGCTGATCGGGCAACTATCCCTGAACCATCTCAGCCTCGCCGGCGGTCCGCGCGGCGCCAGCGCCCTGCGCGAGGTGCTGGCGCTCTACGATATCGCCGATACCTCTGAATCTGCGCTGCTGCGCGAAAAGCTGGTCGGCGTCACCGCTGCCCCGGGGGTGGCGCGGATGCGGCTGCGCGGCCACACCGCGATGTGCGCCGGGGTCGATGTCACCCTCCAGATCGATGACGAGCGGCTGTCGGGATCGGGCGTGTTCCTGTTGTGCACGGTCATCGAACGCTTCCTTGCCACCGCCTGCGCCCTCAACAGCTTCGTGCGGGTGTCGGCGCAATTGCGCCGCGAGGCGACGCCGTGGAAGACCTGGACACCGCGCGTCGGCGACCGGCAACTGGTGTGAACATCCTGTCGGTCTTGCGGCGGCGGACGGCGACCGTGACGATGGCGCAGGCTGCGCGTGCCATCGAACTGGCGGCGCTGACCGGCGGGAAACGCGCCCATAGCGGCGTATCGGAGATCGGCGCCGACCTGCCGCTGGCCGAAGAACCACTGCACTTCGTCGCTTCCGACCGGATGATGCTGGTATCGAGCGACCTTGCCGATATCGTCGCGCAGCCCGACGGGGCACCCATTCAGGTCACCGCCAACCTGCTGGGACTGGCGGGGGCGACACCGTCGCTGCCGCCTTATTACAGCGAGGTGCAGTTGCAGCGCCGGCGCCTGCGTGACAGATCATTCTCCAGCTTTCTCAATATCTTCGACCATCGCAGCCTGTCGTTCTTCTATCGCATCTTCCGCAAGTACAACTGGTTGGTGGGTTTCGAACGCGAGCCGATGGCGGGGCATGACCCTGTCAGTCGCGCCGTGCTGGCGCTTGCCGGCTTTGCCACCCCCGCAAGCCGTACGCGGCTCGGCATCGATGACGCCGTGCTCATCCCGCTGGCGGCGCAGCTGGGGGACCAGCGCCGCAGCGCCGCCGGCGTTGAGACGGTGCTGCGCGCCATGACCGGCTTCGATCTCGCGGTGGTCGAGGCCGAACCGATGTGGATGCCGCTGCCGCTGGCCGAACAGACGCGGCTCGGCGGCCCGGCGACGCAGCAGTTTGCCCGACTCGGCGGTACCGAGGAGGCCACCGGACTGGGGATGCTCGACGCGGCCATCATCGGCACCGCGGTGCTCGACATCCAGCACCATTATGCGGTCGAAATCGGACCGTTGCGCCATGCCGAACTGCTCGGCTTTTGCCGCGATGACGGGCCGCGCCGGCTCGTCGGCGAGGCCTGCCTGCTGGCAGCGGGGATGGAGCACCAGCCGATCATCCGGCTCAGCATCGATGCCGGCGATATTCCGCCGCTGCAACTGGGCCTGGAGGCGGTGCCGGCGTTATTGGGGCGAACGTCGTGGCTCGGCTCTCCCGGGCCGGCCGGCATGGTGGTTTCGGACTGCGTCATCCCGATCGACCGGCGCGAGGTGGGCGGAGGCTATCAGAATGGCTGATTTCACCCGATGATGTAGCCAGAATTTCATATTGTTAGTGCAACGAAGCTGGCGTAAACATTAAAGTTGTGTAGTGCTGTCGTTGCGTTGTCTGGCGGTGCTTTTTGCGCCGCCGGTTGTTTTTCGAACAGTCCGGGCTGGCCGCGATGACAAGCGGCAAGCCGGCCTGGTGCGTGCGGCTTCGGGGGTCGGGAGCTCCGGGAGCAGGGGGAACAGGGGATCATCGCGTGGCGCAGATAAACCTCAAGAGTCTCGTCGCGAAGCTTGATGACACGTGCCGCTCGACGCTGGAAGGCGCGGCGGGGTTGGCGCTGTCGCGCACCAATTACGACGTCGAGATCGA
Source organism: Sphingomonadales bacterium (assembly GCA_025351405.1). GTDB lineage: Bacteria > Pseudomonadota > Alphaproteobacteria > Sphingomonadales > Sphingomonadaceae > Sandarakinorhabdus. The sequence goes on along the minus strand of JANXVZ010000003.1, from coordinate 43,701 downwards.
ACATTGGCTGCTGCGCCTCATCGACCGGCAAACCTCCGATGTCGCGGTCATTCTCAGCCACTTCGAGGTCGACGCCGGCCGCTTGACGCAGGATATCAACCGCCAGATCGACCGCTTCAAGACCGGCAATGGCCGCGCCCCGGCGCTGGCGCCCAACATCGTCAAGCTGATCCGCGAAGCGTGGTTGCTGGCATCGCTGGAAGATGGCGCCTCGACCGTGCGTTCCGGGCACTTGCTGCTGGCGCTGCTGACGGCCGATGATCTTGCCATCGTGGCGCGCGAGGCCAGCACGCATTTTGCCCGCATTCCCGTCGAGACCCTGCGCACGACGATGACGCAGATTGCGGCGGGTTCGGAGGAGGCGCGGCAGGCGGCCGATGCAGCACCGGCCGGCGGCGGCGGTGGCGGCGGGGCGGCGGCAAGTGGCGCCCCGGCAGCGCGCGGGCAGGAGGCTCTGAACAAATACACCATCGACCTGACCGCACAGGCCAAGGCGGGGAAGATAGACCCGATCTTCGGTCGCGATCCCGAGATTCGCCAGATTGTCGATATCCTGACGCGGCGGCGGCAGAACAACCCGATCCTGACCGGCGAGGCGGGGGTCGGCAAGACCGCCGTGGCGGAAGGCTTTGCGCTGCGCATTGTCCAGGGCGATGTGCCGGAGGCGTTGAAGAACGTCCGGCTGCTTTCGCTCGATCTCGGGCTGTTGCAGGCCGGCGCCGGCATCAAGGGGGAGTTCGAAAACCGGCTGAAATCGGTCATCGACGAGGTCAAGGGCTCGCCGACGCCGATCATCGTCTTTATCGATGAAGCCCATACGCTGATCGGTGCCGGGGGTGCCGAAGGCCAGAACGATGCGGCGAACCTGCTCAAGCCGGCGCTGGCGCGGGGCGAGATGCGCACGATCGCCGCGACGACCTGGGCCGAATACAAGAAATATTTCGAAAAGGACCCGGCGCTGACCCGCCGCTTCCAGGTCGTCAAGGTCGAGGAGCCGCCCGAGGCGCTGGCGGTGGCGATGTTGCGCGGGTTGGTTCCGGTGCTCGAAAAGCACCATAACGTGCGGATTTTGGGCGAAGCGCTCGATGCCGCAGCGGGGCTGTCGCATCGCTACATTTCGGGGCGGCAACTGCCCGACAAGGCGATCTCGCTGCTCGACACGGCGTGTGCACGCGTCGGCATCAGCCAGGCGGCAACCCCGCCGGCGGTGGAGAACCTCGAACGCCAGCTTGGCCTGCTGGCGTCGGAAGTTTCGATGCTCGAACGCGAGGGCCGGTCGGGTGTCGATGTGACGACCAAGCTGGCCGAGCGGGCGACGAAAAAGCTGGAGCTCGAAGCCGAGCGCGCAACGCTGACCGAACGCTGGACGACCGAACGCGACGCGGTCAAGGCGGTGTCCGACGCGCGTGTCGCGCTCGATGCGCTCGCCAAGGATGCGCCGGAAACGGAAACCCATACCGCAACCCTGCGCGCCGCGCAGGCGAGGGTCGCCGAAGTCCAGGGCCCGACGCCGATGGTCTATGACGTCGTCGATGCCAAGGTGGTCGCCGAGGTGCTGTCCGGCTGGACGGGAATTCCGGCCGGGCGCATGGCCGGCGATGAAATACGCGCCGTCATGGCGGTGGGGGAACGGCTCGGCGATCGCATCAAGGGCCAGCCCTACGCGCTCGACATCATCGGCCAGACGGTGCGTACCGCGCGCGCCGGCCTCGCTGATCCGCGCAAGCCGCTGGGCGTGTTCCTGTTCTGCGGCACGTCGGGCGTCGGCAAGACCGAGACGGCGCTGGCGCTGGCCGAGTTGCTTTACGGCGGCGAACAGAATGTCACGACGATAAACATGAGCGAGTTCAAGGAGGAACATAAGGTTTCCACGCTCGTTGGTGCCGCGCCGGGCTATGTCGGGTACGGCGAAGGCGGCGTCCTGACCGAGGCGGTGCGACGCAAGCCCTATTCGGTGATCCTGCTCGACGAAATGGAAAAGGCGCATCCCGGGGTCCAGGACGTGTTCTACCAGGTGTTCGACAAGGGCATGCTCAAGGACGGGCAGGGCCGCGACATCGATTTCAAGAACACGCTGATCATCATGACGTCGAATGCCGGCACCGAAAAGATCGAGGAGCTTTGCCGCGGCGTCAAGAAGCTTCCCGACCCCGAGGAACTGGCCAAGGCGCTGCGTCCGTCGCTGCTGCAATATTTCAAGCCGGCGTTCCTCGGGCGCCTGGTGACGGTGCCGTACTTCCCGCTGCCGCCGGAGATCTTGCGCGAGATCGTCGTTATCAGCCTGGTGCGCATCCGCAAACGCGTGGAGGCCAATTACGGGGCCACCTTCACCTGGGACGACAAACTGCTCGACCGGCTGGTTTCGCGCTGCACCGAAGTCGAAAGCGGCGCGCGCAATATCGAGAATATCCTGAAACGCGGCTTGCTTGCCGACCTTGCCGAACGCCTGCTGGCGCTGCGTGCCGATGGCACCGAAGTGACCGCGGTCAAGGTAACGGCCGGCAAGAAGCTGGATTACGAGATCGAGCTGGCATGAAGCGCGCCAGCGCCGGTGGGTTCGCGGTTGTCCGAACTCGAATTTGACGCAGCTTCATGGTGACGGCACGGGGCCGTCGATGGAAAGAGGGAGACACAGGTGGCTATTTTTCTCGCACTCGAAGGTATCAAGGGCAGCTCGACCGACGAAAAGTTCAAGGACCAGATCGAGCTGAGCAGCTTCCAGTGGGGCGCCGGGATCGGTGTCGGCAGCGCACGCGGCGGTGACCGTACCACGTCGGAGCCGAGCGTCTCCGAAATCACGGCGACCAAGCAACTCGACAAGGCCTCGGAGCTGTTGTTCAAGAACCTGCTGATGGGTGAAACCATCACCAAGGGCACGATCTCCTTCGTCGTTGCCAGCAAGGGCGAATCGGTGGCTTATGCCTCGCTGGAGCTTACCGGGGTGATCATCTCGGGCTACAGCCAGTCGTCGGGCGGCGATTTCCCGAGCGAATCCTTCTCGCTCAACTTCAGCAAGTTCGACTGGATGTTCATGGGCCGCGATGGCAGCCAGGCCGGCACCGCCACCCACCTCATCTACGATCTCGCTGCCAACAAGGTCGGTTAAGGTCACAGGCCTCCTGCACAAGGGCGGACGCGGGGACAACCCGGCGGCCGCTCTTGTGCAGCGCGTGCTAGAAAGCCCCTATGCCTGACACGCATCTGCTCAATCTACGGGCGCTCGCCGATGCCGATGTCGACGACTACAGCCTGTTGCGCTTCGATGGCCGGGAGGCAATCTCGGAGCCATTCGACTATCGGCTGGAACTGGTGCCGGCCGTCACCACGGATACCGGCGCCTGGATCGGCAAGCTGGCGGAATGGGACGTCACCACCTCCGACGGTGATGAACGGGTGTTCGCCGGGCGCATCTACGCCACCCAGCAGATTGCCGACAACGGCATCGTGCGCATCGTGCTGCGGGTGCGGCCGGCCTATCACGCCCTTGCCTATGCCCGTGCCACCCACTTCATCCAGGACAAGACCAGCGTCGCCATCTTCGAGGCGATGACCGCCGACGTGACGGGTCTGACGACCGTCATGGGGGTCAGCCCCGCGCCGCCGGTCCGCACCTATTCGGTCCGTTATGACGAAACGGATATCGACTATCTGGCGCGGTTGCTCGCCCAGGACGGCATCATGTATTTCTTCCGCTATGACCGTTCCGGCGGCTCGTTCCGCCACAAGATGACGGTGACCAACAAGGCCAGCGATTATTTCGACCTGCTGGACGGTGAAGTCCTGACCTTTGTCGCCAACAGCGCGTCGGGGACGTTGAAGTCATTGGCCCGCGAACAGCGCGCCGCTCCACGCACCCACGACCATTATGCGTTCGATATCAACAAGCTCGATACGCCGTGGACGCGCAACGCCGATGCCAGCGAAACCTGGGGCAAGGTCTATTCGCACAGCTATGAGACCACGGGTGCCGAATCCGGCGAAAACGCCGATCTCGCAACGCGCAGCGCCGCCCATAATGAATTCACCGCGCAGGAGGCCGACATCATCGCCGGCAGTTCCGATGCCGCGGAGTTTTCCGCGGGCGGCCGCGTCGCCATCGACGATGACAGCGGCATCGCCCCCGACAAGGTCGTGCTGACGTCGGTCACCCACAATGCCTATGACCCGTGGATGCTGCAGAATGCCGGCGCATCCGAATATCGCAACAGCTTCACCGCCATCGATGCCACGAAGATCTTCCGCCCCGCGGTCGGGCTGCCGCCCCGCCAGGCACCCGGGCCGCTGCTCGGTGTGGTCAAATCCGAAGACGGCGCGGCGGGCGAAGCGGTGGTGGACAGCCAGTGGCGGATCCCCGTCGCGGTGGCGCAGGCGCGTGAATATTCCGGGTCCAAGCCGCTGCCCAAGATTGTCTGGCTGCCGGTGCAGCAACAATGGGCGCATTCGACCCATGGCGCGCAGTTTTTCCCGCGGATCGGGACGCGCGTGATAATCGATTTCCTGTACGGCAACCCGGACCTGCCGTTCGTGTCCGGCACGGTCTACACGCCGTCACAGGCCTATCCCTTCGATCCGGCCAGCAAGGTCACGCAAAGCGGCTGGCGATCGGTCACCGACAAGAACGGCAGTATTTCCCAGGAATTTCACTTCGAGGACAAGCCGGGGGAAGAGGAAATCTACCTCTATACCGGTCGCGACTATCGCCGGTTGATCGACAATGACGATTGGGGAACCATCAAGCACGATCAGACGCTGATCGTCGAAAATGACCAGACCGAGACGGTCAAGCACGATGCGACCCTCAATGTCGAGAACGATCGCACCGTCAAGATCACCGGCCTGCAGAAGACCGACGTCACCAAGACGCGCACCCTGACCGTGACCGACACCAGCACCCATGAGTCAAAGAAGGAAATCGTCCTCAAGGTCGGCGGCAGTACGATCACGATGAAGCCGGACAGTATCGAGATCAAGGCAGTCAAGATCATCATCAACGCCGATGCGACGCTCGACATGAAGGGGGGCGCCAAGGCCGACCTTGCATCGCCGCTGACAACGGTGAAGGCCGACGGCATTTTGACGCTGCAGGGCGGCCTGGTTAAGATCAACTGACATGGCAAGCCAGACTGTCATCGCGCTGCGTTTCCAGCGGGCCGAGCTCGAGAAGAAGGCCGACCTGTCGCCGGCAGGAAAGGCATGCCTTGCCGGGGCTCGCGGACCACAGGAATTGATGACGGCGCTGTCGGGGCTCGATGACGCACGTGATGGTATCTTTGCCCTGGCATTGATGTTGCCGCATCGGCAGGCGGTGTGGTGGGCGTGCCTTGGGGCGCGGCTGTTGCCGGACCTGGCGCGACGACCGGCCGACCTCGCCGCGGTCGAACAGGCCGAAGCCTGGGTGCAGAGCGCCGCCCCGGCCGACGCCGAACGTGCGGGCGAACTCGCCGACCTTTGCGAGCTGCAGGATGCACCGGGCTGGGCGGCGATGGCGGCCTATTGGAGCGGGCAATCGCTGGCGCCACGCGGTTTGCAGGCGGTAACACCGGCGCCGCATCTTACCGGCGTTGCAGCCCGCACGGCGCTGTTGCTGGTGTCCCACGATCCGCTGGTGACCGGGCGGATCGGACTGAAGGACCTGCTTGGCATCGGGCTGGACTTGATGAACGGCGACATCGGGCGCAAGGCTCAGGCTGCGGTGCGCGAGCGCCTCGGCAACGCTGCCTGACGGACCCTGATTGATGTGGACGCTGTTGCTTGCCCGGCTTGCCGACCCGCCGGGAACGTTTATCGACCGGCGGCAGTTCGACGGCGGCCAGATCAAGGTCGGCCGCAATGCCAAGACCTGCGATTGGGTGCTGCCGGACGAACACGGTCACATCTCACGCGAACATTGCACGATCTCGGCGATCGGGCTTGACCTGTTCGTCATCGATACCAGCAGCAACGGCGTCGCGCTCAACCAGCCGGGCCAACGCATCTCGCCGCAGGTGCCGGTGGGCATTCGCGTCAAGGACCGGCTGTTGCTGGGTGATTTCGCCATCGAGATTGCCACCGAAAGTGCCGGGGCGGGCATTTCGCTGATGCCGGCCCCGCCGCCGCCCTTGCCGGGGGGTGCCAGCAGCTTCGGCCAACCCGATGCATGGTTCGATGCGCCGGCCGACCCGATCTGGGGCAATGGCGGCAGCGCCGGCGCATCTGGATTTGGTGGAGGCGGGTTCGGTGCCGGTGGCTTCGATGGCGGCAATTCCGAGGTTCACGAATTTCTCGGCAATGCCATGCACGATTTTCTCGGGTCGCCGCCGGCGCGGGGTGGCCCACCGGTCGACCCGGCATGGGGCGGCCCGATGGCAGACGCCTTTTCAAAGCCGATCATGGCGCAGATGCAGCCTGCATCGGCCGATTTCGGCATCCCCGAGGATTGGGCAGCGCCGCCGGCACGCAGCACGGCGAATGCCCCGCCCGCCGCCGATCCGTTTGCCGACTTCGCGCCGCCTCCCCCGGGGGGTTTCGGCGGCGCGGCAGCCGACCCTTTCGGCGCTCCCATGGCCGACCCGTTCGGCGGGCCGGCGCCCAAGCCCTTCGCGGCGCCGTTTCCGGACCCGTTCGGAGAACCCTTGCCGACGGCGGACCCCTTCGGTGCAGTCTTTGCCGACCCTGATACTGCCCATCAACCGGACCCGTTTGCCCTGCCGGCGGTTGCGGCGGGTGGACCTGGCGCCACTGGCCATGATCCGTTCGCGGTTGCACCGGCTACCCCGGCTTCGAAGCCTGTTCCGGCGCCTGCCGCGGCCGTGACGGGTGATGCGGGTTGGGCAGCGTTTTGCGCCGGCGCCGGCATGGAGCAGGATGATTTGCGGCTCTCCGCCGATGCGATGCAGCGGCTGGGCGTACTCTATCGCCAGGTGGTGCTGGGGCTTTCGGACCTCATCCAGGATCGCGCTGCCTTCAAGGATGAATTTCGGGTCGAGCGCACCCAGCTCAGCATGGGCCGGAACAACCCGCTGAAGCACCTGCCGGCGCTCGATTCCGCAAAGCTGCTGCTGGGCGATCCACTGCCGGGGTTCATGCCGGCCGATGAAGCCGTGCGGACGGCGTTCGAGGACATAAAAAAGCACCAACTGGCGATGCTGGCGGGTGTTCAGCACGCGCTCAATGCGGTGTTCGAGCGCTTGTCCCCCACCGAGATCGAAAAGCTGATGGAAAAAGCTGCAGGGGCAAAGCGCGGCCTGCCGTTCACCCGTGGCATCAATCCGTGGACGGTGTATCAAACGGTATTCGAAGCGCTGCGCCGGGATGCAGTGTCGAACGCCAACAGCGTGATGAGCGTGGCATTTCGCGATGGTTACGAGAAGTTTCTGAAGGCCGGAAAATAACAGTCCGGTGGTCGGGACGCAGCGGGGAAGGGTGGTGGCGGGGTGACCTGGGAGAACAAGCCGGTCTGGTCGGAGGGGATGTTCCTGCGCCCGCAGCATTTCCAGCAATTCGAACGCTTCAGCAGCGCGCAGCTCGATGCGCGGGTGGCACCGCTTCGCGCCCATGGCAGCGGCATTGCCGAACTGCGCATCGACGATGGTCTGCTCAAGACCGGCAAGCTGGCACTGCTGCGCTGCACCGGTGTCTTCGACGATGGCACGCCGTTTCGCATCCCCGATGAAGCAGCGCCGCCGGTAGCGCTCGAAGTGTCGCGCGACCTGCGGGACAGTATTGTCTATCTCTGCGTGCCCCTCGCCCGGCCGGGGACTGCCGATGTCGCGCTGGACAAGTCGGCGCAGGCGGAGACACGGTTTCTCGCGCATGAATTCGAAGCGGCGGACGCTGTCTATGGCGCGGCATCGCGGGTGCCGCTCAATGTCGGCCGGCTGCAACTGTCGCTTCGTTCGGAGGCGGAGGGGCTGGAAGGCTATGCGACATTGCCGCTGGCCCGGGTCATCGAACGCAAGGCCGATGATTCGGTCACTCTCGACCAGGGCTTCATCCCCTGCGTCATCAGCGTGGCAGCCAGCCCGGCGCTGACCGGCTTTCTGTCGGAGCTCGAGGGCCTGCTGCACCAGCGGGGTGAAGCAATTGCCGGGCGGCTGGGGACGCCGGGGGCCAAGGGCGTCGCCGACATCACCGACTTCCTGATGCTGATGGCGGTCAACCGCGCCGAAGCGATGGTCAAGCACATGGCATCGTTGCCGGTGCTGCATCCGGCCGACTTCTATGGCTGGCTTTGCGTGCTGGCGGCGGAAATCTCGACGATCACTGCCACGGGCAATCGTCCGCAGTTCATGCCGCTGTATTCGCACCGCGAGCAACGGGTGTGCTTCGACGCCGTGATGACCGATCTGCGGCGCTCGCTCAGCACGGTGTTCGAACAGTCGGCGGTTGCCATTCCGCTGGAAGAACGCGCCTATGGCATCCGCGTCGGTCAGATCAGCGACCGTTCGCTGTTCACCGGAGCATCGTTCGTGCTGGCGGCGCGGGCGGCTGTCGATACCGAACAATTGCGCGCCAACCTGCCGCGCCGTGCCAAGATCGGCTCGGTCGAGCATATACGCGACCTTGTCATGCGGCAGTTGCCGGGGGCGGACATATACCCGATGCCGTCGGAGCCGCGGCAGATTCCGTTCCGGGCCAACTCGGTCTATTTCTCCATCAACATCCGCCACGAACAATGGCAGACGGTGCGCACATCGGGTGCCGTGGCGCTGCACGTGGCCGGGGACATTCCGGGGCTGGAACTCGAAATGTGGGCGATAAGGGGCGCGCAGACATGAGCGGCAAACCCGAAGATCCTCCTGCCGAACGCACCGTATTCCAGCCGGCCCGGCCGGTCGGCGCCCCGGGCGCCGCGCCCGGTTATTCGCCACCGCCGGCTGCACCGGCACCCGGCTCTGCAGCGGGCGGCTATGTGCCGCCCAGCCCGCAGCCCGCCGGCGGTGCGCAGCCGCCGCGCCAGCAGGGCGGCGCGCCGGCGCGCATCGATTTTGCCGCGGCCGAGCCTGACCTTTACGGACCCGAGCCACTGGTCGCCGCTGCCGGTCGCCTCATTCATCTTGCCAGCCAGGTGCGGACGATGCCGGTGGGGCCGGACCTCGCCGGACTGCGCCAGCTGGTGATCCGCGAGCTCGACGCTTTCAGCCCGCGCGCCCAGTCGCTGGGGCTTGATGCCAAGACCATCCAGCTGGCGCATTACATCCTTTGCGCCTTCATGGATGATGCCGTGATGTCGACACCCTGGGGTGCCAACAGCCCCTGGTCCCAGCACAGCCTGCTCGCCGCGTATCACAACGATACCCAGGGTGGCGACCGGTTGTTCCAGTTCGCCGAGCGCATGGAAGCCGATCCGGCGCGCGAGCCGCGCCTGATGGAGCTGCTGTACCAGTGCCTGTCGCTTGGTTTCGAGGGGCGCGCGGCTCTTGATCCAAGGGGGGCTTCGTTGCTCCAGCAACGCCGTTCGCGGTTGGCAGCGGCGATTGCCGGGCGCACCGGGCCGCCCGCGGCCGAACTATCGCCGCAATGGCGCGGCATCGAAGTTGCAGGCGGCAAATATGCGCCGCGGATTCCGCTATGGGCGATCCTTGCCGGGCTGGCGACGGTGGCGCTGGTGATATTTTCGGCGTTGCTGTTCCGGCTGTCGAGCCAAACCGACGCCGCCATTGCCTCGCTCAACCAGGCTGTCGGCACCTCGCAGATCGTGCCGCCGCCGCCGGCCCCCGAAACCGCCACCCCGACCTATGACAAGATGCGCCAGATCCTCCAGCCGGACATCGCCGATGGCAAGGTCGCGGTGTTGCGCGAGGGCAACGAGATCGTGCTCCGCCTGGTCAACCAGGGGCTGTTCGAATCCGCGCAGGCCAACCCGGCTTCGGCGTGGAACGCGACCTTTGGCCGGTTGGCAGAGGCCGCCAACCTGACCAAGGGCAAGCTGCGCATAATCGGGCATACCGACAACCAGGCGATACGCTCGCTGGAGTTCCCATCGAACCTGGCATTATCGGAAAGCCGGGCCAAGGCGGTCGCCGTGGCCCTGGGCGCGGCCGGGCTTGCCGATCCCAGCCGGGTTACCGCCAGCGGGCTCGGCGATGCGCAACCGGTCGCCGACAACAACAGCCCCGATGGGCGGCGGCAGAACCGGCGTGTCGAGTTGCACGTCGCCAATGACGTGGCGTGGCGTTAGGGCAGGGGACCGGAGATGAAAGCATTTTTCCGTAACCCCTGGATGTGGCGCATCGTTGGTGCACTGCTGGTCGGGTTGATAATCTGGTTCGTCGGGCCCCTGCTGGCGATAGGCGGCTGGCGGCCATTCGGCTGGTGGCCGGTGACGCTGGTGTTCGCCTTGCTGCCGCTCATCGGCGTCCTTGGCTTCTGGCTGTGGCGGCGGCGGGCGGACAAGCGTCGCAATGCTGCGCTGCTGGACGCCCTGGCACCGCAACAGCAATCCGCTGCCGATAGCGACGAATTGAAACTGAAGCTCAGCGAAGCGCTGACGATGCTCAAGTCGACCAAGCTCGGCAAGCGCGGCACCTATGTCTACCAATTGCCGTGGTACGCCATCATCGGGCCTTCGGGTGCCGGCAAGACGACGGCGCTGCTCAACTCCGGGCTCGGCTTCCCGACGGCGGTGGCGGGTGAATATCGCGCCCTGCGCGGCCAGCCCAATACGCCCAATTGCGACTGGTGGTTCACCGACGAGGCGGTGCTGATCGACACCGCCGGGCGCTATGTCACCCAGGACCTGGATGCCGCAAAGGATGCGGAGGGCTGGAAGGGATTCCTGGCGCTGTTGAAGCAGCACCGGCCGTTGCAGCCCTTGAACGGTGTCATCGTCGCGATTCCGGCGCCGGATTTTGCCGATGCACGCAAGATGGCGAGCCATGCCGAGAACATCCGCGCGCGACTGGCCGAAATCGGCACGTCGCTCGGGCAGGACCTGCCTGTTTATGTGCTGGTCACCAAGGCGGACCTTCTGGCGGGTTTCCGGGAATATTTCGCTCGCAACACCGATGCCGAATCCGAACAGGTGTTCGGTGCCACGGCGCCCGGCGAAGGTGCCGACAATGCTGCCGTTCTCAAGGGTTTCGACGGACTGGTGAGCAGCGTCGCATCGCGCGTCGTCGATCGCATGCAGAATGAATCGCAACTGCCGCTGCGGGGCGCCATCGCGGCGTTCCCGGCGCAGCTGGCGTCGCTGCGCAAGCCGCTCGAGGAACTGTTGACCTCGCTCGGGCAAAAAAGCCGATTCGATACCCCGGCACGGGTGCGCGGCGTCTATCTCGCTTCGGGGACGCAGACCGGCAACCCGGTCGATCGCATCCTGCTGACCATCGGCATGCCGGCGCTGGCCTCCACCGCCGCCGTCGGACAGGGTCGCAGCTATTTCCTCAAGCGTTTCTTTTCCGACCTGATGATCCCGGAGCAGGGTCTCGCCAGCCGCAATGCCGGTGCCGAACGCCGCGCCCGCCAACGCTATGTCCTTGGCATCGGCGGCGGTGTCGCGGCCCTTGTCGTGGCGATCGGGCTGTGGGGCTGGGGCTATGTCCGCAACTCCGCCATCGTTCGCGGTGTGTATGAAACAACCGCCGCCTATGCCCAGGCCGCCGGCATCGCCCGCGGCGGCACCCAGACGCCGAGCGAGGACCTCGCCGCGCTCGACGTCCTCGGCAAGGCAACGGCGGACATGGCCTCGGCCAGCGATTTCGGGCTGGGGCTTGGCCAGGGTGGCCGCCTCGCAGGCGAACTGAAGGCAATTTATGGCCGCGACCTGCAACGCCGGCTGTCGCCCATCCTCGCCGGCCTCGCCGAAGACCGCATCGGGGCCGATAGCGCCAGCCCGGCGCTGCTCTACGACGATCTCAAATCCTATCTCGTGCTCGGTGGCCGCGGACCGTTGTTGCCGGAACAGGTGACGGGCTGGGTGCAGGGAGCATGGACGGCGCGCGGCGGCGGCGGCGATGTTGCCACCGAGGCGGGCGACATGGTCCGCCACACCACGGCGCTGTTCGATGGCAATTTCAAGCCTGTCGCCGTCGATGCCACCCGCATCGATCGCGCCCGCGAGGTGCTGCGGGCGCAACCGCCAGCGGTGCGCGTCTATGGCCGGCTGAAGAGCAAGGCGATGGAAAACGGCGAACTGCCATGGGCGGCACGGGACAATGCCGGGCCGCGGCCTGAAATATTCTTTGCCGCATCCGGGGCCTTTGCGCCCGGCGCCAGTATTCCGGCGCTGTTTACCCGCAAGGGCTATGACAAGACCTTTACCCCCATTCTGGCCAGCGGTGCCGGGCTGCTGGAGGAGGAGCGCTGGGTTGTCGGCGACAGCGGCGCGGCGCAGGTAATGGGCCCGGCCGAGCTCGCCGGGCTCAAGCGGGACCTCGAACGCCTCTACTTCGCCGAATTCCTCAGCCGCTGGCAGGCGTATTTTGCCGGGATGCAGCCACGCGCCGTCACCTCGCTGGCGGACAACGTCCAGCGCCTGCGCGACGTCAGCGGTCCGCTGTCGCCGCTGCCGCCGCTGTTGCGTGCTGCGGCGCAGGCGACCGACATGACGCCGCCCAAGGGCATGCCCACGGGTGGCGCGCTGGGCGGCAAGTTGATGGGCGCTCTCGGCATTGCGGCCGGCGGCGGTGCGGATGATCCGCGCACATCGGTGGTCAACGCCTTCCTGCCACTGCGCCTGTTCGTCGGTATCCCGCCAGGCGGTGGCGCCCCGGCGCCCAATGCCCCCATCGATGTGATGCTGGCGGGCATGGGGCAGCTGGCGGACAAGTTGAACGTCGTCTCGGTATTGCCGGGCGGCGGCGGCGAAAGCGGCTCGGCCGCCAGCCTGGAAGTGCGGGCGCTGATCAGCCAGCTCGACCAGACCGGCAATTCGATGCCGGCGCCGGCGGGCATAATCGTCAAGGCGATTGCCAGCGACGCCAATGTCGCGCTCGGCGGTGCCCGCACCTCGCAGATGGGGGCAGCGCTCGACGCCAGCTTCGGCGGCCAATGCGCCGAGGTCGTCGCCAAGGCGTTCCCGGTGCAGCCGGCCGCCTTGCAGGAGATATCGCTCGCCGATTTCGGGCGATTCTTTGCGCCGCAGGGGTCGTTTGCCAAGTTCGTGTCGCAGGAACTCGGCGGTTATGTGGATACGACGACGCCGGAATGGCAGGCGAAATCAAACGCCAGCGAAATCGGGCTGACCGAGGCCAATGTCCGTGCCTTGCAGGCGGCCAACCAGGTCACGCGAACGTTCTTTGCCAGCGATCCGCAGTCGCCGCGACTGGTTTACCAGTTGGAACCCGTCGCTCTTGCGGGTGCAAAGGCGGTTTCGCTCAAGATCGACGGCCAGACGCTCAATTTCGACGGCAAGGCAGCGGTGCCTGCCACCTTCGAATGGCCGGGCGCCGGCTCCGCCACGGTCGAATTCACCATCGAAGGCAGTACGGCACCGGCGGTCAGGACCTGGCCGGGGCAATGGGCGCTGTTTCGGCTGATGAAGTCTGCCGCGGTCAAGGCCGGGGCGACGCCGTCAGCCGGTGAAGGCAGCCTGACGCAGGGCGGCGCCCGCTTTGATTTCCGGGTCCGCACGTTCGTCGCGGGCAACCCGTTCGTGGTCGACCCGTTCGTCAAGATTGCGTGCCCGGCGCGGGTCAACGGGCCTGGTGCCGCGGCGCCGGTGGCGGGATAGCCACCACGACCTCACCTCGATCAAGCGAGGATCAACACCGCCGCTGCAAGCTGGCGCAGCGCCGCATCGACGTCCACTTCGTCGCCGTGCCCCGATGCCGCCCAGTCCGTGGCGAGCTGCGCACGGTCCCGGCTGCCATCGAGCAAGGCCAGAAAGGCGCGCGGCCCGGCAGCCTCCATGGCAATGACGCGGTGGTCGAGCGTGTAGATATTTTGCTGTCCGATGGCGATCTGGGCGCGGGCGAGCGGGCTGGCCAGCGGCCGCGCGCCGGGTTCCGCAGTGCCGGGTAGCGGCACCGCATGCAAGGTCACGACTTCGGCGGTCCACAGCTTGAAAAGCGCTTCGAGCGCGTCGTCGGTCGCGGCGAGGTCGGCAATCGGCACGCGGCGTGGCCAGACCTTGCCCAGCATTTCCAGCGTGTCGGCAAGGTCTGCATCGCCGACGACGAAGTCGCTCTGTTCGAATTTGAAGATGTCGGGACCGAGGCGTTGGACCGACGATGCGACGAACAGCGACCGCATCGCGTCGACGACGAGGCGGCGCGACGGCCGGCGCCCCGCGCGTACCAGAAGGGTCTGGTGGAAAAAGATCATCGACCCGAAATCGCTGGTCTGGGCGGCGCGGACGATCGCCGCATCGTCGTCGTCATTGCCTGGCAGGCCATCATAGGCCAGCGCCGGGCTGGCATCGTTGAGGAAAGCGAGGCCCGCGGCGTTGGCGGTTGCGACGACATCGCTCAACGCCTGCGGGTGCCATTCACCGCCGAGTTCGTCGTGATAGAGCACGGCGATCTGCTGGCGCATCATCGGGCGGGCGACCTCGCGCATCCCTGCCATCACCGGCCGGTCGTTTTCCCGAGCCCGCCCGAAATCGAGCAGTACGTCATGCGCCCGCTGCATCTTTTCGACCGGGTCTTCGATGTGTCCGACATGGTGGAACAGCAGGTCGCGGATGACGCGGCGCAAATGGCCGCCGGGCAGCGCATTGTAGCTGATGAACGCGATGCCTTCCGGCGCGAGCACGCGACCTATCAATTGCATTACCGCCGGGCGAACATGCTCTGGCACCCAGGCATAGACGCCGTGCGCAATGACATAGTCGAACGGACCCTCCAGTGATCCGACGGCGTCGAGGATGTCGCCGACCTCCATCCGGATATTGGTCAGCCCGGTTGCGCGGATGAGGGCCGCACCACGCGCGATGGCGGCTGCCGACAGATCGAAATTGTAGAAGGTCGCGTTGGGGTAGGCCGCTGCCATGCCGATGAGGTTGACACCGTCGCCGCCGCCGATTTCGAGCACGCGGGCGGTTTCCACGGGCGGCGCCACGAGCCCGTGCAAGCGTGCGATCGTCGCCAATCGTTCCGGGTGGGTGGCCGAAAATACCGTCGCCGGATAGGCAACGGCATCATAGCGCGTCTGACCGGCCACAGTCGCCGTTTCGGCCATGTCCGCAGGCTTGTCAGTTGGTCCGCGAAAATTCCACGCGGCGATTGACCGATGCCGTCGGCGTGGTGCCGGGCCGTGGCTTGTCAAAGCCAAAGCCATGCGGTTCGAGGCGACTGGCCTCGACACCTTGGGCAACCAGATAATCGGCAACGGCCTGGGCCCGGCGCTTCGACAGGTCAAGGTTGTAGTCGCGGTTGCCCACCGCATCGGTGTGGCCATCGACACTGAACTTCATCGAAGCCATCGCCGGTGCGCGCATCGCTTCGGCGAAGGCCTTGGCTTCGATCTTGCCCTGATCGGTCAGATCCGCCGACCCGCTGGCAAAGGTCACCAGCATGTCGAGGCCACCGCTGGATGTCGGCGGTGCCGCCGGGGTAGCGTGTCGCGCCGGCGCGTGGCTGGTGGCGCGGCTTGCCATGCGCGGCGCAGCGGCGGCGGGCGCCGAAGCCGTGCTGGCAGCCGGCACCTTGATCGCGCCGGGCCGGGCAAGGCTGAAGGCCTTTTCGTCGCCGACCTTGATCTGCTGGCTGGAGTCCGCGGCGGCGGCGCCGGCGCAACTGCCGGTCAGTTTGCAGACGATTTCATCCGGGGTGTTATGGGCAACCGGGGCCGCGCGCGAGGAGGCATGGGCCGATGCGGCCGCCATGCCGAACGCGATCAAGACAACTGCACGCATCATATTTCCCCGGAGTGCCAAACCCTGACAGAGGTACAAGTTAAACCCTCTGCGATAGATTGACAATCGGTAACAATAGCCAGGTCCGAAACGAAAGGCGCGTCTGGATTACGCCTGATTCCTCGACGTTGCGTCCATGCGCCCGCGCGCTAGTATCACCCGGCTTCGCCTGACAGGTTTTCGTTCATGTTGACACTCATTCCGCGCGGTCCTGCAGAGGCTGGCCCGGTGCTTCCGATCAGCGTTGGCGCCGGGGGTGCGACGCTTGGACGGGCGGCCGGGGTCGACCTCGTCCTGCCGGATCCGCGCAGCATCGTCTCATCGCGGCATTGCCGGATCGATGTGACGGGGGAAAATTACATCCTGACCGATACCAGCACCAACGGCACGGCGGTCAATGGTCGCCGAATGACGGCGCCGCACCGCCTCGCCGAGGGGGATGTCCTGACCATAGGGCCGTGGCAGGTGGGAGTGACTTTTGCCTCCGCCTCGGCACCGCCGCCCCGCCCCGGTGCGGACGGCTGGAACCGGCAGCCCGGGCCGCCGGCCGCTGCCCCGGCGGGCGCCACCATGCAGGCCCCGGCGCGCCCGGCGCAAGGCATCCGCCCGCCCCAGGCGCCGCTGCCGCCGGGGGCGGATGCCGTGACACAATTGCTCCATGCGGCGGGCATTCCGCGCACTGCCATCCAGGCCGGCGATGCGGCCGTACTTGCCGCCGCCGGGGCGCTGCTTCGCCAATTCGGCAGCGGTCTTATGACGATGCTGGAGGCGCGGGCCAAGGCGCGCGCCGAACTGGGGGTAAAGCCCGGCCCGGCATCGACAAACCCCCTGAAACGGCCTGGTAAGGCCGAGCCGGCGGTGGCGCAATTGCTGGGTGCCCCGCAAGCCGCCGAGCGCGCCGTCGCGGAAGCCTTTGCCGAGTTGAACGCCCATCAACATGCCACGCTGAAGGCGATGCAGGGTGCGCTGCGCTCGACACTCGACGACCTTGCACCCGAGGCCATTCGCAAACGGGCCAACGGCGGAGGGGATGCGGCATTGTGGAAGGCCTATGCGGCAGCCTTCGGCGGCAGCGGCAATGACTCGCACTTCGTGGAGGTGTTCGCGCAGGAGTTGGCGAAGTCATACGAAAAGCTCGCCGGCGACGCCGCACACTGAGCTTTCGGGCCGCAAGACACCGGGCTGGGCGCCGTGGGCGTCCTCAAGCTAGTCCTTCACCTCGTCGACCATCTTGAACCACACCATTTCAGCCTTCCAGCCGTTTGCGGCGGCGGCGGCGGCGAACTTCTGGCGCCAGGCCTCGGTGCGCTCGCCGGGGCCGGAAACGATCAATTTGTCGGAAAAGCCGCCAATGCCGGTGAGCAGCAGCACGCCGGACCAGCCACTATGGTTGGCATAGGCCTGCAGGCGGAAGCGATCGCCGCCAAGGTCGGCGAGCGGTCCGGTCTTGGGGATCGCCGACCATGTCTTGCGATCGGGAATGATGCCCGAAATGGCACCGTTGGGTTCTATGCCGTAAAGTGCAAAATCCTTGTTCGGGTCGCCAAGATCGAGATTGATCACCGTCGTCGCGCCGATCTGGCCGGCGAATTCGCCTTCGGTGAGCCGGCTCATCTCGAATTTGCGTTGCGGAACCGAAAGATGCGTCGTGCCATCGGCGCGAATGGCGCGAAACGCGTCGATCGAAGCGCATTCGGTCGCGCTGATGGGTGCGACGCCACTGAAATCGGTGGAGGCGATGCGCGAACCCGCGGTTACCGCCGCATCGGATATGGCCTGTTCAGCCTTTGCCGGCGCCCCGGCCACACCGGCAAACGCCATGGTGACGCCGGCTGGCGTGTCGGCGACATTGGTCAGGTCGAGCCAGGTGCAGGGCAGGGTTGGCAACAGCCGGGCAACGGCGGAGCGCGTGATGACCGCGGCCTGGGGCTTGGCCGCGCCGACAGCAGCCCCGACCGATCCCGTGGCGACCGGCGACGTGGCCGGCGATGTGGCCGTTGGCGCGTCCTTGCCGCCGAACGCCAGCCAGCCACCGACGGCGAGCAGCAGCGCGACGCCGCCGACGCCGCCATAGATCAAGGTCTTGTTGCTGGCAGGGGTCGGCTCGGATGCGGCGCCGGATTTCAGCGCTGCGGGCCTTGGTGCGGCCTTGGGTGACGACTTTGCCGCCGTCTTGGCGGCGTTGCCGACGGGGGCCGGTGCTGCAGCCGCGGTGATCGCCGCGACCACCGCTTCCATCGAACGCAGGCGCGCCTGTGGATCGGGGGTGAGCATCTGGTCGAGGATGCCGCGAATTTCTGGCGGTGCGGCGCTGGTATCGGCGCCCTTGCGGCGCCGGTCGATCGCTTCGACGAACGACGCGCCCATGTCGACGTTCTTGCCCTGGGCAACGGCGAGGATCAGCAGGCCGAGACTATAGACGTCGGACCATGGGCCGACTTCACGGTCGAAATCGCCGAGTTGTTCGGGCGCGACATAGCCGAGCTTGCCGGCAAAACCGTCGCCGATGATGGTCTTGGATCCGGGGTCGAGATCCTTGGCGATGCCGAAATCGATGATGCGCGCCCTGTCGAGCCGCTTGTCTTCAAGCAGCACATTGTCGGGGGACATGTCGCGGTGGATGGCGCCGAGCGCGTGCGCAGCCGCCAGCCCTTCGGCAAGGCGCTTCGTCAGTTGCAGCAGTTCGGCCGGGGTCGGCTTCAACTGTGTCAGCACGTCGGACAGGTTGCAGCCGTCGATGAACTCGGTGACGATGTAGAAGACGCCGAGCTGCGGTTCCTGTGCCAGCACACGATACTGCACCAGCGCCGGGTGCGACAGCCGGGTCAGCGTGCGCGCTTCCTTGCGGAACATGGCCTGAACATTGGGGTCGGCCGCCAGTTGTGGCAGGATGACCTTGATGGCGACGCGTTCGTCGCTGTTGACGTTGATGCCTTCGAAAACTTCGCCCATGCCGCCGCGGGCAAGGAAGCGCTTGACCTCGAAAATGTGGTTGAGGACGTCGCCGACCTGGATACGGTCGCCATCGGTGCGCGGCGCCATCGGCGCCATGCTGCCGATAGAGGTAAGCCCCGGCAGGGCGGCTGCGCCTGCGGCCGGTGCCATGATGGTGCGATCGGCGGGCGGCGGCGGCACCGCAGACCCCGGCGTTCCAAGCCCCCGCGTCTGGCTGATTGGCGGCGAACCCGGCGTTTGACTGATTGGCGGCGAACCCGGCGTTTGACTGATTGGCGGCGAACCCGCCGGGCGAATGATCGTGCGTTCGGCCTCTGCAGGGTCCTGCTTGTCGTCGTTCATTTTGCGCTGCCTGCGGTCATGCTGCCGAAATGCAGCAACGTCGGTTCGGTGGCGACGATGGTGACGACGGTGACATTGTCCGGTGCGCCGCGTTCGATGCACCGCGCCACCATGGCGCCGGCGGCGTCGTTGTTCTCGATGCCGTCGAGCTGCGCGGCGATCTCGCGTTCATCGATGACGCCGTGCAGGCCATCGCTGCACAGCAGAAAGACATCACCCGGCATCAGGGTATCGGCGACCATATCGAGCTCGAGCGGATCGGCGACGCCAACCGCACGGGTCAGGACATGGCGGAGCGGGTGGGTGGCCGCACCCTCGACGGTCAACAGGTCACGATCGATCAGCTCCTGGACCTGGCTATGGTCACGACTGAGCTGGTGAAGGGCGCCGTTGCGTAACAGATAGGCGCGGCTGTCCCCGGCCCAGATCACGCCAAATCGCCGGTCACGAACCGTCAGAGCGACGACAGTCGTGCCCATTTGCGCGCCCCGCGCCTGCGATTCGGCCAGCACGGCGGCGTTGGCACGGCGAATGGCATCGGCGACTGCCGCCGTCATCGCATCGAAATCCTCGACGCGATCGAGTGCCGTGATGGCCTCGACGACGGCGCTCGCCGCCCAGTCGCCGCGCGCCAGGCCGCCCATGCCATCGGCCACAGCCCAGACACCCAGTGCTTCGGACGCGCAATAACGGTCCTCGTTATGCTCGCGCACCAGACCGGTATCCGTCAGCGCCTGCCATTCCGTGCGAAGCGGTATCATATCCGCATTTCCTGCCCCCCGCTGCCGTGACCGTGCATGCGTGTTCCCCCGCACAAGGCTTTAGTTCGTGCGTATCCCCGCAAATGGTCTAGCCCGTTCGCACCATGGTCTGCAACGCGCCTTTGCGTCGATCGTTACGGCCGCTAGAGTGGCCCAGAGGCGACGGCGCGGCAAGTGTCTCGAAGGGGTGCGCGTGAACGATACAGCGGGGGAGAGCTGGAATCCACGAACGTGGCTGACGGGGTGGGAGCCTTCGGGCGCACCCACCGCTTCCCGGCCGCGCGTCGCGCTTTCGCCCGAGCTGTCGTCGCGCCTTTCGTCGCGCCTTTCGTCGCGGCTTTTGTCGCGCCTGCCGGCCGGGCGGATGCCGATGGCCGTGCTGGCATCCACGGCGATCCTGATTGTCGGTGCCCTGACAGCGCGGCTGTCGCGTACGGAGCCAGGCCAGGGGCAGGCCACGGCGAACGGCACGGTTGCATCCATCGCCGGCAGCGATACGTCCACCGCGCCCGGCGCCATACCGCATATCCGTCGCACGCTCGTCCTGTCCGGGGCCAACGACCTTGCCGATGCGCTGATGACGAGCGGCATTGCCCGGGCCGAGGCAGAGGCTGCCGCTGCAGCTGCCCGGCCATCGCTGCAGCCGGGTGGGGAAATTCGCGCCGTCCTGACGCTGACCAAGGCCGATGGCGCGACGACACTCGACCGGCTGGAAGCGTCCAACCCCGATAGTTCGGGGGTCGTCGTCTCACCGACGGCGCGGGGCGTATTCGTCGCATCGCCGGTGGCAGCCCAGCTCAGCAGCAAGATCGTCGTGCGACGCGGCACCATGGACGCCGACAGCTTTTATTCGTCTGCCGTCGCCGCGGGTGTCACCGACAGCCTGATCCCCGAATTCGCCAAGGCGCTCGCCTTCGATTTCGACTTTCAACGCGAAGTCCGATCGGGCGACGCCTTCGAGGCCGCCTTTTCGCAACCGGTCGATTCGGCCGGCAATCCCGTTGGCGCCCCGACATTGCTTTATGCCGCGCTGTCGACGGCGACCAAGTCAGCGGCAGTCTACAGCTTTGCCCCCGATGGCAAGAAATCGGAATGGTTCGATGGCAGCGGCCGCAGCATCATCCGCGCGTTGATGCGCACGCCCGTCGATGGCGCGCGCGTATCCTCGACCTTTGGCATGCGGGTCCACCCGGTCCTCGGCTTCATGAAGATGCACAAGGGTACCGATTTCGCAGCGCCGATCGGCACGCCAATCTATGCCGCCGGCAACGGCACGGTGACGTGGTCGGGAATGAAGGGGCCCAACGGCAACCTGGTCATCATCCGCCACGACAATGGCTGGCTGACCTATTACCTGCACCAGAACCGCATCCTGCCCCAGATCACCGTCGGCGCGCGGGTCATGCAGGGCCAGCAGATCGGCGAAATCGGCACCACCGGGCGCTCGACCGGGCCGCATTTGCACTACGAAGTCCATATCAACGACGTGCCGGTCGATTCGATGAGCATCAAGACCGAGGCCGGCCAGACGTTGAGCGGTGCGGCGCTGATCGCGTTCGGCAAGGCACGCGACCGGATCGACGTGAGCCGGGCGGGACAGGCGAGCTAGGACGTCCCACCTTCGGCCACGTTGCCGCTGCCTCCCGGCCATGCTGCGACCGGCAGGATCAACGCAGCAAGGACGAAGGTCATGGCGAGGCTGGCGTTAAGACCCTCCGACGAGCCGCCCCATAGCCCGGAACCGGTCATGTCGAGGTCGAACAGGGCGCCGAAACTGCCGACGCCGGGGTTGGGTGCGAGGCCGAGGCCGATGCCTTCCGCCCAGTTCCATGCAAAATGCGCCGCGACCGACATGACGATGCCGCCACTGCGCTGTGCGAGCAAACCGAACAACAGCCCACCGAGGATGAGATTGGCGAGCGTTGTCAGCGACCGATCGCCGCCGAGCAGGTGGAGCATGGCAAAGGCTGCCGCCGTCACCAGCAATCCGGCAATATTGCCCCAGGCGCGGGACAGCACGGGTTGCAGCCAGCCGCGGAAATAGACCTCCTCGACTCCGGCCTGGAACAGCACGAGCAGGGTGCCGCCGATGATGGGTCCGGCGGCAAAACTGTTGCCGGCGCGTGGATGCACGCCCAGGGCCAACCCGGCGATGACGATGCAGATCAGCAAACCGCCAAGGCCGATGCCGAGGCCGACGCCGGCGTTGCGCGCCGGTGAAATGCCGCCGAGATGGCCCCAGCCATGTTCGATGGTCAGGCCCGTGGCGGCAACGGCCAGCAGCGCGCCGAAAATCATCAGCGTGAAGACGGTTTCCTGGGTTGCCGCACTGGTGGCGGCAAAATCGGGCGCGGCGACCATCAGACCGAACAGCCATTGGCCCGCCGGCACGAGGACAGCCGCCGCCGCGAGCGCAGCCACCAGGGTCAGCGCCGGTCGCAGATGCGGGGATGTTCCAGCCGTCGTCGCTGCCATCAGCGCCCGGGCTTCGTCGTGGTGGCGGGTGACAGCATCGACTTGCTGCCATCCCCGACCAGGAAATACGCCCCCCAGAAATAGGGGTGCGAATAGTCGGCCTGGGCGATGACGCTGCGCTGGGCATCGCGCAGGGCGGCGCCGATGGTTTCCGTCCGCCCCGAATTGTAGAAGGTGCCGATGAAATCCTCGGTCTGGCGCGACGATGGCACCTGCCAATAGGTTGCGATGACGGCGCGGGCATTGGCGGTGATGAAGGCGCGCACCAGGCCATCGAGCGTCGCCGATGACTCGTCCTGCCCGGTCAGCCGGCCGCCGACGCCCGAAACGCCGCTGGCGGTTTCACAGGCGGAGAGCACGACGAGGTTGGCATCGAGGTTGAGTTCGGCGACTTCGGGCAGGCTGAGCAAGCCATCCGACGAGCGGCCGCCCGGTGGCGCCGGGGGCGCCAGCGTCGTCACCAGTGATGGCGGAATGCGCGTGCAAGTGCCGGCCTGGGTTTCTGGAACGCCGTGGGTGGCGAAGTGGATGACCTGGAACTTGCGATAGTCGCCCTGCGCGCTGTGCTCGAGCATCGCCACGTCGGTGAAATCGTCACGGGTGACCTGGGGCGCGTCGGGATAGCCTAGCGCCGCCGACGCGACCTTCAACTCATGCGCGCTGACCGGTTTGTTGGCGTTCATCACCTCGGCAAGCTCAGCATAGCCGATGTCGCAGCCTGTGCCGAACGACACCCGGGCATCGGCGGCGACCTGCCCGACGCGCGCCGGGGCGTTTTCACCAAAACCGATAAACGGCTGCGGCGCAGTCGATGCGGGAAGCTTGCGGGTGATGAGGAAGGAGCGCGGCGACAGGGCGTTCGACAGTTCGGCACCGGCGCCCAGGAACGCCACCCGGCTGTAATCATTGGGGCGTGTTGCGCGGGTTGCCTCGTACCGGCGAACGCTGTCGAGGTTGGTGACGAGCACGCCGGCAGGAAGGTTTTCCAATGGCCCGGACGGATCGACGACGATTGCCGTCGCCGCGGCCAGGGCCGCATCGGCCGGTCCGGCGATCAGACGGAACAGTGCATAGGAAGCGGCGACGTCGAAGAACGGCAGCCGCCCGGTGTCATTCCGGATCGAGGCGCGCACGCGCTTGGCGATGATATCGACATTCGCCGCCGGAACCCCGAGCGGATAGATGAAATTGCGATCCGGGCCGATCACCATGGCGTAGGCCCGGGTGCGCAGCCGCGTCACTTTCAGGAAATATTCCCGCGGCCGCAAAACGGCCCGGATGTCGGCGACGGATGTCGGCTGGTCATCGACCGCCCGGAAGCGCGGATCGGCGGCCAGCGCGGCGTTGGCGGTGACCAGCGCCGCCTCGGCCCGGGCGCGCTCGACTTCAAGCGCCGTGCGCAGTGCGGCATTGGCCGGGTCGGCGGCGGAAATTTCATAGCGCAGGCGAATGATCTGGCGCTCGATTTCGGCCCTGTCCCGTGCCTTGGCGCCAAGTGTGCCGCTGGCAGTGACGATGGTTTGCAGCTGGGCAACCTGGCGGGCGATGGCGGGCTCGCCCACCGCCTGTATGGCCCGGAAAAAGCGCTGTTCGAGGTCAAGGCTGGGCGCTTTGGCTTCAAGCCGCGAAAGCAGGTCGAGATATGCCTCCATCGATGGCTGGATAATGCCGCCGGCCGCGCCGGAGCGGATCAGGGAATCGACGGCGACGTCGTAGTCCTTGAGCACATCGGCATCGGGAATGTTCGGCGATCGTGCCAGCAGGCTGGCGCGTTCCAGCTGTGTTTCGGCAATCAGCGGCCCTGCGGAAACGCCGGTCTCGGTACGGCCGCGTGCCGAAACCGGGGTATCGAGCACACAGGTCTTGCCCGGTCGCGGGCGTTCCCCCTGCAAGGTGCCGATGGCACAGTCGAACTGGTCGATGGCTTCCGGGATATGGCCTTCGCGCGCCGCCACGCGGCCGTATTGGCGCTGAATCCGCGACTTGAGCGCCGACACCGCGTCGGGACTGACGTTGCGCTGCAATTGCGCGACATAGGGCAGGGTTTCATCGAGCGCGGCGCGGCTGGCCTTGTTGTTGCCGATGGCGAGATAGGCAACGCTGCGCGCCCAGTTGCGCTGTGCCTCGACCAGCAAGCGCGACAGTTGCTTGCTGTCGGTCGCCGAAAGCGAGGCAGCGGCACCCCTCGACACCGGCTGGTTGAGGTCGCTGAGGATCGCGGGGTCGGTGAGCGGCTGCTGCGCCGGGCCGGTATCGCTCAGCGCGGCGACCGCCGCCGGCCAGTCGCGCTTGTTGATGAGATCGAGCCCGCGATAGGTTGCGCTCTTGCTTTGCAGGAAGGCCGCGCGATCGAGGTCGGTCGCACCCTTGATCAGTTCGGCAGCGCGCGCAAAATGTTCGTCGGCGGCATCGAACTGGCTGATGTTTGAATCGGCCAGCCCGGCCTCCAGCGCCAGTTCGGCACGGGTCAGCGCCGGGGTGCCGGCGGGGAGCCGGCTGATGGCATCGTTGAGCAGGCGCGATGCTTCGATATACAGCCCGCGATAGTTGAGCCCGATGCCCGCCTGCAGGGCCGCCGCGGCATCGAGCCGGTCGTTGCTGCTGTCGGCGGCCGCGGTTGGCGATCCGACGGGGGCGGGTGGCAGCTTGGCGGCGTCGATCGAGGCGGCAATGGTGATATCGCGATTGGCCGGCGGCGCGGCACGCCCGGCGAGCACGCGCAATGCAACTTCCAGCGGGCCGAGCGCCGTTGCCACCGCCGCCCCGTAATAGCTGCGCTTGCCCTGGTGAAAGCGAACGGTTGCCATCGCGCTGCCCTGCACCTTGTCGAAGCAGGCGCGGGTTTCAACGGCACCGATCCCGGTCATGGTCTGCATCAGCGGCGCGCCGCACAGCGCCGGATCGGCGGGCGTCGCCTTGCCGGGAAAGGCATAGGCGGTGCCCTGACGACGGCTGGCGGCGACGCCGCGGCAGGTTATGCCAAAGGCGCGGTCGAACACGCCGGGTGCGCCGGCATCGTTCCAGCTGCGTGTGGCGGTGCAGGGCTCGCCATTGGCGTCACGCCCGGCGATGAAGATATCGCCGACGGGCGCGGGCCGCGCCACGCCGTTGGCTGGCGACAGGGCAAAGGCAACAGCAGCAACGGCAAGATATCGGCGCGCGATCATTTCGGCTTTCCTTGATCGGCGCAGGGCGAGGGACCGCCTGGAGGGCAGGGCAGGTCGTCAGCCGGAATGTCGATCCCCGCGATATCGGAGAACAAGGCTTCGTTGCTGGTGCCGACGAGCGGATCGAACGGCAGCGCGAGGTTGTCACTGATGCGGAAAATTTCCGACTTGCTCTCGAACAGGATCAGCACGGGCTGTGCCAGCGATGCCGAAAGGCAACCGCCGCCGGATGATCCGATGAGGCAACCGTTGGCGCGCGCGTTGCCGCGGGTGACAGGGCCGGCGATGGCAATGCCCTCCGGGCCGATCAAGGACGTCGCCGACCCGTTGATGCCGTTGATCGAGCCGAAGATGGCAAAGGCGTTGGGTACCACGGTGTCGCTGGCCGTGATCGTCAGCGATGTCGGGCTGCCGGTGACCCCGGCAAAGCCGAGTACGACGCCGGAATTCTGCCCTGCCTGCCCGGTATTCTGGAACATCGCATAATGACCAAAATTCACCGCCAGGGCCCGGGCGCTGATCAGCACCGTATCCGTATAGGGCGGCTGGCCGTTGAAATTGCCCGCGTAAAGCGCTGAATTTGGTTGCGAGACAAAGCGCGCTGCAACCTCCTCCGGGGTCGGCGCCGTGCCGCCGGCCGGAGTCAGTGCGAGGGCGCTGAGCAGGTTGCCATCGTAACCCGCGCCGATCCGGTCCCCGTTGAGGGTGATCGTCGCGGCTTCGGTAAGGATGCGCCCGCCGCCGCCTGACGTTGCCGCGATGCGGATGACGCTGGCCTTGCCCGTCGCGGTGCCGTCGCCACCGAAATTGAAGGCGCGGCCCGCCGTTGACCCGTTGGCGACAAAGCGACCCAGCACATCGATGCGCCCGCCGGTGCGGATGTTGAAGCTGGTACCGCCACTGCTGGTGGTGACCGGCAATGCGCCGATGACGACGTTCTGCGCCTTGGCATCGATGATCAGCGTTGCGGACTGCAGGTTTGCAACCTCGGCGCTCGACAAATCGAAGTGACCCGCGGCGGCGGCGAACTCGGCGTCATTGCCAACCGGGGTATCGCCGATCCGCATCGCCGCGGTCGATGATGTGTCGGTCAGCGTAATCTGCAGGCCTTCGACCGTGCTGCCGATGGTGGCATCGCTGCCGGCAATCATGACGGCGTGGCCCGGCGCCTTGATATGGCCGGCCTCCACGGCATTTGTTGCCATGAGGGCGACATCGGCACCGGCCGTATTGGTGCCGCCAAGCAGGTGGCTGCCTGCAGCCAGATTGATGGCGCCTGCACTGCCAAGCGCCTTCAGCGAAATGCCCAGGCTGCCGCTGCCCGTTCCCGACGCGAGGGTCAGGCCGGCGCCACCCTTGATTGCGCCGCTGGTGGCCGTGATCGCGATGGCGCCGCGAGCCGATTGCGTTGCCGTCTGGGCAAGCGCCAGATCGACGCTGGCGGCGTCGACCGTCAGGTCCCCGCCCGATGTGATCGCCCCGGTCAAAGCGGCATTGTCACTTGCGGCGATGGTCGTGCCGGCGCCGCTGCTGCTGGTGCCGAGATGCAGCGCGCCGCCGGTTGCGGTAAGCGACAGGCTGGTGCCCGCATTGGCACTATCGACGGTGATCGATGCGCCCTTTGCCATGATGGCGCTGGCCGAAACGAGCCCATTGGCCGTGATGGCGTTGCTGCCGGTGATGGCAAGCCCACCGCCGGTGCTGGCCAGAGTGCCGATGCCGATGTCGCCGTTGCTGGCATTCAGCGTTGCGTCGCCGCCCGCCGTTGCAGTGGTGAGCGCGATGCCGCCGGCGCGCGAGGTCAGGTCGAGCGTTGTCCCGGCGCTGACGGTCGTCAACGCGATGCTGTCGGCGACTGCGGCCAGGGCAGCGGCGGTCGTGGCGGTTGTGCCCGTCAGGCTCGTCCCGGCGGTCAGCATGGCCTTGCCGCCGCTGGTCAGCGTGCCGAAGCCGAGCGTCGTCCCGCTGGTCAACGCCACATCGCCGCCGGTGGTGGCGGTGCCAAAGCTGGTGGAGCCGCTTGTATCGGCTGTGAGCCTGTCACCGGCATTCATCGCGCCGGTGACGGACAGGCTGTCGGCGGTGGCGGTGATGTTGGCGGCGGCGCCTATCGTCGTACCCGTGATTGCGGCACCAGCGGCCAGCGCGACGCTGCCTGTGCTGCTGTTGAGTGTGGTGAAATCGATGGTGCTGGTGGAGGTCAGCGAGACGTCGCCGGTGATGGTGGCGGTGCCGAGGCTGGTTGCGCCGAGGCTGTTGGTGGTGAGTTTGCCGCCGGCGGTGGTGGTTGCAAGGTTGATGGTGCCGGGCGCGGTCATCGCGGTGGCGGTGATGTCGGTGGCGGCATCGAGGGTGGTACCGGTGATGGCGGCGGCGGTGAGGCCGATCCCGGCGGTGGTGCTGGTCAGGCTGCCGCCGAACAGCGTCGTGCCGGCGGCAAGGAGCATGGCGCCGCCCGAGGTGGCGGTGGCGAGGCTGGTGGCCCCTGTGGTGGCGCTGGTCAGCGTCGTACCGGCGGTGGCGAGGCCGAGGTCGAGGCTGCCGCTGTCGATGAGGATGGCGGTATGGGCGTCGAGCGTGGTGCCGGTGGTGGCGCCGGCCACGGTCAGGGTCGTGCCCGATCCGCTGCTGGTGATCCGGCCGAAATCGAGGCTGCCGGCGTCGACGATGATCGCGCCGACGGCGTCGGCGGTGCCAAGATGCGTCAACCCGCTGCTTTTGGCGGTCAGCGTGGTTCCCGCCATCAGCGTCGCCACATCGGTGCTGGCGCTGTCGATGGCGATCGCGGTTGCCGCCCCCAGCGTCGTGCCGGTGAGGGCGCCGCCGGCGGTCAGCGCGACGCCGCCGCCCGTGCTGGCAAGGGTCGTGAAGTCGAGCGTGGTGCCGGCGGTCGCGGCGACGTTGCCCACCGATGTCAGGGTGCCGAGATGAATGGCACCGGGCGTCGTCAGCGTCGTGCCGGCACCCGATTCGATCGTGGTAATGGTGATGCTGCCGCCATCGGCGCTGGTGTTCAGTGCCGCCTTGAGCAAGCTGCCGGTTATGGCATCCGTCGCCTTGACGCCGGCGTTGCCGGCGGTGCTGGTGACGCTGCCGAAATCGAGCGTCGATCCCGCCGTCAGCTTGATATCGCCGCTCGCCCTGGCGCTGGTGGTGAACTTGCTGGCGCCGGTGGTAACGCTGGTCAACGTCGTGCCCGCGGACGTGGTCTCGATGGCGAGGCTGGCGGCGTGAATGTCGATGGCACTGCCGGCGGCGAGCGTCGTCCCCGTCAACACCGTGCCAACGTCGAGGGTCGCGCTGCCCCCGCCGCTGGCAAGGCTGGTAAAGCCCAGCGTCGTGCCGGTGACGAGGTTGATGTCGCCACCTGCCGTGGTGTCGCCGAAATTGGTGGCGCCGGTTGTCGTGCTGGTCAGCGTGGTGCCGGCAGTAACCGACGCGAGGTTGGCGCTGGCAGCAGTGATGGCAATCGCCGTGCGGGCACCAAGCGTCGTTCCCGTCAACCCGGTGCCGACATGGAGCGTGGCGCTGCCGCTGCTCGTGGTCAGCGACGTGAAGTCCAGCGTGGTGCCGGTGGTGGCGAGGATGTCGCCGCCGGCGCTGGCGGTGGTGAAATGTGTTGCCCCCGCGCTGGTCGATGTCAGCGTCGTGCCTGCGACCGTGCTGTTGATATCGATGCTGCCGCCCGAAAGGCCGATGGCTTGCGCCGCCGAAAGCGTCGTCCCGGCAAGGGCGCCCGTCGCAGTGAGGTTCGCACTCGCCGCCGTGCTGCGCACCGTACCGAAGCCGAGTGTTGTGCCGGCGCTGGCGACGAGTGCGCCCGTTGCAATGACATCGGTTAGCTGGCTGCCGGCGATGCTGGTCGTGGTGATTGTCGCAGCATCGGCATGCGCGACGTTGATCGCGCCGGCATGGATGACAAGGGCGCCGCCGGTGGAGACCGAGGTGGTAGTCGCAGTGCCGCTGTCGGCGGTGATGACGGCGCTGCCGCTCGTGGTGCCGGCGCCGAGGCGCAGGTCACCCGTCGTCGACGTCAGCGCCATCGCGCCGCCGGTGACGCTGACCGTATCGACATCGAGATGTCCGGCCTTGAGTGTCGCACCTGTCGCTGCGGTGATGGTGCCGAGCTGCGCGAGGCTGGTCGCAGTGGCCGTGATAGCGCCGGAAGCGGCAAGATCGGCGCGGTTGAAGCCGGGATCCGGGTTGCCGATCGCCGGCGGCGACGCGGCGGTGCCGGTGATGTTGACGGCGGTAACGCTGACATCGCCGCCGTTCGCCTTGATCGTGGCGAGACGAGCATTGCCGATGGCGTTGACAAGCACACTGCCGGCGGCAAGGTTGGTGACGGTAATGTCGCCGCGGGTGCCGGTCGTGGCAAGGCTAGCGTTGCCGGTGATGACGCCGGAACCGAGCACGATGCCCGACGGCGTCACGGCATTGTCGTTGAAGGCCGCAAGGCCGAGGCTGGCACCGGCGGCGCTGCCCAACTCGATGCGACCGTCGCGGTTGGCTGCGGCGCTGTCGCCGGCGGTGACCGAAATGGCGACGGCAGAAGCGCTGGCGATCCGGGTGAGCGTCCCCGAAACCGTGGTGATGGAGCCTGCGTTGGCCGCAAGCGTCGCCCCCGCTCCACCAATTCCGGTGATGGCGCCGTCGCGTGCGATCAGGCTGAGCAGTCCGCCTGTACTGGAGGCGCTGGCCAGCACTATATTGCCATTGCCTGCGGTGGGCACGGCGCCGGTGCCAAAGCCGCTGGTCAGCAGGATGTTGCCGCTGGCATTCACGCTGCCAAGGGCAAGGCTGACTTCGTTCGACGGTGAAATTTCTCGCGCTGTCAGGGTGGCGCCGCCCGTTGTCACGGTGACATCCGAAATGTCGAGCGTGCGACCGGTGACAGTGACGCCGCTGGTGCCGTGAACACTGCCCAGCAGCACGACGCCGCTGGCCGGCGCGGCACCATTGGCGAGCACGGAGACCTGGCCGGTGTTGGCTGTCAGCGCGGCACGGCCAAAGCCGCCAGGTATGGCCAGCCCGGTTATGTCGCCCGCCGCCGAAAGCGTCATGGTGCCGCCGATGACACCGCCGAGCCGCAGGTTGCTGCCGGCCGTCAGCGCCACGCTCGCGGCGCCACCGCTGGTCAGCACCAGGTCGCCGACAGTCTGGCCGCTGAAGCTGCCGGGCGCCGTAACGGTGCCAAGCAGGGCACTGCCGCTGTTCAGGACGATATCGGCGTTGCTGGCGAGTGTCGTTGCGGTAACAGCGCCGGCGACATCGAAATTGATGCTGCCGGCAAGGCTGGTGGCGCTGCCCAGGGCAAGCGATGCCGGGCGACCGGCGCTGCCGCCGATATCGAGATCGGACGTGGTGGTGATCGTCGTTGCGGAAACCGGGCCTGTTGCATTGAGCGCCGTTGCGGTGAACCCGGGGTCATAGCTTACCAGGCGATCGGCATCGACGTTGCCGAGCACGAGCGAAGCGCCGCCAGCGGTGCCGATCCGCACGACCGACTGTCGCGCCGGCCCGGCCTTGAGGCTGGTGTCGGCAAAGGCGATGCTTGTCGCCGATCGCAGCACGAGATCGCCGCCGCCGACGCCATCGCTGTTCGAAAGCAGCGTGAGGTTGGCGAGCCCGGTGAGCGCCCCGGTGTTTGTCAGCACCGACACCGTCCCGCCGGCCGATTGGGCAACGGCTGCTCCGCTGCCAAGGCTGACGGTGTTGCCGGTCACGCTATAATCACGCCCCGCGACAACAGCGCCCGACACCGTGGTGGTGCCGCCATTGATGGTGATGTCGCGCCCGGCGGTCAGGGTACCGAGGGTCGTTGCGGCGTTTGCGGTGACGGTGATGTCATGTCCGGGCGCATTTGCGGACAGGTTGGCACCAAAGAAGCCGCCCCCCGGATTGGCAAGCCCGGTCAGGCTGCCGCCGACGGTTAGCGAGATATCGCCGGCCAGGTTGACGAGGCTGGCCAGTCGCAGGTCGGTGTCGGTGGTGAGCGCGATGGCACCGGTGGCGCCGGCATTGCCGCCGACCGTCAAGGTTCCGGTGATGCTGAGGGCGCCGCCAAGGCCATGCTGTACCAGCGTGGCGCTGTCTCCGACGGTGCCACCGCCAAGCGTCAGTGCACCGGCGTTGGCAGTCAGGAACAGGTTGCTGCCGATGATGACGTTGCCAACGTCGACACTGTTGGCGGTGACGCTGGCCGAGCGGTCGGGGGCGAGAGGGTTGCTGCCGGAATCGAGACTGGTGATGGTGGCGCTGGTTGCCGCGCTGGCCACCACACTGCCGGCGGCATCGAGCGTGGTTGCGACCAGCGCGCCGGTCCCGGCGGTGGCGGTGATGTTGCCCGCGGTGCTCTGCGCCGTGGTGATGGTGAGGTCGCGCGCCGCCAGAAGCCCGATAGTGCCGGCGGCACCGAGCGCGCCGGTGCTGGTGATATCGCTGCCCGCGGCAAGTGTCGTCAGTGCCAGCGCCTGTGCCGGCCCGCTGACGGTGATTGCAGCGGTCTTGATGTTGCCCGTACTCGTGGTGACAGCAAGGCTGCTGATGACGGCAACATCGCCGCCCAGGGTGATGCCGGCGTCGTTGTTGAGCGTG
This sequence comes from Sphingomonadales bacterium, assembly GCA_025351405.1. Lineage (GTDB taxonomy): Bacteria > Pseudomonadota > Alphaproteobacteria > Sphingomonadales > Sphingomonadaceae > Sandarakinorhabdus. The sequence continues at coordinate 11,629 of JANXVZ010000003.1, read as the reverse complement.
CCGATGATGGTGTGGCCGGCGTCGATCCCGCCCAGCCGGCGGGCGCTGACGCCGCCGAGGACCAATGCGGTCCCGGCGCTGCCAAGGCGTATGCCGACATCCGATTGTTGCGCAGCGCCGCCTTCCAACAGGCTGCTGGCGGCAAAGTTGATGCCACCGCCGCTGGCGTCGAGCGCCAGGATCTCGGTGCCGACGCCGTCGCTGTTGGCACGCAGCGTCAGCAATCCAGCGCCGGTAATGCCGCCGGCGCTGGTGGTGATGTCGATCTTGCCCTTGGCGGATTGGGTCCTCGCCGTGGCATCGCCGAGGGAAGCCGATTTTGCCAAGATGACATAATCGCCGCCGCTGGTGACGGCGCCGGCGACGTTGGCGCTGGTTGCGGATGTCAGCCCGAGGTTGCCGCCAGTGGTGGCGGTGGTGACCTGCAGCGGGCCGACCGAGGTGGTCAGGACCGCATTGCCGCCGGTGGCACGCGCTTCGCCAAGCGATATGGTGGTGGCGCCGACCGTCAGGCCCGCGTCGCCCGACAGCCGCGTCGCCGTCACGCTGCCCGTCGGGGCCACCGAAAGCGTGCCGGTGGTGTTGATGGTGCCGCCGGTGAAATTGCCGCCCGCGGTGATCCCGATGGCGCCGCCGCCGGTCAAGGTGCCGCTGATGCCGACATTGCCTGCAGCGCCAAGGGTCGCGCTCTGCACGGTGCCGCCGACGATCTGCAGCGCGCCGGTCGTGCTCGTCACATTGGCAGCGCCGGCCGAGGCGCCGATGATCCCGGCGTTGATCGACGGGCCGGTGACGGTGAGGCCGTTGGTGCCCGACAGGCCGGTGGCGGTGACGGCGCCGGTCGCGCTGATGGTCAGCGTGTCGGCACTGTTGACCGTCGTTGCGTCGAAGGTGCCGCCGACCGTTGTGGTGATGGATAGCGCGCTGGCGGTATCGACAGCGCCGCCGAACACGATTGCGGCGTTGTTGACGAGGCCGGCTACAGTCGTATGGCCGGTATTGATGTTGCCCAGCTTGCGCGCGTTGACCCTGCCGAGCGTCAGCACTGAACCTCCGGTGCCGAGGCGGATTCCCACGTCGGACTGTCTTCCGGGGCCGCCTTCGAGGAGGCTGTTCGCTGCGAAGGTGATGGTGCCGCCCGTCGCATCGAGCGCCAGGTTTTCGGTGCCGACGCCATCGCTGTTCGCGCGCAGGGTCAGGGTGCCGGTGCCGGTGACGCCGCCGGCGCCGGCGGTGATATCGACCTTGCCCTTGGCGGCCTGAACTGCGGCGGCGACATCGCCGAGCGCCACCGATTTCGCATTGATCACATAGTCGCCGCCCACCGTGACCGCACCGGTGACGCTGGCACTGGTGCCGGCATCAAGGCCGAGGTTGCCGCTTGCCGATGCAGTGGCGAGTTGCAGCGCGCCGGTCGTCGCGGTGAGGCGGACATTGCCTGCCGATGCGCCGGCGTTGCCCAGCGTGACTGTCGAGCCGATAACGGTAAGTCCATTGCTTCCGGTGAGACCGGTGGCGTTGACCGCTCCCGACGCGTTGATGGAAAGGGTGTCGGCACTGTTGACCGTGGTGGCGTCGAAATTGCCCGCTGCGGAGGTGGTTACCGAGAGTGCGGCAACGGTATCGACGGCGCCGCCAAACTTGATCGCGGCATCGTTGGCAAGCCCGGTGATGGTGGTGTGTGCGGTATCGATGGTGCCGAGTGTCCGGGCGCTGACAGCGCCGAGCGTCAAGACGGATGCCGCTGTACCAAGGCGGACCCCGACATCGGATTTTTGCGTTGCGCCGCCCTGGAGTGCACTGCCCGCCGCGAACGTGATGGTGCCGCCCGTGGCATCCAGCGCCAGCACATTGGCGGCGCTGGCTGCGGCATCGGCGCTGTTGGCACGCAGGGTCAGCGTGTCAGTGCCGGTGATATCGCCGGCGCTGGCTGTGATGTCGACCTTGCCCTTGGCGGACTGGACCGCGGCAGCGACATCGCCGAGCGCCACGGACTTTGCGGTGATCGTGTAGTTGCCGCTGCTGGCGATGGCGCCGGTGACGGCAGCGCTGGTGAAGGCACTGAGTTTCAGGTCGGCGCTGGTGGTGGCGCTGCCCAGCTTGAGCGCGCCGGTGGTGGCGGTCAGCGCGGCATTGCCCGCGGTTGCCTTGGTGCTGCCCAGCGTGATCGTGCCGGCATTGGCGGTCACGGTGCTGCCATTGGCGCTGGTCGCCACAAGGTCGGCCCCGGCGTCGAGGCTGATGACGCCGCCCGCGATCGTGGTTGCGTTGAGGTTGCCCGTCGAGGCATTCAGGGTGACGTCGCCGCTGCTTGAACTGACGGCGCCGACATCGAGCGCGGTGCCCTTGGCGATGGCGCCGGCCTTGCCGGACAGCGAAGCGAGGGTGACGCTGCCAAGATCGGACAGCACGCTGGCATTGCCGGCGCTGCTCGCAATCGCACCAAGCGCGATATTGCCGGTGGCGTTGCGCACGGCGATATCCTGCGACGCGGTAAGGGTCGCCGCCGTGCCGGGATTGGTGATCGCACCCGACGACAACACGGTGACGCCGCCGCCAAGGCCGGTGGCGACAAGGCTGCCGCCCAGCGGCGTGCCGATGACGCCGGAATGGTTGCCGGTGCCGGCAAAGCTGACCGTCGGGCTGGCGGCCGCACTCGGCCCTGCAACCAGCACGATGCCGCGATCGGACACGGCCGCCGTCGTCGCGGTCACCGCAGCCTGGACATCGAGAAGGGCATCGGTGACGGTGCCGATGGTCGCGGCAGCAAAAACGACATTCTGGCCACCGATGGTGCCGCGCGCCACGATCGGCGCCGAAAGCGAGGTGCCTTCCTTGATGGTCAGCGACAATGGGCTGCCGGGATCCAGCGCAACCGTCACATCGGTCGCGGATACCAGCCCGACATTGCCATTGGGTGCCGCGAGGGTGCCCCGCGTATCGATGGTGGCGCCGATCAGGACGATCGATCCGCCGGCAAGTCCGTTGACGGCCGTTATGTTGGCGCCCGTGGCAACCGTGACCGGACCGATGGCGCCGGGGGCACTGAAGACATAGCCACCGACTGCGCCGAATGCGGCATTGCTGATATCGATCGTGCTGGCGACAAGCGAGCCGACATTGACCGCCGCGCCGTTGCCGAACAGGATTCCGGTGGAATTGACAAGGAACACCGACACGTTGGGATCGGCATTGAGGTGGCCGAAAATTTCCGTCGGTGGTACGACGCCAAGGGTGCCGATGACGCGGTTGAGGACCGCGATGCTGTTGGAGCCCTGTGTGCCGCCCGGCCTGGCATCGGTAAATGTTGCCGTGGTGCCGGTGGGGACGCTGAAATCATGCCAGTCGATGATGGTGCTGCGCGCCTTAAGCCCGATATCGACTGTGGTGGCGGTGAAGGCGGTTGTGGTCGGCGGGCCGCTCGCGGTGATCGAGACAATGCTGCTCAGCGTCGGCAGGGGCTGCGCTGCACGCGCCTGGGGTTGCAGCATCAGCAGCAGCGCGCCGCCGAGAGCCGTCGACAGCGCCAGGCGGGCTCGAACCCGGCCGGCGCGCACCGTGCCACGGTCTGGTCCGGCACCCGCCGGGATGGGATGATCAGCGAGCATTGGGGCTGAACTTTGCGGTCAGGGAGACGAGGACGCGTCCCGGGGGCGGTTTGGAATCGAACGACAGGGCTTTGTTGCGTGGCTTGGCGTACAGCAGTTCGAACACCAGCTGCCCGGGCAACGCGACTTCGATGCCGCCGCCATAGGATGACAGATAGCGGCTTGCCTCGGTGGAATTGCGGTCCAGGTTGTCCAGCCAGATGCTGTCGTAGAAGCCGAGCAGCGAGATCACCGCCGGCAGCTTCAACGGCAGCCGTATGCGCGGCTCCGCCCGCAGGCCGATCAATCGGTCGCCCGAGTTGGAGCCCGGATCATAGCCGCGGCCGATGGTCAGGGTCCCGATCGAATACTCCTCGAGGTTGAGCAGCGCGTGGTTTGCCCATTGGCCCTTGGCGCTGGCGGCCAGGCTGAAGATCGGCCCGAGCCCGATGATCGCATCGGCGTCGCCGCGCACGACGGTCGCCTGCGGGTCACCGTCGAACCGCGACAGCGTATAGCCGTCGGGCGAGGCGCCGGTACCGGCCTTGGATGCCCTGAACAGGTCGACACCCTTGCGGACTTCAAGCCCCGCGTGGAGGAACAGCCTGTCGCCGCCCTCAGGCCGTGGCTCGCGATAGCTGCCGTCGATGCGCGCATAAAGCACGCGCAGCTTGTCACGGTTGAGCGGCGATGGCTTGGGCCCGCCGTAGACGCGGGTGCGTTGCTCGAGCAGTTCAAAGCCACCGGTCACCGCCACATTGGTCTTGACCGATCGCAGCAGCGGACGGCCGATGTCGATGCCGGCGATGATCGATTGCGAGCGCAGGTCGAGCTGGTCGAGCGTCGGATGCGACCAAGCGTAAACGATGCGGCCACCCAGGGTGGTGCCCGATGCGTCGAGCCAGCTCGTATAGCCGGCCTGCGCAACCTGCTGTTCCTTGAAGTCCAGCGTCGCGGAACCGGCCACGTACAACAGGTCGCTGCTGTTGAGCAGGCCATACGTCTCGGCGCGCACATAGGCCGTCTCGCGACCGAGCTGCTTGGACCCGTAGTTCTGGATGTTGGCGAACACGGCAAAATGCTGGCTGGCAAGGTTGAGATCGCCGATCACATCACCGGGCGCGGTACCGGCAGGACGGAGCGAAAGCTGGACATCCAGCCCCGGAATATCCCCGGCAAGCAACAGGATACGTTCGATGTCGCGCTCGTTGACCGGATCGAGCGCACGGATTTCGGCAATGCGCTTTTCAAGTGCGGCGCGGTGCGAGCCGGCCTCGCCGCGGACCCGGATCTCGGTAGTGCGGGCGACGATGACGGCAAGCACGAGCTCGCCGTTGCTGATCTCCTGCGGCGGAATCTGCACCGATGCGACAAAGCCGGCACGGCGCAGCGCTGCATTGGCGCTGTCGCGGATGGTGCAGACGCCGCTGATCGGCTGGTCGCCCTTGACCGGCAGTGCGACGCCGGCCAGGGCCTCGGCGATCGCCGGCGCAATGGCGGGGCGCCCGAGCGGCGTGTAGCGCACATGATCGATGTTGACGCGCAGTGGCGAACCGGCGAGCGCGCAGGCCGGCGTGCCGATGGCGTTGCGGCTGTCGACGCGAACGCTGGGAGTCGTTGTTGCGGGCGGGGTCGCCTGCTGGACCTGCTCGCGAGCGGGCAGGCCGGTTCCGGGTGGCGGCTTTGCAACCGGCGGAACTGTCTGGGCAAATACACTGGCGCCACCAACGGAAAGCCCCGCCAGGGCGAGCCCCGCACGAACCGATAGCGCGAAACTCAATCGCATCCTGCCCCCCGACACCCCGCCACTTTACAATAGTCCAACGTATATGAACTTTTTGCAATCCTAGGATTCACAATAGCCAATAAGAGGTTGCTTGCGCCGATGGACGGGATGCCCCTGCAATTGCTACGGCGTTCGGCACAAACCGGGGACATGCCATGACAGAGATCGTTACTGCAGCGCGCACGGCCCAGCCGATCGAAGCCAGCCCGACGTCGCACAGCTTCATCTCCCAGCGGCTGAAATTGCACTACACCGATTGGGGTAATCCCGATGCGCCGCCCTTGCTGCTTATCCACGGCGGGCGCGACCATTGCCGCAGCTGGGATTGGGTGGCGCAACAATTGCGTCAGGACTGGCACGTCATGGCACCCGATCTGCGCGGCCATGGCGACAGTGCCTGGTCCCCTGACGGCGACTATACGATGGCCGCTTATGTCTATGATCTGGCCCAGCTTGTGCACCAGGCGCGGCTCGCGCCCGTGACGCTGGTGGCGCACTCGCTCGGCGGCAACATCGCGCTTCGCTACACCGGGTTATATCCGGACAGTGTTGCCCGGCTGGTGGCGATCGAAGGCCTGGGGCCATCGCCCAGAATGCAGGCGGAGCGTGACGCCATCGGGTCGGCGCAACGCTTTCGCAACTGGATCGACGCCAAGCGCGATGCCGCGGGTCGCCAGCCAAGGCGCTATGCAACGCTCGAGGACGCCTTTGCCCGCATGCAGAGCGAGAACGCCTATCTCTCGGCCGATCATGCCCGTTACCTGACGATCCACGGCACCAGCCGCAACGAGGACGGCACCTGGAGCTGGAAGTTCGACAATTATCTCCATGCCTGGTCGCCGATCGATTTCACCCAGGCCGAAATCCATGCGCTGTGGGGGGCAATCACCTGCCCGGTCCTGCTGTGCTATGGCCGCAAGAGCTGGGCATCGGACCCCGTCGAGGATGGTCGTATCGGCTATTTTCAGAACGCGCGGTCGGTGACCTTCGAAAATGCCGGTCATTGGCTGCACCATGACCAGTTCGAGCAGTTCATGGCCGAATTGCGCGGCTTTCTATAGCGCGCCCAGCGCTGCCATCACCGGGTCGACAAGGGCAGGGGCGCAGATCAGCAGGTCGGGCAGGTAGGGGTCGGCGCAGTTGTAGACGAGGGGGCTGCCGTCGATGCGGCTGACGTGGAAGCCCGCGGCCCGTGCCACGGCGACGGGGGCGCAATTGTCCCATTCATATTGTCCGCCGGAATGCAGGTAGATATCGGCCTCGCCGCGCACCACCGCCATCGCCTTGGCGCCGGCGGAGCCCATCGGCAGCAGGTCGGCGCCGAGGGCCTTGGCGACTGCCACCGCTTCGGCGGCCGGCCGCGTGCGGCTGACCAGCATCCGCAGCGGCGTGTTGGGCGCCGGCATCGGGCCAGGGGCGCCCGACGACAGGGTCACGCCCAGCCCCGGCAGCGCCACCGCGCCGACGGTCGCCACGCCGTCGACGGCAAGCCCGACATGGACCGCCCAGTCGCTGCGGCCCTCGCTGTACTCGCGGGTGCCGTCGAGCGGATCGATGATCCACACCCGGCTGCGGGCGCAGCGTGCGGTGTCGTTCTTTTCCTCCTCCGACAGGATGGCGTCGTCGGGGCGCTCGACTTCGAGCAGGGTCATCAGCATCGCATTGGCGATCCGGTCGCCTTCGGCACCCAGGTCCTTGCCGGCCAATGTGCCGCCGCCCTGCAGCGCCAGCAGCAGCGCCCCGGCTTCGGTGGCGAGCCGCGTCGCCAGCTGGTCATCGCTTTGGGTCATCCGAGCAGCCTTTCGACGATGATGTTTGCGGCTTCGTCGGGTGTCATCGCGGTGGTATCGATGCGGATGTCGGGGTTTTCGGGGGGTTCATAGGGGCTGTCGATGCCGGTGAAGTTCTTCAACTGGCCGGCGCGGGCTTTCTTGTAGAGGCCCTTGACGTCGCGGGCCTCGGCTTGCGCAAGCGGCGTGTCGATGTGGATCTCGATGAACTCGCCCGGCGGCAGCATGTCGCGGACCATCTGGCGTTCGATGCGGAACGGCGAGATGAAGGCGGTGATGACGATCAGCCCGGCATCGGCCATCAGCCGCGCCACCTCGCCGACGCGGCGGATGTTCTCGATGCGGTCGGCCTCGGTGAACCCGAGGTCCTTGTTGAGGCCGTGGCGGACGTTGTCGCCGTCGAGCAGGAAGGTGTGGCGGTGCATCCGGTGCAGCTTCTTCTCGACGAGGTTGGCGATCGTCGACTTGCCGGCACCCGACAGCCCGGTGAACCACAGCACGGCGGGGGATTGGATCTTCAGCCGGGCATGGGCGGCACGGTCGATGTCGGTGGCCTGCCAATGGACGTTCTGGGCGCGGCGCAAGGCAAAGTTGAGCATCCCCGCCGCCACCGTCGCATTGCTGATCTTGTCGATGAGGATGAAGCCGCCGAGGCTGTGATTTTCGGCATAGGGCTCGAAGACGATCGGCCGGTCGGTGCTCAGCGTCGCGACGCCGATGGCGTTGAGCTCGAAGGTCCGCGCCGCCAGATGCTCCATGGTGTTGACGTTGACCTGGTACTTTGGCGCCGCGATCGTCGCCGAGACCAGCTGGGTGCCGAGCTTCAACCAATAGGGCCGCCCGGCGATCATCGCCTCGTCGGCCATCCAGACGATGGTGGCCTCGAACTGGTCGGCGACCTCGGGAGGGCTGTCGGCGATGCTGATGACATCGCCGCGCGAGCAATCGACTTCGTCCACAAGCGTCAGCGTCACCGACTGGCCGGCGATGGCGATATCGAGGTCGCCGCCGTACGCCACGATGCGCGCCACGCTCGTGGTCTTGCCGCTGGGCAGGATGCGGACGGCGTCGCCGGGCTTGACCGTGCCCGATGCGACGAGCCCGGCAAAGCCGCGAAAGTCGAGGTTGGGGCGGTTGACCCATTGCACCGGCATGCGGAACGGCTTGTCCTGCGCCGCCGTGACGTCGAGCTCGACGGCTTCGAGATGGGCGACCAGCGCCGGGCCATGATACCAGGGGGTGTTCGGCGAGGCGGCGATGATGTTGTCGCCCTTGAACCCCGAGATCGGCATGGCGGTGAAGTCGGTGATGCCGATGCTGGCGGCAAAGGCGCGGTAATCGGCGACGATGGCGTCGAACACCGCCGCGTCATAGCCGACAAGGTCCATCTTGTTGACGGCGAGCACGATGTTCCTGATGCCGATGAGATGGGCGAGGTAGCTGTGCCGCCGGGTCTGGGTGAGGACGCCCTTCCTGGCGTCGACCAAAATGACGGCAAGGTCGGCGGTCGAGGCGCCGGTGACCATGTTGCGGGTATATTGCTCGTGGCCCGGCGTGTCGGCGACGATGAACTTGCGCTTCTCGGTGGCAAAGAAGCGATAGGCGACATCGATGGTGATTCCCTGCTCGCGCTCGGCGGCAAGGCCATCGACGAGAAGGGCGAAGTCGATGTCCTGGCCCTGGGTGCCGACGCGCTTGCTGTCGGCCTCGAGCGCCGCCAGCTGGTCCTCGAAGATCGTCTTGGAATCATAGAGCAGCCGGCCGATAAGGGTCGACTTGCCGTCGTCGACCGAGCCGCAGGTGATGAAGCGCAGCAGCGACTTGTGCTGGTGAAGGGCGAGATAGGCGTCGATGTCCGACGCGATCAGCGCGTCGGTCTCGTAGATGGCGGCGGGGGCGGCGGGCGCTGCTTCGACATCGGCCATCAGAAATACCCTTCCGCTTTCTTCTTCTCCATCGACGCCGCCTGGTCATGGTCGATGGCGCGGCCCTGGCGTTCGGAGGTCGTCGTCAGCAGCATCTCCTGGATGACTTGCGACAGCGTCGTCGCCTCGCTCTCGACGGCACCGGTCAGCGGATAGCAGCCGAGCGTGCGAAAGCGGATCGAGCGCATCACCGGCACCTCGCCGGGGTCGAGCCGGAAGCGCTCGTCATCGACCATCAGCAGCATGCCGCCCCGCTCCACCGTCGGCCGCGGTGCGCTGAAGTACAGCGGCACGATCTCGATGTTCTCGAGCTGGATATATTGCCAGATGTCGAGCTCGGTCCAGTTCGAGATCGGGAACACCCGGATGCTCTCGCCCCTGGCCTTTTTGGCGTTGTAGAGGTTCCACAGCTCGGGGCGCTGGTTCTTGGGGTCCCAGCGATGGCTGGCGCTGCGAAAGCTGAACACGCGCTCCTTGGCGCGGCTCTTCTCCTCGTCGCGCCGGGCACCCCCGAACGCCACGTCGAAGCCATGCTGGTCGAGCGCCTGCTTCAGCCCCTCGGTCTTCCACATGTCGGTGTGCAGCCCGCCATGATCGAAGGGGTTGATCCCCCGCGCCACCGCCTCCGGGTTGGTGTGGACCAGAAGCTCCATCCCCGCCTCGCGCGCCGCCTTCTCGCGGAGCGCGTACATCGCCTTGAACTTCCACGTCGTGTCGACATGCAACAACGGAAACGGCGGCGCAGCCGGATAAAACGCCTTCTTCGCCAGGTGCAGCATTACCGCACTGTCCTTGCCGACGCTGTACAGCATCACAGGACGATCCGCCTCCGCAACAACCTCCCGGAGAATGTGAATACTCTCCGCTTCCAAACGCGCCAAATGCGTCAAAACCACGGAAGGGCTGGCGGGTGCGTCGCTGGCTGGAGGGGCGAACATTGTGGAATATCTCGTCCTGTCACGTGCCGGGAGCCGCAGACTGGCGGATACGCGTGGTATCTCGCAAGCATCAAAAACTATCGCGCAGCGATGACGATCTGATGATGCGTCACCGATTGCGCGACGTTTGCGAGCATTGCCGTCCAGCGTCAGAGGCTGGACGGCGACGCGTGCTACACCCGCTCGATGATGATTGCCGGCGCCATGCCGCCGGCGGCGCACATCGTTACCAACCCGCGCTTCAGGCCGCGGCGTTCCAGTTCATCGAGCAGCGTGCCGATGAGAATCGCGCCGGTGGCGCCGATGGGGTGGCCCAACGCAATGGCACCGCCATTGACGTTGACCTTGTCGCGATCGAGCTTCAGGTCGCGGATGAACTTTTCGGCAACCACGGCGAAGGCTTCGTTGATCTCCCAGAGGTCGATGTCATCCACCGTCAGCCCGGCCTTGGCGAGCACCTTTTTGGCGGCGGCAACCGGGGCATTGAGCATCAGTGTCGGGCAATCGCCCATGTTGGCGGTGGCGACGACACGCGCCCGGGCCTTCAGGCCATGCTTTGCCGCATAGGCCGGTGAAGCGAGCAGGATTGCAGCGGCACCATCGACGACGCCCGAGGAATTGCCGGCATGGTGGACGCCGGTGAATTCGAGACCGGGGTATTTGGCAGTGATCGCCTGGCGAAAGGTCTGCCCATCGGGCTGGATCGACATGTCGGCGACCACATCGAACGACGCCTTCAGCCCGGCAAGGCCTTCGGCGGTTGTCTGCGGACGCGGGAATTCCTCGTGATCGAGGGCGACGCTGCCGTCTTCATTGAGGACGCGGACGACGCTTTTGGCAAAGCGGCCTTCCTTGATGGCGATATCGGCGCGGCGCTGGCTTTCAAGGCCGAGCGCATCGACGGCTTCGCGGCTGATGCCTTCCATCGCCGCGATCGCATCGCCGCACACACCCTGGTGTGACTGCGGATGGATGGCCTGGAGGTGGGCATTGCCCGATCCCATGCCCATCGGCTTGATCCCGGCGGCGAACTCCTCCGCCCCGATGGTGGTGGTGTAGCTCATCATCTCGGTGCCGCCGGCAATGACCAGGTCTTCCATGCCGGACATGATCTGCGCCGTGGCCAGGTTGACCGTGGTGATGCCGCCGCCACAAAAGCGATCGAGCGTCATGCCGCTGGCCTTGATGTCATAGCCGGCATCAAGCGCCGCCATGCGGCCGAGGTCGCCACCCTGCTTGCCCTTTTGCGTGCTTGTCGACCAGATGATGTCATCGACATCGGCGGTGTTGAGGTTGTTGCGCTCTGCCAGCGCTTTCAGCACCGTGGCGGCGAGATGCTGGGGGTGAAGGTGCGACAGCGCTCCCTTGCCGGGCTTGCCGATACCGCGCGGCGTGCGCACAGCGTCGATGATGAGGGCGTCGGTCATGTGTGGGTCCTTGCCTTGATGTGCCGCGACAGCCTGGACCAAAGCCCATGGCGCCACGGCGTGTTGCCCCCGCTGGAGCGGATTTGCAATATCAGGCCAGGGTGAATGTGACGCCGCCGTGCACCGCCCTGCATTCAGGCCGTGCGTTCAGGCTGGCACTGGCTCCCCGGGTAGGA
>JANXVZ010000042.1 GCA_025351405.1 Sphingomonadales bacterium | reverse complement strand
CCGCAAGCAGATTGTCCCAACCGCCGCGGATGCCGCCGCAATGCACGTCGATCAACTCGCGGAACGGCAGGCCCATGGCTTCTTCAACGACACAAGGCTTGTTCACATGGCCGCTGATCTGGAACAGCTTGGTGCCTTCGTTCTTGGGGCGGCCGATGCCGGCAAACCACGCCGCGCCGCGCCGCAATATGGTCGGCGCGACGGCGATCGACTCGACATTGTTGACCGTCGTCGGGTTGCCATAAAGGCCGACGCCGGCCGGAAATGGCGGCTTGAGGCGCGGCTGGCCCTTCTTGCCCTCAAGGCTTTCGAGCATCGCGGTTTCTTCGCCGCAGATATATGCCCCGGCGCCGCGATGGACGATGACGTCGAAATCATAGCCCGACCCGCAGGCGTTCTTGCCGATGAGGCCGGCCTTGTAAGCCTCGGCGACGGCGGCGAACAGCACTTCGGCCTCCCGCACATATTCGCCGCGGATGTAGATGTACGCAGCGCTCGCCCGCATCGCGAAACCGGCGACGAGCGCGCCTTCGATCAGCTTGTGCGGATCGTGGCGGATGATTTCGCGGTCCTTGCAGCTGCCCGGCTCGGATTCATCGGCGTTGATGACGAGGTAGCTCGGCCGGTCGGGATTCGGCGTCTTGGGCATGAAGCTCCACTTCATGCCGGTCGGGAACCCTGCCCCGCCGCGGCCACGCAGCCCGCTGGCCTTTATGGCATCGATGATCGCATCGGGACCACCGGCGAGGAGCGACTTGGTGTCCTCCCAGTCGCCGCGCTTGCGGGCGTGTTCGAGGCCCCATGGCTGGAAGCCATAGAGGTTGGTGAAGATGCGATCGGCGTCAGCGAGCAACGGTCGTCTCCAACAGACTGGTCGGCCCGCCCTCGGGGCAACTCGCCACGCGGCCTATCTGCGAGCCCGGCTTCGGCGTCCCGCCGCTGGCCAGCGTCTCGAGGATCGCCGTCATCGTTTCATAGGTCAGGTCTTCGTAATTGTCGGCGTTGATCTGTACCATTGGCGCATTGGCGCAGGCGCCGAGGCATTCGACTTCGCTGAGCGTGAACAGCCCATCCGGCGTGTTAGCGCCTTTGACGAGACCCTTATCCTTGCACGCCTTCATGATGTCGTCGGAGCCGCGCAACTGGCACGGCGTCGTCCCGCAGACCTGGACGTGGAAGCGCCCGACCGGCTTCAGATTATACATGGTGTAGAAGGTGACCACCTCATAGGCGCGGATATACGGCATACCGATCTGCGCCGCGACGAACTCGATGACGGGCACCGGCAGCCAAGCCGAACCTGTCGCGGCGGCCATCTGCTCCTGCGCCAGCCATAGCAGCGGCATGATGGCGGAATGCTGGCGGCCCTGCGGATAGAGCGCGACGATGCGCGTAGCCTCCTCGGCGTTCGCCGGAGTCCAGGCGAAATCGGCGAATTCGCGCGGCGCCTTGCCGGGGTGCTGCTGCGACACGGGGGTGTAGGTTGACGACGTCACCGGTCCACCTCGCCGAAAACTATATCCAGCGACCCGAGGATCGCCGGCGCATCAGCGAGCATGTGCCCCTTGCAGAGGAAATCCATCGCCTGCAGATGCGCCATCCCCGTCGCGCGGATATGGCAGCGCCATGGCTTGTTGGTACCGTCCGCCACCATGAAGATGCCGAACTCACCCTTGGGACTTTCGGTCGCCACATAGACTTCGCCGGCGGGCACATGGATGCCCTCGGTGTAGAGCTTGAAATGGTGGATCAGCGCTTCCATCGAGCGCTTCATTTCACCCCGCGAGGGCGGCGACACCTTCTTGTCGAGGGTGGCGTGGCGGCCTTCGGGCATCTGGTCGAGGCACTGGCGGATTATCTTGATCGATTCGCGCATCTCACCCATGCGGACCATGAAGCGGCCGTAGCAATCGCCGTCGTTCGACACCATCACGTCGAAATCCATCAGGTGATAGGCGTCGTAGGGCTGGCTCTTGCGCAAGTCCCAGGCGACCCCCGAGGCGCGGATGCACGGCCCGGTGAAGCCCCAGGCGATGGCGTCTTCCTTTGAAATCACCCCGATATCGACGTTGCGCTGCTTGAAAATGCGGTTGTCGGCGACGAGGCCCTGCATCTCGTCGAGCACCTTCAGGTAATTGTCGGCCCAGTCGCGGATGTCGCCGAGCAGGGCATCCGGCATATCCTGGTGGACGCCGCCGGGGCGGAAATAGGCGGCGTGGAAGCGCGCGCCTGACACCCGCTCGTAGAAACCGAGCAGCTTCTCGCGTTCCTCGAACAGCCACAGGATCGGCGTCATCGCGCCGACGTCCATCGCATGGGTCGTCACGTTGAGGATGTGGTTGAGAATGCGGGTGATTTCCGCGAACATCGTGCGGATATACTTGGCCCGCAGCGGCACCTCGATGCCCGCCAGCTTCTCGATGGCGAGCACATAGCTGTGCTCCATGCACATCGGGCTGACGTAATCGAGGCGGTCCATATAGGGCAACGCCTGCAGGTAGGTCTTGTATTCGATCAGCTTTTCGGTGCCGCGATGGAGCAGGCCGATATGGGGATCACAACGCTCGATGATCTCGCCGTCAAGCTCCATCACCAGCCGCAGCACGCCGTGCGCCGCCGGATGCTGGGGCCCGAAGTTGATCATGTAGTTCTGGATGGCGTTGCCGTCCTTCGCGGGCAGCAGGTCGGCGGTATCGTCCCTGGTCCAGGCGGTAGTGGCGAGGTCAACCATTGGGCTTTGCCTTTTCATCGCCAGGCAACACGTAATCCGTCCCCTCCCAGGGCGACAGGAAATCGAACGAGCGGAAATCCTGCGCCAGCTTTACCGGCTCATAGACGACGCGCTTGTGTTCCTCGGAATAACGCAGCTCGACGTGCCCGGTCAGCGGGAAATCCTTGCGGAACGGATGACCCTCGAAACCGTAGTCAGTGAGGATGCGGCGCAGATCGGGGTTGCCGTCGAACAGCACACCATAGCAATCATAGGTCTCGCGCTCGTACCAGCCGGCGACGTGATAGACGCCGGTCAGCGACGGCACGGGGGTGCGGGTGTCGGTCGTCACCTTGACGCGCAGGCGCAGGTTAAGCGCCATCGACAGCAGGTGATAGACGACGTCGAAGCGCTCATGCCGGTCGGGGTAGTCGACTCCGCAAATGTCGATCAGCTGGTTAAGCCGCAACGCCGGATCGTCACGCAGGCTGGTGATCGCTGTGACCAACGCCTCGCGCCGAACGGTAACCGCGGTTTCATGCGCAGCCTCGACGATCTCGATCACTGCGTCGCCGAGCCGCGCGCGCAGATGGTCAGCGACGCCATCGACCGATGCCATCACCGGCCAGCTATCGCGGCCGACCTCGGGGGCGGTGACGCTCATCGTTCGAAGCTGCCGACGCGGCGGATCTTCCGCTGCAGCGCCAGGATGCCGTAAAGAAGCGCTTCGGCGGTCGGCGGGCAGCCGGGCACATAGATATCGACCGGGACGATGCGGTCGCAGCCGCGCACCACCGAATAGCTGTAGTGATAATAGCCGCCGCCATTGGCGCAGCTGCCCATCGAGATGACGTAGCGCGGCTCTGCCATCTGGTCGTAGACGCGGCGCAGCGCCGGCGCCATCTTGTTGCACAGCGT
>JANXVZ010000018.1 GCA_025351405.1 Sphingomonadales bacterium | reverse complement strand
GACTTCCTTGCGCTCCTTTTCGACCCACTTCTTGGCCTGCTTGAGGGTCATCGACAGACCCTTGGCATCGAGGCGTGAGTAGATGAACGGCTTGAACAGCTCGAGCGCCATCTTCTTGGGCAGGCCGCACTGGTGCAGCTTTAGCTCGGGACCCGTGACGATGACCGAACGACCCGAATAATCGACGCGCTTGCCGAGAAGGTTCTGGCGGAAACGGCCCTGCTTGCCCTTGAGCATGTCGGACAGCGACTTCAGCGGGCGCTTGTTGGCACCGGTGATCGTACGGCCACGGCGGCCGTTGTCGAACAGCGCATCGACGGCTTCCTGCAGCATGCGCTTTTCGTTGCGGACGATGTTGTCCGGGGCGCGCAGTTCGATCAGCCGCTTGAGGCGGTTGTTGCGGTTGATGACGCGGCGATAGAGATCGTTGAGATCCGACGTCGCGAAGCGGCCGCCGTCGAGCGGCACCAGCGGGCGCAGTTCGGGCGGGATGACCGGGACAACGGTCATGATCATCCACTCGGGCTTGTTGCCGCTCTCGATGAAGCTCTCGACGACCTTCATCCGCTTGATGATCTTCTTGGGCTTCAGCTCGCTCTTGGTGGTGGCGAGCTCCTCGCGGAGCACCACCATCTCGCCCTCGAGGTCCATTTCCTCGAGCAGCTTGCGGATCGCCTCGGCGCCGATGCCGGCGACAAAGCCGTCCTCGCCATATTCATCCTGGGCGGTGAGCAGCTCGTCCTCGGTGAGGAGGTCGAACTTCTTCATCGGCGTCAGGCCGGGCTCGATGACGACATACTGTTCGAAATACAGCACGCGCTCGAGGTTCTTCAGCTGCATGTCGAGCAGCATGCCGATGCGCGACGGCAGCGACTTCAGGAACCAGATGTGTGCGACCGGGGCGGCAAGCTCGATATGGCCCATGCGCTCGCGCCGAACCTTGGAGACGGTCACCTCGACGCCGCACTTTTCGCAGACGATGCCCTTGTACTTCATGCGCTTGTACTTGCCGCACAGGCACTCGTAATCCTTGATCGGACCGAAGATGCGCGCACAAAAGAGCCCGTCACGCTCGGGCTTGAACGTGCGGTAGTTGATGGTTTCGGGCTTCTTGATTTCGCCGAACGACCACGAGCGGATACGCTCCGGCGAAGCCAGCGAAATCTGGATCTGGTCGAAGGTCTCGGGCTTGGCGGCCGGCGAGAAGAAATTCATCAGTTCGGTATTCATAACCGTCTCCTAATCTCGGTGCCCTCGCCCGTCGGGGAGAGGGAGGGACCCGCCAGCTTGCTCAGCAGGCAGGCGGTGGGGGAGCAGCGTCGCCACCCCCCGCGCCGCGCTCCCCTATTCGACCTTCTCGTGGCTCTGCAGCTCGACGTTGAGACCCAGCGACCGCATTTCCTTGACCAGCACGTTGAAGCTTTCGGGAATGCCGGCCTCGAAGGTGTCGTCGCCCTTGACGATGGCTTCGTAAACCTTGGTGCGCCCGATGACGTCATCGGACTTCACCGTCAGCATTTCCTGCAAGGTGTAGGCGGCGCCATAAGCCTGCAAGGCCCAGACTTCCATTTCCCCGAAGCGCTGACCACCGAACTGCGCCTTGCCGCCCAGCGGCTGCTGGGTGACGAGCGAATAAGGCCCGATCGAACGTGCGTGGATCTTGTCGTCGACAAGGTGATGCAGCTTGAGCATGTAGATATAGCCCACCGTCACCTTGCGATCGAACTGGTCCCCGGTGCGGCCATCGAACAATTCGACCTGGCCCGAGGTATCGAGCCCGGCCAGCTCCAGCATGTGGCTCACATCGGCCTCACGCGCGCCGTCGAACACCGGCGTCGCCATCGGCACGCCGCCCGCAAGGTTGGAGGCGAGCTCATGCACCTGTTCGTCGGTCATGTCCTTGACGTCGGAGGTATACTGGCCGCCGTAGATGGCCTCCAGCTTGCCGCGCAGTTCGTTGGTGTCGGCGCTGATGAGGTCCTTGCCGCGGGCATGGATGTCTTCCAGCATCGCACCGATCTGCTTGCCAAGGCCGCGCGCGGCCCAGCCGAGATGGGTCTCGAAGATCTGGCCGACGTTCATGCGGCTCGGCACGCCCAGCGGGTTGAGCACGATATCAACCGGCGTCCCGTCGGCGAGGAACGGCATGTCCTCCGCCGGCAGGATACGGCTGATGACGCCCTTGTTGCCATGGCGCCCGGCCATCTTGTCGCCCGGCTGCAGCTTGCGCTTCACCGCGACGAAGACCTTGACCATCTTGAGCACGCCCGGCGGCAGTTCGTCGCCCGACTGGAGCTTCGACTTCTTGTCGTCGAGACGTGCGGCGATCGAAGCCTGGGCATCGTCCCACTGCTGCTTCAACGCCTCGAGGTCCGACTGGGCGCGGTCGTCGGCGACGCCGAACTTCCACCATTCGCGGTGCGGCTGTTCCTCGAGCAGCGCGTCGTCGATGACGGCACCCTTCTTGAGGCCCTTGGGCGTCGCGACCGAGGTCTGGCCCATCAGCGCGTTCTTGAGCCGGGCATAGGTTGCACGGTCGAGAATGGCGCGTTCATCGGCGGCATCCTTTTCGAGACGCTCGATTTCCTCGCGTTCGATCTGCAGGGCGCGTTCGTCCTTGTCGATGCCGTGGCGGTTGAAGACGCGCACTTCGACGACCGTGCCGGCAACGCCGGGCGGCAGTTTCAGCGAGGTATCGCGCACATCCGAGGCCTTTTCACCGAAGATGGCGCGGAGCAGCTTTTCCTCCGGCGTCATCGGCGATTCGCCCTTCGGCGTGATCTTGCCGCACAGGATATCGCCCGGCTCCACTTCGGCGCCGATATAGACGATGCCGGCTTCGTCGAGGTTGCGCAGGGCTTCCTCGCCGACGTTCGGGATATCGCGGGTGATGTCTTCCGGCCCAAGCTTGGTGTCGCGGGCCATGACTTCGAACTCCTCGATGTGGATCGAGGTGAAGATGTCTTCCTTGACGATCTTTTCGTTGATCAGGATCGAATCTTCGTAGTTGTAGCCATTCCACGGCATGAACGCGACGAGCGCGTTCCGGCCGAGCGCCAGTTCGCCATCCTCGGTCGAGGGGCCATCGGCGATGATGTCGCCCTTCGAAACTAGGTCGCCGACCTTCACCAGCGGGCGCTGGTTGATGCAGGTGTTCTGGTTCGAACGCTGGAACTTCATCAACGTGTAGATGTCGACGCCCGACTTGCCCGGCTCGACTTCGTCGGTGGCGCGGATGACGATACGCGTCGCATCGACCTGGTCGATGATGCCCGACCGGCGTGCACCGATGGCGGCACCCGAATCACGCGCGACGGTGCCTTCCATGCCGGTGCCGACGAACGGCGCCTCGGCGCGGACCAGCGGCACCGCCTGGCGCTGCATGTTCGAGCCCATCAGCGCGCGGTTGGCGTCATCATTCTCGAGGAACGGGATCAGCGAGGCGGCGACCGAGACGAGCTGCTTGGGCGACACGTCCATCAGGGTGATCTGGTTGCGCGGCGCCATCAGGAATTCGCCGGCTTCGCGCGCCGAGATGAGGTCCTCGGTGAAGCTGCCGTCCTTGCCGGTGTCGGCGTTGGCCTGCGCAATGGTGTGCTTGGCCTCCTCCATCGCCGACAGGTAGACGACGTCATCGGTCAGCTTGTTGTCGACAACCTTGCGATACGGCGTCTCGATGAAGCCGTATTTGTTGACGCGGCTGAAGGTCGCGAGCGAATTGATCAGCCCGATGTTCGGACCTTCCGGGGTTTCGATGGGGCAGATGCGGCCATAGTGCGTCGGGTGAACGTCGCGGACTTCGAAACCTGCCCGTTCGCGGGTGAGCCCGCCTGGCCCCAAGGCCGACACGCGGCGCTTGTGGGTGACTTCCGACAGCGGGTTGGTCTGGTCCATGAACTGCGACAGCTGCGACGAGCCGAAGAATTCGCGCACCGCAGCCACCGCCGGCTTGGCGTTGATCAGGTCGTTGGGCATGACCGTGTCGATATCGACGCTGCTCATGCGCTCCTTGACGGCGCGCTCCATGCGCAGCAGCCCGACGCGATACTGGTTTTCGAGCAATTCGCCGACCGACCGCACGCGGCGGTTGCCGAGGTTGTCGATGTCGTCGATCTCGCCCTTGCCGTCCTTCAAATTGACCAGCGTCTTGACGACCTCAAGGATGTCCTCGCGGCGCAGCACGGTCATGTCGTCGGCGACGTCGAGGTCGAGGCGCATGTTCATCTTGACGCGGCCGACGGCCGACAGGTCATAACGGTCGGCGTCGAAGAACAGGCCGTAGAACATGGCTTCGGCAGTCTCGCGCGTTGGCGGCTCGCCGGGGCGCATGACGCGATAGATCTCGCTGAGCGCATGGTCGCGCTCCTCGACCTTGTCGGCCATCAGCGTGTTGCGGATCCACGGACCGACCGAGACGTGATCGATGTCGAGCAGCTCGATCGACGACTGGCCCGACTTGTCGATCTTGTCGAGATTCTCGGCGGTCAGCTCGTCGCCGGCCTCGATATAGATTTCGCCGGTGGCTTCGTTGATGAGATCGAAGGCGCTGTAGCGGCCGAAGATTTCCTCGGTCGGGATGAGCAGCGTCGTCAGGCCGTCGGTGACCGCCTTGCGGGCGATACGCGGCGTGATCTTGGTGCCCAGCGGGAAGACGACTTCGCCGGTTTCGCCGTTGACGATGTCGAAGGTCGGCTTCTGGCCGCGCCAGTTGGCCTCGACGAAGGGCACGACCCAGCCGGCCTCGCCCTGCGAACCGTGCCCGCGCACCCAGGTGACGCGGTTGTAGAACAGGTTGAGAATCTCTTCCGAGTTCCAGTTGAGCGCATAGAGCAGGCTGGTGACCGGCAGCTTGCGCTTGCGGTCGATGCGGACGTTGACGATGTCCTTGGCGTCGAACTCGAAATCGAGCCACGAGCCGCGATAAGGGATGACCCGCGCGGCGAACAGGAACTTGCCCGACGCATGGGTCTTGCCGCGGTCATGGTCGAAGAACACGCCGGGCGAACGGTGCATCTGGCTGACGATGACACGCTCGGTGCCGTTGATGATGAAGGTGCCGTTGTGCGTCATCAAGGGCATGTCGCCCATGTAGACGTCCTGTTCCTTGATATCGAGGACCGAGCGGGTTTCGGTGTCGGCATCGACTTCAAAGACGATGAGGCGCAGTGTCACGCGCATCGGCGCCGCATAGGTCATGCCGCGCTGGCGGCACTCGTCGGTGTCGTATTTCGGCTCTTCGAGTTCGTAATGGACGAAATCAAGCTCGGCGGTGCCGGCGAAATCGCGGATCGGGAACACCGAGCGCAGGGTCTTTTCCAGGCCCGAGACATAGCCTTCGGCCGGCCGCGAACGCAGGAAATGTTCGTAGGATTCGCGCTGCACCTCGATGAG
Organism: Sphingomonadales bacterium; assembly: GCA_025351405.1. Classification (GTDB taxonomy): domain Bacteria; phylum Pseudomonadota; class Alphaproteobacteria; order Sphingomonadales; family Sphingomonadaceae; genus Sandarakinorhabdus. Next base: position 25,247 of record JANXVZ010000018.1, on the reverse strand, counting down.
GTTGGGCATCTGCACGACTTCGCCGATCTTGCCGAAGTTCTTGCGGATGCGGCGGCGCGCGTTGAAGATGTTCCCGGCGGGTGGCGTCTGCTTCATCTGGGTGGCCATGTGGTCGCTCGCCTCTCAAAATCTCGTGCCCGTCACGGGGCGAAACCCCGTGACAACAAAAACCGCACGGCGTTCGGATGTGTCCGAATGCCGCACGGGCCTTGGCGATACTGCCTGCCTGCCCCCAATTCGTCGCGGTTCGTTCGCACTATACGAACCGTGTCCCGAGGGCGGGAGGTCGGCCTTGTCCGCTTGCAGCGGAGGGCCGGGAATGTCGTGTAGGTGCCATATAGGGGCGATGATGGATTTGGGGAAGGGGGATTCTGCACGTCGGGCGCCGGAACTCCCAGCGCATGAAGAAAGGGCGGCCCTTGCGGACCGCCCTTTCCAGTCTTTTGGAAGGCCGCGGCCGAGCCGCGGCTAATGCCGGACCGGATCGCGGAGGTTTCCCCGCGCCCGGCTGGCCGGGCTTGCGCCTGCCTGCGCGCAGCTTGCGCTGCGCACTCGCGGCGCTTCGCCTTACTTGAGCTCGACGGTGCCGCCGGCAGCTTCGATCTGCGCCTTGATCTTTTCGGCTTCAGCCTTGTTGACGCCTTCCTTGATGGCCTTGGGAGCCGATTCGACGAGCGTCTTGGCTTCGGTGAGGCCGAGACCGGTGATGGCGCGGACTTCCTTGATGACGTTGATCTTCTTGCCGCCGTCGCCGGTCAGCACGACGTCGAATTCGGTCTTCTCTTCAACGGCAGCGGCAGGCGCGGCAGCGGCGGCCGGGCCAGCGGCGACGGCAGCGGCGGCGGAAACGCCCCACTTCTCTTCAAGCATCTTGGCGAGGTCCGCTGCTTCGAGCACGGTCAGCGCCGAGAGTTCTTCAACGATCTTGTTCAGGTCAGCCATGTTATATCTCCAGTTTTCGTATGTCTGTGAAACGCCGGGTCAACGGCGTTGCGTTCAAGCAGCGTCCTTGGTGGCATAAGCCTCGAACACGCGGGCCAGCTTGCCTGCGGGCGCATTGGCCAGCTGGGCGAGCTTGGTAGCCGGCGCGTTGATGAGGCCGATGATCTTGGAACGCAGGGCATCGAGCGACGGCAGTTCGGCGAGAGCCTTGATGCCGTTGATGTCGAGGACAGTCGTTCCCATTGCGCCGCCGACGATCTCGAACTTGTCGGTCGTCTTGGCGAAATCGACCGCGACCTTGGCAGCGGCGACCGGATCGGTCGACGTGGCAAAGGCGGTCGGACCGGTCAGCAAATCGCCGATCGGCTGGTAAGGCGTGCCTTCGAGCGCGATGCGCGCAAGGCGATTCTTGGTCACCTTGAAGCTGGCTCCAGCCTGCCGCATCCGGTTCCGAAGATCGGTGACCTGGGCCACCGTCAGGCCGTGGTTGCGGGTGACCACAATCACGGACGTTTCGGACAACGTCTTGGCAAGACCAGAGATCTGCTCGGATTTTTGAGCGCGATCCATGCTCTCTCCTTGGGTTGTGATGCCATTGACATGGCATCAGTTGAGCCAAGGCCCGAACGGGAGGTCCGGGCCGGTGGCCCGTCCGAGGGATCGTCGCCGACGCACGGAGCAAGGCTCCGTTCGCAGACCCGGGACATCATCACACGATGGCACCGGTAAAAACTTTCCCCGTCTCATGCAGGCCCTTCGGGGGCTTAAGCTCTTGCGAGCACCTGCAATCTCGGACGGTTTTCTGCTCCTGGGCACCCTTGAGGAGCACCCGGCAGCAGGAAGTTGTGGGCGCCTACAGCATTCCGGCGAAAAACAAAACCCCCTTGTGGCCGCCACGGCCACAAGGGGGTCCCGAAAATCGCGACGTCGGCGCTAGATGGCGCCGCCGACGGTCGTGGTATCGACCTTGACACCGGCACCCATCGTCGAGCTGAGCGCAACCTTCTGCAGGTACTTGCCCTTGGCGCCCGATGGCTTGGCGCGGATCACCGCATCCATCAGCGCGTCGAAATTGGCGCGCAGGTCACCTTCGGGGAAGCTCGCCTTGCCGAGAATGCCGTGGATGATCCCGGCCTTTTCAACACGATATTCGACTTGCCCGCCTTTGGCGGCTTTTACGGCTTCGCCGACGTTCATGGTCACGGTACCGAGCTTGGGGTTCGGCATCATGCCCTTGGGACCGAGAACCTTGCCGAGCCGGCCGACGAGACCCATCATGTCGGGCGTCGCGATGCAGCGATCGAAATCGATGGTGCCACCCTGGACGATCGCCAGCAGGTCTTCGGCGCCGACGACATCGGCCCCTGCGGCAAGGGCTTCATCGGCCTTGGCGCCGCGGGCGAAAACGCCGACGCGAACGGTCTTGCCGGTGCCCTTGGGCAAGGTGACGACGCCGCGGACCATCTGGTCGGCGTGGCGCGGATCGACGTTGAGGTTGATCGCCACTTCGATGCTTTCATCGAATTTGGCGGTGGCATTGGCCTTGACCATGCCGAGCGCCGCATCGAGATCGTAAAGCTTCTCGCGGTCGACAGCGGCTGCAAGAACCTTGGCTTTTTTGCTCATGGCCATCGGATCAGCCCTCCACCACTTCGAGACCCATCGCCCGGGCACTGCCCTCGATGGTCTTCATTGCCATTTCGATGCTGTTCGCGTTCAAATCGGGCATCTTGGTCTCGGCGATCGACTTCAGCTGCGAGGTCGTGATCTTGCCGGCAGGCGCGCCCTTGCCAGGCGTCGTGCCGCCCGACTTGAGGCCGGCCGCCTGCTTAATCAGGAAGCTCGCCGGCGGCGTCTTGGTGATGAAGCTGAACGAACGATCGGCATAGACCGTGATGACGGTGGGGATCGGGGTGCCCTTTTCAAGCGATTCGGTCTTGGCGTTGAACGCCTTGCAGAATTCCATGATGTTGACGCCGCGCTGGCCCAATGCAGGCCCGATTGGCGGTGACGGGTTGGCGCTGCCGGCTTTCACCTGCAGCTTGATATAGCCGGTAATCTTCTTTGCCATGATGGCTCTCCTGTTGTGGTGCGAACGGCCGGTCCACGGCCTCCCACGGTGAAGGTCGAAATAGGCCTATTTGGCTTTTTCGACCTGATCGAAGCCGAGTTCGACGGGCGTTGCGCGCCCGAAGATCGACACCGAAACCTTGACCCGGCCGTGATCGAAATCGATCTCCTCGACAAGGCCGTTGAACGACGCGAAGGGACCATCGAGAACGCGAACCTGGTCGCCGATCTCGAAATTCGCCTTGCGCTTGATCTTGGCGGTCGGGGTATCCTCGACCTTGGTATTGAGAATGCGCGATGCTTCCGATTCGCTGATCGGCTGCGGCTTGTTCTGCTGGCCGAGGAATCCCGTCACCTTGGGGGTGTTCTTGACGAGGTGATAGACGTCGTCGGTCAGTTCAAGCTTGGCGAGCACATAGCCGGGAAACACCTTCTTCTCAACGACGCGCTTCTTGCCCTTGAACACTTCGTTGACCGATTCGGTCGGCACCGACACTTCGTCGATGAACGCTTCGAGACCCATGCGCGAAGCCTCGGTCAGGATCGCGTCGCGAACCTTGTTCTCGAAGCCCGAATAGGCGTTGATGATGTACCAGCGCGACATGAAGATCCTTAACCCGCGAGACTGAGAAGGAATTTGACGAAGCGGCCAAGGGCCTGGTCGACGCCGAGGAAGAACACCGAGAGCAGCGATGTCATGATCAGCACCATGATCGTGGTGGTGATCGTCTCGCGCCGGCTGGGCCATGCGATGCGCGCCGTTTCGGTCCGCACCTGGCGCACGAAGTCGCCCACGGAAACCCGCGGGGCCGGAGCCGGTGCTGCCTTTGCCTTCACATCTGCCATCGAATCGGCTGCTTTCGCTGTTTCAAACACCAAAATCCGGCTGTTGCCCCAAATTGCCGGGGCATACAACCGGTCGTTCCGTCCCTCCCGACCCCCTTGCGCCCTGCCCACAGCCGCCGGTTGACCCGGCGACTGGCAGGAGTGGAGGGGTTCGAACCCCCGGCCCTCGGTTTTGGAGACCGATGCTCTACCAGCTGAGCTACACTCCTAGGGATGACCCAAGGTCGGGCTGCGGGCTATACCGATGCGACGATGGCTGTGCAAGGCTCGTTGCGGCGGCAGTGTCCGGCCCGGCCTGCGCCCGCCGATTGCATCCCCCCGGACGGATTGCAGTTGAGCGAAATCGCCCAAGCGGCTAACGAAGCCCGATGAGCGGGCGTAGCATAGTGGTAATGCACTAGCCTTCCAAGCTAGCTAGGAGGGTTCGATTCCCTTCGCCCGCTCCATGATCCCCACATTCCGCCCTTAACCCGATCACGCCGCCGCCGTTCAAACCGGCAGCATGATGGAGGGCGGGAATGACACAGCAGTTTGGCCGGTTGCTTGCGGAATCGGGTGCAAGGCTGCCGGCAGGCAATGCCGCTGCCAACGCCGCTGCCGCCACCTCCGCCTCTGCCGACGCTGCGGCCGGCCTTGTGCATTACGACGCCATCCGGGCACTGCTGTCGGCCACCGGCCTTGCCGCGGAACCGCCGGTGTACGACCTTTTGTGGCGCTATGTCCGCGATGAAGACCATGCACTGTCGCTCGCCCTCGACACGGCGATCGCGGCGGGCAGCGTCGACATGGCGATGGTCACGATGTTGCGCCGCGCGCATTGCGGCGATGTCGCCGCCACCGAGGTTGCAGCGCTGGTAGAGGCAGCGCACGACCAGGCCGAAGCCCTGACCCAGCGGGTGGAGGCCGGGCGCACCGACCTTGATACCTATGGCCGCGTCATCGCCGATGGTGGTGCCGCCCTTGGTGCCACGCTCGATGCGGCGGCGCTGGCGGTGCTGCTCGATCGGCTTGGCGCCGCCACCGCGACGATGCAGGCCGCCAATACCCGCCTGCTTGGCGAATTGGCCGAAGCCGCCACCGAAACCCGCGCCCTGTCGGAAAAGCTGGGCGCCGCCGAACGTGCCGCGATAACCGACCCGCTGACCGGCGTGCTCAACCGCCGCGGCACCTTCGAGATGCTGGAGCGCGCCCAGGCCGAAGCTCGCAAGACCGGCGGCAAGCTGGCGCTGGCGATGGTCGATATCGATCATTTCAAGCGTTTCAACGATCGTTTCGGTCATGCGCTGGGTGACGAGGTGCTGCGCTTTGTCGCCCGCCATCTCCTCGACCGGGTGCCGGCCGGCAGCAAGGTCGGGCGCATCGGCGGCGAGGAGTTCGTCGCGGTTTTGCCCGGCATGGATGCCATGGCCGCCACCGCCGCCATCGACCTGGTGCGATCCGGCCTCGCCAGCCAGATCATCCGCAATGCCGCCGATGGCACCAGCATGGGCCGCGTCAGCTTTTCCGCCGGGGTCGCCACCGACCATGCCGACGATACGCCCGACAGCCTCGTCGAGCGCGCCGACCGCGCCCTTTACAGCGCCAAGCGCATGGGGCGCGACCGGGTGGTGCCGGACCGCAGCTAGAATATCGTGGCCGGCCGGCGACGCGGAAATCCACCCGGCGGCGAAATCGGCACGGCGACGTTGACACTCGCCGCGCCATTCGCCACTAGGCCCCCTCTTCGTGCGCCAAGCGAAGGACCCGTGGAGGGGTGGCCGAGCGGTCAATGGCAGCAGACTGTAAATCTGCCGGGTTCGCCCTACGTTGGTTCAAATCCAACCCCCTCCACCATTCCCCCCCTGCCGCACCCTTTGTCCCGCCCCCGAAACGCCTTGCCGCATCCGACGCCATAGCCTTGGGCCGGCCGCCGCCGCGCTGCGTTGCTGGGACGAAGGAGACACCATCATGCGCACTATTTCCGTCCTGCTCGCAGGCCTTGCCCTCGCCACGGCACCGGCGATCGCCTCGGCGCAAACGGCATCACCGGCCCCCGGCGCTGCCGGCCCGCTCACTGTCGGCGCCAGCATATACGATGCCAGCGGTAGCCAGATCGGCACCATCGATTCGGTTACCGGTGACAGTGTCGTCGTTGCCACCGGCACCGGCACCAACAAGGTGGCAATCCCGCCCGCATCGTTCGGCAAGGGCGCCAAGGGGCCAACGCTCAGCGCCACCCGGGCGCAGCTCGATGCCGCCGCCAGCCAGGCCGCCGATGCCAGCAAGGCAGCGCTGGCAAGCAAGCTCGTTGCCGGTGCCGAAGTGCGCGGCAGTGGCGGCGCCACGGTTGTCGGCACGGTCAAGACGGTCGAGGCCGATGCCGTGCTGGTCGGGACCCCCAAGGGCGATGTGCGCGTGCCAGTCACCGCCTTTCGCGCCGGGCCGAGCGGGCTCGTTGTTGCCATGACCGCAACCGAGTTCGACGCCGCCGTCGTTGCGGCTTCAAAACCGACGAACTGAGTTCGCGACATGACATGCGTCCCATGAGCCGCTAAGCCGCGCTCATGGGACGCAGACCACATCCAAAAAACGCCGCGCGCAGCAACACCGGGCAAAAAAGCCCGTTTCCGCGGCTTTATGGCCGCCACGCCGTATTCGCGGCGCTGGACAACCCCGACCGGGTGTTCCGCAAGCTGCATCTTACGCCTGCGACGGCCAAGACCGTCGTCATCCCGCGGGGTCTGGCGGTGCAATATGGCGATGATGCCGATCTTGGCCGCCTGGTGCCTGCCGATGCGCCGCACCAGGGCTTTGTCCTTGAAGTCGAGCCGCTGGAGAATGTCTGGCTGGGCGATATCCTTGCCAACGCCATCGCGGAAAACGACAACCGCCCGCTGGTGGTGCTCGACCAGGTCACCGATCCGCACAATGTCGGGGCGATCATGCGCTCGGCGGCGGCGTTCGGCGCGCGCGCCCTGGTAACGCAGGATCGCCACGCGCCGGGCGAATCCGGCGTGCTGGCGCGGTCGGCATCGGGGGCGCTCGAGATCCTGCCGTGGTGCCGCGTCGTCAACCTGGCGCGCGCGCTCGACGAGATCGGCGAGGCGGGGTTCTGGCGCATCGGGCTTGATGGCCGCGCCGATGTCGACCTCGAAACCGCGCTCGCCAACACCCGCCCGGCGCTGGTGATGGGCGCGGAAGGCGAAGGCCTGCGGGTGCTGACCACCGAACGCTGTGACCAGATCGCCAAGCTGCCGATTTCGGCGGCGATGGAAAGCCTGAACGTGTCGAATGCGGCAGCGATTGCCCTTTACGCGGCGGCGCGCCGAAACAACTGAAGGCCGTTGCCCGTACCTGGCGGGCCCATGCGTTGACTATTACGGGTCATGCGCATGGCCTCGGGCAGTGCAAACCTGTACAATCATCAAGACGTCAAAGGAGTCTCCTGCCCCGCAAAGGACTTGTCGATGTTTTTTAACCGAAATGACATAATTGCCGGTATCGTTCTGGTCGGCGGCGCTTTGTCGACACCGGCGCTGGCGGTCAGCGCCGTCTATGCCCAGGCGGGCGCGAGCGGCAACACATTCGGCTTTTACAGTATCGGGGTCAGTTATTACACGCCTGTTGGCCTGTCGACAGTCAACTCCGGCCCGCTCAACGGCAACACCGCATCATACAGCCCCTCCTCGGCGGCGGTCGGCCTGACGGCGATCGCGCTGTCGGCAGCGGTCAACGGCACGAATTCGGGATCATCGGAAGCGGCCGCCGACCTCAGGGCCGGCACCGTGCGCGCCAAGGCGACAACGTCGAACACCTTCAATGGCGTCGGCAGTGCCTCGGCCGAGCTTTATGAAGACCTGACGTTTTCCGTCGCCGGCGGTGGCAGCAGGCAGGTCATGTTCGTTGGCCACCTCGATGGCACGATCGGCAGCTTCGCCAATTCCGGCAGCCTGTCGGGACTGAGCTACAATCTCAACTTCGGCCCGAGCAACCTGCTTTTCATCAGCCAGGGCTCCCAATCCGGGTTTACCGTTTCGACAGGCGGCACTTCGGGTGGCCCACCCGGCGGCTGGGACAGCTACAGCCTCACCAATGTCACCGAAACCGGTTTCGATTTCAACGGGTTGTTCACCGTTACCGATGGCGACATGCGCGCACTGTCGCTGCGATTGTACCTCAACTGCCAGGAAGGCGTCAGTTGCGACTTTTCGCACACCGGCAGCGTCGATTTGCGCTTGCCCGCGGGCGTCAGCTTCACCTCCGGCTCCGGCGTCTTCCTGGTGCCGCCCGTCATTGGCGGCGTGCCCGAACCGTCGTCATGGGCGCTGATGCTTGCCGGCTTCGGCATGGTCGGCTGGGCGGCCCGCCGGCGGACCCGGGCCGGTGGCCGGGTGCTGCTTCAATAGCTTTCGGTGGCATAGACCTTCGACACGTCGCCGCCCCAGGCACCATCGTACAGCGCCAGCATGCGGTCGGCATTGGTCAGCCCCGATTCGGCAATCTCGCGCAGCGGGTTGAGGAAGCCTTGCTCGGTGTCGCCCACCCGGTTCAGGCGGGCCCGGCGCGCCAGTCCGGCGTCCGAAATCGCCAGCACCCGCTTGGCAAGGTCCTGCAGGCTGCCGCCATCGGGGCTTGCCGCGCGCAGTGCCAGCCGCGGCACCTCGGCGCGCAGGCGATCATGGTCGGCGTGGGACCAGCCCTTGACGAGTTGCCAGGCCGCATCGAGCGCCACGTCATCGTACAGCAGCCCGACCCAGAATGCCGGCAAGGCGCATATCCGGTCCCATCGGCCGCCATCGGCGCCACGCATTTCGAGATAGCCCTTCAGGCGCACTTCCGGAAACGCCGTCGAAAGATGGTCCTTCCAATCGCCGACCCTGGGCTTTTCACCCGGCAGCACCGACAGCTTGCCGGCCAGGAAGTCGCGGAAGCTGAGCCCTGCCGCGTCGATGTATCGCCCGTCGCGATAAACAAAGTACATCGGCACGTCGAGGGCATAGTCGGTGTAGCGTTCGAAGCCGAAGCCGTCTTCGAAGACAAACGGCAAGGTGCCGGTGCGCGCCGGGTCGGTATCGGTCCAGATATGGCTGCGGAAGCTGCGGAAGCCGTTGGGCCGCCCCTCGGTGAAAGGCGAATTGGCGAACAGTGCGGTCGCCAGCGGCTGCAACGCCATCGAAACCCGGAACTTCATCACCATGTCTGCTTCGCTGGCATAATCGAGATTGGTCTGGATCGTGCAGGTGCGCAGCATCATGTCGAGGCCAAGATTGCCGACCCGCGGCATGTGCGATCGCATGATGACGTAACGGCCCTTTGGCATCACCGGCAGGTCGGCGCGGGCCTTGTCGGGCCAGAAGCCCAGGCTGAGGAAGCCCAGCCCCAACCGGTCGCCGACTTCGCGGCATTGCGCCAGGTGGCGATTCGATTCGGCACAGGTTTCGTGAATGGTCTCCAGCGGCGCACCGGAAAGCTCGAACTGGCCGGCCGGTTCGAGGCTGATGGCGCCGTCGGGGCCTTTCATGGCGATGACATTGTCGGTGCCATCGGGGCCGCGCTCGCGCACCGGCTCCCAGCCAAAAGCCTCCATGCCGGCGAGCAGGTCGCGGATGCCGCCCGGTTCGTCATAGCTCGGCGCACCATGATCGCCGAGGCGGTAAACGAACTTTTCATGTTCGGTGCCGATCCGCCAATCGGCGGCGGGACGGTTGCCTTTCTCGAACACGCCGACCAGTTGTGCCCGGGTTTCGATAAGGGCGTCATCACCCGTGGCTGCGGCTTGGTTGCTCATGAATGCGGCCTTAGCCGGGCCGGCGCGCGCACGCAATTGAGCGTTGCTTGAAACGGGGCCTGGAGCGGGGCTTGGACCGTACCGTCAATGCGGCACCAGCGTATAGGCAAGCTCGTAATAATGGGTGCCGCCTTCGATCCGCATCGTCATGCTGCCGGCGATCCCCGCCAGGGCGCCACTGCCGCTGCCCGGGACCACGACGATGTGCTGGTCGGGCTTGCCATGCTCCATGACGGCGTTGTGCATCATCGCAAAGCTCCCGGCCCTGCCGTCGAGGGTGCCGGTAACGCGCTCGATGAGCACATAGGCCCCCGAATCGACGCCGCTGCCGCTGGCCAGCATGACGCCCTCGCCGCTTGCCGCAAGGCCGCCGGTGAAGACCTTGGTGACCATCATCCGCGCAACACCCGGCACATCGCCATTTGCAGCCGCCTGCGGGACGATCGTCGGGGCAAAGGTGCCCGATGCGTGCTGCATGATGGTTTCTCCCGATGCAGGCATGGCGAGGATGAACAGGGCGGCAAACGCGATGTTTCTCATATGTTCCTCCATCATCTACCTGCCATTCGCATAGTGCAACCGTCAACCCTGTCGTGATAGGCTGCCCCGAAACACGGCGATCAACAGCCTTTCCGGGAGAGTGAAAATGCACGACATGGTCATCCGCGGCGGCACGATTGTCGATGGCACCGGCGCCCCGGCGTTCGTGGGTGACATCGCCATCGATGGCGGCCACATCAGCGCCATCGGCGCCATCTCGGCAAAAGGCCGCGAGGAAATCGACGCCGCCGGCCTCCATGTCACCCCGGGTTTTGTCGATATCCACACCCATTACGACGGCCAGGCGACGTGGGATTCCGAAATGGGGCCATCGGCCTGGCACGGCGTCACCACCGTTGTCATGGGCAATTGCGGCGTCGGCTTTGCCCCGGCCAAGCCCGACAAGCACCAGTGGCTGATCGGGCTCATGGAAGGCGTCGAGGACATTCCCGGCACCGCGCTGGCCGAAGGCATGACCTGGAACTGGGAGACGTTCCCGCAATATCTCGATGCCTTGGCGCAGCGGCCGCGTACGATCGACGTTGCCACCCATGTCCCCCATGGCGCCGTCCGCGCCTATGTGATGGGGGAACGCGGCGCCAACAACGAGGCCCCGACCGAACACGAAATCGCCCAGATGAGCGCTATCGTCGAGGAAGGGCTGCGTGCCGGCGCGCTGGGCTTTTCAACCTCGCGGACCGTGTTGCACAAATCCATCGACGGCGTGCTGGTGCCCGGCACCACCGCCACCAAGGCGGAATTGATCGGCATCGGCCGCGCCATGGGGCGGGCCGGGCACGGGGTTTTTGAAATGGCATCCGACCTCAAGCGCGAATGGGACGAATTCGGCTGGATGGGCGAATTGAGCATCGAAACCGGGCTGCCGGTCACCTATGCGATGCTGCAGTCGATCGCCAAGGAGCTGCCGTGGCAGGAGCAAATGGCCAAGACCGCCGAATGGAATGCGAAAGGCGCCAACATCGTCGCGCAGATCGCGCTGCGCGGCACCGGCATATTGATGGCGTGGCGCGGCACGGTGCATCCGTTCCTGTTCAAGCCGGCCTGGGCAGAAATCGAGGCGCTGTCGTGGGACGAACAATTCGCCCGGCTCGGCGACCCGGCGTTCAAGGCGCGGATGCTCGCCGAAGAGAATGTTTTCCCCCAAAGCGACGTGATGCCATTGCTGATGGCCGTCGCGATGGGCTTTGGCCTGCAATATGCGATGGGCGAAGGCTTTGATTACGAACCGACCGAGGCGCAGACCATCGCGGCGCTGGCAGCGGCGGCAGGTCAGCCGGCGGCGGACTATGCCTATGACCTGATGTGCAGCAACGGCGGCACCGGCTTCATCTATTTCCCCATCCTCAACTATGCCGATGGCAACCTCGATTTCGTGGCGGGCTTGCTCGAACGCGACGACACGGTGATCTCGCTGTCCGACGGCGGCGCGCATTGCGGCACGATCTGCGATGCGGCCTCGCCGACATTCCTGCTCCAGCATTGGGTTCGCGACCGGGCGCGGGGGCGGATCAGCATCGAGAATGCGATCAAGCGCCAGTGCAGCGATACGGCGCGGCTGTACGGCATGAACGACCGCGGCGTGCTGGCGCCGGGGATGCTGGCGGATATCAACCTCATCGACCTGCCGCGGTTGAAGCTCGGCGCGCCGTGGATGGCGTTCGACCTGCCCGCCGGCGGCAAGCGTCTGCTGCAAAAGGCCGATGGCTATGTGGCGACGATCAAGCGCGGCGTCGTCACCTTCCGCGAAGGCGCGATGACCGGCGAACTGCCCGGCGTGCTGGTGCGCGGGCCGCAGGCGGCGCCGGTGCTGGCGATCGCGGCGGAGTAGGAGGCGAAAACGCGCATTGGCGCCTGACTTTGTAGGAAAGACTGACTTTTCGAACGCCCTGATTTGCTTGCATATTCATTCGGAAGGTCAGCCCCGGGAGGCGTTTTCCTGACCTTTCGATTTGACTGACCTTTCGATTTGACTGGCCTTTGGCGCGTTGGCCCTTGCGGCAAAGGCGCAATCATGGACTGGCGATTAGAAAGAGCGGGCGAGCCCCAACGATAGGGGTTCTGGCCCATGTAGGACAGCGGCAGGTCAGATTGGTCGGCAGCTGTGCTTTGCCGGGATTGCAAGACAGAGCCCCAGAGTGGCGATTATTGATGGATTCTTGCCCGTCGACTCTTTGGCGGAAATAGCGTCAAGGCGCCCTTAGCTACAAGTCGTTAGACTAGGCCACACCGTTGGCAAAGCAAGCAGAGCGATCTTCAAGATACCTGATGATACACTCACCATGAAATGAGAATGCCATTGTCCTTTCCTCGAATGGTATCCGCTGTTCTTCATCATATAAAATGCTAGACTCGTCTAAATCTTGGAATCTAAGCTGTTGGGCCGGGGAAAAACGAAGGCACCCGTATGCATATATTAAGTTTTTAATGGCTTTTCCCGAATTTCCGCTCTTTTGCCATCGGGTAAATTTAGAGAAGTCAATATTTCCGTTATTGACTTTTTTGCCTGCAGCTCGCTCAATTTAAATGGATTACTCCACGTTGAGGATGTCGGTGATACTCTTATTGGCTTAGCGATATCGGAAATTTCACCGATTTCGAGGTTGAGGTAATTATCGTTCTGGTCAAGTTTATCCATGGTATTAGCAATTCTAAATTCCTGCTGACTGCAGTATCGCAATGGTTTGGAGAAGGGGTTGTGATTGTGGAAATCATTAAAGTCTCGGGCATTAAAGAGATTTCCGTTGTCTGAGTATTCAACGCGCCTACCCTCAAAACCCATCGTTCGAAAATTTGAGAACCGAGATTCCAACGCCCTGCCCAGACGCTTCAGAAACTCATTCATGTCAGAGATTTCTATACAGGCGTCATACCGATAGGGGCTCTCAGAATTGTCCATCGCTTTATGCAGTTTTTGAAAATTTCCAACAGACAATGATAAACAATATCCTTAAGAAAACGAGATGAGGTTTGAATGTTTTATAAAAATCCCTGGTCGTGAAAGTGAATCAAGACGCACAATTGATCTTGATTCTTCTCGATCCCCAACCCACTTATCGCCGGTGATGATTTCAAGTAGGCTGTTCGTATCGAACCCTCCCATTCTTATATGACCCCGTAGAAACTTCTTTTCATGCTCTTTGCTGAGGAATTTATAGAATTTTTCGGCAGAATACGAGTTCACTTATGCTCCTCTATCTTCCCAGTTCGAAATCGTGTGGAGCGCAAAATATCCATGTCGCGGCGTCATGGTCGGGCGCGAGCGAAGCTCATCGCAGCTCCTTGGCGCTGATTATACGCGGCCTGTTAGCGCCCGCAATCTGGGACCTATGAGGGCGAACAGAACTTCAGCAGCTGGTGCGAGGTCGGACAACCGACAATGCCAGTTGACCCACCCTAATCGATAACCCGTTCCCCTGTCCCCCACGCCAGCCAGCTGATCGCGCCGCACAGCGCCACCGCCGCCGCCAGCACGAAGGTCGCGGTGTAGGTATGGGTGACGTCGAGCAGCCAGCCGGTGATGGCGACGCCGACGATGCCGGGGATGGTGGCGAAGGTGTTGGTGAGGCCATAAAGCGGCGCGGCATAACGCGGCGCGATATCGAGGTGGTTGCAGGCAAAGCCGCTGCTGCTGAACGAATAGAACGCCATCGTCACGCACAGCACCAGCAGCGCGGTGTTGGCGTCCGCAACCTGCGACGCCGTCAGCATCCCGCCCGCGACGCCGAGCATCGACGTCACCTGCATCGTCTTGCGCACCGTCGTCAGGCTGGCGCCGCGCGCCACCCAGCGGTCCGCAAACTGCCCGATCAGCGGCCCGGTGACCATCGCCGTCAGCCAGGGCAGCGCCGAAAACAGCCCCGATTTGGCGATGGCGAGGTGCTGCACATCGCGGAAATACGACGGCATCCAGGTCAGCATCAGGTACAGCGACCACGTCGTCGTGGTGTGGTTGATGGCGATCGCCCACACCGGCTTCAGCCGCAGCAGCTTGCCCCAGGGCACCGGCGGCGGTTCGGCATCGTCCGCGCCCACCCCCGCCAGCATGGCGCGCTCGGCTGCCGAAATCGTCGGATGGCCGGCAGGCGAGGCGCGCACCAGCCCGAACCACAGCGCCGCAAAGCCGATGCCCACCACGCCGAAAACATAGAAATTGGCGTGCCAGCCGCAATCGGCAACGAGCAGCCCCGACACCGCCAGCCCCAGCACCGTGCCCGCCGGAATGCCGGCGAACATGATGCTGACGGCGCGGGTGCGCTCGGTCGGCGGCAGCCAGCGGGCATAAAGCGCGATGATGGCGGGAAAGTTGGCCGCCTCGCCCATGCCCATCAGGATGCGGGTGGCGATCAACGCGGTCAACGAAACGCCGGCGGCGAGCGGCGTCAGCAGGGTGAACAGCGACCACGCCGCCAGCGCCGCGCCCAGCACGATGCGCCCGCCAAAGCGCCCGGCGAGCCAGCCGCCCGGCGCCATCATCAGCAGATAGCCGATGAAGAACGACGACAGCACCAGGCCCTTGGTGGTTTGTGACCAGCCGAACTGTTCGGCCATCGGGATGACCGCGACCGAGATGTTCACCCGGTCGATGTAGCAGAGCATGGTGGCAAGGAAGCACATCGCCACGAGAATGGCGCGCTTTGGCACGGCACGCCGGGGCATGGCGCGGGTTTCCGCAGATTGTGATGTTTGCACCGTTGCGTCCCCGCCAATTCCGCCCCATCGGCATCCCCATCGCCATCCGATGCGCTCGGCGGGCGAAATACAAGCGAAAAGGCGGCGAAATGCCCGAGAATGACCTGAAGGCGTCGCTGCTGGCGTTCATGGACACGGTGTGGAGCAGCAGCGACGCCGAGGCCGCCGCCGCCGCAACCGATGCCTGGCTGGCGGACAGCTACACCATCCACCACGACCCCGGCGACCCATGGGACGGCCAGACGCTCGATCGCGCCGGCTACAAACAGCGCCTCACGGCATCGCGCGCGCCGTTCCCGGACCAGCGTTTCACCATTGTCGATGCGTTCGAGGCAGGCGACAAGGTGGCCATCACCTGGACCTGGGCGGCGACCCACGCCGGCGATATCCCGGGCTTTCCGGCGAGCGGGCGGGCGATCACCATGTCGGGTGCAACCGTCTATTATTTCGAAAACGGCCGCATTTCCGGCCATTGGCAAGTCACCGACCGGCTGGGCGTGTTCCGCCAGTTGCAGGGCGGCCGGGGCTAGAGCGACCCCGCACAGGCGGTCATCGCCAGCATCGGGGCTGCCGAGGGCCACGACGCGGTGCCGCCCCGATAGGCGCGCGAGGCCGGGTAGCGGTTACCCCGAAACCGCCTGCCACACCGCGATCGCCGCCACCGCCGCGGTATCGGCGCGCAGGATGCGCGGCCCCAGGCTGATGGCGATGCTGCCGGGAATGGCGCGGATGGCGTCGCGCTCCTCGGCCAGGAAACCGCCCTCCGGCCCGATGAGGATGGCGGCGGGGGCAGCCGCGTGCCGCAGCGCCTCGGCCATCGGTGCACCGCCGGTTTCATCGGCAAATACCAGCGTGCGCCCGGCGGGCCAGTCCCTTAGCAGCGCCGCCAGCGTCACTGGCTCGGCCAGCCCGGGCAAGGACGTGCGGCCGCATTGTTCGGCCGCCTCCACCATATGGGCACGCAGCCTGTCGAGGTTGAGCTTGTCCACCACCGTCCGCCGGGTCAGCACCGGGATGATCCGCGCCACGCCAAGCTCGCAGGCCTTTTCTGCCACCCAGTCGATGCGCCCGCGCTTCAACGGCGCCGCGCACAGCCACAGGTCCGGCACGGTTTCCGGCGGCAGCGTCTGCACCTCGATGACGACCGACACCGCCTTGCGCGCCACCGTCAGCAGCCGCGCCGCCCATTCGCCGCTATGGCCATCGAACAGGCGCACGACATCGCCCACCGCCCGGCGCATCACCTGCGCCAGGTAATGCGATTGCGGCACCGGCAACGTCAGCACGGCGCCCAGCGCCAGCGGCAGGTCGACATGGAGCCGCGGCGTTGTTGACAAATCGGGGCGGTCTTCGCTCATGGCGTCGTGGCTAGCACAGCACCTCTCCCGCCGGAAATGCGCACCCCCGATGCGGTCGCCGCAAGCTGGGTCGATGCGCTGCCCGGCGCCATGCAGCCCTATGCCCGGCTGGCGCGGCTGGATCGCCCGGCCGGGAGCTGGCTGCTGTTCTGGCCATGCGCCTGGGGCGTGGCGCTGGCCGGCGGGCTTGTCGCCGATTGGGCGCTGGTCGCGTGGTTCGCCGTCGGCAGCCTCGCCATGCGCGCCGCCGGCTGTGTGTGGAACGACATCATCGACCGCGATCTCGATGCGCAGGTGGCGCGCACCCGCGCCCGGCCGATCGCCAGCGGCGCGGTCGGCGTGCGGGCGGCGCTGGCGCTGGCGGTGGCACTGTCGCTGGTCGGGCTGCTGGTGGTGGTGCAATTGCGGCCACTGGCGCAGGGCGTGGCGGTGGCCAGCCTTGGCCTTGTCGCCGCCTATCCGTTCATGAAGCGCATCACCTGGTGGCCGCAGGCGTGGCTGGGGCTGACCTTCAACTGGGGGGCGCTGGTGGGCTATGTCGCGGTCACCGACCCGTCGCCGGCGATGGCGCTGCTGTACGCCGGCGGGGTGGCCTGGACGCTGGGGTACGACACTATCTACGCCCTGCAGGATATCGAGGACGATGCGATGGCGGGGATCAAATCGTCGGCGCGGGCGCTGGGGCCGCGGGCGCGGTCCGGTGTCGCGGTGTTCTTCATGCTGGCGATCCTGCTGTGGGGCGCGGCGCTGTATGTGGCACACCCCGATGCGCTGGCACCGCTGGCGCTGCTGCCCTTGGCAGGGCATTTCGCCTGGCAGATATGGCGGCTGCGCGACCAGTCGCCCGCCAACACGCTGGCGCTGTTCCGCGCCAATCGCAGCGCCGGCTTGCTGATGTTCGCCGCCTGCGCCGTGGTGGGGCTTTCATAGCGCCCCGCAGACCCCGGATGACATTGCGCCCGGGACACCTTAAGTCCACGCCATGCTCAGTCCCGATTCCGCCCTCGACCGTCTCGATTCTGCCCTCGCCGCCGCGCGCGCCGCAGGGGCCGATGCCGCCGATGCCATCTATGTCGGCGACGGTTCGACCTCCGTCAGCGTCCGCCTCGGCAAGCTGGAGGACATCGGGCGGTCCGAAGGCGAGGAGGTCGGCATCCGCGTCTTTGTCGGCCAGCGCTCCGCCAGCGTGTCGTCGTCCGATCTTTCGGTGGCGGCGCTGACCATCGCCGCGCAGCGCGCCGTCGACATGGCACGCCTCGCCCCTGAAGATCGATGGGCCGGCCTTGCCCCCGAGGATCGCCTGCTGCGCGGACCGGCGCCGGATATCGATGCCGATGATGGCGGCGACCCCAGCGCCGAACACCTGCGCGATATCGCCATGGCCGCCGAGGATGCGGCCCGCGCCATTCCCGGCGTCACCAACAGCGAAGGCGGCGGCGCTGCAGCGGGCCGCGCCGTCAGCGCGCTCGCCACCTCCACCGGCTTTCGCGGCGGCAAACGGTCGACCAGTTACATGACCTCCGCCTCGGTGCTGGCCGGCGAAGGCAGCGACATGCAACGCGACTATGCCTGGCATTCGGCCCGCCATAATGCCGACCTTGAAGGCCCTGAAACCATCGGCACGCGCGCCGGTCGCCGCGCCGTCGAGCGCCTGCGCCCGGTCAAGCTGGAAACCGCCGCGCTGCCCATCGTCTTCGACCCGCGCATCAGCGGTTCGATCGTCGGGCATCTCATCGGTGCCATCACCGGAAGCGCGATCACCCGTGGCACCAGTTTCCTGAAGGATGCCCTCGGCACCCAGATATTCGACAGCAGCATCACCATCATCGATGATCCGCTTCGCCACCGCGGCCTGCGTTCGCGCAGCTTCGATGGCGAAGGCCTGCCGGTGGCACGCACTGCCTTGATACAAGACGGCATCCTCACCGGCTGGCTGCTCGATTCGGCCAGCGCCCGGCAGCTCGGCCTGCAACCGACCGGGCACGCGGCGCGCGGCACTTCGGGGCCGCCCGGCGCCGGCGCCACCAACCTGCACCTCGAACCCGGCACCGAAACACCGGAGGCGCTGATGGCCGGCATCAAGCGCGGTTTCTATGTCACCGAACTTATCGGCATGGGCGTCAATGGCCTCACTGGCGATTACAGCCGCGGGGCCAGCGGCTTTCTCATCGAGGACGGCGAGTTGACCGTCGCGGTTGCCGAAGTCACCATCGCCGGCAATTTGAAGGACATGTTCAAGGCGCTGGTGCCTGCCAACGACCTAAGCTTCCGCCACGCCACCAATGTGCCGACCCTGCGCATCGACGGCATGACCATCGCGGGGGCCTGATCAGATTGTGGCGCGACGCGACGCCAACGACCCTTCTGCGCCGCGACGCGACGCCAGCGACCCTTCTGCGGCGCGACGCAACGCCAGCGATCTGGCCGTTGCGGTCCGCGCCGCGCACGCCGCCGGCGAACTGGCGCTGCGGCACTTTCACGCCAAATCGGAATGGTGGGACAAATCGCCGGGCAACCCGGTGGGCATCGCCGACCTCGAATGCGACGCCTATCTGAAGGAGCGATTGCTCGGCGCGCGTCCCGATGACGGCTGGCTGTCGGAGGAAACTGCCGACACCGGCAGGCGGCTCGGCAAGCGCCGCGTCTGGGTGGTCGACCCCATCGACGGCACCCGCGACTTCATCCGCGGCCGCACCGGCTGGGCGGTTTCGGTGGCGCTGGTGGAGGATGGGCTGGTGACCGTCGCCGCGCTATCGGCACCGGCGCGCGGCCAGTTGTTCGCCGCCCTGCGCGGGCGCGGGGCGCAGTGCAACGGGCGCCGGTTGCGGGTCAACATGGCCGCCACGCTCGCCGATGCGCGCCTGCCGATCGACGCGCCGAACATGGCCGCCAGCTTCTGGCCGTCGCCATGGCTGGGCGAAGCCGTCGAAAAGCCCAACAGCCTGGCGCTTCGCATGGCCAAGCTGGCGGCAAACGAGGCCGACGCCTGGGTCGAAGGCCGCAGCATTGCCGAATGGGACGTGGCAGCCTCGGCATTGATCCTGACCGAAGCGGGCGGCATGGTCAGCGACTGCGCCGGCCGCCCGCTGGCGTTCAACAAGCCCGAACCGCTGTTCGAAGGCATCGCCGCCGCGACGCCGGCCCTTCATGGCGACGTCCGCGATCGCCTCGACCACGCCCTCAGGTCGCTTGCGGCGCGCCGACGGGAGCGAGGCCCAGCCGCCTGATCTCGATCTTGGGGCAACGGTCCATGACGACCTGCAGCCCTGCGGCTTCCGCCTTGGCCGCAGCTTCGGGGTTGACCACGCCGAGCTGCATCCAGATCGCCTTTGCTCCTGCCGCGATGGCGTCGTCGACAATCGGCCCCACCGCATCGGAACGCCGGAAGATATCGACGATGTCGATCGGCTCGCCGATCTGCGCCAGGTCGCGCCAGACGAATTCCCCCAGCACATGCTCGCCGGTGATCTGCGGGTTGACCGGGATGACGCGATAACCGTGCGCCTGGAGTGCCTGCATCACGTCATAACTGGGCCGGTCGGCACGATCGGACGCCCCCACCATCGCAATCGTACGGGCGCCGGCGAGCAGCGCGCGGATGTCGGCATCGGTGGTCAGCGGCATCGGGGGTCTCCTTGCGATTGCTCGTGATCTGTCATGCCAGCGCAGCCTGGCACGACACGCACTTCGGCGGTTGAGGAAAGTGCACCGCCAGCCAATCTTCGACCCTCATCCCTCTCCAAACAACCCTGGCCAAAGATCGTTCCAATCCGGGTTGGCTAGCTCGATCGGTCGCAGCTTCCCGTCACGCTGCCATGCCATGATCGCGTTTTCATGACGCATCGCGCTTTTGATATTATCATGCGCATGGTCCCCACCAGCCGCTTGCGGCCGTTTACGCCGACGTAGAGAGTGCCGTTGCGGGTATTCGTCATCCCGTAGGCTTAGCCGGGGCGCATCGAGGATGCCCCCCCCGCCTGCTTTGCCCCTACAACCCCACCGTTGCCGCCACCCGCGCTGCCATGTCCGCGAACACCGCCGCCTGGGCGCCTTCACCCGGTCGCCCGGCATCCGATGCCAGCCGCAGCGCGATATCGAGCGGTACCCGGCCCAGGAACGGCACGCCCATCGCCAGCGCCTCCGCCTCGGCGCCGCCATGGCCGAACGGCTGGCTGGCTTCGCCGCAATGCGGGCATTGATAGCCGCTCATGTTCTCGACGACGCCCAGAACCTTGACGCCGACTTCGCCGAACATCGCCACGGCACGGCGCGCATCGATCAGCGCCAGGTCCTGCGGCGTCGAAACGATGATGGCGCCATCGGGCTTGAGCTTTTGCGCCATGGTCAGCTGGATGTCGCCGGTGCCGGGGGGCAGGTCGATGATCAGCACGTCGAGGACGCCCCAATCGCCCTGCTCCACCATCTGCACCAGCGCCGACGCCGCCATCGGCCCGCGCCAGACGATCGCCTTGCGCGGGTCGGTCATCATCCCCATCGACAGCGCGCGGACGCCGTGCGCCATCGCCGGCTGCAGGCGGTTGCCCTCCAGTTTGGCGCGGCCTTCGATCCCCAGCAACGTCGGCACCGATGGACCGTAGATGTCGGCATCGAGCAAGCCGACGGCATGGCCGGCGCGGGCCAGTGCCACCGCGACATTTGCCGCCACGGTGGATTTGCCGACGCCGCCCTTGCCGCTGGCGACCGCGATCAGCTTGCGGATGCCGGGAACAGTCGGGGCGACCGGCGCCGCATCGGCGGCCGGGGCGCTGCCGCGATCGGCGGTGAGGATGATCCGCGTTGCCGTCACGCCCTTGACGCGGCGCAGCGCCACTTCCACCGCCGCCTGCAGGCGTTCCGCCGCCACCCGGTCCAGCCCGTCGACGGCGAGCACCAGACCGGCAGTGCCATCGTCCTTGACGGCGATGGCGGTGGCACGCCCGCTGGCAATTAAGCCGGCCTTGCCCGCAGGATCGCCGACCTCGGCCAGCGCCGCCGTAACATCATCTTTCAACGCCATGCTGCAAAATCCTGTAGGTCGCGGAGCAAATGGGGGGCGACAATCGCGCGCCCTCGCAATCCGCGCGAGCGAGCCGTATATAACCGTCTCAACGCTGTTGACGAGACACGGAACCCGAATGCCCTGGCAAAACAACAATGACGGCGGACCATGGGGCGCAGGCCCCGGTGCAGGGTCCGGTTCTGGTCCCGGCGGCTCCGAAGGCGGTGACGCCGGCGGCGGCGGCAAGGGAGACAGCGGCGGCGGCAAAGGTAGTGGCGGCGGTAGTGGTGGCGGTGGGCCACCGCGCAGTCCCTGGGGTGAAGGACCGCCGCGCAAGCCGCAGGGCCCGCGCCCGACCGGCAACCGCGAATTCGACGAGATCATCCGCAAGGGCCAGGAAAAGCTGCGCAATTCCCTGCCCGGCGGCAGCGGCTTCGGCGGCGGCAGCTTCAACGGCGTCAACCCCAATATCTGGCTGTGGGGCCTTGGCGCCATCGCGGCCGGCTGGATTGCCCTGTCGAGCTTTTATCGCGTCGACCCGCAGGAACGCGGGCTGGTCCTGCGCTTTGGCCGCTATGTCGAAACCACCGATCCGGGGCTGCATTTCAAGCTGCCATGGCCGATCGACGACGTCGTGCTGCGCAAGGTCGAGCAGATCAATTCGACCGATATCGGCGCCAGCGAGGGCGCGTCCGAAAACCTGATGCTGACCGGCGACCAGAACATCATCAACCTGTCGTATGCGGTGCGCTGGAAAATCCGCAAGCCCGAGCTTTACCAGTTCGAGCTGGCCGAGCCCGAACAGACCGTGCGCGAAGTCGCCGAATCGGCGATGCGCGCCGAAATTTCGCGCACGACGCTAATCGCCGCGATCGGCCCGCAGCGTGCCCAGATCGCCGAACAGGTCCGCGAGCGGATGCAGGAGCTGCTCGACAGCTACCGTTCGGGCATCGAGGTGCGCGGCATCGACATCAAGCAGGCCGATCCGCCGGCAGCGGTCGATGACGCCTTCAAGGCGGTTTCGGCGGCCCAGCAGGATGCCCAGACCTACCTCAACCAAAGCCGCACCTATGCCCAGCAACTGCTCGCCAGCGCGCAGGGTGCCACCGCGGCCTTCGATGCGGTCTATGCCCAATATCGCCTCGCCCCGGAGGTGACGCGCAAGCGCATGTATCTGGAAACCATGGAGACCGTGCTGTCGAAGGTCGACAAGACGGTGATCGAGCCCGGCAACGTCCAGACCTATCTGCCGCTACCCGAAATCCAGCGCCGCGCCAAAGCCGCGCCCGCAACCCCCGCGCAGTAAGGCGACACGATGTCGATAACCCGCAATCCGATCGCCTGGGCCGTGCTGGCCTTTGTCGCCATCGTTGTCCTCATGGGCACGCTTTATACCGTGCCGGAAAACCAGCAGGCGGTGGTGCTGCGCCTCGGCAAGCCCGAACGCATCGTCAACGCCTATAACCCCAAGGCGGCGTTCGGCGCGTCGGGGGCCGGGCTCGTCGCCAAGGTGCCGTTCATCGAAAATGTCGTTTTCGTCGACAAGCGCGTCCTCGATCTCGACATGGAAGAACAGACGGTGTTGTCGACCGACCAGCTCCGCCTCGTCATCGATGCGTTCGCGCGCTTCCGCATCGTCGACCCGCTGCGCATGGTGCAGACCGTCGGCACCGAGGAAAACGTCGCCGACGCGCTCAAGCGCATTCTCGCGTCGAAGCTGCGCAACGAGCTCGGCAAGCAACCCTTCGCGGCGCTGCTCAGCCCCGAACGCACCGCGATGATGGACGACATCCAGGGCACGGTGAATCGCCAGGCCCGGCAATATGGCGCCGAAATCATCGATGTCCGCATCAAGCGCGCCGACTTGCCGACCGGCACGCCGCTCGATTCAGCCTATGAACGGATGCGTTCGGCGCGACAGCAGGAAGCTGCGACGATTCGCGCCCAGGGGCAGAAGCAGGCGCAGCTGGTGCGTGCCGATGCCGATGCCAATGCCGCCAAAATCTATGCGGCAAGCTTTGGCAAGGACCCGGAATTCTATGCCTTCTACCGGGCCATGCAGTCGTATCGCACCACCTTCACCGACAGCACTTCGACCATCGTGCTCAGCCCCAACAACGAATTCCTGCGCGAGTTCGAAGGCCGCAAATCGAATCGGTAGGGAAAGCCGGCGGTGCGCCGGAGCGCAGAAAAACGCTCTGGCGGCACAAATGAACCTTTCGTCGCAGCAGCTGTTCATCGCAGGTTAGTCCAACGCGCGCGAATAGGCGCGTGGGTGGTCGAATGTCGCTGGTTGCAGCGAGCGGCGCTTTGCCTCTTGCTTGCGGTCCGGTGACACCGCACATCCTGTTCGTCCCATCTGAAAGGTTCGTTGCCCCGTGCGAATTGCCCGCAGCCTGATCCCCGCCGCTCTCATCCTTGGTGGCGCCGCCGCTGTGTTGATGCCCGCCGGCGCCCAGATGCCGTTGAACCAGGCAGCACCCACCGCCAACATGCCGCCGCCGCAGAATGCAACACCGCCCGCCGTGCCGGTTTCGCCGCCCGGTGGCGCCCCGCGCAGCTTTGCCGACCTGACCGCAAAGCTGGCCCCCGCTGTCGTCAACGTCTCGACGACGCAAAAGGTCGAAGTCGGCAAGTTGAAGGGCCTGCCGCCAGGATCGCCATTGGAGGAACTGTTCAAGCGCTTCCAGGAGCAGCAGGGCGAAACCGGCGAACCCGTCACGCGCGAGGCAACATCGCTCGGTTCCGGCTTCATCGTTTCCCCGGACGGCTATGTCGTCACCAACAACCATGTCATTTCCGCCGGCGAAGGCCGGGGTGATCCGGTGGAAACCATCACCGTCACCCTTTCCGACCGCCGCGAGTACAAGGCCAAGATCGTCGGCCGCGACACGCTGACCGATATGGCGCTCCTGAAGATCGAGGCCACCAACCTGCCCTATGTGAAGTTCGGCAACAGCGCCGGCGCCCGCGTCGGGGATTGGGTGATCGCCATCGGCAACCCGTTCGGGCTGGGCGGCACCGTGACCGCAGGCATCGTTTCAGCGCTCCACCGCAACATCGGCTCGGGGCAGTACGACCGCTATATTCAGACCGATGCCTCGATCAACCAAGGCAATTCGGGTGGGCCATTGTTCGATCTCGATGGCAATGTCATCGGCATCAACACCGCGATCTTCTCGCCGACCGGTGGCAACGTCGGCCTCGGCTTTGCCATCCCCGCCGAAGTCGCGCGCCCGGTCATCGAGCAGATCCGCGCCACCGGCACGGTCAAGCGCGGCTATCTCGGCGTCGCCATCCAGCCACTGTCCACCGACATCGCCGCCGGTCTCGGCCTGCCCAAGGACAGGGGCGAGATCGTTGCGTCGGTGGAGGCCAATGGCCCCGCCGCCAGGGCCGGCATTCGCCAGGGCGACGTCATCGTGCGGATCAACGGCGCGGACGTGACCTATGACAACACCCTGTCCTATGTCATCGCCAACACCGCGATCGGCGCCACCGTGCCGATCGAGCTGATCCGCGATGGCGCCCGCCGCAGCGTCAACGCCACCATCGCCATGCGCCCGGCCGAAAGCATCGTGCAGGCGCGCGCAGGGTTGACGCCGGATGCGGAGGAAACCCCCGACGCCAAGGCGCCGGGCACCGAAGCCGCCAAGCAGAGCCTCGGCATCACCCTGCAACCGCTGACCGCCGAATTGCGCAAGCAGCTGAAGCTGGCGGAAAGCGTGCGCGGCGTCGTCGTGGCCGGCATCAACCCGGCCAGCGATGCAGCGACCGAGGGCTTGCAGCGCGGCGACATCATCCTGTCGATCAACCAGCGCCCGACGACGACGCCCGCCGAAGCCGCGGCCGCGGTCGATGCGGCGCGCAAGGCCGGGCGCGACACGGTGCTGATGCTGGTGCAGCGCGGCACCACTCCGCCGCGCTATATCGGCATCAAGCTGCTGTCGAAGGGCGGCGCGGGCTGACACGCCACGCCAGGGTCATGCCGGCGCGCGCCGGCATGACCCGCGTC
>JANXVZ010000029.1 GCA_025351405.1 Sphingomonadales bacterium | reverse complement strand
CGCCTTCCTGACCGTATCGCAGGTGCGGATGCCGTAGAGGGTTAGGGTCATGGGTGGTCCTTGTCTTAGCGTCGTTTCATACGCGATAGCGCCTGCTTCGTGAGAAAGCAGCCCGTCCGCTATCGACCCAGGTCCCGCCATTCACTAGAACACCTCGGAACGACCGGTCTGGACGGCAGCTGCCTTTCAAGCGGGTCAAATATGGCTGTCAGCAGCCATCTGAACAGGCGACGATTCGCTTCCAGACAGGCTGCGGGGGGCTTGCCTGACGGTCATGTTCGTCCGGGGAATGTTGCAACCGGGCCTGCATGAGATTTTTCGCGCGTGATCCTCTCGATCGCATCAATTACAGTTGCATGGAATGATTCGGGCAAATCATGCCCCATGCCTTCAATGGGTAGAAAACGGGCGTGGGGTATAGCAGCGGCGGTATCTTCCCCATGCGCGAACGAAAACATTGGATCGGCGCTGCCATGGATCACCAGAGCCGGAGCCGTGATATTTGCCAGTCTTTCGCGCCGGTCGCCATCAACTGCAACGGCCACCATCTGACGCGCTGCTCCACCAAAGTCCCGGCCCCGCAGTAACTCGGTCAAAATGAGCGCGCGTTGCTCGATGTCATCGAAGGGAAGATCGGGGGAGGCAAGATGCCGGGCAAATCGCAGTCGATGTTCAACAAATCCATCCTGATCGACAAGCGGGTCGGGCGCTGGACCTGTCATCATCGCCATCAGGGTGCTCTCGAGTGAAGGCAGAGTCGGATTGCCCGAACTGGCCATGATCGAGGTCAGCGACAGCACGCGCGAGGGATAGCGACTTGCCATGATCTGCGCGATCATACCGCCCATCGAGCGGCCGACCAGATGGACCCGTTCAATTCCCAACGCATCGAGCAGACCCAATGCATCGGCTGCCATATCATCCAGCATATACGGAGCCACGGGCATGATGCCGACCTCCATGGCGGCAAAATCAGGCACAGGCGCGTCGCTGAAATGGGTCGAAAGGCCGGAATCGCGGTTATCAAAACGGATCACGCGCAAGTTCGTCGCGGTGAGAGCTCTGCAGAACGGCTCGGTCCAGCGGATCATCTGCGCGCCCAATCCGGCAATCAGCAGGATGGGCGGTGCGCTCTCGTCGCCAAAGCTGTCGTAGGCCAGATCGATCCCATTGGCGCGGACCAGTACCATGGCAGTTTCCTATCAATATTCATCGGACGGGAGGGCAAGATGCAACACGTAGTCGCGCATGTCCTTTGGCCATGCCGAAATAGCCTCGTTCAGTCGACAATCCCTGCAACTTCCGCCAGAAAGCCGGCCATGTTGTAAAGGGCCGAACTTGCCGAACCACCGTTGCGAGTTATCGGGTAAGTTCCGTTTGATCTGACTTCCACGCCGGACCTTCAATATCAAAACCGGCAGCAGCAAGCTCGTCGAGGACCCCCTGTTTGGCCGCCAACATTTGAAGCGGAGCGATGGCGACCGTCACTTCTCGGTCGGCCAGCAAATGCTCGACGCTCGACAGCAGGTCCGCGTTGGTCATCAAGCCCGCTGCTCCGGCCGGCCAGCAGTTCGCAAAGCGATGATCTGCTGCGCTCGCCATGACCTCGGGCACGCGACGCGCAGCCCAGGCCTGCGATCCGGCCTCGACTCCGGCGGGACCGGCCTCTGCCATGGCGACAGATGCCATCAGACAGGCGACGTGCCGACTTGGCGGCGAATCGAAGAGATCGGCAGCGAGCGGCTTTGCGTTCACCTTTTTCAGTGAAACGAGCTTGAGTTTGTATTCGGCGACAGCCTTGCTGACAAAAGCCGGCACACCCGGGCCATATCTGATTGATTGTTGCGCGATCCCCTGAAGCTTGAGCGCCAGATGAAGCGAGTGCACATGTTCATAGCCGGGTTGGAGGATGCCCTTTCGCTGTAGTGCAGCGAGCTGTCCATATTGTTCGGGCGTCAGGATGTCGGCAAGGGTCTGCCCCCTTGGCAGCATTTCCTGCCTCCGCCATTTGAAGAAATAGCCGACCATCGCAAACGGCGACACGTCAACATCTGCGGAAACCGGAAACATCACGCGGTCGGCCTTGCGCAGCGCCTCGATGAGTTCTTCCGGATCCCACTTCGTCGTGGTGGTAATACCGGGGATGGCACCGACGAGAACCACAGTCGCTGTCCCACTCGTTACCCGCCAGACCGGGATTCCGCTGCGGCGCGCCGTGACGACAATTTCCTCAGCCTGATCGGGTTGCTGCGCGAAAGCCGTCGACGTGCCGGGGGCGGCTACCAAAGAGGCTGTCACGCCAACCGCCGGCAAAAACTTATACAAATATATCATTGAATTGAATGCTCGCTACACGTGGTTTTTGCATCTTGGGGAACCGGTCGACGCGCCAGCACAGCCAAAGCAGCGCGGCGCCGACCGACGTGCATACCGCAAGGGCCGGCAGTGATGCTTCAGGCCCGAATGCCCCTCCAGTAAGCCAGTCAGGGAAATTGCCGCTCGGGGTGCTCGTTGCGATGGAGCCGCCAAAATTGCCGCCAGAAACGGCCGCACCGAAGACATACCCCTGCGTGAAGTTCCAGCCCGCATGGACGCCGATCGAAACCCAAAGGCGACCGGTAAGCGCATAAAAGGCGCCGAGCATGATACCCGCTTCGACCGCGACGCATATCGTTGCGAAGATAGTGGCACCGGGGTTGATGGCGTGACCGACCCCGAAAAGAGTTGCCGAAACGCCAAAGGCCATGAATGGCCCAAAGGCTCGCCAAACCAGCCGCAATATCACGCCGCGAACCAGCACTTCCTCCACGACGCCTGATTCGAGCGCCAGACCTGCACCACGCCATGCCGATGCGGGTCCATGCCACGCAACACCATACAGACCGGTTCCAATCAGGATCGCCATCACGGCAACAAACATCAGGAAGCCGGCGAGCAAACCCATTGCCAGTCCCGCCGGTGCCGCGGTCAGGGTCAATTCAGTTGGTTTCCTCCGCTCGCCTACGCGAACGAGCACCGTATAGGTGCCAAGAACGATGAGCGCGCCGCACAACTTGGCGAAGAATTGATGCGCTGGCTGTCTTGGCAGCGCATGTGCAAGCGCCTCAATCCCGGGACCGAACGCAAGCATGGTCGCGAATATCAGTACAGCCATCCACAAAAGGCTTCGAGCTGCCAGCCAGCGTCCCGATCGCAAGATGCCTTTGTCCCCCAATTCCAACTGAATGCTCCACTTGGCACCGGGTTCGAGCCAATTGCCCCAGACATCCCTACGGGTTTCGGACATCGTCATTTCCCGGTTGGTTCTAGTGGGGTAAGCAGCAGGCGCCGGTTCGTTGGTCGGATGCGCCGCAGGCTTACCAGGCCGGCCAGCAATGCCAGCATTGCCCCGACGCCCAGACCGATCTGCGGCGCTGCATCGGCCGGCATCACCTTGAGAAGAAGGGTCATGATGACTGCGCCTGCCGTCTGACCCACAAGGCGAGCGGTACCCTGGATGCCGCCGGCGGCGGCACTTCTTTCAGACGGCACCGCAAGAAACATGTTCTGATTGTTGGGCACCTGAAAAAGGCCAAAACCAACACCGCAGATCAGCATGAAGGCCAGAAGCGGTAGCGCGTCGTCGGCAAGTGGCCACAGCGCCGCCGCTGCGAGGCCCAACGCGAGGCAGGCACCGCCGGCGGCGCAAAGCAGTGCTGTCGGCACGGAACCTGCAAGCTGACTGGTGATGGGCACCGCGACCGCGACCGCAAGAGGCCAGGGCGTCATGTAAAACCCTGCCGCCATCGGTGTCATGCCGAGCGCGTGCCGAAGGAAAAAGGGCAGCGCCACCATCGCCATAGCCTGTCCGGCAAAGCAGCAGACAGACGCCGCCACCGAAACGCGAAACGAGCCATTTTCGAGAAGATCGAACGGGATCAGTGGGGCCGTCTTGAGCATTTCGCGTTGAACCAGCATCGGCCCCGCAATCAACGCAGTGAGGAGCATCATGGCCGAGAACGCCGGCCGTGTCGGGACAAGCTCGGCCCCGATTACCAGCGCTGCAACCGCCGTCGCCGATAGCAAGACGCTGATCCAGTCTAGCCGGTGCGACGATCCAGCCACGATCGGGAGCGATCGCGTTGCGACCAATGCCAGAATGGCCAGCGGTATGTTCATGGCGAACAGCCACGGCCAGCCTGCAAGCGAAAGGATCAAGACACCTAGCGTGGGGCCGGCCGCAGCGCACAATGCCACGGTGAGCGCATTCCAGCCAATCGCCGCGCCGAATTGGTCGGTCGGGACCGTGAAGCGTAGAAGTGATACGCCGAGCGCCATAATGGCGGCTCCGCCAAGACCCTGGAGGAATCGGGCCACAACCAGCCACGGCAACGATGGCGCGACGGCACACAGAATTGACGCGATGGTGAACAACAAAATTCCAAAAGTGAAGACGCGTCGGGGTCCCAGGCGTTCCCCGAGCGCCGCCGCTAGCAGCAATGCCATGACCAGCGCCATTTGATAGGCCAAGACCGTCAACACGGCATTGGCCGGTGTCACGTCCAACGATCGTGCCATGGTCGGCAGCGCCACATTGACGATGGATGCATCAAGGACGACCAGAGTCATGGCCGCCAAAACGCATGCGATCGCGATCGGGCGGTGTCGCGTCGACAATCCCGAACTGGTCTCGATCGCCGCGATTACGGGCGGAGCATTAACCATGCTTTTCGCAGCCCGCCGATTTATCGTGCTTGGCAATGCCCTCTCGGCTGACAATACCAACGGCGGTGTTATCTTGCAGTCGCGCCGTCCACAGCCCTTCGCAATGAATGTAACGCGTGACCCGGTGCTCGACCTTGTCTTCGTGCTGAAGGTCGCGGTCGCTGAAACGCAGCAAGAGCGCCGGACCGGCAACGCAAAGCATGTCGTGGATGTCGCCGGGCAAATATACTTGGACCTGTCCGGGACGGACCAGCGTGGCATATCGCTTGACCAAGCGCGATGCGCCGCTTTCACCGTCGATCCGGGCATAGGTGCCCATCTCGATTTCACCGCACACAACCGCGTAGATCACCCAACCCCGGCCGTGATCATGGGGCGGCCGGTAAAGCCGGGCATGTTCGGCATGTGCCAGCAGGACGAACCCGTCAGCCGGGTCGTTGTATAGTTCCTCGCGTGCCGGCATATCGCAATACAATGCCTCCAGCCAGGATTCTGTAGCGGGGGAACAAACAAGGCGTTCCAGATGCTGTCGCGCGGCCGAAACCAGTTCGGCGGTCAAGGGCCCCCAAACCGATGCAACGTCTTCAGCGAATGTTTCCAATGAATTGTTCATCGAAAGACCTCCATTAATCGTGTCATCTGACGATCCCGACCGATACATACTCGGCGTTTTGGCATGGCGGGATTCGCAGCGTTTGCACTGAATTGATGCGCCGAACGCCACATCGCCGATATTGCATGATGCGGTGCTGTATACCGCCAGTGGCGGGTCGCAAATCGGGCACCATCAAGGGCGACACCCGATTGCAGCGACCACGCGCTGCCTTGCCATCAGAACCGGTAAGCTAGCCCTACAAGTGCCTGCTGGCGCTCATAGTTGTTCTTGCTGCCGCCAACATCGGTGTAGCGGTACTCGATCCGGGCATTGACGTGCTGGCTGACCGCGTATTCGAGCCCAGCACCGGCGTGCCAACCGTCTAGGCTTGTGCTCACCATCGCAGCCTGGCCGACGCTGGTGTGCGTGCGGATGCTGGCGCAACCGCCGCGGACATAAAGCAGCGTCTTGTCGTTGATCAGATAGCCGGCGCGGGCCGAAAGATAGACCGCAAGACGGGGGTCGATTGTCGTGCGAACACCCGCATGATCAACACGCAGCTTGTTGTCCGCAGGGCCATTGAGTGCCGCTTCAGCACCCAGAACGAAATGCGTGCCGATTGTCATATCATAGTCGGCAAAGATTCCGACCATCGCTGAATCGCGACTGATGCTATTGGTCAGCGACGCATCTTTGAACGTCGGCCCGACCTTGTCGTGATTATAGCCGGCGGTGATTCCGAGCTGGAACCCGTTAAAACCTTCGGCAGCCGCAGGGGCCGCAACAGTTGCCAGGGCGGCGATGCCACCCAGAATAATTGCCTTCATTTTCGGTCCTTATCTCAATTGCGGCAGCCGAGTAGGGGAACGGCGGCCGATGTGGCGCAGCGACACATTTTGCATCGCTTCAATGGCGCGGACGGTTGATAGTCGCCGACGCGGCAAGGCGGAACACGCACCGTTTGCATTGATCAATTGCGCGAAACGCCATGCCATCGGACCAACGCCATGCTATCGACGCCATATGACGCTTCCCGATCTCAACCTGCTTGTTACGCTGGATGTGCTGCTGACCGAAGGCAGCGTGGCGCGGGCCGCCAAACGGCTTCAGCTCAGCCCATCGGCGATGAGCCGGGCGCTGGCGCGGTTGCGCGAGGTCATGGGTGATCCCTTGCTCGTCAGGGCCGGCCGCGGGCTCGTACCAACGCCGCGGGCGCTTGAGTTACAACAGCGGGTTGGTGATCTGGTCAAAGATGCCGAAGCAGTATTGCGACCTGCCAAACTGCTCGATGTGAAGGGACTTGTTCGAAGCTTCACCCTGCGAAACTCCGACGGCTTCACCGAAAGCTTTGGCCCCCACATTGTTCGACGGGTCAATGCGGATGCGCCGGGTGTGCAGTTGCGCTTTATGCGAAAACTGGATCGTAGCAGCGAAGGCCTGCGCGATGGCAGTATCGATCTCGAAACAGGTGTCCTCGGCCGGACGCTCGGGCCTGAAGTGCGTGCCAAGGCTCTATTCCGCGATCGGTTCATCGGCGTCGTCCGGGCGGGACACCCATTTGAGCACGGTGAGATGACCGCTGAGCGATTTGCTGCTGGCAATCACGTCCGCGTATCGCAGCGCGGCATGGAGCGGGGCCCTATCGACGAAGCCGTGAAAGCCGCGGGGCTCCGCCGGAATGTCGTTGCCAGTGTCGATGGGTACATCGCCGCATTGGCCTTGGCGCGGCAGTCTGATCTCATTGCCAGCGTTCCAGAGCGACACACCTGTGCGCTTCGCGACGGCATGTGCAGTTTTCCATTCCCGGTTTACGTACCCGAGGTCACGGTTTCGCTACTCTGGCATCCAAGGCAGGATAGCGACCCTGCTCATCAATGGCTTCGCCAGTGCGTACTCGATGCCTGCAAGGCACAGCTTGGTGACAACTAGACGAGTGGCTATTCGCATAATTGAAAAGTCGCGCGTCAGTGAATGCACCTGCCAATGTGAATATTAGTCGGCTTCGCCGGACTCGAGATTGGAAAGCGGCCGCTCAGCAAACGGCCCGACCTTAGCCGTTCGTCGTCGCCGCTTAAGCTCAAGCCCGAACGTCAGCTACTGCCAGAACTCGTCGTTACTGGCCCCGGCGGCAACGGCCACAACGTCCCAAACCCGGCCATTTTTGCTACGCACAATGCGCGGTAAAGTGTGCGAATTTGCAAATCACTCCCCGGCCGCAATTGGGCATGAAGTTCGCGATCTCGACAACCTTCAAAGTTACCGACCTTGCACCGGATCGCGCCTGGATGAGCGCCTGTCCTACCAAGGCTGGAATCGCTATGTTGCGGGCCTGTCGCTCTTTCTCATCGCTAGTCTGGAAACGCGCCTTGGCTGCATAGGCCAGCGGCTCAAACGCCACGCAGATCGAAAGGTCAGGAAAAGGCCTCTTGGGGCTGACCTTCCGAGTTGGTATTCAATGAAATCAATGGGTTTGAAAGGTCGGGATTTCCTACAAAAATGGGCAATTGTCGTTTCAGGGCGGCAGCGGGAACCCATCTCCGGAGCGTATCGCAACGGCCGGTCGGGCTGGAGATGGGTTCCCGGTCTCGCAGAAATGACGAATTTTATCGGTTACACGCACTCCAATGAAAAGGGGTCTGGGGCCAAGGCCCCAGCCGCCGGAGGCCCTGAAAACAGCCGGAGCCTCCACCAACGCCGGCAGTTGCACGCCACGGGCGGGGCTGCTAAGACCGCTGCCGTGCCTGGCCCGGCATTAAACCGTTTCAGTTCAATGATATAGCTCGTCTCGATTTGCAGGACATTGTGCATGGATCATCAGGAAATCATGGCGAAGATCGCCGAAACGATGGTCGATGTGTTCGACGTCGACGATCTCGAGGTCACCGAGGCGACGTCGGCGGATGATGTCGAGGAGTGGGACAGCCTCAGCCATATTCGTTTCGTCATTACCCTCGAACGCCTGTTCAAGATCAAGTTCCGCAATGAGGAAATCGCCGAATTGAAGAATGTCGGCGACCTGGCGCGGGTCATCGAAGCCAAGCTGGCGGCCTGAGCCGGCCATGTTGGCGGGGCTCGACTGGCTTGAGGCGGCGCCGGCGGATTTCCGTAGCCGTTTGAAGGCGGTACGCGCGGCAATTGCGACGGGTGAACCCGTGGAGGAGGCGCTGCATGCGCTGGCGCTGGCGCGGCTCGATCTCAACCAGTTGACGCAATTGGCGGCGACGGTGGAGACCTATCTCGCCACCGCCCCTGCTCCCGGGCCTTTGGCGCGGGTTCGCCTCGGCATCATCGGCGCCGGCACGCTCGATCTGCTGGCGCCGGCCATCGCCGCCTCCGCCTTGCGCCACCGCGTCCTCACCAGCGTCGTCACCGGCCATTATGGCAGCGCCATGCAGGAGGCGATCGACCCCGGCAGCGCCATCCGCAGTGCCGGGCTGGACCTGGTATTTGTGGCGCTCGATCACCGCACGCTGGGGCTCGACCGGACGCGGATGACCGGCGACGAGGCCGCCGAAGCCGTCGAAGCGGCGCTGGCCATGCTGCGGGCGATGGTCGCCGGGCTGGAAACATCGGCGAAATCGGGCGTCATCATCGCCACCGTCGTGCCGCCGCTCGAACCGCTGTTCGGCAGTTTCGACGCGGTCGAGGCGGGCAGCGTTCACGCCATGATCGCGGCGCTCAACGCGAAGCTGGCGGAATGGGCGGCGGGAAAGGGCATCATCCTGCTCGACACGGCGCGCGCTGCGGCCTCGGTGGGCCTCGAAAACTGGCACGACGCCGGGCAATGGCATTCCGCCAAGCTGGCGGTATCGCCCGACCTGGTGCCGCTTTATGCCGACATGGTGGCGCGGGTGCTGGCGGCGGTGCGCGGCACGACCCGCAAGGCGCTGGTGCTCGATCTCGACAATACCTTGTGGGGCGGGGTCATCGGCGACGACGGCGTCGAGGGCATCGCGCTCGGCCAGGGCTCGGCCGCCGGGGAGGCATTCCTCGCCATCCAGCAGATGGCACTGGCGCTGCGCCAACGCGGCATCGTGCTGGCGGTCTGCTCCAAGAACGACGAGGCGGTGGCGCGGCTGCCGTTCCAGGGCCACCCCGACATGGTGCTGCGCGAGGCGCATATCGCCGTGTTCGTCGCCAATTGGGGGGACAAGGCGACCAATTTGCGCGCCATCGCCGCGGCGCTCAATATCGGCCTCGATGCGCTGGTGTTCCTCGACGACAACCCCGTCGAACGCGCCCAGGTCCGCCGCGAACTGCCGATGGTGGCGGTGCCCGAAATCGGTGACGACCCTGCGCTATACCCGCGCCGGCTGGCAGCGGCGGGCTATTTCGAAGCGCTGGCCTTTGCCGCCGAAGACCGGCAGCGCGCCGACCAGTATCGCGCCAACGCCGAACGCGCCGCCTTTGCCGGCACCAGCGACATGGCGGGGTATCTGGCCTCGCTCGACATGGTGGCGGATTTCCGGGCGTTCGATGCCACCAACCGCGCCCGCATCGCCCAGCTCATCAACAAATCCAACCAGTTCAACCTGACCACCCGGCGGTATGCGGAAAAGGAAGTCGCAGCGCTCGAAGCCGATCCATCCAAGCTGACGATGCAGGTGCGGCTCGTCGACCGCTTCGGCGACAACGGCATGATCAGCGTCATCATCGTCGATCGGGAGAGTTGGGAAATCGACACCTGGCTGATGAGCTGCCGCGTTCTCGGCCGCCGCATGGAAGACGCCGTCCTCGCCGAAATCATGGCAGCGGCGCGGGAAGCAGGGGCGGAATATGTGACGGGCCGCCACATCCCGTCGGCGAAAAACGCGATGGTCGCCGACCATTACGCCAAGCTCGGCTTCTCCCGCATCGACGGCGAAACCGGCGGCGAGACGGTGTGGCGACTTGCAGTGGCGGACTACACCGCCCCCGATTTGCCGATGCAGATCGATCGGGCGAACGCGCTTCCCTAGAGCGGCTGGGTCAGTGCCGGCCGACGACAAGCGACACTAGCCTCGCCAATAATCATTGGCTGCAGCGATCGTGGCAAACTCGATGGCGACGACATGGCTCGTCGCTATCAAGCCGGAAGGGTCATGGGCATATTGGGAGCGGCCGTTCTGCAGCACTTCGAGATTATTCTGGATGGCATGGATCGAGTGGCGCGCCAAGGTGATCGCCAGTGCGCGGCCCTCCTCCGGCGTCGGGGTGATCAACGTGTTGCCGGGTACCAGCGGAGTCTTTGGAACCTCGGTCACGGAGCATCTCCTTCATCGGGCGGGGCGTAACGGTCGCCATCATACAACAGCAGCCAGGCCGATGCCATATTGTCACCTGCGCCACCCATCGCTGCCCCGGAGGAACGGCGGTTGATTTCGGCCTCTCAAGCCGATACCCGGGCGGCCGATAGTTGCAGTTATTGTAAGGGCGCAGCGGATGAGTGACGAGAAGGCCGCTGCACTGCGCGTTCTGCTGGCGCCGTTGCCCGAGACGCTGGTGATTGCCGAGGCGGTGCTCGCGGCATGGCCCGACCATGCGGCGTATCTGCTCAAGAGTTTCGGGGCACGGTCGCCGGAGATGCTGGCTTCGACCGAACTGGCGGCGACGGCGGCGCGCAAGTTGATGGCGGGGAACGAGGCGCGGTTTGCAGAAGGCTATCGCTGGACGTGCGACCAGCTCCGCGACGAGGAGATCTTCTTCCATCGCGAGGGCCGTTACCGGCTGTCGACCTTTGCCGAGGCTGATGCCGAGGTCTATTCCAACCACGACTATATGAGCCGTTATGTCGATGGCTTGCTGCTGTCGCAGATCTTGTGGTTCAACCATGCCGGCACCTTCGAGATGTTCGCCAATCGCGTGCTTGCGGCGGCGGATGCGCCGTTCGATTATCTCGAGATAGGCCCGGGGCATGGCCTGATGGTCTATCTGGCGGCGCGGTCGCCGCTGTCGCGCAGCCTCGCCGCCTGGGATTTCAGCGCAGTATCTCTGCGCGAAACGGGTGCGGCGCTGGCCACCCTGGGCGTCGACAAGCCGGTATCGCTCGTCGAGGTCGATATCTTGAAGGCAGAGGCGCCCGACCGGCAATATGATCTGATCGTGATTTCGGAGGTGCTCGAGCATCTCGAACAGCCCGAAGTGGCGCTGGCGTTCCTGCGCAAGGCGCTGCGGCCGACGGGGCGGATTTTCATCAACGTGCCGCTCAACAGTCCGTCGCCCGATCATATCTATTTGGTTTCGACGCCCGAGGAGCTGACCGCGCTGGTCGAGGCGGCCGGCTTCAAGGTCGAGCGGCTGGAGATGTTCGCCACCCAGGGCCGCAAGATCGAATCCGCGCTGGCGCAGCGCATCAGCGTGTCCACCGGCATCGTCGCGGTGCCGGCTTCGAACGATCGGTTCTAGCCACCGCCGATGCTGTTCAACAGTTTCATCTTCCTGTTCGGCTTTCTGCCGCCGACGCTGATCATCTTCTATGCGCTCGGCCGCTGGCGGCAGGATGCGGCGAAGATCGCGCTGACGCTGTTGTCGCTCGGCTTTTACGCCTGGTGGAAGCCCGTCCACCTGCCGCTGTTGCTCGGGTCGATCGTCTTCAACTTCGTCGTTGGCGACATCATCCAGCGCGCCCATGCGGCGGGTGCCACAAGCCGCGTCAAGCTGTGGCTGACATTCGGCGTGCTAGCCGATGTGGCCCTGCTGGGCTG
Source organism: Sphingomonadales bacterium (assembly GCA_025351405.1). Taxonomy (GTDB): domain Bacteria; phylum Pseudomonadota; class Alphaproteobacteria; order Sphingomonadales; family Sphingomonadaceae; genus Sandarakinorhabdus. The sequence goes on along the minus strand of JANXVZ010000029.1, from coordinate 20,690 downwards.
GTTCAAATACGCCAATTTCATCGCGGGCAACCTGGGGCTGACGCTGGCCCATATCGCGCTGCCGCTGGCGATTTCCTTCTTCACCTTCCAGAAGATCGCCTACCTCATCGATTCGGCGCGCGGCGAAGCGCGGCGGATGAAGTTCCTCGATTTCGCGCTGTTCGCGGCGTTCTTCCCGCAGCTCATCGCCGGGCCGATCGTCCACTACAAGGAAGTGACGCCGCAATTGCAGGCGCCGCTGTTCGGCCGGCTGATCTGGCGCAACCTTGTCGTTGGCCTGGTCATCTTCGCCATCGGGCTGTTCAAGAAGACCGTCATCGCCGACACGCTGTCGCCGATGGTGGGGCCGCTGTTCGCCGCCGCCGGGGTCCACGACGCCAATGTCATGGCCGGCTGGCTGGCGGCGATCACCTTCAGCCTGCAACTGTATTTCGATTTCTCCGGCTATTCCGATATGGCGATCGGGCTGGGCCGGATGCTCGGGGTCAAGCTGCCGCTGAATTTCCATTCGCCGCTGCGCGCCGCCTCGATCATCGATTACTGGCGGCGCTGGCACATGACGCTGCAGCGCTTCATCGTCGCCTATATTTTCCAGCCGCTGTCGCTGCCCTTGAACCGTTGGGCGGCGATGCGCGGGCTTTCGGGCTGGGCGCTGTTCGGCGTCGGCATCGCCATCCCGAGCTTCGTCACCTTCGTCGCGGTCGGCATCTGGCACGGCGCCGGCTGGACGTTCGTCACCTTCGGGGTAATGCACGCCGCCTATATCTGCATCAACGAAGCCTGGCGGGAACGCCGCAAGAACCGCCGGAGGGTGTTGCGCAAGAAGGGCATCAAGCTCGGCGATCCGGGGCATATCGAGCGCCTCGGCTATCACGCCATCACCCTCGTCGCGGTGGCGCTGGGCAATGTCATGTTCCGCGCCGCCAGCGTTGCGGAGGCCGGCGGCGTCTGGCGGGCGATGTCGGGGCTGGGCGGGCTCAATCTCGATGGAGCGGTGCCGGGGCTGGGTTATGACATGCTGGTCACCATTGTCGTCGCCACCGCCATCGTTGCGCTGGCCCCCAATACCCAGCAGATCATGCGGCGCTACGACCCGGCCTACAACTGGAACGAATGGGCCGATGTGGCACGCTCGCGCCTCGACTGGACGTGGCGGCCGTCGGGCCTGGGGCTGGTGTTCGCCGGGCTGACGCTGTTCATTGCGGTCGAATTCATCCAGCGCGGGCAGGCCGTGTTCCTGTATTTCAACTTCTAGGGGCCGGGGGATGCGAACGATCCGATGGCGGCGAGCAATGGCGGCGATGCTTGGCACAGCGCTGCTCGCCGGCGCCGCCGCCATGGCGTTGCCGGACAATGAATACCAGCGTTTCAGCAGCCTCGAGCACACCATCCAGAACCGCATCCGCTGGATTTACGAGCGCATGCACAACGACCCCAAGCCGATCGATGTCGCCATCCTCGGGCCATCGCGATCGGGCGCCGCGGTCAGTGCGCCGCGCCTGCAATCCGATCTTGCCGCGCTCGGCCTGCCGCTGACCACCGTCAATTTCTCGCTGCCCGAAAATGGCCGCGACCTGCACTGGGTCATCGAGGAGGAGCTGCTCAGCGCCAAGGCGCCGAAACTGCTGGTGATCTCGGTGATCGAAAAGCCCGGTCGCTTTGGCCATCCCGCGTTCAAATATATCGCCCCGGCGCGCGACGTCATCGACCCCGGTTTCTTCGGCAATCTCGATTACCTGTCGAACCTGGTCTACCTGCCCTTCCGCCAGATCAAGCTGTTCGCCGCGCGTGCCGCGCCCACATTCTTCGAACTGCCCGATCGATTCCAGCCGGCCCGCTACGCCGGCAGCGATTATGACAGCACCGTCTCCTTTCGAACCGGCGACGGGCTATGGGTGGAGCGTGAGAAGCGTATCCCGAGGGCGGCCCTGCTCGCCGGCAAGGCACGCTATGAAAAGGGCGTCCGGCCGCCGGTTCTGGGCCCGCGCTACGCCGACCAGGAATTCGGCGATGAACGCGTCTATGTGGCGCGCATGGCCGAGGCCGCCAGGAAGCGCGGCATCCCGGTCGCTTTCCTGTTCCTGCCTTATTATGGCGGGCCATCGCAGGTCCAGGAACGCAAATTCTATGAACGCTATGGCCCGGTGCTCGATGCCAGCTTTGTTTCGACGCACGACGAATGGTTTTCGGACGTGGCGCACCTCAACCGCGCCGGGGCACTGGTGCTGACCGACTGGCTGGCGCCGCAGCTTGCCGATATGCTGTCGAAGCCGGCTGCCGAGGAGACCAGCAAATGACGGGGCCGCAACTGCATCATGTCGGCATCGTCGTCCCCGACGAGGACGAGATGGCGTCGATGATGGCGGTGCTGGGGCTGGCCGAGGACTTTCGCGGCTATGTCCCCGAATTCCAGGCACTTTGCGTGTTCGTTCAGGGCAACGGTGCCTCGCCGGTGGAATTTGTCATCCCCGATGGCGGACCCTTGCTCAAGTTCAACAAAGGCATGGGCGGGCTGCATCACCTCGCCTATGTCGTCGAAAGCCTTGACGCCAAGGCGGCCGAACTGGCGGCACAGGGCATGAAACTGCTCGAGCCCGTCCATGTGAAGGGCGCCGGGCCGTTCCGCTGCAACTTCCTGAGCCCGGTGTACACGCGCGGGTTGACGGTGGAATATGTCGAGCTGATCGGCTGAATCAGCCCGGCGGGAGCGATCCGAACAGCGCCCGCAGTGCACCGCGATATGCCTCCAGCCGTAGCTTGACCTGTTCCGACGAGGTCGCGATCGTGGCTTTCAGCGCGTCGCCGCGCTCCATCGCATCGAGGATGAAGGCCAGCGCTGCTTCGGTCGCCATGCCGGTGTGCGGCACCAGATGATCATAGCCGAGCGAACCGAACAGCCCCTCGAACTTGCGGCTGTACGAGACGGGCACCACCGGAATGCCGCTCGAAAAGGCCGCGATACAGGCATGCATTCGCGCCGCCACGAGGAAGTCGAGGCCGGAAATATGGCTCTTGGCTTCCGAGGGCGAGGCAAAGTCCGGCACCCGCACCAACTGTGGCCAGCGCGCGGCCAGTGCATCGGCGACGGTGCCATCGTCCTCGGGGCTGCCGGGATAACCGTTGACATGGCAGACCAGTTCGATGGTGCAGTCATCCCGCGCCAGCAGCGCCTCGATCAACGCCGTCATCAGCGCCTTGTAATCATAGCCGAGGCCGAATTCGTGGCGGCCGCGGTGGCCGCCGTTCCACAGCAGCCCCGAAATGTTGAGGCCGACGCGGCGCCGGCCCGGTGTCGAAGGTGCCGGAGTCCATGGCAGCGCAAAGGCAACATCGACACTGTAGATCGGCTCGACCCCGGGGGTGAATTGCCGCACCGCATCGGCTGACTTGGCATCGCGCACCACGACGGCACGCGATCGCCGCATCGTCCAGAAGGCGATTGCGTCGAACAGTTTCTTCAATGCCGTATCACGGGTGAACGGGCCGATGGTCTGCGGACTGAGCAGCAGCGGCACGCCGTGCACTATGGTAAGCGCCTTGGCGATGAGAATGGCGAGATAGCGCTTGGGGGGATAAATGTCGGTAAAGCTGTCGCCGCCGCCGATATCGAGGACGCAATCGGTCGCCCCCATCGCGGCGAAATAGGCCGGGAAGCCGCTGAAACGCACGCCGGAGAATGTCACATCGGCGTCGTGGATATACGGCGCCCTCGTATCGGCAAAACCGTGGATGACGAAGCTCGGCACCAGCTCCATTTCAGCCAGCACGCCGCGCACGATGGCGATGTTGCCGACCGTCAACGCGCCGACGCCAAGGTTGCCGGAACGGTCCGAATGCCAGAGCAGGCCGATATCGATGGTGTTTTTCATGTCAGGAAAGGCCAGTCGCAGACAGAGGTTCCATTTCGATGAACATCACCCGACCCGCGCCCGCAATCGCGCCATATCGGCATGGCGCGAGGCGATGCCCGGCCGATCGGCGGCGGTGCGCAAATCGCGCAGAGTCGCCAGCGACGCCATCAGTACGTGAAGCGGCGGCCCGCTGGCGGTAACCTGGCCGAGGTGCGGCGCATCAAGGCTTGCCGATGGCTGGGCGATGAACCGCTCCACCAACTGGTCATGGTGCTGGCGCGCGGTGTCGCCAAAGGCGTCGGCCGCCGCCAGGAACAGCGCCGCGTTGTTCGCCCAGGCGCTGCCGCCATCGTCGATGGTATCGAGCAGCGTGTCGAGCAAGCTGGGTCGCTGCATCGCCTCGCGGACCCGCATCTGGTCGGCGGGACGCATGAACGGCATCTTGTCGACCAGCAACTGGGCATAGGTCGGATCATTGGCGCGGCAGAGCCCGAGCACCAGGTCGAGCTCGTTGATACCGGAAAAGTCCCCGGCGTTGGCCCCGCGGTATTCGGTCCGCCCGACGCGGTAGGGCTTGTAATAGGGACGCACGCTGTAAAAGAATCGATCGACGTCGAGGGTGGCGAACAGCCGGCCGTTGATGAGGACGACTTCATGCAGCGCGCTGGTTGCCGCCGCCAGTTGCACATCGGCGACGGGGTTCGTCACCCCCATCGCCTGGGTGCTGACCAGCGCATCGGCGGCGCGCTGGAAAGCCAGCATGGCGCGGGTATTCTCGTCGATGAACAGGAATTCGTCGTGCAGGCTGGTGAAGCTTTTGCGAATGCCGCCGATGGCGCGGTTGTGCGTTGTCAGATGGGCCGAGGCAAAGCGCGGTGCCATGCCGATCGAGGCACCGGCCTGCAACGCCAGCGACGACGCCTCGCGAAACGGGGATCGCTCCTCGCGCGCCGGGTTTGTCAGTTCGTGGCGACGCATGGCCGCCAGGTACAGCCCGACATTGCCGAGAACGTCGAAGGCGCTTTCAAAGCCGGCGCCGGTGTTGCCTTCGCGAGCCAGCGCCTCGACATGGGCCTGGCCGGCGTCGCGCAGTTCCGCCTTGATATCATCGCCGACGCCCGCCACGGCGGCGCGGTCGATTTCTGCAAAATACAGGTCCTCCAGCGCGGTGTTCATTGCGACGAAGTCGCTGCGGATCCAGCGGTCAAAGGCTTCGGTGGCGGCGCTCATGCGATCTCCATTGGGTCTCATAGCCGGATGGACCCAGCCTGCAACACTTGCCGAAGGCCTTCGCGGTGGAGCGGTATCGCAACCATCGCCCTAGACGCTATAGCAGTGGCAACACATCCCGGGGGGGCGCTGCAGACATGGCCATGAACACGTCCGAAATCTTCCTCATTGCCATGACGATCATTTTTGCCCTTCCCTACCTGGTCTGGAGGCTTGGCCGGACCGATTATTACGCGCCGCTGGTCATCGTTCAGATCATCGGTGGCATCCTCCTCGGGCCGGGCATCCTCGGCGCGGCATTCCCGGCCTATTACGGCTTTGTCTTCGACGCCAAGGTCATCGCCGCGCTCAACGGCATCGCCTGGTGGGCGGTGATGATCTTTGTCTGGGTCGCCGGCATCGAACTGGACCTGCGCGAAGCGTGGCAGCAGCGCCGTGAAACCGGGCTGACAGCGGGGCTGGCGCTGCTGATGCCGCTGGCATTCGGCAGCGCGGCGGCCGTCTTCATCCTCGGCTGGCCCGGCTGGATCGGCGCCCGCGCGACGCAATGGCAGGCGGTGTTCGGTATCGGCATGGCCTGCGCCGTCACGGCGTTGCCCATCCTGGTGCTGTTGATGGAGAAGCTCGACATCCTTCGCCGCCCGTTCGGGCAACGCATCCTGCGCTATGCCAGCCTTGATGACGTGGCGATCTGGGGCGTGCTGGCGCTGATACTGCTCGACTGGGGCCGCGTCGGCCGGCAACTGGGCTTCCTTGTCGCCTTCACCATCGCCAGCATCATGGTGCGCAAGCTGATGGCTCGCATCGCCGAGAGCGACCGCTGGTATGTCGGGCTGATCTGGCTGGCGGCCTGCGGCTTTGCCGCCGATTGGGCCGGCCTGCACTTCATGGTCGGGGCGTTCCTTTCCGGCGCCGTGCTCGACAAGCGCTGGTTCACCGAAAGTCGCATGGATGCATTTCGCAACCACATCCTGCTGGCGGTGATGCCGGTGTTCTTCCTCAGCACCGGCCTGCGCACCACCTGGGGGGTCAGCGGCGGCCAGGTGTTCGCGGTGGCAGGGCTGCTGCTGGCGGCGTCGATTGCCGGCAAGCTGGCGGGCGTGCACCTCGCCGGGAGGCTGCTCGGCTGGAGCCGCAGCGAAGCGTCGACAATCGGCTGGCTGCTGCAGACAAAGGCGCTGATCATGATCATCTTCGTCAACATCCTGCTCGACCGCGGCATCATCACCAGCGATACCTTCACCGCGCTGCTGCTGATGGCGATCGGCAGCACGATGCTCACCACCCCCATCGTTGCGCCGAAGCTACGCGAGCTTGGCATCACCCGATATCCACCTGGCGAAACAGCATGAACGGCACCGGACCTGTTATCGCCGGCATCGAGCTCGGCGGCACCAAGAGCGTCGCGCTGATTGCTCGCGGCACCCACATCATCGACACGCTGCGCATCCCGACCGGCGATGCCGCCGCCACGCTCGGCGCGTTGTCTGGCCAGTTGGCGCTGTGGAGCGCGGGGCATGATATCGCCGCGCTGGGCATCGGCAGCTTCGGGCCGCTGGGGCTGGACCCCGGCGCCGTCGATTTCGGCAGGATCACGACGACGCCGAAGCCGGGCTGGAGCAATATCGATGTGCGCGGGCACTTTGCGCAGGCTTTCGCCGGACCGATCGGTTTCGACACCGATGTCGCCGGCGCCGGGCTGGCCGAACAGCGCTGGGGCGCCGCAATCGGGACAAGCGTCCATGTCTACCTGACCATCGGCACCGGAATCGGCGGTGGTGTCATCGTCGATGGTCGCCCGGTGCATGGCCTTGTCCACCCTGAACTGGGCCATCTCCGCATCCGCCGGGTGCCGGGCGACAGCCACCCCGGTATCTGCCCCTATCACGGCGACTGCCTGGAGGGCCTCGCCTCCGGCCCCGCCATTGCGGCGCGTGCGGGCGCACCCGCAACGGAATTGCCGACTGACCATCCGATCTGGCGCAATGTCGCGGCGGAACTGGCGGAGATGGTGGCCATGCTGGTGCTGACGCTGTCACCCCAGCGCATCATCATCGGCGGCGGGGTTGGCCTTGGAGGCGGCGGCGGCAGCAGCGAGGCGGCGCTGTTGCCGGCGATCCGCGCCCGTACCCTGTTGTTGCTTGCCGGCTATGTGACGCCGCTATCTGCGACGACAATGGACACGCTGCTCTGCGCCCCGGGACTGGGCGACCGCGCCGGGCCATTGGGCGCCATCGCGCTTGGCCAGATCGCCCTCGAAACGGAAAAGCGCCCGGCCACGGCCTGATTGCAATCGATTGTTGAAAAACCGCGCCGGTGCTTTATGGAGCGATTCGGGGACAACATCGCGAGCAGGCCGCATGACGGATCAATCGACATTCTCGCATATATCGTCGGTGTGGTCGCCCGCAGCCGTTGCCGCGATCGACGCGTCCCCGGTGCCGACGCTGCCGCTGATAACCGCCGCCGACGCGCAGCCGGCCCTGCGCGGCATCGACCTCTGGGATATGTGGCCGGTGCAATATGCCGATGGCCGCACCGCGCGCTTCGATGGCAACGAACTCTGGATGGTGCTGTCCGCGCCGGGCGGTGCCGACCCCGGCCATCGCCATGGCATCGCCCGTATCCGCTTGCTGCAACATCACGGCCACATTTGGACCGATTGTGGCGACGTGCTGCCCGAAGGGTTCAGCCCCGGTAGCCGCGAATGGGCGGGGTCGGCCGTGGTGACCGCGGCGCATGACCGGTTGACGCTGTATTTCACAGCTTCCGGCCGCCGTGGTGAAGCCCATCCGACCTTCGAGCAGCGATTGTTCGAAACCGTTGGTCACCTGTCGATGCACAGCGGCCGCGCCCGGGTCAGCGACTGGTCGCCGGCGGTGGAGTCGGTCGCCAGCGATGGTCATTGGTACGACGTCGCCGCCGAAAAGGATGGGGAACCGGGGTTGATCAAGGCGTTTCGCGACCCGGCGTATTTTCGTGACCCCGCCGATGGCCGCGACTACCTGCTGTTCACCGGCTCGAAGGGGCAATCTCCGCATGATTTCAGCGGCGTCGTCGGCATTGCGGCATCTCGCGGCGAACTTGGAATTGCCGCATCTCGCGGCGGCAACTGGTCGTTGATGCCGCCGCTGGTCACCGCCGACGGCCTCAATAACGAGCTCGAACGACCGCATGTCATCGTCCATGACGGGCTTTACTATCTGTTCTGGTCGACCCAACGCCGGGTGTTCGCGCCTGCCGGGCCATCGGGTCCGAACGGGCTTTACGGCATGGTGGCGCCGGCGCTGACCGGGCCTTATCGCCCGCTCAACGGCACCGGGCTGGTTGCGGCCAACCCGGAACATGAGCCGTTGCAGGCCTATAGCTGGTGGGTGACCGACACACTCCAGGTTGCCAGCTTCATCGACCATTGGGGGTTGCAGGGCCGTTCGTTCGATGACCACCCGCAACTTCTGCGCGGCCAATTCGGCGGCACGCCGGCACCGCGCTTCTCGATTGCGCTGTCGGGCGACAGCGCCAGCATCGTTGCACCCTGAGCCTTGGGTGGAACGCTTCAGGCCGAAGCGCGCACCACAAGGTTCGGCTGCATGACCACCGATAGGCAATCTTCACCCGCTATGCGGCGGAACAACAGGTCGATCAGCGTCGCGGCGCCGCGTTCCAGATCCTGGCCGATCGTCGTCAACCGCGGAAAGCTGTGCTGCGCGATCGGCAGGTCGTCGTAACCGATGACGCGGACGTCGTCCGGCACTGCAATGCCGAACTCGGCCAGCGCCCTCAATGCGCTCATGGCGATAACATCGGAGGCTGCAACGATGCCTTGCGGCCGCTGCGAATTCTGGCTGAGGAAGTCGGCGATGTCGGGATGCGCCGCTTCGGCGACAAGATGGGCCGGCAATACCACCAGGTCGTCGGCGATCCCGGCTTCCAGCATGGCCTGGCGGCAGCCGTCGAGCCGCTGGGCGATCTCCAGCGCCCGCGGGTCGCCGAAGAAGGCGATGCGGCGGCAGCCTTGCGCAATGAGATGGCGCGCAGCCAGTTCACCACCCAGCCGATTGTCGGAACCCACCGAACAATGCACCTGGCCCTCGACATGGCCGCCCCAGGCCACGAGCGGGCGATAGCGCGCCGCGACGCGATCGAGCGTTGCCGACTGGTCGGACTGGCCGATGACGATAACGCCGTCGACCCGGCCCGAATCGACGATCTTTGCCAGCCATTCGCTTTCGGACGGTATCACGCGCGACAGCACCAGGTCATAGCCGCGCTCGGTCAGCGCATCGGCGAGCAGGCCGAGCATGGTCATGAAGAACGGGTCGGAAATATGCTGCCCGGTGGCGTGGCCGAGCGGGATGACGACGCCGATGGCGCCGGTACGCTGGATACGAAGGTTGCGCGCCATCGCATTGGGCCGGAAATCATGTTCCAGCGCGATGGCCTTGATGCGCTCGCGCGTCTTGGCGCTGATGAGGCCTGTATCGCTCAACGCCCGCGACACCGTGCCGGGCGATACGCCGGCAAGTTCCGCCAACTCGGTGATATTGCGGATCCTGCGCATAGGCCCTCCTTCCCTTTGCATCGACTATGGCCCGGGACGCGGCTTGGCAACATTATCCGCCGCTCATCCAGCGTTTTGCCGAAATTTTCAATCGATTGCAATTCTCGCTTGCAAACGTTTGCCGTGCGCGATACGGCAAGATCAGAGGCGATAACGCCCGATCGAATCACTCCGGGGGAGACGGCATGAAGATTTCATCCTTGCGAGCAGGTGCATCGCGCACCGTTATCGCTGCAGCCCTGGTAACGGCGGCACCAGCGCTGGCGCAGAGTACCGAAGCAGCGCCCACCAAGGTGAACAGCCAACTGGCGGCGGGAGCGGCGACTTCCGATCTCGACACCATCGTCGTCACCGCTTCCAGCCGCGACAAGACCGCATTGAAAAGCTCGTTGTCGGTGACCAGCGTTTCGCAGCAGGCGATCCAGGACTTCACGCCGCGGTCCGAGGCCGAAGTCTTCCGCCTCATCCCCGGCATCCACGCCGAGGACACCGCCGGCCCGGGCGGCAACTCCAACATTTCGGTGCGCGGCATCCCCGTGGTGACCGGCGGTTCGGAGTTCGTGCAGTTGCAGGAGGACGGCCTGCCGACCGTGCTGTTCGGCGACATGAACTTTGGCAACAACGACTATTGGACGCGCTATGACACCAATGTCGAACGCGTCGAAGCGGTTCGCGGCGGTGGCGCCTCGACCTTTGCCTCGCAGGCCCCCGGCGCCGTCATCAATTACATCAGCAACACCGGTGACAAGGACGGTGGCGCAATCGGTTTTTCCAAGGCGGTCAACTATGTCGAGAACAAGATCGACGTGTCGTATGGCCAGCACATCACCGACACGCTGCGATTCCACATCGGCGGCTTTTTCAAGGACGGCAACGGCCCGACGCACATCGGTTACAACGCCGTGCAGGGCTACCAGGTCAAAGGCAACATCACCAACGAGTTCGCCGACGGCAAGGGCTATATCCGGTTCAACTTCAAGCGGTTGGACGACAAGGAGCCGACCTTTACGGTGTCGCCGTCACTGATTGCGATCAATGGCAACAAGGTCAGCAATTTCCAGCCGCTGCCTGGCTTTGATGCGCGCAATGGCTCGAACCAGTCGATCTACAACCAGAATTTCAAGGTGCTGAACTATGACGGCACCGTCGAAAATGTCCCGATGGAGGGCATCCACGTCAAATCCACGTCGCTGGGCGGCGAATTCCACTATGAATTCAGCAACAACTTCTCGGTGCAGGACAATTTCCGCTGGACCGACCAGAGCGGCGCCTTCCGTACGCAGTTCGTCAATGTCGCCACGACGGCGAGCGTCATCGGCTCGACGGTAAACGGCCAGACGGTCGGGTCGATCGTCTATGCCAACGGTCCAAACCAGGGCAAGGCCTTCACCGGGCCCTATCTCAACAACAACCCCAACATCGACACCAACATGACCGACATGGGCAGCCTGGTGAACGACCTGGCACTGGCCGGCAAGTTCGAGGTTGGCGCCGGCAATGTGTCCGCCAAGGCCGGCTGGTTCCACATGCGCCAGACAATCGCCCAGGATTGGCACGTCAACCCGCAATATAATGACCTCACCGGCTCCAACCCGGCGCAGCTCGACCTGTTCACCGGCGCCAACGGGACGGGCGCCCAGCTCACCGCGGCTGGCCAGGCCGGCTTCAACAACAACTGGGGCAACTGCTGTGCCCGTGCCTATCACCTGACCTACACCGATGACGCGCCCTATGCTTCGCTCAACTATAATGGCGACGGCCTCGATCTCGATGCCAGCGTCCGGTACGATTCGGTCAAGGCTTCGGGCTATGCCCTTGGCGGCGTAGCGGGGCCGAACGTCTCGGTCACCGACAATCTCGGCACGGCGATCCTGCCGTCGCTTGTCGCCGGCGGACCGCAGGAAAATCTCAACTACACCAAGAGCTATGTCTCCTATTCGGCAGGCGCGCTCTATGCGTTCGGGAATGATACGAGCGTGTTTGGCCGCATCAGCCGCGGTGGCCGCTTCAACGCCGATCGCCGCATCCTCGGCGGCAACATCAACGCCGATGGCTCGCTCAACGCCCAGGGCGAAACCACGGCCGTCAATTTCGTCACCCAGCAGGAAATCGGCACCAAGCATCGTGGCCGGCTGTCAGACGGCAACTACAATGTCGAATTCACCGTGTTCCGCGCCCAGTTGACCGACAACAACTATGATTTCACGCTGATCACCCAGGGCAAGAACCCGGTCATCAGCAATGTCTATCATGCCTATGGCGCGGAGTTTTCGGGCGGACTGCACTTCGGCCGCTTCAACATCGTCGCCGATGCGACCTTTACCAAGTCGAAGATCCTCGCCACCAACACGGCGCCGCACGCCAACCCGCAGTTCCAGTTCCAGGTTTCACCAAGCTATGATGCCGGAATCGCCGCGGTCGGGCTCAGCATCAACGGCCAGTCGTCGACCTTCAACGATGACGCCAACACCTACAGGATTCCCGGGCAGACCTATGTCAACGGCTTCCTCAAGCTGCGGCCATACGGCGGGCTGGAACTGGGTATCAACGTCAACAACCTGTTCAATACACTGGGCTATCGCGGCAGTGGCAGTATCTTGAACACCGGTGCCACCACCGGCATATTCCAGAACAGCGCCGTGCTGGGTCGCACCATCACCGGCTCGATCTTCTACCGCTTCTGATCATAACGATAACAAACAGGTCAGATCGGCGTCATCAGGTGCGGTCGCGGATGCGACCGCACCTGATATGCTGTCCAGTGCTGATGATCGGGAGTGAAAATGGCCAGCCAGAATGAAGACCGCGCCATCCGCCGTATCGTCATCGTCGGCGGCGGCACCGCCGGCTGGATGAGCGCCGCTGCGCTCGCCCATGCCTTGCCGCGCGGCTGCGCCATCACACTGGTCGAATCCGACGACATCGGCACCATCGGCGTGGGCGAGGCAACAATTCCGCCGATCCGGCTTTTCAACCAGACGCTCGGCATCGACGAAGCCGAATTCATCCGCCGCACCAAGGGCTCGTTCAAGCTCGGCATCGAATTCGTCGATTGGGCAAAGCTGGGCAACCGCTACTTCCACCCGTTCGGACCCCATGGCCGCAACTTCGACCTCGTACCGCTCCACCAATATTGGCTGCAAGCGCGGCTGGCGGGGAGCACCGCGAGCCTCGACGACCATTCGATGGCGTGGGCGGCCGCCAGCCGCGGCCGATTTGCACCGCCGTCCGCCGACCAGCGCCTCGTGCAGTCGACCTACGATTATGCCTATCATTTCGACGCCGGGCTGTATGCCGGGTTCCTGCGCGAATATGCCGAGGCACGCGGCGTCATCAGGCTGGAGGGCAAGGTCGCCGGTGCCGCCTTGCGCGGCGATGACGGCTTTGTCGAAAGCGTCTCTCTCGAGGATGGGCGCTGTCTCGCGGCGGACCTGTTCATCGATTGCTCGGGCTTTCGCGGCCTGCTCATCGAAGGCGCGCTGCACGCCGGCTATGAACACTGGAACCATTGGCTGCCGTGCGACCGGGCAGTGGCGGTACCGTGCGAATCCACCTCCGCGCTGGAGCCCTACACCCGATCCACCGCGCGCGCCGCCGGCTGGCAATGGCGCATCCCGCTGCAGCACCGCATCGGCAACGGCTACGTCTATTGCAGCGACCACATCAGCGACGATGCGGCCGCCGCCACCCTGCTGGGCAATCTCGATGGCAAGGCGCTTGCCGACCCGCGCCAACTGCATTTCGCCACCGGGCGGCGCAAGTCGTTCTGGAGCCGCAATGTCGTTGCTATCGGCTTGTCGAGCGGCTTCATGGAACCGCTCGAATCGACCAGTATCCACCTCATCCAGGCTGGCATATCGAAGTTGCTGGCGCTGTTTCCCGACCGCGATTTCGACCCGCTGGTCACCGACGAATACAACCGCATCGCCTCCAACGAAGTCGAGCGTATCCGCGACTTCCTGATCCTCCATTACTACCTGACCCAGCGCGACGATTCCGCGATGTGGCGGTGTTGCGCGGCGATGGCGATCCCCGAAACGTTGCAGACCAAGATCGACCATTTCCGCAAGTTCGGCCGGCTGATTGCACGTGACATGGATTTGTTCGGTGCACCAAGCTGGCTTGCGGTCCATGTCGGCCAGTTGAACCTGCCGCAACGCCTCGACCCGTTGATCGGTTATCGCGAGGTCGATGGAGCCGATTGGCTGAAGCGGTTGCGCGAGGCAATGGCGCAAGTCGCAGGGCAGATGCCCGCCCACCGTGCCGTTATCGAGCAGGCCTGCAGGCCGGCGGCCTGAGCCATTTCCCGGATGATGACGGAATTCCCGATGCGCGAAGCCTTTCGCCCCAGCTTCCACTTCACGCCGCAGCGCAACTGGATGAACGATCCCAACGGACTTGTCTGGTTCGCCGGCGAATATCATCTGTTCTACCAATATAACCCGGATGGTGACCAATGGGGCCATATGAGCTGGGGCCATGCCGTCAGCCGCGATCTTGTCGCCTGGACCGAATTGCCCCTCGCCATCCCCGAGGATGAACGCCACTGGATCTTTTCCGGCAGCATCGTCGTCGATTGGGCGAACACATCGGGCTTCGGCGACGGCGCCGCCCCGCCGCTGGTAGCGCTTTATACCGGGGCCGAGCGCGGCGACGACGCCATGCAAAGCCAGTGCATCGCCTATAGCCACGATCGTGGCCGCTCCTGGACGAAATATGGCGGCAACCCGGTGCTCGATGTCGGGCTTGGTGATTTCCGCGATCCCAAGGTGTTCTGGCACGCCGCCAGCGGCCGCTGGATCATGGTCGTCGCTATGTCGCTGGCGAGCCGGATTGCGCTCTATGGTTCCGACAATCTGCGCCAGTGGCAGCATCTGTCCGACATCGGCCCCGCCGGACCAACGGGCTCCGTTTGGGAATGCCCCGACCTTTTCGAACTGCCGGTGGAAGGCGAAGGGGGGACGCGCTGGGTATTGAAATTCGATGTCATGCGGAGCGACGAGCCCGGGATTGCCGTGCCGGTGGTGCTGACCGGCAGCTTCGACGGCACCGCCTTCGCGCCCGATGCCGACGCAGGTGGCATTCCACACTGGCAGCGCGCCGATCATGGCCACGACTTCTACGCCGCGATCAGCTGGTCCGATATTCCCGCCAGCGACGGCCGCCGCGTCTGGATCGGCTGGATGAGCAACCATCACTATGCAGCCGCCGTACCGACATCGCCCTGGCGCGGCGCGATGACGATACCACGCGCGCTTTCATTGCGCCGTATCGACGACGTCTACCGACTGGTGCAGCAACCCGTGGCGGAATTGCAGGCGCGACGGCGGACGCTGCATGAACCGCGGGCGATCACCCTGCCCGCCACGCAAACGCTGCGCCTGGTAGCCCCCACGGACCTACCGCTGGCCTGTGAATTCCACGTCCGCGTCCATGAGCGGTCGGTCGCCAGCTTCACCATCGGGCTCGACAACCGCCATGGTCATCACCTCGAAATCGGGTGGGATTGCACCAATGCGCGGCTTCGCATCGATCGCAGCGCCGGGTTGATGGCGGGCAACAGCGTGTTCGCCGCACCGTGTTCGGCATCGCTTGCCGCCGCGGGGCCACTCACCCTGCAGATATTTGTCGACCGCGGCTCGATCGAGATTTTTGCCGACGATGGCGCCACCGTCATCACCGCCCAGCACTTGATGCCGGATGACGGCTGGAGCGCCACAATCGCCAGGCGCGAAAACACGCAGGATTTTGCCGAACTGGGCGTGTGGCTGCTGTAACCGTGCACCGGCGGGGTGCTACCCGAGTTCGCTGTCCCTGACCCGCAGCACCGCCAGCGCCGCACAGCCCATCAGCACGCCCGCCAGCGTCAGCACGTTGCGCGCATCGCCGCCGAGGATGCCGTCATAAATCAGCGGCAGGGTCGCCGCGTTGATGAGCATCGGAATCACGATCATCATGTTGAAGATGCCCATGTAGACCCCCGTCCGCCGTGGCGGGATGCAGCTGGCCAGCATGACATAGGGGGTCCCCATGATGCTGCCCCAGGCAACGCCGGTGCCGACCGCGGCGACGAACAGCATGGTCATGTCATGGGCATGCGGGGTCAGCGCCATTCCGACCCCACCGCACGCCAGCGCAACGGCATGGACGCGGCGCGGCCCAATGCGACGGATGATCGGCATCATTGCCAAAGCCGACAGGAAGGCGATGAAATTGTAGAACGCCGCCATCTCGCCGTTGGTCAGCACCGCCGAATGGAACCCGGGCGAATTGGCGTCGGTCGTCGCATAGACTGAGCGGCTGATCGAATAGGTCACATAGGTCCAGTAACTGCCAAAGGCATACCATTGGAACAGCATCATCACCGCCAGCTTGCGCATGGGTACCGGCATCTCGAGCATCGCTGCCCAGATCTCCGCCAAGGTTGCCGCAGCCGAACGCGGCGCCGCGGCGATTTCAGCGCGCTGGTGTTCGGTCAGCGGCAGTTCGGGGACGCGGATCACCGACCACAGGATCGTCGATAACGACAGGACCGCGCCGATCAGGAAGACGATGTGCGTCGTATAGGGGATGTTGTGCGCATCAACGGCATCCTTGTCCATGCCGAACAGCCCGACGAGCAGCGCCGGAGTGCCGAGCGCCAGGCATTGTGCAACGCCGGTAAAGGCGCTCTGCGTCAGGAAGCCGACGTTGTGCTGCCCGCTATCGAGCCTGTCGCTGACATAGGCGCGATAGGGCTCCATGGTGATGTTGTTGCCGGCATCGAGCACCCAGAGCAGGCTGGCTGCCATCAACAGGCTGGATGAAAACGGCATGGCGAGCAGCCCCAGGCAGCACAGGATGGCACCCCCGACGAAATAGGGTGTGCGCCGCCCCCAACGCGAGAGGGTGCGATCACTGAGCGCGCCGACAATCGGCTGCACGATAAGCCCGGTCATCGGCCCGGCGAGTTGCAGCAGCGGCAAGCTCGCCTCATGCGCGCCAAGATAACTGTAGATCGGCCCCATGTTGCCCTGCTGCAACCCGAAGCTGAATTGCAGGCCGAGAAAGCCGAGATTCATCTGGATGATGCGCCAAAGCGACAGATGCGGCTTTTGCGCCGACGCCATCATGCTATCCCCCCAGCAAGCTCTTCAGCGTCCGCGCCGGTTCATGCCGGGCGGATCGACCTGGCATCAGCCTACCACCCCCGGCGGTGAGCGCAACAATCGATTGCGGTAAGGCGTTCGGTCGCAACAGGCGGCACAGCCGCGGGCGCCTTGGCAATCGGGTCCGGCCCAGCGCCCGCCCCGAAATCCCGAAGCCGGGGAATCGCGGAGCGCGTCTTCAACATCTCTTGCGGCACGCATCGGCAGCGCTATCGGCAGACTGCAGCCTCACCGATGACGATCCCGGCCGCATCATGTCAGGGATCTCGGCCACTTGCGGCAACGGCCAAGGCAGGCCGATCATCAATGGTGCGCGACGCAGTCTAAGGCGAACCGGTCTCAGCCTGATATTCCCTGTTTTTGCCTGTTAACAGGGAAATTTGAACAAATTCGGCCAGTTTTGGCAACCGTCCGGTGCGAAAGTCTCCGCAAAATCAGTATCTTGGCTACTGAATTCCCTAGCCAACGGAACAGGGAATTTAATCGCCATAACAGGGACGCATCAGGTGCATAACAGGGAGTTATTATGCGTTTAACAGGGACGCGTGTCTGGACGCGTTGGCAGCCGCTAACTGCTGACATTTCAGTTGCTCGACCGCGCTAGTCGTGGCTGAACGACTCGCAAGCGGACTCCCCTTCTGTAGCGACATCGGCGCCCGCCCGTACCTACCGAGCGCTCAGGAGTTCTTGGACCGTAAGCATCGCGCTCGACAGTGCCGCTTCGACCTTCCCAAGTTCCAGCGCAACGTGGACGGTGCCATAACCGGTAAGTTCCAAGACGATCGCCATGACTGCTTGGCAGTTGGCAGAGAGTACGATCAGGTGAAGTCCGCCGGGGCAGGCCGACCCTTGAAGCCATTTCCGTGCGGTACGATCGCTGACGCGTGCCCACCCCATAACTGACTTGGTCGCGCGCCGACTCGCGCCGAGTTCGCTCCTCAATGCGCGTCCAATCGCCCGAGCAAATTCGGTGTGAGAAGGCAGTTCCGCAATCTTTGGAACTTTAGTTCCGGTTTTAGGAACCATAGTTCGGGCCTTTCTGCTCTATAGGGTTGGCGGAACGCAGTTTTTACCGCAGTTGCCGCTTGGGACCGCGATGGTCATCAATTGGGATCAGCCGGGCGGTCCATCCGCCCCCACAGAGCAACCGCAGGTGCGGGCGGCACAGTACGTCCGCATGTCGACCGAGCATCAAAAATACTCGACGGACAACCAGGCAGAGGAAATCCGCCGCTACGCCGAAAGGCGCGGCTATGAAATTGTTCAGACCTACGCAGATGAGGGCAAAAGTGGTCTAAACATTGGCGGCAGACTCGGCCTGCAACAGCTGATTGAAGATGTGGAAAACGGCCGCGCAAACTTTCAAGCGCTGCTGGTGTACGATGTGAGTCGTTGGGGTCGCTTCCAAGACCCCGACGAAGCCGCCAGCTATGAGCTTCGCTGCCGTCGCGCAGGGGTTGCTGTGCACTATTGTGCCGAGCAATTCGAGAATGACGGTAGCATTGGCTCGTCGATCATCAAAACCGTCAAACGCGCCATGGCGGGCGAGTATAGTCGTGAGCTGTCGGTCAAAGTGTTCCAAGGTCAGGCGAACCTCATCAGGCTGGGGTATCGGCAAGGCGGAGCGGCGGGCTATGGACTGCGTCGGCGGCTTATCGATCAGAACGGCGCGGCTAAGACCGAGCTCGGCCGCGGCGAGCAGAAGAGCATTGCCACAGATCGCATCATCCTTATCCCCGGACCCGCCGCAGAAGTCGCGGTCGTCGTGCAGGTCTATCGGTGGTTCGTCGAAGACGGAATGTCCGAACGCGAGATCGCGGGCCTGCTAAACCAACGCGGCATCTTATCCGATTTGAGCCGACCTTGGACACGGGGGTCGGTTCATCAATTGCTGATCAACGAAAAATATATCGGCAATAATGTCTGGGCGCGCACGTCGTGCAAACTGAAGACCACCCATGTGCAGAATGCGCCGACAGAGTGGATCCGCGCTGACGGCGCGTTTGCGGGTATAATCGATAGCGCTTTGTTCGGTCGTGCGCAGGCGATCATCGCCGCGCGCTCGGACCGATTGAGCGACGAGCGTATGCTCGAGGTTCTGAGCGAGATACTCGAGCGCAATGGCTATCTCTCGGGCCTGATCATTGATGAGGTGGAAGCGGCGCCGTCCAGCAGCAGTTTTCGCTGTCGATTCGGCAGCCTGCTGCGCGCCTATGCCTTGATCGGATTCTCGCCCGACCACGACTATCGCTATCTCGAAATCAACAGAAAATTGCGTCGGCTGCACCCATCGATCGTCGCCGACGCTATGGCCGGCATCGGGCGAGCGGGGGGACACGTCGAGCAGGATGCCACTACCGACCTTTTGAGGATCAACGATGAGTTTACCACATCGGTCGTAGTGGTTCGCTGCTTCCAGACCTCGGCCGGTTCGATGCGCTGGAAGATACGCCTCGACAGCACTTTGAAACCTGATCTAACGATCGCCATCCGCATGGATGCGGCCAATGAACACCCCAAAGATTATTATGTACTCCCCCGGTTGGACATGCGCGATGCGGTGTTGCGGCTATCTGAGTATAATGGCCTGTCACTCGACGCTTACCGCTTTGATAGTCTCGCCGCCTTCTACCGGATGACAGCGCGGGTGCCTTTACGAGAGGCCGCCTGATGCCAGCGTTGCCCTCCCAGCGCGTCGAGATGATACCGGTCGATAGCGTCGTCGTCGTCAACCCACGCGTGCGCAATAAGCGCAGTTTCAGAGATATCGTCGATAACATTGAGCGGTTGGGGCTGAAAAAACCCATCACGGTGACGCGCCGAACCGAGGCGGGCGGACCCTCGTACGACCTCGTCTGCGGCCAGGGCCGCTTGGAAGCCTATATCGCACTCGGCCAGTCGACGGTGCCCGCACTCGTCGTCACTGCAGACCCGGAAGATTGTCTGGTCGCGAGCCTGGTCGAGAACTGTGCTCGCCGTCAGCATCAGGCCATCGACCTGCTGCAGGATATCCGCGGCATGCAGGAGCGCGGCTATTCATCTCCCGACATCGCCCGCAAAACCGGCCTGTCGCTCGAATATGTTCAAGGCGTCGCCCGCCTGCTCGAAAAGGGTGAGCAGCGGCTGCTGCGCTCGGTCGAGAGCGGCACGATACCCATCAGCGTCGCGGTCGAAATAGCCGATGCGCCTGACCACGACTTTCAGGCAGCCTTGTCGAGCGCCTACGAGCGCGGATTGCTCAAAGGGCGTAAGCTGCTCGCTGCCAAGAAGATTATTGAAACGCGGCGGCGGTATGGCAGGGGCCTGGCGTCGACCGGAGTTAAGAACCGGCAACGCCTTTCAGCCGATACCCTCGTTAAAGCCTATCAGGAGGATACTGATCGCAAGCAGATCATGATCCGTAAAGCCGAAGCAACACGAAACCGCATCCTGTTCATCACCGAAGTGCTACGCAAGCTTGGGCGCGACGAACGTTTTCTAGCGCTGTTGGAGGATGAAGGACTTGCTACAGTGCCCGAGCCAATCGCGGCTCGGCTCCAAATCCGTCTCGAATCGCGGTCATGAAACGAGGTCATCGCTCGTCGCCTGCAGCGATGGCCTTCGAGCCGATCACCCTTCGCATTCCTATCGACGAGATCCGCCCGTTACGTGAAGTGCCCGACACGGTGCGAAAGTCAGTCAAATACGGCCAGATTGCCGCCTCGATCCGCGAAGTTGGGATCATCGAGCCACCAGTCGTCGCGCGCGATCGTGGCGGCACCGCCAATTATCACCTCTTGGACGGCCATCTGCGTTTAGATATTTTGCGTAACCAAGGCGGAACCGAAGTTGTCTGTCTCGTTGCGACCGAGGACGAGGCATTTACTTATAATAGGCGCGTCAGCCGAATCGCGACTATTC
>JANXVZ010000002.1 GCA_025351405.1 Sphingomonadales bacterium | reverse complement strand
GAGCAGCACCGGCGGCGCCGTGGCCGGGCCCTCATCGATATAGTGCAGCCGTAACGCCGTACCATCGGCCGCCGTCACCTCAAGATAATGCGGCGCAAAATCATAGCCTTCGAGCCCGGCAAAGCGATCATCGGGCGTGCGCAACACCTGCATCTTCGTCACTCCCCGTTCTATTGACATTACCGGTGCCATATTCTTCGCATGCGGTCAACGCCGGCCGCTGGACGGCTTTGCCGCGCGCGAATAATGTCCGATCAAAGGGGACAGCACGATGGGCGATTTCATCAGCCGCGAGACAGTCGGCAAGGTCGCCATCCTGCGCATGGCACGACCCGAAACCCTCAACGCCATCGCCAGCCACGAGGATTGCCAGGACCTTGTCGGTGCCATCGAGGCGGTTGGCGACGATGCCGGCATCAGCGCCATGATCCTGACCGGCAGCGGCCGCGCCTTTTGCGCCGGGGGCAATTTGAAGGCGATGCAGGACAAGACCGGCATCGGGCCGATGGCGCAACCGGTGGGAACGCGCGACAATTACCGCCGCGGCGTCCAGCGCATCACCCGCGCCCTGCTGGACTGCGAAGTGCCCGCCATCGCCGCCGTCAACGGCCACGCCGTCGGCCTTGGCTGTGACCTCGCATGCCTGTGCGACATCCGCATCGCCGCGCAAGGCGCGCAGTTCGCGGCCAGCTTCATCAAGGTCGGGCTGGTGCCTGGCGACGGCGGCGCCTGGTCGCTGGCGCGAGTCGTCGGCTACAGCATGGCAGCCGAGCTGTTTTTCACCGGAGAACGCTTCGACGCGGCACGGGCCAGGGAGATCGGCCTGGTTTCACGCGTCGTTGGCGATGACGAGCTCATGCCCGAAGCGCTGGCACTGGCGCAGCGCATCGCCGCCAACCCGGCGCGGGCGCTGCGGCTGACCAAACGCCTGCTCCGCGAAGCCCAGACCGCACGGATGAGCGAAATCCTCGAGCTTTCCGCCGCCTACCAGGCGCTGGTCCATGAAACCGCCGACCATGGCGAGGCGGTCGCGGCGTTCCTGGAAAAACGCAGCCCCCATTTTACCGGCGATTGACGGCGCCGGGCCTCGATCGGGCGCGCCGGTCCATCGGCCCTTGCCAATCCGGCCGCGCCGCACGAAGTCTGCAACGATGACCAAGCGCCTGCTCGCCTCGATCCACGATGTGTCGCCCAAGTTCGAGCGCCAGATCGACATACTGGCAGAGCGGCTCGACCGGCAACTGGGCGCTGCGAAATTCGCCATGCTGGTGGTGCCCGATCATTGGGACAGCGCCCCGCTGAGCGCCGACCCGGCGTTCCAGCGGCGGCTGCGCGGCTGGGCAGACGCCGGGGTCGAGATGTTCCTCCACGGCTGGCGCCACCGCGACGACAGCGTCCATTCCGGAGGCGCCGCGAACTTCAAGGCCACGCACATGACCGCTGGCGAGGGCGAATTCCTCGGGCTTTCGCAAGGGGAAGCCACCCGCCGGCTGCGGGAAGGCCGCGCCGTGGTCGAAGATGCCATCGGCCGGCCCGTCGCGGGCTTCATCGCCCCGGCCTGGCTATATGGTCCGGGCGCCATGGCCGCGGTGACGACCGAGGGCTTTGCGCTGGCGGAGGACCATATGAAGGTGTGGCGGCCACGCGACGGCAAGGTGCTGGCGCGCGGCCCGGTCATCACCTGGGCAAGCCGGTCGCGCGGGCGGATTGCATCATCGCTGTTCTTTGCCCGGCTGGCGCGGTTCGGCCTGCAGCCGCTGGCCAATGTGCGGGTCGCGGTCCACCCCGGCGATACCGGCGTGCCGGCATTGCTCGACAGCCTCGATGCGACGCTGGCGCGGCTGCTGCCCGGACGCAGGGCGGCGCGCTACGCCGACCTGGATGCCTGATCCGGATGCCTGATCCGAGTGACAGCGGCGCCCGCCCCCTGCGGCTGATGCCCTTCCTGCACAGCTTCGAACCTGGCGGGGTGGAGCGGGTGGCGCTGCGCCTGTGCGGGCAATGGGCCAGACAGGGGGCGGCCGAGGGCGCAACACGGGGCATCGACGTGCGGCTGGTGATGGGGCGGCAGGATGGCGCCATGCGCAGCGAATCCCCGCCCGGCCTGCCGATCTACATGATCCCTGAACCGTTTCCGACCGCCGCCTGGGAAACCATCTGGCTGATGATCGTGCTGCGCCGCGAGATCCGGGCGCAGCGCCCCGACGTGCTTTTTGCCGCCGGCAACACCTACGCGATCGTCGCCGTCGCCATGAAGCTGGCGCTGGGCCGCGCCTGCCCGCCGGTGGTGATGAAGGTGTCGAACGACCTCGAACGCCGCGATTTGCCGGGCCCCGTGCGCGCGCTGTACCGGCTCTGGCTGCGCATCCAGGGCCGCTTCATCGATCATTTCACCGGCCTTGCCGAACCGATGCGCGCCGAGATCATCGCCGGCATGAACGTTGCCGCGGAGCGCGTCACCATCATCGACGACCCGGCGCTGGCGGCCACCGACATTGCCGCGCTCGCCGCCATTGGCGCAGGCCGAACGCCGACGACCATGGGCAGCCGGCGCTATGTCTCGGTCGGGCGGCTGGCGGGGCAGAAGAACTACGCCCTGTTGCTGCGCGCCTTTGCCCTGGCGGCAGGCCCCGCCGATCACCTGACCATCGTCGGCGAGGGCGGCGAGCGTTCCCGCCTGCAACGGCTGGCGACAACGCTGGGTATCGGCGATCGGGTCGCCATGCCCGGGCATGGCGCCGCACCCCCGACGTTGGCGGCTGCCGATGTTTTCGTTCTGTCATCCGACTATGAAGCGCTTCCCGCCGTCGTCGTCGAAGCGCTGGCGAGTGGCCTGCCGGTGGTATCCACCGATTGCAGCGTCAGCATGAAATCGCTGGTCGGCAGCTTTGGCACGGTGGTGCCGACCGGCGATGCTGCTGCCCTTGCCGCCGCGATGCGGGCCCAGCCGCCGCTCACCACCGCCCAGCGCGGCGCCGCCGTCGCCGCCATGTCCGCCTTCACGGTCGAACGCGCCGCTGCGGCCTATGCCGGGCTGTTCGTATTGGCGGCGTCACGGTCCGGCCCCCAAAATGCCATATTGGCCGCCTAGATGGCGTCACTCCCAATGAGCGGACCCCCCGCATGTATGCGTACAACAACCGCACCGATGCCGGATCGATCGATCTGACACCGGGCCTATCCCCTGCCGACCCGGCACCGCTCGAGGTCCAGACCCGTGGCTGGGCGTGGTGGCTCGGCGCCGCCATTTCCGCCGCCGTGCTCGTTGCCGTCGTCTTCCAGCTTCGCGCCGTCAACTTCGCCGAAGTCCGCTCGATGCTGCCGCGCACCCCGCTGTTCTGGCTGGTTTTCGCCGCGTCCTACCTTGTCGCGCCGGGTTGCGACTGGGTCATTTTCCGGCGCTTGTGGAATATTCCCGCGTCCGGCTTCCTGGCGTTGCTGCGCAAGCTGATCGGCAACGAGCTCCTCCTCGGCTATATCGGCGAGCTATATTTCTACACCTGGGCGCGGCGCCGGACCGAAATGACCGCGGCGCCCTTTGGTGCCATCAAAGACGTTGCCATCCTGTCGGCGCTGATGGGCAATATCGTCACGCTGGCGATGCTGGCCATCGCCTATCCGCTGCTCGGCACGCTGCATCTCGGCATCGATGGCAAGACCCTGCTGCTGTCGGTGGCAACGGTGCTGGTCACCTCGAGCGCGGTGGTGCTGTTCCGCAAGCGGTTGTTCAGCCTGCCGCGCGGCGACCTGTATTTCGTTGCGGCGATGCACCTGCTGCGCATCCTCGCCAGCACCGGCTTCAACGCGCTGGCGTGGCACCTGGTGCTGCCCGACGTCGATATTTCCTGGTGGATGATGCTTTCATCGATGCGGCTGTTGCTGTCGCGACTGCCGTTCATGCCCAACAAGGATATCGTCTTTGCCGGGCTGGCGGTGTTCCTTGTCGGCCATGATGTCGAACTTGGTGCGCTGATGACGATGATGGCCAGCCTCATCCTTGCCACGCATGTGCTGCTCGGCCTCGGGTTGGTCACCGCCGAAGCCATTGGTTGGAAACGCCGCTAGATGAAAAAACCTGTCCTCCTGGCGGGCCTGTTGCTCGCCGGCACTGCTGCCCTGGCAAAACCCCTTGGCGTCATCCCCTCCACCCCCGACCTCGGCAAGGCCGAGGGGCAGTGCCGCCCCGGCGAGACCGGCCCCGCCGTCATCGTCGTTGCGGTCGGCCTCAAGGATCGCAAGGGGCTGCTGCGTGCCGAGCTTTATCCGCCCAACGATCCGGATTTCCTTGCCGACGACAATTTGCTGATCATGGCGGGCAAGACCTTCCGCCGCGTCGAGGTGGCGGTGCCGCAATCGGGCCCGGCCCAGCTTTGCATCCGCGTTCCAGGCCCCGGCTATTACACCTTGTCGCTGCTCCACGACCGGGACGGCAACCGCAAGTTCGGGCTTTCGACCGACGGCATCGGCTTTCCCGGCGATCCGCGGCTCGGGCTGTCACAGCCCAAGGCGGCGGTGGCACGCTTCGTCGCAGGACCGGGGTTGACCACCGTAACGATCCGCCTGAACTACCGCCACGGGCTGTTCAGTTTCGGACCGCTCAAGCCGTAAGCCAAGGATCGCCGATGCACGTCGTCGATATTTCCGCGCTGTATTCCCCCAAGGGCGGCGGTATCCGCACCTATACCCTGCGCAAGCTGGCGGCGGCCGAACGCCTTGGCCACGACATCACCGTGATCGTGCCGGGCGCCGATGACAGCGTCGAGATCATCAGCCCGCGTGCCCGGCTGATCAGCATCAAAAGCCCGCGCTTTCCCCTCGACCGCAACTATTTCTACTTCGAAAACGATGCCGTCATCCATGCGGCGCTGGATGCCCAGAACCCCGATTTCGTCGAGGCATCATCACCCTGGGGCAGCGCCACCGCCGTCGCCGAATGGCAGGGGCCGGCACCGCGTGCGCTCGTCATGCACGCCGATCCGCTGTCGGCCTGGGCCTATCGCTGGCTCGATGGCGTCGCCAGCCGCAAGACCATCGACCGCGGCTTCGAATGGTTCTGGCGTCACCTGCGCCGGCTGGACCAAAGCTATAACGCCGTCATCAGCGCCTCGCCGAGCCTGAGCGCGAGGCTGGCCGCCGGCGGGCTGGAACGCGTCCAGACCCAGCCGATGGGCGTGGAGGCGGGGATTTTTTCACCCCGGCACCGCGATCCGGCGCTGCGCGCCCGCCTGTTGGCGCGGTGCGAACTGCCCGAAGATGCGACGCTGCTGGTCGGCATCGGGCGTTTCTCGCCGGAAAAGCGCTGGCCGCTGGTCATCGCCGGCGCGGTCGCTGCCGGCTACAGCCGCCCGGCCGGGCTGGTGCTGGTGGGGGACGGCCATGGCCGCGCCAAGATCGTGCGCGCCGTCGGCGAAAATCCCCATGTCCAGCTGCTGTCCCCGATTTCGGGCCGCGAGGAGATGGCACGGCTGCTCGCCAGCGCCGACCTCCTCGTCCATGGCTGCGATGCCGAAACCTTCTGCATGGTCGCCGCCGAGGCGCGCGCATCGGGTCTGCCGATCGTGGTCCCTGATGATGGCGGCGCGTCGGACCAGGCGGAACCGGGAATGGGGCTGCGCTTTGTCGCCGGCGATGCCGCCAGCGCCGCCAGCGTCATCGGCGAGGCCATCGAAAGCAAGGCGCAGTTGCGCGCCGCCGCGCTGAGGGCCGCCGCCGGGGTCCGCACGATGGACCAGCATTTCGACGCGCTTTTCGCCAGCTATGTGGCGCTGCGCGCGGCACCGCCGTTGCCGCGGCTGGAAGCGGCCTAGGCGGGGCTGCCGTTGGCGGTGCAGGCGGCTGCCATCCCGCCGGTTGCCGCCGCTGTCCTACATGCGCCGATGCCGCTAAAATTCGGCAATACCTGCTCTTTCTCATTGCGAGCGATACCGGCCCGCCCAAGCGCGAAATGCGGGGGCAATCTGAAAGGTCAGGAAAACGCCTCCCGGGGCTGACCTTTCGCGGTCATGTCGCGGTCTTCCGACCGCTGATCCGCAGTTGCCAGGTCGCCCGGCGGCTCAACCGTCGCCGAGATAACGATCGAGATTCTGGTGGAAATAGCGCACCCGCCGCTCCTGCCACGACAGATATCCGCCACGGTATCCGCGCGAGGTCAGGCCCTTTTGCTGGGCATTCCAGATGCGCACATCCTGGTCGATGGCAGGACCGCATGACACGTCGGGCCATTTGCCGGTCACGTGCGGCACATGGGCGTCGGTGGACACCATTTCGTCCATCGTGTGCGAATGATATTCGGTGACACCGGCCGGAAACAGGGTGAAATACCACATGTCGAACAGGCACTTGGCCGGGTCTGTCGGGTGCGGGCTGGCACGCAGGAAAATACAGCCATCGGGCTTGAGGCTGAGCGACAGGTTGGGGAAGATCGAATAATGATAGTGATCGGTCAGCTGGGCATCGTTGAAACGACCGAAATCATAGCCCTTTGATGCACCGAGTTCGCGTTTGCGGCGCTGGAGCGCAACGCGCATTTCCGTTGCCCGGCCGCTGAAATCCGCCGCGTCAAGGTCCCAGAACGCCAGCTCCTCCCGCATTCCTTCCGCCACCGCCGCATCGCCGGCATAGCGCGGATCGGGGCGACAGCCTTCGATGAGGATGCGGGCATGGCCGCTGTCATACAGGTCCTGCTGATGCTCCATGCCGCGCGTTTCCATGATGAAGCGGGTCTGCGGGTGGACGAATTCGAGGTGGTAGCTTTCATTGAAATTGTCCTGGACACACTTCCAGTTGAACGCGCCCTCCACCGTCACCCAATGGGTTCGGACCATGGTTTCCATGCGATAATTTTCGATATGCCCGGCGACTTCGCCAAGGAATTCGGCCAGCGGCACCGCGTTGGTATCGAGGCAATACCAGACGAAACCGGCAAAGCATTCGGTGCGGACCGGTTCGAGCCGCAGCTTGCCGCACGGGCTGCCCTGCGGAAAATCACCCTCGTCCGGCACGGCCAGCAAGCTGCCATCGAGGCCCCAGCGCCAGGCGTGATAGGCGCAGGTAAACGCCGATAACGACCCCTGTTCCGGCTCGACCAGCCGGTTGCCGCGGTGCTGGCAGACATTGTAGAACCCACGCACTGCGCCATCGTCGCCGCGCACCAGCAGGATCGATTCGGCGCCCAGTTCGACGGTGATGAAGTCGCCGGCCTCGGGCAGGTCGCTTTCCAGCGCACCGACCAGCCAGACCTTCGTCCACATGCCCTCCCATTCGCGGCGGGCATAGTCCCTCGATGCATAGCGCTCACCGGTGACCGGGA
Organism: Sphingomonadales bacterium; assembly: GCA_025351405.1. GTDB lineage: Bacteria > Pseudomonadota > Alphaproteobacteria > Sphingomonadales > Sphingomonadaceae > Sandarakinorhabdus. The sequence continues at coordinate 21,043 of JANXVZ010000002.1, read as the reverse complement.
TATCGCGCAGCAACGGCTCAGCGGCCTTGCGGCGATCGACCCCGACAGGGCCGGCGAGATCGTCGTCGGCCATCATCCATCCCCCCGGCGATGCAGCAGCGCCGTCACGGCATGTGCCGCGTCGCCGCCACCGATATCGCCGCGCCAGGCCTGTGGTGCATCGAACAGCCCGCCATCGCTGGCATCAGCATCCTGCCGCCAATCGGTAACGCCGACCCGCCGCGCAATCCGCCATTCGCCGTCGCGACGCTCGAAACGGTCGATGTAGCGCCCGGCGATGACGATGTCGCGGTCCTGGCCGGTACCGGGAAACACCGCATCGGCGGGCGCGTCGGCGGCGACGCGGTGATAGGCGACCATATAGGTTTCGGTCATCGCCACGTCGCCGGCGATGGCGAACAGCGTCTGGCCAAGCTTGTGCTGCGATATCCGCAGCGGATTGATCACCGCCTGTGCCGCCACGACGAAATGCTGCCAACCGCCGTCGATGGCGCCGAACTGGAAATGCGCGTCGGGGTGGAAGACCTGGCCCATCAGATCCCAGCGGCGGCGGTCGATGGCGTGGCAATAGAGCGCCAATATGTCGAGGATATCGGCACGGACCAAAAGGCTGGCAGCGTCATTGGCCATGGTGCTGACCCTGCCGTGCCGAATTGCCTTCGCCGCCAGGTACGATTCCTTCGGTGATCGAGGCGGTATTGTCGATGACAAAGGCCTGGCCGCTGACAAAGCGTGACTCGTCGGATGCCAGGTACAGCACCATATGGGCAATGTCCTGCGGCACCCCGAGCGGGTTGAGCCCTGCGCCCTGCCCCTGGTCGTCCAGCGTCGGCAACGCGGCGGCCGCGACCTTTTCGGGCATCGACCGCACCATCGGCGTATCGATTCCGGAGGGATGCACCGAATTGCAGCGGATGTTCATCCGGCCCTGCGCACAATGCACGGCGACAGCGCGGCTATAGGCCTCGATGCCGCCCTTGGCGGCGCAATAGGCCGCGACATAGGGCTCCCCCTGGATCGACGCGATCGAGGCCATGTTGACGATGGAGCCGCCGCCACCGGCGCGCATCGCCGGGATGGCATGTTTGCAGCCCCAGACCGTGCCATCGAGGCTGACCGCCATGACGAAGCGATAACTTTCCTCGGTGATGGTTTCGGGCGATCCGATTTCGACGACGCCGGCGTTGTTGACGAGAATGTCCAGCCGGCCATGCTCGGCCATGACGCTGGCGACCAGGGCCTGCCATTCCGCCTCGTGGCGCACGTCGAGCCGGCGAAACTGGCCACCGATCTCAGCGGCCACTGCCTCGCCATTGGCACTGTCGACATCTGTGACAATGACGCTGGCGCCTTCCGCCGCGAACAGCCGTGCGTCGGCGGCGCCGAGTCCCTTGGCACCGCCGGTGATGATTGCGACCTTGCCCGAAAGCCGTCCTGCCATGCTGGTCAATCCATCCGCATCAGAAGTTGATCGTGGCTTCGACGCCGACTTCACGCCGTGGCGAAATCGCCCCGAACCAGAAGACACCGGCATCCAGGCTGTTGTTGAGCCGGCCACCGCCATTGAGCAGGTCCCGCCCATAGGCACTGAGCCGCAGGTTCTTCAGCCGTTCCCCGGTGTGGATCAGCGAGACGGTCAGATCGAGGCTGCCATAGCCGCGGATGACGTCACGATTGGCGCCGGTGACATCCTTGATCGGCGAGGTGGTGATATCGTCGATGTACGAATAGTTGAGCGCGATATTGACGTCGTTGTCATCATTGAGCGCCACGGTGTAATCGCTGCCGGCGGAGAAGGAATATTTCGGCGCGCGGCGGAAATTCCGCAGGGCCGCAACATCGATGCTGGTGCCCGGGTTGGCGAGATCGGGGATGATGAAGGTCTTGTACTTGGCGTCGAGATAGCCGCCGGCGGCCCGCAGCACCCATGCCGGAATGGGCCGAGCCTGAAGCTCCACCTCGATGCCGCGAATGCGCGCCGAGGCGGCGTTCTGCACCACCGTTTCGGTCGCCGTGCCGCTGGCACGGATGATCTCCTCCTGCTTGTTGCTGTATTCCGCCCAGAACACCGTCGGGTTGAAGCGGAGCCGGCCATCGGCGAAATCGGCCTTGACCCCGGCTTCATAGCTGTCGACGCGTTCGGGGTCATACGGCCCGATCGAAGTTGCCGAGGTGGCGCGGCCGTTGAAGCCGCCCGATCGGAAGCCGCGCGACCAGCTGGCATAGACAAGGGTGTCGGCGTCGGGCTTCCAATCGAGGATGACGCGGCCGGTAGGGTCGCTGAACGTCGCCTTGGCTGCCGCGGAAAACGCCGGCGGGCTGGTCTGGTCGATCGAGAACTTCTTGGTTTCGCTGGTGTAGCGCCCCCCGACGGTCAGCCGGATATTATGGCCGAGCTTGAAGATCGATTCGAGGAAGACCGCATAGCTGTCGAGCTTCTGCGCCGCGGTGAAGGACTGGATCGGACCGCCGAGCAGGAACGCCGTGCCGACGCGCTGGCCATTGTTGACGCCGGGGCGGATCTTGTAGTCGGTGTGGAGGTAATACAGCCCGGCGACGACGTCCATCCACGGCGTCACGTCGCCCGACAGGCGGACCTCCTGGCTGAATTGCTTGTAGTTCTGGTCCCGTGCGGCGACGAACAGCGGCACCGTCACGCCGGGTGCCACCGGCACGGGTGGGGCGCCGGAATTTTCCTCCAGGATGCTGTCGTTGGTGGCGCGATAGCCGGTGATTGCCGTCAGCGCCCAGTTTCCGATCTTGGTGTTGAGCTCGATCGACGAGTTCCAGCCGTCCATGTAGCTTTGGAACGGAATGCTCGTATTTGCGATGCGGAAGTCCTCGGCGCTTTGCTTGATGACACCCTGCGTATCGCAGCCAAGGTCGCCCAGACCGATGGCGTTGGTGAAATCGCAGATGGTGCCGCCGGCACCGAACGGGATGCCGTTGGCCTTGGTCAGGTTGATGATCGACGGAAAGGAACTGCGGTCCTTCTGGTAATCGACCGAAGCCAGGATGGTGGTATCGCTGCCGAGCTCGGCGAGAACCGAGCCGCCGACATTGTAGAAATTGCGGCCCGGCTCGCGCTTGCCGGTGTAGCGGCTGCGCGTGAACGAGTCCGAATCGCGCTTGAATCCGAACAGCTTGACCGAAAATGTGTCGGCGATCTTCGGCAGGTTGACGATGGCATCGAGGTCATAGCTGTTATAGCTGGCATAGCGGCCGTGGAGTTTGACACCCAATTCCCCGGTCGGCTTGGTGCGCCGCAGGCTGATGGTGCCGCCGATGGTATTGCGGCCATACAGCGTGCCCTGAGGGCCGCGCAGCACCTCGATCGACTCGACATCGACGAAATCGAGGTTGGCACCGGTGTTGGTGCCAAGGAACACGCCGTCGATGGCGACGCCGATGGCGGGGTCGAAGGTCTTTTCCAGATCGGCGAAGCTGACGCCGCGGATCGATGCGCCGAGCGAATTGCCGGCAAAGTTGATGCGGCTGAGCTGGACGTTGGGCAGGAAGCGCTGGACGCTCTGCACGTCGAGAATAACGGCGTTCTTGATCGTCGCGGCATCGATGGCGCTGACCGACAACGGCGTATTCTGCAGCGTTTCCTTGCGGAAGCGGGCCGAGACGACGATTTCGCCAAGGCCATCGGCGTTGGTGGAGGCCGATGATGCCGGGGTTACGGCAGCGGCTGGCGGCGCTTCGGCAGCAAGCGCCAGGTGCGCCGAAACCGCGATGCCGCCGAGCAACGCGACCTTGACCAAGCGAAACGGTTTGGTGTGAGCAACCTGCATGATTTCAACTCCCCCAAAGTGTCCGGCATGACCGCTCTGCTGGCGGCTGTGTCGGCGGCTGGCGTGCAACACTGCTGCCATGAGGTATATTTTGGCGTTCGCTGACAAGCGCGCGGTTTGGAGAGGTAGAGATTGTAATAGGTGCGCCACGGCCGTTCCCGGTGTTCCATCCGGGCGTGTGCGGGGGAGTGGTTGGGCATGGCAGGCGCGTTTCCCGAAAAATCGGCCGCAGATGTCATCGTTATCGGCGCCGGCGCCGCCGGGTTGATGGCGGCCTTGACGGCGGCGCGCTCGGGCGCATCGGTACTGCTGCTTGAAAAGGCAGCACGGCTGGGCGGTACTGCGGCGGTGTCGGGCGGCATCGTCTGGGCGCCGATGAACCACCATATCGACGCCGCCGATCCGGACGACCGTGCTGCGGCGCTGGCTTATTTCGGCGCGCTGGAAGGCGGCGACATCGATGACGACGTGCTGGCGGGCTTTGTCGACCATGCCGCTGCCGCCGTGCAGTTCATCGAAGCCAACAGCCGGGTGCGGTTCGCGCCGTTGCAGGGTTATCCCGATTACTATCTCGATCGCCCCGGCGCGCGGCCCCAGGGCGGGCGGGCGCTCGACAGCGGGCTGTTCCCCTATGCCGAGCTTGGCGAATGGCGCGATCGTATTGCCGTGGCGACGGCGTATCCCCTCACCGTTGCCGAAACGCCGCTGGGCGGTGCCACCGCACTGCCCCAACCGGCGATCATGGCGGCACGGATGCAGCGCGACGAGCGCGGTTTTGGCCAATCGCTGGTGGCGGGCCTGCTGGAGGCGTGTCTCGCTGCCGGCGTCGAAATCCGGCTCGGATCGGGGGTCACGGGGCTCGTCCACACCGGGGCGCGAGTGACCGGGGTGACGCTGGGCGAATCGCATATCGACGCACATCGCGGGGTCATCGTCAGCACCGGGGGGTTTGAATGGAATCAAGCCCTGTCGCGGTGTTTTCTGAAAGGTCCGATCGCGCATCCGGCTTCGCCGCCGACCAACACCGGCGACGGTCTCAAGCTGCTGATGGCTGCGGGCGCGGCGCTCGGCAACATGACGAGCGCCTGGTGGTGTCCCACCATCGTCACCGAGGAACGCTGGGATGATGGCAGCCCGCGGGCCGTGCCTGTGCTGATCGAGCGCACCCTGCCCGGCAGCATCATCGTCAACGCTGCCGGCCAGCGTTTCTGCAACGAGGCGGTGAATTACTCGGCGATTTCCGGTGCCTTTCACGCCTTCGACCCCGGTCGCTATGCCTATGCCAACCTTCCGGCCTGGCTGGTGTTCGACGCCGACTACAAATCCCGCCACCCCGTCGCCACGGCGATGCCGGGGACACCCCCGCCCGACTGGATGCTCGGCGCGCCCGATCTTGCGTCGCTGGCGATGTTGATGGGCGTACCCGCCGGCGCGCTCGATGCTACGGTGGCGCGCTTCAACGCTGCGGCAAGCGCCGGCGACGATCCCGATTTCGGGCGTGGCCGCAGCACCTATGATCATTTCTACGGCGATCGCAGCAAGGCCGGGGCGCTCGCCACGCTCGGACCGCTGCTGACCGCGCCGTTCCACGCCGTACCGCTGCACATGGGGGTGCTCGGAACCAACGGCGGCGCCCGCACCGATGATCACGGCCGCGTGCTGGGCCATGACGGCGCCGTTATCCCCGGGCTTTATGCCGCCGGCAACGTCATGGCGGCGCCGACGGGCAGCATCTACGCCGGGGCCGGCGGCACATTGGGGCCGGCACTGACCTATGGCTGGCTGGCCGGGCGCGACGCCGCCCGCGTCAATGCAGAGGGAGACGCATGATGCAGACGATTCTGGTGTTCGGCGCGGCGGGTGACCAGGGCCATTCGCTGATGCGGCAGTTGCTGGCCAGGGGTTATCACGTCCGCGCCGCAACGCGCGACCCAGCGGGATTTCCCGCGGAATTCGACGCAGTCGCGGCGGTCGCTGCCGATTTTGCCGACCAGCCCAGCCTTGATCGGGCGGCCGAGGGTGCCGACGGCATCATCATGCACCTGCCTTTCACCTTCGACCGCGGCTATGCGGTGACCATGGGCCGCGGCATCGCCGCTGCTGCCAGGCGGGCGCGGGTCAGCCGCATTGTCTTTCACACCAGTTGCGTCGTCATGGACGAGGACCTGGGGCTGGCCGGTCACGATGCCCGCCGCGATATCGAGCGCGAGCTTCTCGCCTCGGGGGTGCGCTGCGTGTTCATCCGTTCGGCGGTGTTCATGGACAATATCGTCCGCGTCTGGGCCAAGCCTGCGATCGTCAACCACGGCATCTTTGCCTATCCGTGCAAGCCCGACCTGCGCATCGCCTGGATCTCGCAGGAGGATATCGCCGCCTACATGATCGCGGCCTATGAACTTGCCGACCCGGCGCCGCATTACCTCGTCGGTGGCCCGGAAATCCTCGTTGGCGACGAAGTGGCGGCACGTCTCAGCACCGCCATCGGCCGCACGGTAACCTTCCGCAGCCTGCACCCCGACGAATTCGCCGGGGCGATGAGCAAGCTGGTCACCGGTTCGGCGCATTTCGAGCCCGGCAGCATGTACGACCGCATCGCCGAATTCTACCGCTGGTACAACGCCCAGCCGGTCAGCCCGCTCGCCGTCGACCTGCGCCCGGCGCTGGCGGTGCTGGCGGTGCGCCCGACGCCGCTGCTGGTCTGGGCACTGGCGCAGGACTGGACGGCATGATCGACCGGGTCGCCGCGCTGCTGGACAAGCAAGAGTGTATCGAACTGGTCCACACCCTTGCCCGCGCCATCGATCGCTGCGATGCTGATCTGATCGCTGCATGTTATCATCCCGATGCCACCGACGATCATGGCATCATCAAGGGCAGCATCGACGAATTCATCACAGCCGTCATCCCGATGCTGCAATCGATGCAGCGGACCCAGCACAATATCACCAACATCCTCGTCACGCTTCACGGCGACGAGGCTCGCGGCGAGGCCTATTTCATCGCCCAGCATTCGATCACCGACAATTCGGGGCCGGTGGAAATGTTCGCTGCCGGGCGGTATCTCGACCGCTTCACCAGCCGCGGCGGCGCGTGGAAGATCGCGCACCGGCTGGCGGTTTATGACTGGACGATGGTCGTGCCGGCATCGGGCGGCTGGGATGCGGAGCCGATGCGCAGCCTGTTGCAGCGCGGCCAGCGCGGGCCGGGCGATGCATCGTACGCGCACTTGGCGGGGCATTGACGCGCGCAATATTGCCGATCCTCGGGCGGAATGCGCCAGGGTCTTGCCGGCCCGCCATGGGTAGTCCCGGTGAAGCATATTCCGCTCCGCAACATTTTGGGGCAAGGAGCGGTAACGGAGTAGCGGGGACAAGGCGACATGACCGCCGCGGTCACGGCGAGCCTTTTTGGTGTATTCCGCCTCGAACGCGGCGCCGAAGACGTGCGGCCCCGCGGTCGCAAGACCTGCGGCTTGCTCGCCTACCTCATCGCTTCGGAACGACGCAGCGCGGCAAGGGTGCGCCTAGCCGACCTGTTGTGGAGCGACCGCGGCGAGCAACAGGCGCGCAACAGCCTGCGCCAGGCGTTGAGCGAACTGCGTGGGGGCCCGCTTGGCGACGTGGTCGAGGTATCACGCGCCAGCATAGGCGTACCTCGCGGCAGCATTGTCAGCGATTCCGACAGAATGGAGGCATTGGCCAGGGATAACGACGGCACCGGCCTTGCCGCGATGTTGTCGCGGATCGAGGGAGGTTATCTCGATGATCTCGACGGGCTGTCTCCCGCCTATGACGAATGGCTGCAGGGTGAGCGAGCACGCCAACGCGACTGGCTGTTTTCGCTGGCGCTCGGTTGCGCCGCGGGCATCGGTGCGCACAATGCCGGTGTCGGCCACACACTGCTTGGCGAACTGGAACGCCTCGACCCGCTCCGCGAGGCGGTGGTAAGGATGCGGATGCGCCTCGACCACGTTACCGGTGACGTTGCGGCGTTGCATCGCCGGTATCGTCGCCTGGCCAACGACCTGTCGCGCGAATTGAATGTCGCACCGTCGCGCGAGACCCGCGAGATGTTCGAATCGCTTGTCAGCACGGGAACGGCGGGTGTCGCGGTCGGGACACATATGCCGCAGCACGACGGTGCCACGCCATCGCCGCCGATCGCGCGATCTGCGACGCGGACGCCGCCGGTCGTGGCGGTCAGCCCGTTCCGCGCTGCCGGCGACAGTGCCGCCGCCGACATCGCTGCGTCGCTTGATGACGCTGTCTGCACTTCCCTGAGCCACGGCACCGAATTTCGCGTCGTCGCGGTCGATACCGCCGATACCGACCAGCTTGCCGCCCTGTTTGGCCGGGCGATCGCCGGCTTTGCCCTGCGCGGCAGCGTGCGGGAGGTCGGCGGCACGATGACGGTGACGGCGCAGCTCAGCAATGTCGAGACCGGCTTTCTTGTCTGGTCGGAACAGTTTCGCACCGCTGCCCCTGATGCGGACTGGCTCGATGGCGTGACCGAGCGCATCGCCGGCGCCGTCGGGGCCGGTATCGAACGCGATGCGCCAAGCGGGGCAGGCAAGTTCCTCGCAGGAACACAGTCCGAGGAAATCGCCGGGCTTTATTCGCTCGGCAAGCGGCTGGCGCGCGAGGCGCGAACAATGGCTGCCGTCAACGAAGGCATGACCATGCTGGAACGCGTCATCGCGCTCGACCCGCGGCATGTCGGGGCAAGGCTGGTGCTGGCGCAGCTTCACAACACCGATTGTCATTACCTGATGGCCGGCCACGACTATGCCGCCATGCGGGCAAAGGCGCTGGCGCTGGCCATGGATGCTGCCGACATCGAGCCGGGAAGCCTGCGCGTCCGGCTTAGGCTCGCATGGTGCCGGTTGCGACAAGGCGATTGGGCGCGCGCCACAGAACTATTCCTGGCGGCCAAGGCCGAAATGCACCACGACCCCGATGCCATCAACCAATGCGGTTTTGGGCTGGCGCAGCTTGGCCATCTCGAGCCGGCGCATGAATTGATCCAGCGCGCCTTCCGCCTCAACCCGTTCGCACCCGCCGAATATCACGCCGACTTCGCCGTCCTGAAGGCGCTGTCCGGCGAGCACGCGCTTGCCGAGGCGCATTTCGAGGTTTGCGGCGAGCAGCGCCTGTTCTGGCAAGTCATCCGGCTGAGCAATCTCGGCCGGCTCGATCGATCGGCCGCACAGATGCTGGCACTGCAATCGCGCCTGGTGACGAGCTTTTGTGAGATCTGGGTGCCCCCTGAACCCCCGGGCCTCGCCGACCTGCTGCAATGGGGACAGGTGACATTCTGTTTCCAGCGCGCCGAGCATCGCGATCTCATTGCGGAAGGGCTCAACGCTGCCTGGGAGCGATTCTCGCCAGCAAGTTTGCGTGGTAGCTCGTAAGCGGCGGACGTAACCGGGGTGTCGAGGCGGGCACCGGGCCCAGAAGCATATCGACCAGGTGGAGCGCATCGGCGCGCTTGAGGGAAGGAACGGCATCCAGCGCCTCGGGCTCGATGCTCGCGGCGCGCCCGGTTCGGCTGCGATAGCTGGCGAGGATAGTTGCCCAGCTTCGTGTCCGGAACGAACACGTCCGTGCGATCCGCAACAGCATCCGCCGCTCCGCCGGCGGGATGTCTGCCGTTGCCAGCGCCTGTTCGGCATCGACAAGGGCCAGCGACATCGGCCGATAGCCAAGCTCGGCCGGCGCATGGACCTGCATGACCGCGTCGTCGCGCATGACGGCGGCATCGCGATACGCAGCGAAGATGCGTCCGACACCGCGCACGCCATAGGCTTCCAGCTCGGCAGCGCGGATCGCACCGAGGCTGGCGGCACCAAAGACTGCGACGCCCGCAGCCACCAGCTCGAGCATTTCCTTGTGCCACACCGCGGGGCCGGTCTCGAAGCAGCCATCGATCAACCCGACCATTTCCGGAGGATCGGCGAGGAGCGCGGCAAAGTCGCCGGCGACGGCGGGCGGTCGCCTTTCGATGGTATCGGGGACCACGTCCGACCACAGGCTCGGCCCGACGAACAGCACGCGCCGGCCATGGCGCGGCTTTCCTTGGACATAGGGCGGTCGCGGCGCGGGCGGCGGCGCGATGCCCAGCCGTTCGCAAAGCCGCAGGCCGGGCGCCACCACCTTGACCACGCTGAGACCCTGCGGTGCCCCTGGCAACGGAACGACGATCAACGGCAGTGGCGACCGCGACCGCGCCACATTCGCCACCAGTTCAAGGGCCTGCGCCGCATCGACACCCGGTGTTGTCGGCACCGACTGCCAGGCAAGCGGTCCCGCCCCGAACGACAGGCACGAAAGCGCCAATTCCACGAGTTTCTTCGACGCGTCGGCGTAATAATGCGGCGCCATGTCGTCGCGCGCGCCGGCAATCATCGCGGCGCGGCCCTGCCCGGCTTCGAAAATGGCGCGGAGCGCGGCAACAGTGCGATCGGGATGGCACCCGCCACCATAAACCGGCGGCAGGCGCGTCGATGACTGCGGGGTATCGGTGATGAAGCACAGGAAGGCCGCGATGCCGTGATCGTGCCCTGTGCTCCACAGCCGCGTCGCACAGCCGACACTGGCAATCCGTGCCAGGGCTGCCTTGACAGCGTCATCGGTGACGCTGGCCAGATCGATCTCGCAAAGTCGGCGTTCGCTTGCCGACGCACGCCGCCAGTCGGCATCGAGGTCATGCTCGAGCAATTCGCCGATGGCGGAAGCAATGGCCTCGGTCTCGTTACCGCCGGTGGCGAGGCCGACGGTGCTGGTAAAGCTGTCGGGCAGCGCCGCCGCCGACAGGTCCTGGGACACAAGATCGAACGGCACGGCGCAAAATTCGCCGCCCGCAAGCGTGACGCCGTCGAGCCAATGGCGCGGCACCGCGGGATCGAGGCGGATCGCCACCTCGTCGCGTGGTGCCGCATGCCAGGTGGCAAGCGCCGCATCACCCATGGCCGACAGCGGGCGCATCGCCCCGGTTGGCGAAATGCGCTCGGCAATATCCGTCTCGATCGCCTCCAGCAGCGCCGACGCGATGGCGGCCCGGCGCGTGCTGCCGCGGCCCATCGCCGTTGCGAGCGAAAGCGACCAGGGCCGCACCGCCTGGAATACAGGGAAGCCAAAGCCATCGAGCCCGGTCAGTTCCGCCAGCCGGGTAACACCGGCACCTGCCGCAGCCGGCTCGGCAATCGCCAGTATATCGCGCAGCGACCGCGCGCGAATTTGCCCCGAAACGACGGGCTGGCCTGGCCGACCGGCCGGCAGGGCCTCGCGCTGTGGCAATGATCAGGGCCGGTGACCGGGTCCTGTCGTCAGGAAGCTCTGCAGGACCGGATAGCCAGGCAGTGGCGCCGCGTGCAGTACCGTCCCGCGGCCCCGGATGTACGACAGGATATCGGCCGGTGCCAGTCCCTTCCAATTCCCGGTTTTTGGAATCACCAGAACAGGCTGGCAAACCACAAAACATCCCTCATCAGCCCCATCGAGAGCGATGATATAGTTGCTGGCAATGCTGAAATTCAATTCCGTGTGCGGTGATGGATCAGACATCACAATCTCCTGCATGAAATTTGATGAAGCCGGCAACGACAGGCGTATTACGAAAAGATAGCGTTGATCTGCACATTAACCGTTAGTGAATCCGGAATTTGCACCATATGATGTAACCATATTCAGAATTCGGTCGTCTACCTCGGTATGTAGCTTTGCCTGGCTATGGATATGGCTATTTCGGATATGGCCAGTTGGCTAGTTGCCCGGGCCAATGGTCGTTACTGGCATGCGATTGGCATTATGGATAACACCCCCGGGCGGGTTGCCCGGGGGTGTTTCCTGCACCGCCACCGACATTCAGCCGAAGGCCGTTCAACGGGCGGATGCCGTCTGGACTGCCGCTTTGCGCTCTTCGGCGCGGGCGATGACAACTTGCGCCGAAGCACGGGCGTTGCGGATCGCCTCGGCACGGCACTGGTCGTAGGCCCGCCGCGCCGAAAGGTCGGCGATATCGGATACCCCGCAGATGTCCTGCGCGGCATGGACGATGCGACGGTCCAGCATGGCGCGACCGGCTTCGCTGGCCAAGTCGATCCCGGCATAGCTCACCCGCCGCGACACGGGCTCTCCCGTTGCGGCGCTGGCGCCCAGCACCGTGACGAGCAGAGCGACCGTGGCGGCACGATTGACAAGGTAGTTCATGACACTCTCCCTAATGACGATAACGACGCCGGCGCAATTGCCTGGTGCCGTGTCCGGTAAAGCGTATCGCCTTGTCCGGATGGCCCCTTGTCTCATTTGACCGTCAAGCGACCCGCTGATCGAACGTGAAAAGATCGCGAAATCGTCGTGAATAGGGCCACCAAAGGGCCTTTGCAGGCGCCTGCCTCGGGATTTCGCACTGAACGGGGCATGCGCAAGGCCGGGTCGGGTCAACGCCGGAATTGCGTTCGGCTGCAATGGCTTGGGACATGACGCCGGTTTCAGGCACAGGCCTGTTGCATGGCCTTGCAGTAATCGTGCCTCAGGCAAGGCGGTGCAGATACCGCGGAAATGAAAAAGGCGGAGCTGTTTAACTCCGCCTTTTTCTTTATCATCTCAATGAGATAGATGGTGGGCACGACAAGGATTGAACTTGTGACCCCTGCGATGTCAACACAGTGCTCTACCACTGAGCTACGCGCCCACTCTGCGGAGGCTGTTAGTCAAACGGGCGGGCGGTGGCAAGGGGTTCCGGCATCGATGCGTTGAAACAAGTTCGTCATGGCGCGACACAGGCGCCGTCTGGCGATAGCGCCGCCCCTGCCCTAACAATCAAATATGGTCGATTCGTTCCTGCCGGGTTTCAGCGTCACGGGTGATACCGATGGCCGTTGGCCGCTGGTGATGGCGTCACCGCATTCCGGTCGGGAATATCCGCCGGCGTTCCTGGCCGCCTCGCGGTTGTCGCTGGCACAATTGCGCCGCGCCGAAGATCCCTATGTGGACGAGCTGCTCGACGGCGTTACCGGCGTGCCGGTGCTGCGCGCACGCTTCGGGCGTGCCTGGCTCGATCTCAACCGCGATGCCGACGAGCTCGACCCCGCCATGTTCGAGGGGCGGCTTCAGGATGCGCGCCCGCTGGCCTTCCGCGCGACCGATCGTGTTTCGTCCGGTCTCGGGGTACTGCCGCGCGTCGCCGGTCAGGGCCTCGACATCTACCGCCGCCGGCTGACCACTGCCGAGGCGGAAGCGCGCCTGCGCGCAGTCCATGCGCCGTGGCACAGCCGCATTGCCGAATTGCTGGCCCGGGCCCATGCCCGACATGGCCATGCCATCCTCGTCGATTGCCATTCCATGCCGCAGCCGGCGGGCGTGCTGCCGGCCCAGATCGTACTGGGGGATCGCTATGGCACCAGCGCCTCGCCGATGCTGATGGCACTGATTGAACGGCATTTCACCGATGCGGGCTGGCGAGTGGCGCGCAACGCCCCCTATGCCGGCGGACATACCACCGCGTTTCACGGCAACGTCGCAGCCGGTATCCATGCCGTCCAGATCGAAATCGACCGCAGCCTGTATGTCGATGCCCAACGCCTGCAACGGAACAGCGGCTTCGACGGCGTTGCCGCGCAACTGCGTGCACTGGCGGGCGCAATCGTCGAGGCGGCACCCGGCCTCGGCCTCGGGCCGGCCCAACGCCAAGCCGCCGAGTAACAACCCAAAAAAAACCGCCCCGTGACGATATCACGGGGCGGCCAGGGTTCAGGGACAGAATGCCGGCAGGCGAACCCGCCGACGACGCCGTTGGAACAAGGGGGGCAGTTCCAAGAGCGCACATCGAAGATAAGTCGAGCCGCGCTCGGCAACAAGAGGGCACGGGCGCTTCATGCTGTTTTTGCGGCAGGCCGCGACAAAAAGGCTTGAACGCGCTTTCGTGCCGCCGAAGTCGAAGTGCTAGAATTGTTTGGACAGGCCGACAAAAAAGCCGCGCCGGGCCCCGAACTGCGGGGCACCGACGCCGACACCGGTTCCATCCCGGATTTCATACTGATGATCGAACAGGTTGACGACATCGAAGCGCGCTTCGACCGTGCCCGCCACCGGCAGGGTAAACGCATGCGAGGCGGCGAGGTTGACGACAAGATAGCTTGCCAGCTTGCGGCCGTTGGGGACATCGCCATCGGCCCGCAACCCCGATCCGAACAGGCCGTCGATCGACAGCTTGGTGCCATCGCTCGACCACGCCAGCCCGCCAGAGGCCGTGATGTGCTGGTCATGATCGACGTAGATGTAGTGGTTGGCGATATACGCGAGGTCAGCAGGGTCAAAGCTCGCTTCACTGCTGACGATGCTCTGCCCCTGCGCCTTTGCAATCGAAACATTGCCATAGGCGGTGATCGGCCCATGCTGGTAGCTGCCGGTGAATTCGATGCCGCGGATGCGGCCCTTGGCATAATTGAACGGCGTCAGGATGATCGGTGCGCCGAACTGACCCTCGTCGAGGAGATTGCGGACCTGGCGATAGTAGAAATCCACCCCCAGCGTGACATGACCGAACAGCTGCGAAATGCCGACGTCGTAATAGTTCGAGCGTTCCGCAAAGGGGGTCGTGCTGATCGTGCCGTTGGGCAGCGCTGCCGTCGTGCCGACGAACTTGGCGGCGGTGGCGTTGGCGACAAGCTCGAATGGTGGTGGCGTGAAATACCGCGAATAACCGCCGTGAATCGTCGTGCCCTGCAGGGGCGTCAGCACGAAATTCACCCGAGGGGAAAGCTGCTGTTCGTTGCGAAATCCCTCGAAGCGATCGAACCGCAGGCCAAAGTTGAGCACCAGTGCCTCGACGGGCTTCCATTCGTCCTGGACGTATCCCGAATAGGTCAAGGCCGTCGCGGCGCTGCGATCGTCGATGAAGAACGGAACGTCGCCGGTTTGCCGGCCATCCTCGCCGACGGGAAGCACCGCGGAACTCGTATCGCTTGTCGATCGATCATGCTGGAAAATCAGGCCGGCGCGAAGCGTATGGGTGTCGCTCAGTTCGTATTTGCCCTCGGCCTGGATACCAAAGGCGACATCGCGCTTGTAGGCGCTTTGCGAAATGCCGCCATAGGCAAGGTCGGCAAAGGCCGCATCCGGCGTGTAGCGCAGCGACGAATAGCGCCCGAACAACGAAAATTGACCGGTGAACTTGTCAGCGGTGTAAAGGTAGCTGGCGATGGCATAATGCGTCGCTTCGGTCTGGCGGTCATCGATCGCCGCGGACGGAAAGTCGGTCCGGCCGCCGATGGCCAGGCCGAGTTCGGGCTGGGCCCCGCGCCGGTCGGGGATTTCGAAATGCTGGACCGAAGAGCCGAGGATCAACGATATCTTGCTGTTGTCGCTCAGGATGTGATCGAAATACACAAACCCGTTGAGTTGATTGGTCGTGTCATGCAGCGGCGTGCTGCTGCCATCGGGTGATTCAACACCAAGGTTGCTGTGAAGATAACTGCCCGAGACGAAATAACTGTTGGCGCCTGACGAGCCACTGTACTCAAGACTCGGCTGGACCTGGCCATGGCTGCCGCCATACACCGAGATGGCGCCGCCTTCGTCAAATCCGGATCCGCGCGTCTGGATGTTGACGACACCGGCGGTGCGCAGGCCATATTGTGCCGGCAACGCGCCGGTGATGAGCGAGATCTTGTCGGCAAAGCGCGGGCTGACCGATTGGCCGAACACATTCAGGCCCTCCGGCAGGATGACGCCGTTGATGCGATACTGGATGTCGTTGTGGTCGCCCCGCACATGGATCTGGCCAAAGCTGTCCTGGACAACCCCCGGTGCGCGCAGCAGCACCTGGTTGAGCGCGACGTTGCGGCCCCCGGGAAGAGCCTCGATGGCGGTGGAATCGAAACTGTAAAGCGACGCGCCGATCTCCGGCTGGATTGCAGCGCGTGCGGCGTTGAGCTTGCTTGCCGTCACCACGATGGCGGCGGAATCCGCCGATGCAGGCGCGGCGGCATCGGCGGCAGGATCAGCAGCAGGATCAACCGCGACCGCCGATTCAACAACGGCAGGGTCGGCAACGGCCCCGGCGCGTACCAGCGTAGCGGTGCACAGCGCGGGGACGGCGGCGGCAAGCAGCCAGCCAGCAACAGGACGCATCAACAAGCCTTTCGGAACCAACACACCGAACGGCTAGATGTTATACTATATCACGTCAATTGCTGCACTGCGAAATCGCCTTTATGGCGCGCTTATGACTGGCTGGCCCAGCGGTGGACCGGGAGGTCGATCGCTGGGCTGATGTCGAAGGCAGCTATCAGGGGTGCGACTTTATGTGCAGGTGTGGTGCTGAAACACGCGACGACGTCAGCCGCGCCCACCGGACGGCCACATCCGCGCCAGCAGCGAATCGCGGTCGAAATACTGGTGCTTGAGCGCAGCGAGCACGTGCAGGACGATTGTCGCGATCGCGACGTAGCCGAGCACCTCATGGCTTTCATGGAACACGCCATTGAACGCCCTGTCGATTGGCAGCGGTGGCACGTTGAACAGGCCGAACCAGCTGATCGGTGACACCCTCTTGCCGGTCGATGCCATTGCCCAACCGCTGAGCGGCAGCAACAGCATCAGAGCATAAAACCCCCAATGCGTGACCTTTGCCAAAACCCTCTCGATCGGGGTCATGTGACCGGGCAGCGGCGGTGGTGGATTGCCCAGCCGCCAGGCGAGACGCGCCAGGCTGAGCGCCAGCACGGTAAGCCCGACCGCCTTGTGCAAGCCGATGATGACGAAGCCGATGGCCTTTTGCGCCGGGTCGGGGCTGTCCAGCCAGTGGTCCATCGTCAGGCCGCCGACAAGGTTGCCGATCAGGAGCAGCGCGATGATCCAGTGCAGCCAGATGGCCACGGTGGAATAGCGGCTGCGAACCGGCAGGTCCGGGTTGGCATAGGTCATCTGGCGACACTCCGGCTCGACATCGGCAAGGTTCCCGATCGCAATAGTGCCAACCTAACGCACGAACCCGGCGAAACGAAACATTCCGCCGGACAGGCGCATCAGGTGTTCGCGGCAACCTGCCGTTCGAACAGGCCGGAGATCAGCGACAGCGAGAACAGGTGCGCATAGGCCAGCCCCATCATGCCGGTGTTGACCATCTTGCGTGCCTGGTCGCCGCGGATGTTCTGCAGCTTGTCTTCCGCGATCATGCGGAAACCGCGATAGACCGATGGCTCGGTGACGCCTTCGCGCTGAATGGTGACTTCGCCATCCATCAGCAGGTCGAGCTTGGCGAGTTCGTCCATGAAGTTGCGGGTGCGGAAAACCGCCTGCTCGAACTGCTCGCAGAACGCGAGGATGTTCTTGGTCATGTCACTCGGCTCGCTGCCGTTGAACAGCTTGTCCGGATATCCGGCGCCGATCAGGCCCGAACTATCGTCGAAGCACAACGACAGGTCTTCGCTTTCGGGGGTCAGCCGCGCCAGCATGAACGGGTAGCGACGCACGAACGCCGGCACATACTGCCCCGGCGCCCATTGGCCATCGGCATCGAGATAGAGATTCTGGCCTTCCTGCAGGCCGACCAGTGCCAGCGGCGCCGGGCTTTCGCCCAGGCCGAATACAATGGGGTAGTGGCGCTGGACGACCGCAAACTCATCGACGGTGACAGGAATGGCATGGGTAACCTTGGTAAAACCCAGGTTTTCGCGCTGCTTGAGGCCGAAATCGGCGTGGAACTGCGTCGAGATCGGCGCCAGGGAGCCATAGAACAGCGGCAGGCTCTGTTCTTGTGAATTGGCGGGCGTGCTGGCCATTTTTGCGTCTTTCTCGGCTGCGGATGTTGTGGAAATGCCGGGGCTGTCTAGGGGCGCAAACCGCCGCGCGCAAGATTGCAACACCGGACACCGGCGATTGCTCGCCGCGCTTACAGCACCTTGCCCGGATTCATGATTCCCAGCGGGTCGAGCGCCGCCTTGACCGCACGCATCGCCGCAAGCTTTGCCGGGTCACCCAGCCGCGCCAGCTCCGCACGCTTCAGAACGCCGACGCCATGCTCCGCCGAAATCGACCCCCCGGCCGCCGTGACAAGATCATAGACCAGCGCCGTCACCCCGGCTGCATTGGCCGCCACCCACGCGGCTGCACCTGCTGCCGGCGCGCGGACATTGAAGTGCAGGTTGCCATCGCCAAGATGCCCGAACGCCAGCACCCGTGCGCCGGGGAACAACGCTTCGACCCGGGCGGCCGCGGACAGGGTGAAGCCCGGCATCGCCGCGACGGCCACCGATATGTCGTGGTGCATGGCGGGTCCGTCCTTGCGCTCCGCCTCCGGAATCTCCTCGCGGATGCGCCACAACGCCCGCGCCTGCGCCACCGAAGTCGCCAGCGTCGCATCGACGACTTCACCCGCCGCCGCGGCTTCGGCCAGCCCTTCGGCAAGCAGCGCATGGAGGCTGGCTGCGCCTGCGAGTTCGACCAGCACATGCCATGCGTGCCGCCCTTCGAGCGGGGCGCGGTGGCCGGCAAGGTGTTGCAGCACCAGTTGCAACCCGGCATCCGGAATCAGCTCGAAGCTTTCGACCTGCCCCCCCGACAGGCGCCGCAACCGCGCCAGCAACGCCAGTGCAGCGTGGGGGTCCGGCAACGCCGCCCATGCCACGGCGCGATGCGCGGGCGCCGGCACCAGGCGCAACGCTGCCGCCGTCACCACACCCAGCGTGCCCTCACCGCCGATCAGCAGCTGCTTTATGTCGTAACCGCTGTTGTCCTTGGCCAGACCCGTCAGCTGGTGGAGGATCGACCCATCGGGCAACACTGCTTCCAACCCCGATACCAGTGCCCGCATCGTGCCATGGCGCAGTACCTGGACCCCGCCGGCATTCGTTGAAACAAGACCGCCGATCGTCGCGGTGCCCTTGGCACCGAGCGACAGCGGAAATTCGCAGTCGACGCGCCGCGCTGCATCATGGACGTGCTCCAGGATGACACCTGCTTCCGCGACCAGCGTCAGGCCGGCAGCATCGACACCGCGGATGACGTTCATGCGCGCCAGGCTCAGCAGCACCGCGCTGCCATCAGCGGCGGGAATGCCGCCGCCGACCAGCCCGGTGTTGCCACCCTGCGGCACCAGCGCAACGCGATGCAATGCAGCGGCCCTGACGATGTTCGCGACCGCTGCCGTGCTGCGGGGCATCAGCACCATTGGCGTTGCGCCGTGGAACTTGCCGCGCCAATCGGTCAGCCGCGGTTCGACCTGGGCAGGATCATCGCTCCAGCCATCGGCCCCTGCGGCAACGCGCAATGCCGCCAACGCCGCTGAACCGGGGGGCGAATTGTCACAGGAGGGGTTCGTTGCCATCACGACACACCTATCCCGGAACCGACATGACCGGAAGCGTCGGCGTTGACGCTTGGCCGCGCTTGCCTAAGGTCCGCGTCGGGTTCAGTCGACATTCAAGAAAAATCAGGCAGCGGGAGCCACTGCATGGTCGCATCCACGGCCAGGCGACAGGAGTGACAACGGCTTCGTGACCGGCAGCAACGTTTTGTGTTTTCAGGCGCATATCCGGCGTCTGTTGCCGGCGGCGATCGTATCGCTGCTGGCGTTGGCACCCGTTGCCGCACAACCCGCCGACAAGCAGGGCGAGGCGGCCGCGCAAGGCAGCGCGCCGGCACGCTGGAGCCGCATGCCGGTGGTCCCGGGCCCGGCTGTGACCATGCGCCCTTTCCCGCCCAAGACAGGTCGCAGTCGCTGCATCGACATGACGACCGTTGCCGGTGCCCAGATGTTCAGCGACCGCGCGATCGAGCTTTCCATGAAGGCCGGCCAGCGTTTCCGGGTGTTTTTTGCGCGCGAATGTCCGGCATTGAGCTTTTATCAGGGCTTTTACTATCGCGTGTCCCGCGCCGGGCAGTTGTGCGCCGGCCGCGACGCGATCGGGGCACGGTCCGGCGGCGAATGTCCCATCGCCAGCATCATTCCGGTTCGCCGCTTTCGCCACTGACAACGGCTTGCTGCAGTGCAGCGCCCTAATCCTTGGATATGTTGCGTTTATGTCACGCCGGCTGCCACTTTTCATGGAAGCGCGGCAAATTCACGTGACGTCTGGACAAAGCCGTATCGTCGCGGCCACAGTGTCCGTTGACGCGTTGGTTAACCAACCATCGCAGTGTGTCCATCACCCGAAACAGGGGGAGGGCATACGGGCAATTCGGGGAGGAACATTGCATGATATCCAAGACACGCCTGCGCACCGGCTTCATCGGTGGCGTTTCGATGCTCGGACTTTTGACGGTGCCGGCCTTTGGCCAGACAGCAGCCGCGCCGACCCAGGTGGCGCAGGCACCGGCCGCCGCCAACACCGCCGCTAGCGGCATCGAGGAAATCGTCGTCACCGCCCAGCGTACCGCGCAAAGCCTGCAGGACGTGCCCGTCGCCGTCAGCGCCTTTACCGCCGACACCCTGCAGAAGCAGCAGATCAACAATTCGTCCGACCTGCAGCTGACCTTGCCGAACATCACCTTCACCAAGGGCAACTTCACCTCGTCGAGCTTCACCATCCGCGGCATCGGCGATCTGTGCGTCGGCGGCACTTGCGACAGCGCCACCGCCATCCACACCAACGATCTGCCGCTTTTCGGCACGCGGTTGTTCGAAACCGAATTCTTCGACCTGGAGCGCGTCGAAGTGCTGCGCGGCCCCCAGGGCACGCTGTTCGGCCGCAACGCCACCTCCGGCGTCATCAACTTCATCACCGCCAAGCCCGACCTGCGCGCAATCCACGCCAGCGCCGATGCCGAATACGGCAATTACAACGAAATCAAGGTGAAGGGCATGATCAACGTGCCTATCACCGAACGCTTCGGCGTCCGCGTTGCAGGTTTTTACCTCAAGCGCGATGGTTACACGCAGAACCTGTATAATAACAAGGACATCGACGGTCGCGACATGTACGCGATCCGCGGCTCGGTGCGTTGGGAACCCACCGACAACACAACGGTCGACCTCATGGGCTATTATTTCCATGAAAAGGACAATCGCCTGCGCATCCAGAAGCAGCTTTGCCAGAATGATCCGACCGGCGTGCTTGGCTGCCTCCCCGGCCGTCCCGAAAATGGCGTAACCAACTTCAATTCGACCTTCGTCGGCACGCTGACATCGAAGGAATTCCTGACGACGCAGGGCGGTCCCGGCATCGGCGCATTGGCGCTTGGCAGCCTTTACGGCCCCAATGCCTTCACGGGCGCGGTGAACCCATCCGATCCGCGCCAGGTTTA
>JANXVZ010000024.1 GCA_025351405.1 Sphingomonadales bacterium | reverse complement strand
CCCTTGTCGAGCACCGTGACAGCCACGCCCGATCGCGCCAGCCACCAGGCGGAGCTCAACCCCGACACCCCCGCCCCGACGACAACGACATGGCCGGTCAAAGGTGCATGTTCCCGCCGAGCGCCGCGATATGCGCCGCTTCCCGATCGGTGCCGATATCGGCATAGGGAATCCATTGTTCGGGGACGCCGAACCATACGTCCCAACCGGCTTGCACATGGCCAGGCTCGGCCCAATCGGCGAGGATTGCCAGCGGCAGCGGCCGCACCGGTGCGCGATAGCCGGTGAACGGGGCTGCTTCGGGGGCAAGGCCGGACTGTTCGGCCAGCAACAGCGACACCTGTTCGCGGCAGCGGCGTGCCTGGCAGACACCCATGCAGGCGCGCGTCAGGCGCTTGACCTGGTCCTGGTCGGCGGGACCATCGGCGAGCAGGCTGTCGAGGCCGCGCGCCACCATGGCGGCGCTGCGCGTCCCGAGGTAGCGCGGCGGCTGGACGCCCAACAGGTCGGCGCGGGTCACCGCCTCGCACTGGCAGACGATGGTATCGGCGGGCGCCACCCGGCCCAGCGCGGCGCTCCAATCGGCGCGATATTGCAGACTGTCACCGGCACAGGATACCCCGGCGCAATCGCCGATGGCGTATACCCCGGCAAGCGAGGTCCGGCCCTCATCGGTCAGTAGCGGGACATGGCCACCGCGCAACGCATCGAACTCCAGCCGCGCACCTGCCGATGCCACCAGTTCGACCGCCGGCACCAGCCCGATCGCGAGGCAGATGGTGTCGCAGGCAAGGACCTCGCCATTCGACAGCACAGCGCTGGTGACGCCCCCGGCATCGCCTTCGGCCCGCAGCAGGACTGTGTCGGTGAACACCGGGATACCGGCCGCGGCAAGGTCCGGCGGCAGCATGGCCTGAACGGCACCGCGCACCTCGACGATACCGGCCACCGACACGCCCTGCCGCCATGCCAGCAACGCGGTCTCCATCGCCAGATCGCCCGACCCGAGGATCAACACCCGGCTGCCGTTGAAGGCAGCATAGCGGATCAGCAAGGCGTGCAGGGCGTTGGCGCCCATTACACCCGGCTGGTCCCACCCTGGAAAGGAGAGCGCAAGGTCGCGCGCGCCGGCCGCAACGACCAGCCGGTCATAACCAACGAACCAAGACCGCTCGCCATCGGCCAGCCCGAGCATCGCCTCGGGCAGCGCCGCCAGTCCTGCCTGGGGGACGTACAGCCCCCAGGCCGTGACGCCCAGGCGCACGTCCACACCGGCCTCGAACGCCGCTTCAAGGTCGGGATTGGCGCCGAGCAGTGTTTCGATCAGACGATCCGGCCGCTCGATCGCGGCTGTCATTCGCATACCGTAGAACAGCGGCACGTCGGTCCGCATCAATTCAGGTGCCAGCGGATTTTCATCGACCAGCAACACCATCTGCCCGGCCCGCGCCCCGGCCAGCGCCGCTGCAGCGCCGGCTGGTCCCGCCCCGACCACGACCAGGTCGTACCGCGCCTCCGGCGGCGCGATCTTGCCGTCGATGGCAAAGGCATCGCGCGTCATGCGCGCTCGAGCGCTTGCGACAGGTCGGCGATGAGGTCCGCCGGCGACTCGAGCCCGACCGACACCCGGCACGTCCCCGGCCAGATGCCGCCGGCCTCGCGGCGATCCGGCGGCGTCTGGTAATGCGTTGTCGTTGCCGGGTTGCAGATCAGCGTTTCGGAACCGCCAAGGCTGACCGCCAGCCGCAGCAGGCGCAAAGCATCGAGCATGCGGAAGGCTTCGGCCTCGCCGCCCTTGAGATGGAATGAAAAGGTCGATCCCGTGCCACGGCACTGGCGATCGAACACCGTCCTCGCGTCGCCGGCGATGAAGCCGAGATAGGTCACGGCGGCCACCTTGGGATGATCGCGCAGGAAGGTCGCCACCGCCAGCGCGTTGCTGCAGGCACGATCGGTGCGCAGCGCCAGCGTTTCGAACGAACGCAGCAGCAGCCACGCGCTGAACGGATCGAGATGGTTGCCCGAAAGCGTGCGCAACGCCTTCAGTCGCGCCACCAGGTCCGCCGAGCCAGTGACCCCGCCCGCCATCAAGTCGCTATGCCCGCCGCAATATTTGGTGAGCGAGGTCATGCAAAGGTCAGCCCCAAGCGCCAATGGCGATTGCAGCAGCGGCCCGAGGAAGGTGTTGTCGACGACGACGATCGGCTTGAAACCCTGGACAACCGCCAGTTCGGCGGCAATTCGCGCGACCGCCGCGATATCGACGATCGCCGCCGTCGGATTGGCCGGCGATTCGAGGTGGATGACCCGCAACGGCCCAGCCGCCATCGCTTCCACGACAGCAGCGCGGATGTTTGCCGCGTCCCACCCGTCGCTCAGCCCGATCGTTGTAACGCCAAGATCGGGCAGCACCGTCGTCAGGTAGCCGTCGGTGCCGCCATAGCAGGGGCGGCTGCACAGCACGACGTCGCCGGGGCGAACCAGCGCCAGCAGTGTCGTGGTGATGGCCGCCATCCCGCTGCAGAATACCGCCGACGCTTCGCCGCCATCCAGTGCCGCCAGCCGCGCTTCGACCATGGTCAGATTGGGGTGGCCAAGGCGAGTGTAGATATACGCGTCGGATGCCCCGACCGCCGGGCCGGTGCCGCGAAAGAATGCCTCGTGGACATCCTTGGCATGCTGGGCGGATTGATAGGCGAAGGTGCTGGTCAGTACCGCTGGCGGCTTGGCGGCGCCAAAGGCCTGCGCCGGCGAATATCCCAGCGTGATCGCCAGTGTTTCCGGGCTTAGCCCGCGACCGGTCGCAGTATCAGGCGACATGGGCCAGCCCCCTCCCGGTTACAGCCGCCTGCGCGTCCAGATACGCTGCCGCTGTCGCGCAATACCAGTCGACAAAACGGATCACCAGGGCTTCGGCCTCGGGCGAATAGGGCCCCGGCGCATAGCCGAGCGAATTGACGCCGCGCTGGTTATTTTCCGCCAGCGCCTGGTCCTGCAGATTGGTGCGGGCAAACAGCTCGGTCAGGCCCTCGATGGTATAGTCGACGCCCTCCACCGCATCCTTGTGGACGAGCCATTTGGCGACAACATGGGTTTCCTGCGGCCCGACCGGCAAGGCACTGAACATGAAGACCTGGTCGGCGGTGGCATGGCAGAAGCTGTGCGGTTCAAGCGCCCAGCGCAACGATCCGATATCGCCGCCGCCGCTCTCGCACATCAGCCTGGCGCAGGCGTGCCGGCCGTCCATCGACAGCGAAACCGTGCCGGGGTTGAGCGGAAAGCGCGCCGCCTGCCACCAGTCGCCCTCAACCGGGCCGACACCAAGCCCGGCGGCCGCCATCCTGGCATCGAATGCCGCGACGCGCGCTGCGTCCTCGCCGTAGTCGAAATGCCCCGAAGCCGCGACCGGAAAGCTTTTGGCCAGTTCGGGGTGGCCCGCCGGGCAATGGTAGCATTCGCGGCCATTTTCCATGACCAGCTTCCAATTGGCTTTTTCGACCAGCACGCTTTCAAAGGCGACCTTGGCATTCATCAGGTCGTGCGGTGCGAGCAACGGCGCGAAGGCAGCGCGGAAGGGTCCAAAATCGGGGGCGTCCTCGGCGAGGCAGATATAGATGACGCCTGCCATCGTCTCGACGTGGATGGACTTCAGGCTATGCTGGGAACGATCAAAATCATCCGGCATCCGTGCAGCGCCGGCCAGCTTGCCGGCAAGATCGTAGGTCCAGCGATGATACGGACAGGTCAGTCGCGAACCCGCATGACGACCGTCCTCGCACAATTGCGCACCGCGATGCCGGCAACTGTTGTGAAATGCATGCAGGTCACCGTTGCGATCGCGGGTGATCAGCACCGGCCAGCGGCCGATTGTCAGCGCCAGCATCGTGCCCGGGCCGGGCAATTCGACTTCGAACCCCGCGACCAGCCAGCTTCGTGCATAGATTGCCGCAAGGTCGAAGGCAAAGACATCGGCATCGCCGTAAAATGCCTGCGGCAGGCTGTGGCCCGGCTGTCTCTGCGCCAGCAGTTGGCGCATGCGCTGATTGGCTTGGGTCGTCATTGCGCCTTGTCTGGCACGGTTGCCCGGCCGGCGGACAATCGCATTTCCGCATAGCCCTATCTCGGATTGGGTGAGACGCGCTGGTAGCTTGCACAACCATCGGCTTCGGGTGACAGTCGGCTGATGATCATCAACCGGCGATGGCTGCCCCTCAATGCGCTGCGTGCCTTCGACGCCGTGGCCAACCACCTGAGCTTCACCGCGGGCGCGCAGGCGCTGCACGTCTCCCAAAGTGCGCTCAGCCGGCATGTCATCAGTCTCGAAACGCTGCTGGGCCGGAAATTGCTCGATCGGCGGCCGCATGGTGTCGTGCTGACCGAAGCCGGTGCCATGCTGTTGCCGGTGGTGCGCAAATCGCTCGACCGCATCGAGGCGGCGATGAACGAAATCCGCAGCGGAGACAGCGGCGCCCGCAACCTGCGCGTCCATATTCCGCCGTCGTTGCTGCAACAGCTCGGCCTGCCGCTGCTGCGGGAATTCCGCGCCGAATTCCCGGAAATCCAGGTCGATGTCTTCAGCAGCCACGGCACCGGCCTGCCATCGGACGATGTCGACATGGCGATTGTCTATGATCGGCCCGGGATCGATGATTTCGTCACCGACCTGTTGTGGATGGTGCGGGTGACACCGGTGTGCTCGCCGGCACTCGCCCGGCGCCATGCCGACAAGTCGCTTGCGGAATTCGTCGCCGGCAACGAGCTTCTCCACGTCAAGCTGCAGGGCGAGCCGCGCGGGCTGCTATGGTCGAACTTTGCCCGGCAAAGCGGCTTTCCTGCCGATACCAGCCGCGGGCTTGCCTTTGATACCGCCATTGCCGCCAACCAATATGCCATCGCCGGTGAAGGCATCGCGCTGGCCGATATCGACATGTTTGCCGATGAAATCGCCTCGGGTCGCCTGGTGGCGCCCTATGACGCCGTTCACGAGGACGGCTATGGCTATTATCTGAAGCTCCATGCCGAAGATCTTGCCGACCCTGCCATTGCCGCCTTCCGGTCATGGGTGATCGGGCGCTTCGTCCAACGCGCCTCGGTGCGCGGGGTCATGCTGGAAGCGGCGGCGACCGCCAGTGTCGCCCAGCGTTAGCGCCTTGCCGAAAAAGCGCAGGGCATGAAGCAGCGCCGTCACGTCGGCGCGCTGGCGAGCCTCGACGGCGGGCCTTTGCACGCCGACGTGGCCGGCCTTGCGGCGTCGCTTGCGGCTGGCCGCCTCGACCGACGCAGTTTCCTGCGCCACGCGGCATGGCTGGGGACGGCAATCCCGCTCGGCGCGTGCGGCAAGGTTGCGCCGCCGTCTAACGACACGCTGCGCTTTGTGTGCGCCATCCAGCAGATCGGCGACCCGGCGCTGTCGGCCTGGGTGGAAGCGTCCAACCTGTTTCGCAACAGCCTCGAATTCCTCACCGAAGTCGATGCCGAAAATATCGTTCGACCGGGACTCGCCGAAAGCTGGCGGCCCTCCGACGACTTGAAGACATGGGTTTTCACCCTTCGTCCAGGCGTGCGCTGGTCGAACGGCGATGCGCTGGAAGTCGCGGATATCGCATATAATTTCCGGCGCTGGCTGGCGCCTGCCTCCAAATCGGTCAACCGCACGGCATTCGCCGCGATCGAGCGCTTCGAAGCCCTCGACGACCGCCGCTTTGCGCTGCACCTGTCGCGGCCGGTTTGTTCGCTGGCAGAACAGCTCTACAGCGCGACGTGCCCGATCCTCCACCGCGATTTCGACAGGCTTGGCGGCAACTGGCCGGCAAACCCGATCGGCACCGGGCCATTCAGGCTGACGCGTTTCGAAGTCGGGCGCGAGGCGCGCTTTGAACGTCGAGAGGATTATTGGGGTCCGGCACCGCGCCTGAAATATATCGATTACATCGACCTTGGCCCGGATGTGTCCACCCATGTCGCGGCGCTCGCGGCGGGTCAGGTCGATGTGCTGTATCGCATCACCATTGCCGAACTCGACCTGGTTCGCAGTCTTCCCCAGGCGAGGCTGCTCCAGCACAAGGCGGCATGGACGCTGTGCATCCGCATGAAGGTCGATACCAAGCCGTTCGACGATATCCGGGTTCGCCGCGCGGTGCAGCTTGCTGCCGACAATGCCCAGATGCTGCAGCTTGCCTATCGCGGCATGGGCGAAGTCGCGGACGATCATCACGTCGCGCCGTTCCAGCCCGACTTTGGCGCACTGCCCCGGCAAGGCCGGGACGTCGCCAAGGCCAGGGCCCTGCTCGCCGAAGCGGGCCATCCGGATGGCATCGATCTCGAATTGACGCTGGGCAATACCATCGGGCGTTGGGAACAGGACACCGCGCAAATCCTCCAGCAGAACCTTGCCGACGCCGGCATCCGGGTATCGCTGAAGGTTCTGCCGCCCACCGAATACTGGAGCGTCTGGAACAAGGTGCCGTTCGGGCTGACGTCGTGGGCGCACCGGCCGCTCGGCATCATGACGCTGGACCTTGCCTATCGCAGTGGCTCGACATGGAACGAGTCCGGCTTTGCCGATCCGGCCTTCGATGCGCTGCTCGACAGGGCGATGGCCATCGTCGATCCGCATGAACGCGCGCCGGTGATGGCCGAGCTTGAAGCGCGACTGCGCGATGCGGCGGTGATGGTGCAGCCCTATTGGCCGGAAAAATTCACCGCTGTTTCGCCCCGCGTGCGCGGCCATGAACTGCATCCATCCGACTATTTCCGCATGGACAAGGTGTGGCTGGCATGAGGGTCGCAGCGTGGCTCGGCCGGCGCATCGGCCTGCTGTTGCTGACGATGCTGGCGGTGTCGTTCCTCGTCCACCTGGCCTTGGAAGTGAATGTCGATGCCGTCGCGGTAAAGGTGCTCGGGCAATTCTCCACCCCCGACCAGCGCGCCGCCTGGCTGCGCGAAAACGGCTATGACGCGCCCTTCCTGCTGCGCTATTTGCGCTGGCTCGGCCATTTTGCCAGCGGCGACTGGGGCCGCTCGACTTACTACCAGGAAGATATCGTCAAGCTGATCCTGCCGCGCCTCGCGGCGTCGGCGCTCCTCGCCGGGGCGGCGCTGCTGGTGATGGTGCCGTTGTCGCTGGCGCTCGGCATCGCCTCGGGGGTGCGCGCCGGTTCGCTGACCGATCGCGGCGTCTCGCTGTTCGCGATCCTGACGACGTCGGTGCCCGATTTCGCCATGGCGGCGTTCCTCACCGCGATCTTCGTCCTCGGCCTTGGCTGGCTGCCGGGGGTATCGACGATGGCCGGCGGCTTTTCGCTGCGCGAGCTGGTACTGCCGGTCATGGTACTGGTGCTGGCCTCGACCGGCTATCTCGCCCGCATGACCCGCGCCAGCATGATCGAGGTGATGGGCCAGCCCTATATCCGCACCGCGCTGCTGAAGGGCGCCTCGCCGTCGCGGATCGTCTTTCGCCATGCGCTGCGCAACGCGCTGCTGACGCCGGTGACGGTGATCATGCTGCAGATTCCCTGGATTCTGTCGGGGGTGATCATCGTCGAGGTGTTCTTCGCCTATCGCGGCTTCGGGACGCTGCTCTACCAGGCCGCGCTCAACAGCGACGTCTATCTGGTCGAAGCCTGTGCGATGATCAGCGTCGTCGCTGTCGTCGCCAGCCAGTTGCTCGCCGATATCGCCTATGCGGCGCTCGATCCACGGCTGCGCGGCAAGTGAAGCGCCCGCCTGCCCTCGTCATCGGCGTCGCCATCGTCGCGCTATGGCTGCTGGTGGCTGTATTCGCCCCCGTCATCGCGCCGCACGACCCGCTGGTCAGTTTCAAGCCGCTGCTCCGCCCCGGCGCCGCCGCTTTCCCGCTCGGCACCGATCTCCTCGGCCGCGATATCCTGTCCCGCCTGATCTGGGGCGCCCGGCCGGTGATCTTCCTGTCGCTGGCGGCGACGCTGATCGCCTACATCATCGGGGTCGGCGCCGGGCTGCTGGCGGGATATCGGCGCGGCGTCCTCGATGCGGGCTTCTCGTTCATCGCCAACGTCATCCTGTCGTTCCCGGTGCTGGTGCTCTACCTCGTCGTCATCGTCGCGCTGGGGCCGTCGTATCTCAACGTCGTCATCGCGGTCACCTTCGGCAGCGCGCCGGCGGTGTTCCGCATCGTCCGCGCCATCGCCATCGACATCGCCGGGCGCGACTATATCGCCGCCGCCGTCACCCAGGGCGAGCCGACGTGGCGGATATTGCTGATTGAAATCCTGCCGAATGCCGCTCCGGCGCTGGCGGTCGATTTCTGCCTGCGCCTCGGCTATTCCGCCATCATCATCGGATCATTGGGCTTTCTCGGCCTCGGCCTGCCGCCACCGGCGCCCGATTGGGGCGGCATGGTCACCGACGGCCGGGCGCTGGCATTCGCCTTTCCGCATCTCGTCATCTTCCCATGCATTGCCATCTCGTCGCTGGTGCTGGCGCTCAGCCTCATCGCAGACGGCCTGCGGGAGGCGCGGCAATGACCCCGATCCTGTCGATCCGCAACCTGACCGTCGCGCTGCCCAAGGGCGGCGACCGGGCGTTCGCGGTCGAAGATGTGTCACTCGATCTCCATCGCGGCGAAATCCTCTGCGTCGTCGGCGCGTCGGGATCGGGCAAGTCGATCCTGTCGGCGGCGGTGATGGGCGCTCTGCCGGGCCGGCTCGCCATCGCCGGGGGCGAAATCCGGCTCGGCGAAACGCTGCTGACCGGGCTACCCGATGCCGCATTGCGCCGCATCCGCGGCAACCGCATCGCCATGATCCCCCAGGAGCCGATCGCTGCGCTCAACCCGGCGATGACCGTCAGCCGCCAGATCGAGGAGGTGTTCGAACTCCATTCCGACCTTGCCCGGCCGGTCCGCCGCGCCCGCGCCCGCGACTTGCTCGAGGCGATGCACCTGCCCGATATCGACCGTGTCGCCGCCAGCTATCCGCACCAGCTTTCGGGCGGCCAATGCCAGCGCATCGCCATCGCCATGGGGCTGGCCATGCACCCCGACGTGCTGATCGCCGACGAGCCGACGACGGCGCTCGACGCGACGACCCAGGCGCAAATCCTCAAACTCATCCGCGAATTGAAGGCGACCGGCGAGCATGGCGTGCTGTTCATCACCCATGATTTCGGCGTCGTCCGCGACATCGCCGACCGTATCGCAGTCATGGAAGCCGGGCGAATCGTCGAGGTCGGGGAGGCAGCAAGGGTGCTGGCGGCCCCGCAGCACCCGTATACCCGCGCGCTGCTCGCCGCGGTGCCGCGCCTCGAGGCACGCGCCGTCCGCCCTGCCGCCGAAGCGGTGCTGACCGCGAAGGGTCTGACCAAATCCTATGGCGCCAAGCTGGCGCTCGATGGCGTCGACATCAGCCTTGAACGCGGCACGACGCTCGCCATCGTCGGTGAATCGGGATCGGGAAAATCGACGCTGGCCCGCCTGCTGGTGCGGATTGCCGAACCGACCGGGGGCAGCATCGATGTCGGCGGCGCCAACTTTCTCGCGTCCCGGGGTTCGGCACTGCGCCGCAGCCGCCGGCAAATCCAGATGATCTTCCAGGACCCGTTCGGCGCGCTCAATCCGCGCCGCACCGCCGGCGACATCATCGCCCGTGCCGCCACCCTTGGCGGCATCCACCGCGCCGAGGCCAAGGCCCGCGCCCTCGAATTGCTGGCACTCGTCGGCCTGCCCGCCGATGCCTATGACCGGCGTCCGGCGGCGTTTTCAGGCGGCCAGCGCCAGCGCATCGGCATCGCCCGGGCACTGGCGATGGCGCCGCAAATCCTCATCTGCGACGAAAGCGTCTCGGCGCTCGACGTGCTGGTGCAGGCCCAGGTGCTCGAACTCCTCGCCGATCTCCAGGCCCGGCTCGGCATCGCCATCCTGTTCATCACCCACGACCTGCGCACCGCCGGCGCCATCGCCGACCGTATCGCCGTCATGCAACATGGTCGCATCGTCGAGCAGGGCGACGCACCCGCCATCCTTTCAACCCCGGCGCATGACTATACCAGGGCGCTGGTGGCGGCGATTCCCGGGCTGTCGGCGACGGAGCGCGCCCTCGGACCGTCGATCAGACCAGCGCTTCCGCCATTGCCGCGATGATCGCGTCGCTATCCAACCCATATTCGCGATAGAGATCGGGAAGGTCTCCTGTCTGGCCGAACCGATCCACGCCGAGCGGCACGACGCGTTGCCCGCGCACCCCGCCCAGCCAGCTCAACGCCGCCGGAGCGCCATCGAGCAACGTCACCAGCCGGGCGCGCTGGGGCAAAGCATCGAGCAAAGCTTCGATGTGCGAGACCGTGCCATGCTTGCGGGCCGCCGCGCTCCAGCCCCGATGCAGCAGGTCGGGCGAGGTCACGTTGAGCAGACCAAGCCCCGGTATCT
Source organism: Sphingomonadales bacterium (assembly GCA_025351405.1). Classification (GTDB taxonomy): domain Bacteria; phylum Pseudomonadota; class Alphaproteobacteria; order Sphingomonadales; family Sphingomonadaceae; genus Sandarakinorhabdus. The sequence continues at coordinate 84,299 of JANXVZ010000024.1, read as the reverse complement.
CGTCCTTGAGTTCCTCGAACGCCGCCAGCGCCTCGGGCATCAGCGCACCGCAGGCAACAATCGCCGCATCGCAATCGGGGTCGGGCTGGCGCAGCCAATAGCCGCCGGCGATGGCGCCCTCGCGCCAATTGTCGTCGCCGCGCACCGGCTGGACCAGCGAGCGCGTCGACAGCCGCAGATAGACCGCGCCGCCATCATGCGCCTGCAGATGCCCGAACGACCAGTGCATCAGCGCCGCCAGTTCATCGGCATAGGCCGGCTCGAACATGGTCAGCCCCGGCTGGCCCATGGCGATCAGCGGCGGGTTGATCGATTGGTGGGCACCGCCCTCGGGCGCCAGCGTCAGCCCGGACGGCGTCGCCACGAGCAGGAAGCGCGCGTCCTGGTAACAGCCATAATTCAGCGCATCGAGGCCGCGCGCAATAAACGGATCATACACCGTGCCAATGGGGATCAGCCGCGTCCCGAACAGCGGCGCGGCAAGGCCGGCGGCGGTGAGCATCAGGAACAAATTGTTCTCGGCGATGCCCAGTTCGATATGCTGCCCGGCACTGTCGCCGCTCCATTTTTGCGGGCTGGGGATCTTGGCGGCGCGAAACACATCGGCGAATTCGCTGCGACGAAACAGCCCGCGGGCATTCACCCACGGGCCGAGATTGGTCGACACCGTCACATCGGGCGAGGTGGTGACGATGCGCTCCGCCAGCGGGCCGCCGTCCTTCGCCAGTTCGAGGAGGATGCGGCCAAAGGCGGCCTGGGTCGATTGTTCCTCGCCATCGGGCGCCGGAATCGCCGGCACCGGCACATCGGCAAAGGCCCGGTCGCGTGGCAGCCGTGCCGCCGGCGAGGCCGCGACGAACGCCTGCAGCGCCTTTGCCTCGTTATCCCCCAACCCCGCCCAGGGTTCCCATTCGTCACCCGCCGCGATGCCGAGCGAGTCGCGCAAGGCGGCGATCTGCGGCGGGTTCATCAGGCCGGCATGATTGTCCTTGTGCCCGGCCAGCGGCAGGCCCTTGCCCTTGATCGTATAGGCGATGATCAGCGCCGGCCGGTCGCTCGACGCCGCTTCGGCATAGGCACCGAGCAAGGATTCGACGCAATGCCCGCCAAGATCGGTCATCAACCGCGCCAGTTCGGCATCGTCGCGCCGTGCCAGCAGCGCCGCGATCCCGCGCTTGCTGCCGATGTCGGCGGTCAACCGCGCCCGCCACGCGGCGCCGCCCTGGTAGGTCAGCGCTGCATATTCGACATTGGGGCAACCATCGATCCAGCCTTCCAGCGCCGCGCCGCCGGGTTCGGCAAACGCCGCCTTCAGCCGCTTGCCGTGCTTCAGGGTGATGACCCGCCAGCCGCAGGTTTCGAAAATATCGTCGAAGCGGCGGAACATCCGGTCGGCGGTGGTGTGGTCGAGGCTCTGGCGGTTATAGTCGACGATCCACCAGCAGTTGCGGATATCGTGCTTGTAACCCTCGATCAGGCATTCGTAGATATTGCCTTCATCGAGTTCGGCGTCGCCCATCAGCGCGATCATCCGGCCTGCATCGGCGGCGGCAAGCGCGCCATGGGCGACAAGGTAATCCTGCACCAGCGAGGCGAACGCTGTCACCGCGACGCCAAGCCCGACGCTGCCAGTGGAAAAATCGACGGGGATGACGTCCTTGGTGCGCGACGGATAGCTTTGCGCCCCCTTGAAGCCGCGAAAGGCTTCCAGCGTGTCGCGGCTCTGGTTGCCCAGGAGGTAGTGAATGGCGTGGAGCAAAGGTCCGGCGTGCGGCTTGACCGCAATCCGGTCGTTGGGGCCGATGGCGGCGAAATAGAGGCTGGCCATGATCGTCGACATCGAAGCGCATGACGCCTGGTGGCCGCCGACCTTCACCCCGTCGCGGCTGGTGCGGAGGTGATTGGCATTGTGGATCGTCCACGCCGACAGCCAGCGCAGGCGGTCGTCGAGACGCTCGATCATCGCGACTGTGTCGCAATCGATCATCGCGACGGTATCGGTCTTGATGGCAGTCGGGGCAGCGGTATCGGGCACAGGCACGCCTTATCGGAACAGCCGCCATCATGCGATAAATTCGGCTGTAACTCCAGACGCGAACGCCCTAGACCGCATCGGCAATTGCGATGGGGGCGACGCCGATGATGTTGTGGACTGCACCCGACCCGGCCCCCAATCCGCGCCGGGTTTCGCTGTTCCTGCGCGCCAAGGGACTGACGCTGCCGACGACATTGCTTTCGCTGATGAAGCGCGAGCACAAGGCGGCGGATGTCCTGGACAGGAATCCGCGTGGACAGGTGCCGTTCCTGGTGCTCGACGACGGAACGGTCATCGCCGAAAGCGTCAGCATCTGCCGCTACCTCGACGAACTGCACCCGAATCCCCCCCTGTTCGGCGAAACACCGCTGGAACGCGCCGAAACGGACATGTGGATCAGGCGGGTCGAAACGGCGCTGGGAGTGCCGGTGGCGATGTTTTGGCAGAACAGCCACCCGCTCACGGCGGCGCTGGTGCAACAGGTGCCCGAATTTGGCGCGATCAGCCGCGATCGCGCGTTGGACGCGCTCCGCTGGTTCGATGGACAGCTCAAGGGGCGAAGATTTCTTGTCGGCGACCGCTTTACCATGGCCGATATCATATTGCTGACCACGGTCGATTTCGCCGCGTGGATCGGGATAGGGATAGGGATCGAGGCCGATGGCGGGGCGCTCGATAGCTGGCGGCAGCGTGTCGCCGAGCACCTGGCGCTGTAGCGCTGCCGGCCCGGCCGTTGCCAGACCGGCAGGTGAAGGCTGCTAGACCAGCCGGCTCTGGCGTACCGCCGCCGCAATGAACCCGGCGAACAACGGGTGTGGCTCGAACGGCTTCGACTTCAATTCCGGGTGGAACTGGACGCCGACGAACCACGGGTGATCGGGGCGCTCGACAATTTCGGGGAGCAGGCCATCCGGCGACATTCCGGAAAACATCAACCCGTTGTTTTCCAGCCGCTCGCGATAGTGGACATTGACCTCGTAGCGGTGGCGATGGCGTTCGCTGATATGGCTGTCGCCGTACAGCGCCGCGGCGACGCTGTTGCCCGACAGGACCGCATCATAGGCACCAAGCCGCATCGTGCCGCCAAGATCGCCGCCCTCGGCGCGGGTCTGCAGGCCATCGGCACTCATCCATTCGGTGACGAGGCCGACGACGGGTTCCGCCGTCGGGCCGAACTCGGTCGATCCGGCACCCGCAACGCCGGCAAGGTTTCGCGCTGCCTCGATGCACGCCATCTGCATGCCGAGGCAGATGCCGAAAAACGGTACTTCGCGCTCGCGGGCGAAACGCACGCTGGCAATCTTGCCCTCGGAACCGCGTTCGCCAAAGCCGCCGGGCACCAGGATGCCGTGCATCGGCTCGAGAATCGCCGCGACGTCCTCGCGCTCGAAATCCTCGGCGTCGAGCCAGCGGATATTGACCTTCACCCGGTTGGCGATGCCGCCATGGACCAGCGCCTCGGTCAGCGATTTATAGGCGTCCTTCATACCGGTGTACTTGCCGACGACGCCGATGGTGACTTCGCCCTCCGGGCTGCGCAACCGGTCACCGATTTCGCGCCAGCGGCGCAGGCGGGGCATCGGCGCATCGGTGATGCCAAAGGCCTTCAGCACTTCGTCATCAAGGCCTTCGGCATGATATTGCAGCGGCACATCATAGATGCTGGGCGCATCGAGCGCGGCGATGACCGCCTCCTTGGCGACGTTGCAGAACAGCGCGATCTTGGCGCGGTCGCTGGCCGGCAACGGGTGTTCGGACCGGCAGACGAGCACATGCGGCTGGATGCCGATTCCGCGCAATTCGGCCACGCTGTGCTGGGTCGGCTTGGTCTTCAGTTCGCCGGCGGCAGCGAGGTAGGGCACCAGCGTGCAATGGATGTAGACGGCGTTGGTGCGCCCGACATCGGCCGCCAGCTGGCGGATCGCCTCCAGGAACGGCAATGATTCGATATCGCCGACGGTGCCGCCGATTTCACACAGCACGAAATCCAGGCCATCGGTTTCGGCACGGGCGAACTGCTTGATCGCATCGGTGACGTGCGGGATGACCTGGACCGTGGCGCCAAGGAAATGGCCCTTGCGTTCCTTGACGATGATGTCCTGATAAACCCGCCCCGAGGTGATATTGTCGGTCTGCCGCGACGGCACGCCGGTAAAGCGTTCGTAATGGCCAAGATCGAGATCGGTCTCGGCGCCATCGTCGGTGACATAGACTTCGCCGTGCTGGTACGGCGACATCGTGCCGGGATCGACGTTGAGATACGGATCGAACTTGCGGATGCGGACCTTGTAGCCACGCGCCTGGAGAAGTGCGGCGAGCGCTGCTGCCATCAAGCCCTTGCCGAGCGATGAGACCACGCCGCCGGTGATGAAAATAAACCGGGTCATGGGAGAAAAGCCCTAGCCCGGATTGGCCATGCAGCGCCAGAGGTTGCAGCAGATTGCCGGTATGTGCGGCAAATTCGTTGTGGATAACGCGATTGCCGGGGCGAGGCGCAAGGCCCCGCCCCGGCTGATGTCACCGGTTCCTACCTGCGGTAACCGTCGTTATCGTCCCAGTCGCCGTCGTGGCGATCCTGCCATTCATGGCCGCGACCATGCGCTTCGCCGATGCGCTGCTGGAGGCGCAGCAACGAATAACGGGTCTGGCCGGGATTGAAATAGCCGCGCTGGCGCTGGACATCGGCGCGATAGCGGATCGTCTGCAGATCTCGGTAGAAGGTCGCGGCCTGGCGGCGGTCGAGGCTGCCGTCCTCCAACCCGTGACGGATCCCGTAGGCAATCTGGCGATATTGCCGCTCCACATTACCGTAACCGCCGGCGCGGCTGTGCTGCTGGTCGTCATAGCCGCGCTGGTACTGGTCCTGATATTGCCGCTGATAGTCGCCCTGGCCATAGCCGCCGCCATAGGCCGGATAGCTTTGCGCCGCGGCGGGGGCTGCGGCAGTCATTGCGGCGGTGATTGCAGCACCGGCCAACAGCGCCAAGATGTTTGTCCTCATGACAGTGCTCCAACGAAACCGTCCCGCATCGGGACGAGACCATATGCGCATGGCCCGGGTGAGCATGTTCTGAATGTGCTGGTTAGCGCGCGTTCATCCGGCCGCTGCCGGGTCCGGCACGGCGCGGTCGTCATCGATCCTGGAGTTGGCCCTTGTATCGGGCAGGCTGATGGCTGCGACCAGCGCCACCGCGCACATGATGCTGACGTACCAGAAAAAGCCCGATTCCGCCCCGGCGTCCTTGAACGCCAGCGCGACATATTCCGCCGAGCCGCCGAAGACCGCGACGCCGATGCCATATGGCAGGCCGACGCCGAGCGCGCGGATGCTGGCGGGAAACATCTCGGCCTTCACCACGCCCGAAATGGCGGTGTAGCAGCTGAGGCCCGTCAAGGCGGCGACGATGAGCAGGAAGCCATCACGCATGTCGATCGTCGCGCCGATCGCGGTCATCACCGGCACGGTCAGCAATGTTCCCAGCACGCCAAAGGCGATGAGCAGCGGCCGCCGACCGATCCTGTCCGAAAGCGCACCGAACAGCGGCTGCATCACCATGTAGACGACCAGTGACAGCGCCGCCGTGGAAGTCGCCTGCGATTTTGTCCAATGCGCTGAAAGCACGAGGTATTTCTGCATGTATGTGGTGAAGGTGTAAAAGGCCAGGCTGCCGCCGGCGGTCAGCGCCAGCACCGTTGCCAACGCCCGCGGATGCGCCATCAGCCGCGTCATCAGGCTGCCATGGTCGCGCGGCGACACTGCGAGAAACTGTTCGGTTTCCACCAGCGAACGCCGCAGCCAAAAGGCCACCAGCGCTGCCAGCGCGCCGATGACAAAGGGGATGCGCCAGCCCCATGCGGTCAACTGCGCATCGGTCAGCATCGCCTGGCAGAGGATCAGCACCCCCAGCGCCAGCAACTGGCCGCCGATGAGCGTCACATACTGGAAGCTGGCGAGGAAGCCGCGATGCCGGGGGCCGGCCACTTCGCTCATGAAGGTGGCGGAGGCGCCATATTCGCCGCCGACGGAAAGCCCCTGCACCAGCCGCGCCACCACGAGCAGTATCGGCGCACCGACCCCCGCCAGCGCATAGGTCGGCGCGCAGGCGATCGCCAGCGAACCCGCGCACATCATCGTCACCGACAAGGTCAGCGCCGCCTTGCGGCCGTTGCGATCCGCATAGAGGCCGAGCAGCCAGCCACCGACCGGGCGCATGAGGAAACCGACGGCAAACACACCGGCGGTGTTCAGCTGTTGCGCCAGCGCATCGCCCTTGGGGAAGAAGTTTGCGGCAAAGTACAGCCCGAACGCCGAATAGGCATACCAGTCGAACCATTCGACAAGGTTGCCGGCAGCACCACCGATGAGCTGCCGCGCCTGCGAAGGACGCGACGGACGGTCTGCCGCCATCGCGCTACTTGGCCAGCGGCACGCCGCCTTCTGCAGGCGCCGCGGGCGCTGTCGTCGATCCGCCGGGAGTCGCCGGCAGCGCGCCGGGCACCAGCGGCACGCCGGCAGGCGGGGTCGCAGGCGCAGGGCTTGTCACGGTTTTGGTCACCGGTGCCAGGCTGGTGTCGATCGGCTTGACCTTGTTGGTGCCGGCCGCCAGCACCGCGAGGATGATCGAATTGGCGATGAACAGCGCCGCCAGCACCGTCGTCGCGCGGGTGAGCAGGTTGGCCGCGCCGCGTGCCGTCATCAACCCGCCGCCGGTGCCGCCACCAATGCCGAGGCCGCCGCCTTCCGAGCGCTGCAGCAGGATGACCGCGACCAGCGCGATCGCGATAAGGGCGTGGACGACAAGCAGGAAGGTGGTCACGGACGAACTTTCAGGCGGCGGAACAATCGCGCGATGTAGCGACGCCAGCCCGGAAGGGCAACCGGCGCGAAATGAACGGCGGCTAACCCGTCGGCACCGGCTTGCCGCCCCGGGCGCGCAACCCGGCAATATACAGCAATTCGGCTTGCGCCATCTTGTCGGCGGGATCGAGCGTCACGCACTTGCGATACAGTGCTTCGGATTCGTCGAGACGGCCAAGCTCGGTCAGCGCAAACCCGGCGCCGCGCATGGCACGGGTCAATTCCGTCATCCGGACCGCCTCCGGCGACACCGCCGCTGCCGAAATCGCCGCCTGGAAGGTCGCCAGCGCCTGGGGCCAGGCCCTTTCGAGCTGATAGATATTGCCCAGTTCGGACCGGTAGCGGGCATTTTGCGGTGACAGCGCAATGGCCTTTTCAAACACCAGCCTGGCACCGGCGCGATCGCCGAGGTCGATCAGCGCAAAACCCTTCATGTAGAGTGCATCGCCCCATTCCGGGCCGATCACCATGGCATCATGCTGTTCGCCAGCGGCGGTCACAAGGTAAAGCATGGTCTCCGCGGTCGACCGCGCCGCGAGAATGGTGCGCTTTTCGTGCCCATAGGCCGCCTCGTAGCGCGCGATCACCGGGTCGAGATACTGGTCGATCGCCTGGCGCTGCTGGCCCTTGCGGATCATCGCATCGGCATGGCCCAGTTGTTCGCGCTGCAGTGCATCATCGAGCTTGGCGGGCGTGGCAACCGGCGGCGCCACGCCAGGCAACGGCGACCCGGGTGCTGGCGAAGCGGCGCTGGCGGAGACCAGCAGCAGGGCAATCCCGATCGGCAGCATCCGGCGTCTCCCCCTGATTTGCCGCAGCATAGGCGGGGAGCGTCAGCCTGGCGAGGGATTCGCCGCCGCCGCGATGGCAAGGAAGCTTGCCGCCGTCAGGCTGGCGCCGCCGACCAGCGCCCCGCCGACATCGGCCTGGCCAAGCAGAACCGCCGCATTGTCGGGCTTGACCGAGCCACCATAGAGGATGGCGATGCCCTGCCCGGCGGCGCCGAAAAGCGCCAGCAGGCGTGTGCGGATGAAGCTGTGCATGGCCGAGACCTCGGCGGACGATGGCGTGCGCCCGGTGCCGATCGCCCAAACGGGTTCATAGGCGATGACGAGGCCGTCGGCAGTGCCGGGCAACGACCCGCCGAGTTGTCCATCGACCACGGCCTCGGCGGTACCGGCATCGCGCTGCGCCTCGGATTCGCCGACGCAGACGATGACGTCGAGCCCCGCCGCGCGCGCCGCAAGCACCTTGGCGCGGACCTCGGCATCGGTCTCGCCCTGGTCACTGCGGCGCTCGCTGTGCCCGACAATGACAAAGGCCGCGCCAAGATCGGCAAGCATCGCTGCCGATATGCAGCCGGTATGGGCGCCCGAAACGGCGTGGTGGCAGTCCTGCCCACCGATGCGGACGCCGTCGCGTGCAACCGCGACGGCCCCGCCGACGAGGGTGAACGGCGGCGCGACCCACAGATCCACCCCCGCCAAAGCATCCATCCCGGCGATTTCACCCAGCGAGGCCGTAACGCCGTTCATTTTCCAGTTGCCGACAACAAGGCGTTTGGTCATCGAAATGCTTCCCATCAAGGCGCGGCGCAGCGCCTTGTGGCAAGCCATCGCCATCGTTACAACCGCGCGCTTCGCTGCCTTCGCAGCCATTCGCCGTTTCGGGATTTTCATGCTCGCATTCATTCGCAAGACGCTGACCAGCCTGCCGGTGCTGATTCTGCTGGGCGTATTGCTCATCGCCTTCGCCGTCACCGGCATCGGCGACCCCTTCGGTGGCGGCTCCGCTCCCAAGGGTTCGGTCGCCAAGGTCGGCGGCAAGACCATATCCGAGCCCGACCTGCTCGCCGCCTTCGATCGCGTCATGCGCAACGCCCGCCAGCAGAACCCCAGCGTCAGCCAGGTGCAGCTGGCGCGCGAAGGCGCCGTTCCCGCCGTCGCCAACCAGCTGATCGGCCAGACCGCACTCGAAGCACTGGCCCATGAAGCCGGACTTGGCGCCAGTGACCGTGCCATCGGCGGTGTCATCGGCGGCATCGAGGCATTCCAGGTTGCCGGCAAGTTCGACGATGCCACCTATCGCCGCGTCATCGGCCAACAGCGCCTGAGCGACCGCGAGCTGCACGAAGGTATCGCCGGCGATATTCTCCGCCGCCAGTTGATCGTGCCGGTCACCGCCGCACTCGGCGTCCCTGCCGGCATGGCCGAACCCTATGCGCGGCTGCTTGTCGACGCACACCGGGGCGGCGTGGCGATTGTGCCGCTCGGCCAGCCAACGCTGCCCAGCGATGCCGAAATCGCCAGCTATTATGCCGCAAACACGCTCAAGTTCACCCTGCCGGAGCGCCGGGCCTTTCGGTATGCCCGCGTCGATCGCGACACGATTGCAGCCGGGGTGACCATCAGCGACGCCGACATTGCCGCTGCCTTTGCCAAGGATCCGGCGAAGTACGGCGCGGCCGCCACGCGCAAGCTGGCACAGGTCGTCGTCCCCGATGAAGCCAAGGCCAAGGCGATTGCCGACGCGGCGCGCAGCGAAGGCTTTGCCGCCGCAGCCAAGCGCCTTGCCGGCTTTGCCGACACGGACATTGCGCTCGGCGACCAGAGCCAGGCGCAGTTCGGGGCCGCTACCAATGCCGATGTCGCCAAGGCGGCGTTCGCGCTCCCCGTCGGCGGCATCAGCGCGCCGATCAAGTCCGATTTCGGCTGGCACGTCGTCAAGGTCGAAGCGCTCGGCAGCGCCGGCAAGACGCTGGCGCAGGCCCGCCCCGCGATCGAAGCCGAACTGAAGAAGCAGCGCACCGACCAGGCGGTTGCCGATATCGTCGCCAGGATCGAAGACGGCGTCGATGCCGGCAAAGGCTTTGCCGATCTCGCCAAGGCGACCGGCCTCGTGCTGGTCAGCCAGCCCCCGGTGACAATACAGGGTGTCGTGGCACCCGGCGCCAGCCCCGCCAGCGCCGACCTGCCCGCCATCGCCGCCAAGGCATTTCGGCATGAACCGGATGACGGCGCGGCGGTCGAGGATCTTGGCGGCGGCAAGCTCGTCGCCATCGAAACGACGCAGGTGCTGGCACCCGCACCGCAGCCACTTGCCGATGTGCGGGCGGCGGTCGCCGCCGGCGCCGCGCAGGACAAGGCAATGCGCAGCGCCAAGGCGCGGGCCGATGCCGTTGTCGCCGCCGTAAGGGCCGGCAAGGACTTCACCGTCGCGCTGGCGGCCCAGGGGTTGCCGGCACCGCAGCCGCTGGCCGGTCGCCGCATCGACATCACCCGCCAGCAGAATGTGCCGCAGGTCGTCACTGCCTTTCTGGCACTGCCGGCCGGGGCGATGAAGGCGTTCCCGAGCCCGCAGGGCTGGGTCCTCATCCATGTCGACAGCGTCACGCCCGGCGACCCCAAGGCGGTCCCCGGTCTGGTCGATGCCGGCCGCCGCGAACTTGCCACCGGGCTCCCCGATGAATTCGGCGCCGCCTTTGCCGCCGCCGCCGAACGCAGCGTCGGGGTCAAGCGCAACGACGCGACGATCGCCGCCGTGACCCGGCGCCTGAGCGGCCTGGACAATTAAGCCGCGCGCCATGCCCGATTTTGGCGCCATTTCCCCCGACAAGGCGAGCTTTGCCAGCGGGCTGGCGGCGGGTCGGTCGCAACTCGTGTGGACTCGCATTGTCGCCGACACGGAAACCCCGGTGTCGGCGATGCTGCGGCTGGGGGTACCCGAAAGCGGCAGTTTCCTGCTCGAATCGGTCGAGGGCGGCCAGGTACGCGGGCGTTACTCCCTTCTGGGGCTTGACCCGGACCTTGTCTGGCGCGCCAGCGGCGACCATGCCGAGATCAACCGCCACTGGCAGGCCGATCGCGACGCGTTCGTGCCGGTGCCGGGTGGTGCGCTCGCCGCCCTGCGCGCTGCAGTCGCCGAAGCCCGGGCCGAAGTGCCGCCGGAGTTGCCACCGGCGCTCGCCTGCCTCGTCGGCTATATCGGCTATGAAGCGGTGCGGCTGGTCGAGCCGAGCGTTCCGGCCAACGCACCCTCGCCACTCGGGTTGCCCGACATGGTGTTCGTGCGGCCGACACTGTTGCTGGTGTTCGACCGGTTGAAGGACGAGCTGTTCATCGTCGCGCCGGTGTTTGCCGGGGATGGCGCCGGCGCGGCCAATCGCTGGGACGACGCCGTCGAGCGCATCGAGGCCGTCCAGGCCCGGCTGGCCCTGCCGTTGCCGCCGCGCCGCGCCGCGCCGGAGACACTGCCCGACGGCGCCGCGACGGCGCTCGTCGGGGCCGACCGCTATGCCGAAATGGTGGCGCGCGCCAAGGAATACATCTTTGCCGGCGATATCTTCCAGGTCGTGCTGGCACAACGCTTCAGCGTCGATTTTCCGCTGCCGCCGTTCGATCTGTACCGGGCGCTGCGCCGCATCAACCCGTCGCCTTTCCTGTATTTTCTCGACTTGCCGGGGTTTGCGCTGGTCGGCTCCAGCCCGGAAATCCTTGTCAGGGTGCGCGATGGCGATGTCACCATCCGGCCGATAGCAGGCACACGGCCGCGTGGGCGCGACGCAGTCGAGGATGCGGAAAACCGGGCATCGCTGCTGGCCGATGCCAAGGAACAGGCCGAACACCTGATGCTGCTCGACCTCGGCCGCCACGATGCCGGCCGGGTCGCCGCGCCAGGCACGGTCACCGTCACCGATCGTGCCGGGGTCGAATTCTACAGCCATGTCATGCACATCGTCTCCAACGTCCGCGCCCGGCTGGCGCCTGGACACGATGCCATCGACGCGCTGCTCGCCGGCTTTCCAGCCGGGACCGTCAGCGGCGCGCCAAAGGTCCGCGCCATGCAGGTCATCGCCGAACTGGAGCCCGAGGCGCGGGGCGCCTATGCTGGCGGTGTCGGTTATTTTTCCCCCGACGGCGCGATGGATTCGTGCATCGTGCTGCGCACCGCCGTGGTCAAGGATGGCGTCATGCACGTCCAGGCCGGTGCCGGCATCGTTGCCGACAGTATCGCCGCCTATGAACAGCGCGAGTGCGAAGCCAAGGCCGGGGCGTTGATGGCAGCGGCACGCGAAGCCTTGCGGGCGGCGGCAGAACCACGTTTCGGACAATAGGAGCTACAGAAATGGTCAAGGCAATCTGGAACGGTGTCACCATCGCCGATACCACCGACACCGTCGTCGTCGAGGGAAACCATTATTTCCCGCTTTCGGCGATCGATGCGGCGTTGCTGAAGCCGAGCAGCACGACGACGGTCTGCGGCTGGAAGGGCACCGCCAATTACTACAGCGTCGTTGCCGGCGGTGCCGAAAACAAGGACGCCGCCTGGTATTATGCCGAGCCCAAGGACGCCGCCGCCGAAATCAAGGGCCGCGTGGCGTTCTGGAAAGGCGTTAAGGTCGCCTGAAGCATGGCGGAGATCGACCTCCAGCCGACTCTGGCCGGGCCTGTCGTCGGCTTGCGCCCGCTCGCCGCCAGCGACTGGCCGGCGCTGTTCGACGTGGCCCGCGACCCGTTGCTATGGGCCGCGCATCCGGCGCATGATCGCTGGCAGGAGGCGGTATTCCGCCGCTTTTTCGATGAAGGGCTGGCCAGCGGCGGTGCACTGGTTGCAACCGACCCTGCCGATGGCGCCATCATCGGGTCATCACGCTATGATCGCAGCCGCGCCGAACCCGGTGAAATCGAGATCGGCTGGACGTTCCTGGCGCGCAGCCATTGGGGCGGCCGGGTCAACGCGGCGATGAAAGCGCTGATGGTCGGCCATGCCTTGGCGATGTTCGACCGCGTCATCTTCCTTGTCGGCGACGGCAACCTGCGCTCCCGCCGCGCCATGGAAAAGATCGGCGCCACGCTCACCGACCGCAGCCATGAGGCCGAGCTGGCCGGGACCGTTGTGCGCCATGTCATCTACGCCATCGATCGCGACGTTTTTTCCCGCGGTCCGCTCGCGGCGCAAGGGGTGGTGACGCCATAGCGCGGCCGCGGCAGATGACGCGGCACGCGGCGCACGCTACAGACATGCCATGATCCTCGTCATCGACAATTACGACAGCTTCACCTTTAACCTGGTGCATTATCTCCTCGAACTCGGGGTGGAGACCAACGTCGTCCGCAACGATGCGATCACCGCCGCGGAGGCGCTGGCCATGGCGCCGCAGGCCGTGCTGCTATCGCCCGGCCCGTGCACCCCCAACGAAGCCGGGGTCTGCCTCGATCTCATCGCCGCTGCCGCTGCCGCCAGCCTGCCGCTGCTCGGCGTCTGCCTCGGCCACCAGGCGCTGGGCCAGGCATTCGGCGGCACCGTCATCAGGGCGCCGCAGGTGATGCACGGCAAGACGTCGGCGATAAGCCATGACGGCACCGGGGTCTTCGCCGGGCTGCCATCGCCCTATCAGGCGACGCGCTATCATTCGCTCACCGTCCAGGAAGACGACCTCCCCGCTGCCCTCGTCATCAACGCGCGCAGCCCCGATGGCCTGATCATGGGGATGCATCACCGCGAGTTGCCGCTGCACGGCGTCCAGTTCCACCCCGAAAGCATCGCCACGGAACACGGCCATACCCTGCTCGCCAATTTCCTGACACTGGCCGGGCTGACGCCGCGCCGCCTCGCCCGGGCGGCCTGATGGCGACTGTGCTGCCCGATGCACTGCGGCCGCTCGATGCCGATGATGCGGCTACCGCCTTTTCGCGCATCCTCGACGGCGCCGTCGACGACGCCGAAATCGCACGCTTCCTGCTGGCGTTGGCCGATCGCGGCGAGACCGTCGACGAAATCGTTGCGGCGGCGCGCGCCATGCGGGCGCGCTGCCTGACGCCGTTCGAGGCCGCCGATGCCATCGACGTCTGCGGCACCGGCGGCGATGGCTTGCACAGCCTCAACATCTCGACCGCCGTGGCGCTGGTCGTGGCGGCGTGCGGCGTTCGGGTCGCCAAGCACGGCAACCGCTCGGCATCCTCCAAAAGCGGCGCGGCCGATGTGCTGGCAGAGCTCGGCGTGCCCGAATTGCCGCTGGAGCGCCTCGGTGCGTGTCTCGACAGCATCGGCATCACCTTCCTCCACGCCGCGCGCCATCATCCGGTGATGGCACGCGTCGCGCCGGTGCGTCGCGCGCTCGGGCGGCGCACGATCTTCAACCTGCTGGGGCCCTTGGCCAATCCGGCAGGCGTGCGGCGGCAATTGGTGGGCGTCTATGCGCCGCACTGGGTCGAACCACTGGCACAGGCGTTGCACCGGCTCGGCTCCAGCAGCGCCATGGTGGCGCATGGCGACGGCTTTGACGAAATAGCGGTTTCGGCCCCCAGCATCGTGGCAAGCGTGCGCGATGCCCAGGTTTCGGTAACGGGGATTGCCCCCACCATCGCCGGTGGGGGCGAACATCCGGCTTCGGCGCTGGCGGGCGGTGACCCGCGCCACAATGCCGATGCGCTGCGGGCATTGCTGGCCGGGGCAAAGGGCGCCTATCACGATATCGTTGTCGTCAATTCCGCCGCGGCGCTGCGCGTCGCCGATCCGGCGCTTGGCTGGATGGCTGCCGGCGACAAGGCGCGCGCCGCGCTTGAATCGGGCGCGGCGCTGGCGCTGCTGACAAAGTGGAGCAAGTTCCGTTGAGCGATACCCTCGCCGAAATCATCGCCTACAAGCGCACGCGAATTGCCGCCGCCAAGGCCGCCAGCAGTGTCGCCGAACTCGACGCCGCTGCCGCCGCCGCCCCCAAACCCCGGGGCTTCATCGCCGCGATCGGCGCTGTTCATGCCCGCGGTGACCTCGCACTGATCGCCGAGATCAAGAAAGCCAGCCCCTCCAAAGGCCTTATCCGCGCCGACTTCGAGCCCGCGGCGTTGGCCCGGGCCTATGCCGCCGGCGGCGCCACCTGCCTGTCCGTGCTGACGGAGGACCGCTGGTTCCTGGGTGCGGACCGCTATCTGTCCGAAGCGCGCGCCGCCTGCGGGCTGCCGGTTCTGCGCAAGGACTTCATCGTCGACCCCTGGCAGGTGACCGAGGCGCGTGCGCTGGGCGCCGACGCCATCCTGCTCATCATGGCGGCGCTTTCCGACGCTGAGGCAGCGGAACTCGAGGCGGTGGCGCATGGGCTGGGCATGGACGTCCTGGTTGAAGTCCATGATGCCGCGGAACGCGATCGCGCGCTGTTATTGAAGACGCCGCTGCTGGGCATCAACAATCGCAATCTCAAGACGTTGAACGTAAACCTTGCGACGTCGTTCGAACTGGCCGCGACCCCGGGCCGGATCCTGGTTGCCGAAAGCGGCCTTGCCGGCCATGACGACCTGGCGCAGCTTTCCGCCGTCGGCATTCGCACCTTTCTCGTCGGCGAATCCCTGATGCGGCAGCCCGATGTCACGGCGGCCACCCGGATGTTGCTGGGCCGCGCCGCATGACCCTCACCCATCTCGATGCGGCCGGCGCGGCGCGCATGGTCGATGTTTCGGCCAAACCCGCCACCCGGCGCGAGGCGACCGCCGAAGGCTTCATCAGCATCGGCGCGGCCGCGCTTGCGGCCATCCGCGACCAGGCGGTTGCCAAGGGCGATGTAATCGCCGTGGCGCGCATTGCCGGCATCATGGCGGCCAAGCGCACGGCCGATCTGATCCCGCTTTGCCACCCCTTGCCGCTCGACGCCGTTGCCGTAGATCTCGCCATCGAGGCGACGGGCGTACGGGTCACCGCCAGCGTGGTGACAACCCATGGCACCGGCGTGGAAATGGAAGCAATGACAGCGGTTTCCGTGGCTTTGCTGACAATTTACGACATGGCGAAGGCGATGGATCGCGGCATGGCGATTTCCGGGGTGCGGTTGCTCCGCAAGGTCGGCGGGCGCTCCGGTGAATGGCTGGCGACAGACTGATGCTGGCGGTCGAGGCGGCGTTGGCAAGGCTTCTGGAAGGCACCGGGCCGCTGCCGGGCGAGACGATTGCGATTGCGCAGGCCCGCGGTCGCATCCTCGCCGCAGACGTCGAGGCATTGCTGACCCAGCCGCCGTTCGACGCGGCGGCGATGGACGGATACGCCATCCGCTGGGCCGATCGGGCCGGGCCATGGGCCGTTGTCGGTGAAGCCGCCGCCGGACGCGGCTGGACAGGCACCATCAAGCACGGAGAGGCCACGCGCATCTTCACCGGCGCGCCGCTGCCGGCCGGCGCCGACACGATCGTCGTGCAGGAGGAGGTGGCCACCATCGATGGCGTTGCACATCTTTCGGGCGAAGGCCCGCCTCGCATGGGCGCGCACATCCGCAAGGCCGCGCAGGATTTCGAACGCGGCAGCATATTGCTTGGCGCCGGCGTGGAAATGACGCCGCCGCGGATTGGCCTCGCCGCCGCCGCGGGGCATGGCACGCTGCCCGTGTTGCGCCGCCCCCGCGTCACCTTGCTGGCCACCGGCGACGAGCTGGTGCCACCCGGCAGCATCCCCGGCCCGGACCAGATCATCAGTTCCAACAGCCTCATGCTGCGCGCACTTTTCGAATCCGCCGGCGCCGATGTCAGCGACCCTGGCATCATTCCCGATGATCGCGAAGCGCTGGCGGCGGCACTGCGGAACGCCAGCGGCGACGTTATCGTCACGATCGGCGGCGCGTCGGTGGGCGATCATGACCTGGTGGTGCCGGTGCTGCGCGATCTTGGTGCCGACATCGATTTCTGGAAGATCGCCATGCGGCCGGGCAAGCCGATGCTGGCGGGGCGGCTGGGATCGCGGCAGGTCATCGGCCTGCCCGGCAATCCCGTGTCGGCCTATGTCTGCGCGCTGCTGTTCGCGGTGCCGTTGCTGCGCCGGCTTGGCGGGCGCGGCGGGTCCCTGCCGGTGGTATCCCTGCCACTGGCCGCGCCCTTGCCGGCCAATGGCGACCGCCGTGACCATCTGCGGGGGCGGCTGGACGAAAGCGGCCGGGTCGACGCCCGGGCGCGACAGGATTCGGCGCTCATCGCGGTCCTCGCCGGCGCTGACGTGCTGGTCATCCGGCCCGTCGGCGCCCCTGCCGCAGCGATCGGCGAAATGGTCGATTGCATCAGGCTTGACAGTATCGGTTGCGTTTCCTAAACGTTCTGCATGTGTTCCTCGGAGGGGAAAGCCATGCTGACGCGCAAGCAACAGGAACTGCTCACTTTCATCGACGACAGGCTTCGGTCCGATGGCGTCTCGCCATCATTCGAGGAAATGAAGGATGCGCTGCAGCTTCGCTCCAAGTCCGGCGTGCACCGCCTGATCAGCGCGCTGGAGGAACGCAGCTTCATCCGGCGCCTCCCGAACCGCGCACGGGCGCTGGAAGTGCTCAAATTGCCCGATGCGCTGAAGCCGATGGCAGGCAAGCCGGCATTGAAGCTGGTGCCGCCGATGGCGCAGCCGCGGGCCTTGCCGATTGCCGCCAATGACAGCATCAGCATTCCCCTGCACGGGCGCATCGCAGCCGGGATGCCGCTGGAAGCCATGGAAAGCGATCGATCGCTGTCGGTGCCGGCGGCGCTGCTCGGGCCGGGCGACCATTACGCCCTCGAAGTTTCCGGGGATTCGATGATCGATGCCGGCATATTCGACGGCGATTACGCCCTGATCCGGCGCTGCGAGGACGCGAGGGATGGCGACATCGTCGTCGCGCTGATCGACGATGCCGAGGCCACGTTGAAGTATCTGCGCCGCGAGAAGAGCATGATCCGGCTCGATCCGGCCAATGCAGCGCACGAACCGCAGCGTTATCCGGCCAGCCGGGTGCGGGTCCAGGGCAAGCTCGCGGGGCTATTGCGACGGTATAATTAAGGACCGGGACGCGCCTGCCATCGGCGCGGCACCGGTGCCGGTCGCCACGGATGATCACCGATAGCGGTGTGTACGGCTTCAATCCGGCCGGTTCCCAACCAGATGGCGATGGCGCCGCTTTGCGACAGCGAGGCGCGGTCGAGCCGCAGCCAGCGCGGCAGGCACCAGCCCGGCAGGCGCCGTTCGCTGACTACGATGTCGGATTGGGCGCAGGCGGCGATGAACCCGTCCTTCTCCAGATAATCGCGTGATCGCGTCGCCAGCAAATGCCAGCGCCGCCCGCTGCGGTGGATATCGGCGACACAGGCATCGATGCTGCACGTCGTTCCCGGCAGTTCGGCCAGCGTGACATCGACAGCGTCACCGTCGCTCGGGCCGCCGGTTGCCTCGCCCCAGGTTTGCCGCAGGAAATTGCCGGTGCGATCGCGCAGGAATGCGAGCTGGCCATCGGGCAGCAGGAGCGCGACATGGCGTCCATCGCCACTGACCAGCAGATCGGGCGGCTGCGCCGAAAACGCCAGCACCATGCCGATTGCGGCCAGACCAGCGCCCCAGTAGCGCATCCGGCTTCGCCAGAGCATCAACCACAGGCCACCGACAACGATCAGCGCATAGGCCGACATCGGCATCTGTGGCAGCTTCAGCACCGCCCCGGGCAACCCGGCCGCCCAGCGCGCCAGGCCGAGCAGGACCGACATCGACCAGCCGAGTACCGGATAAACCACCCCGCCCAGCCCCATTGCATCTGCCAGCAACGACAGCATCAGCAACGGCATGATGACAAAGCTGGTGAACGGAATCGCCACCAGGTTGGCGATAACGCCGTACAGGCCGGCGCGGTTGAAGTGATACAGCCCGATGGAAGACAGGGCCAGTTCGGCGACCATGCCGCTGACCAGCAGCGATACGCCGTGACGCAAAAGGCGCTGCAGCAGATTTTCGTCCTCCGATGCCTTTTGCAAGCGGCGACCCAAGGCCGATTCATACAGCGCGACGATACCGATGACGGCGGCGAAGGAGAGCTGGAAACTGGGGCCCAGCAAGGCTTCCGGTCGCAGTGCAAGGATGACGAACGCCGCCGCCGCCAGCAGGCGCAGCGAAAACGCCTCTCGACCGATGACGATGCCCAACAGCACGATCAGCGTGGCAAGGCATGACCGCACCGTTGGCACTTCGCCGCCTGCCAGCAACGTGTATGCCACCCCCGCCAACGCGGCAAAGCCGACCGATATCGCCTTCACCGGCCATCGCAAGGCGATCCACGGCGACAACGCCAGCAGGCGGCGGAGCAGCCACATGGCGCCACCGACGACGACCGCGATATGCACCCCCGAAATGGACAACAGGTGGGCCAGCCCCGAATCGCGCATCGATTGCGCCGCCTCGCGCGGAATGTCGCCCTGGGCACCGGTCACCAACGCCGCGGCAACCGTCCCCGATTCGCCGGGAACAGCCCGTTCGATGCGGGCGGTCAGCGCCGCGCGCACCCGGTCCAGCCAATCGAGCCCGCCCCATGCCGGCCGGGCGGGCGCGACGACCATGGCCGGCCCCATCGCAAAGCCCGACGCGCCGACACCGGCGAACCATGCCCGCCGCGCGAAATCATAGCCGCCCGGCACCGGCGCCGCCGCGGGCGGCGACAGCATGGCACGCAACCGTACCCGCGCGCCTGCCGCCAGCCCTGGCGGCGCTTCACCGCGCAGCGTCACGCGGACGCGCGGCGGCAGCCGCCCGCCGGCGTCCGGCGCAATCATCAGTCGCACCTGCCCCCAGCCGGCCCGCCGCTCCACGCTTTCGATCCGGCCCTCGATGCTGAACACACCGCGCCCCGCCAGAACGGGATGCGCAACAACGCGCGACCGCCATTCCGATGCCGCCATCCCGGCCAGCACGAGCAATGCCGCCACGAGCAGCGGCCGCAGCCGGCCAACGACGGCCGCGCCGGCAAGCCCCGACAGTGCCACCGCGAGGCCCAGGCGCTGGCTGCTCCACGGCAACAGGAACCACGCCGCGACACCTGCTGCAAACGCCACCGGCAGCCATAGCGGCAAGGATTCGCGTTCGGCATCGACAAAGGCCCACCATCGCACCGACCACGGCACCGAACTGTTGCCGGCCGGTGCGGCGCCTGCGGTTTGAACCGCACTTGCGGTTCTGCTAGGCACGCCGAAGCGATGCGCAGCCATCAACCGCCTGAAACCCCACAAACGCCCCCGCGTTTCCCTAACCGATAACAAGCATTGGACATTTCGCCGATGGGCGCAAGCCAGGTCGTCACCCGTTTCGCACCGTCGCCAACGGGATTCCTGCATATCGGGGGCGCCCGGACGGCGCTGTTCAACTATCTGTTCGCACGCCACCATGGCGGCAAGTTTCTGCTGCGCATCGAGGATACCGACCGCGCGCGGTCAACCGAGCCGGCGATTGCGGCAATTCTCGATGGTCTGACGTGGCTTGACTTCAACTGGGATGGCGAGGTCGTCTATCAATTCGCCCGGGCGGCGCGGCATGCCGAGGTAGCGAACCAGTTGCTCGCCGCCGGCCATGCCTATCGCTGCTACGCCACAGCCGAGGAACTCGACGCAATGCGCGCCGCGCAGCGCGCCGCCAAGCTGCCCATGCGATACGACGGCCGCTGGCGCGACCGCGCCGATTGGCCCGCCGACCAACCCTTCGTCATCCGGCTGCGCGCACCCCAGACAGGCAGTGTCACCATCGACGATCTGGTGCAGGGCCCGGTCACCGTCGCCAATGCCGAGCTCGACGACATGGTGCTGCTGCGTTCCGACGGCACGCCGACCTATATGCTCGCCGTCGTCGTCGACGATCATGACATGGGGGTGACGCATGTCATCCGCGGTGACGATCATCTTAACAATGCCTTCCGCCAGCTGGCGCTGATCCGCGCCCTGGAGTGGCCCGAGCCGGCCTATGCCCATATCCCGCTCATCCACGGGGCCGATGGTGCCAAGCTTTCGAAGCGCCATGGCGCGCTCGGGGTCGATGCCTATCGCGACGCGATGGGCATGCTGCCCGAAGCGGTCGAAAACTACCTGCTGCGGCTCGGCTGGGGGCATGGCGATGACGAGATCATCAGCCGTGCGGAGGCCGTTGCCTGGTTCGACCTGTCGGCGGTCGGTCGCGGGCCGTCGCGCTTCGACATGAAAAAGCTGGAATCGGTCAACGGCCACTACATGCGGGCTGCGGATGATTCCCGTCTGGTCGCGCTGATTTCACCGCGCGTCGAGGCTGGAATCGGCCGGGCGCTCGGTGCTGCGGATCACGACATTTTGCAACGCAGCATGGCCGAGTTAAAGAAACGCGCTCCCAATCTCAATGACTTGGCTTCGTCCAGCCTCTTCTATCTTCGCACCCGCCCAATTCCGATGGACGATGCCGCGCAGAGGCTGCTAGCATCAACGCCGATCGCACTGCTGTCCCAGGCGCGGCAGCAGTTTGCCGGGCTCGAAGACTGGTCGGCGGCGACAGTCGAGGCAGCGGCGCGCGCGCTGGCGGAGGCATCGGGTGTCAAGCTTGGCCAGCTGGCCCAGCCACTGCGGGCCGCCGTGACGGGTGCCACCCAGTCGCCGGGATTGTTCGAGGTGGTGGAAACCTTGGGGCGGGACGAAACGCTGGGGCGCATCGATGACGCGCTGGCGACAATGCAACGGGCCGCGCATCCTGATGCGCACCAGGCCGATGTGGATTAGAGAGGGCAAGACATGACCGACGCAGCCAATATTTCCGTCGATGGACACAATGACGACTATGCGGTGCTGGCCGGCAGCGTCGGCCCCGAAGTCATCGATATCCGCAAATTATACGCCAAGACCGGGCGTTTTACCTTCGATCCGGGCTTTACCAGCACGGCGGCGTGCGAATCAAAAATCACCTACATCGACGGCGATGAGGGCATCCTGCTGTATCGCGGCTATCCGATCGACGAACTCGCTGAAAATTCGACCTTCATGGACGTTGCGCACCTGCTGCTGAACGGCGAACTGCCCAACCCCGCCCAAAGCGCCAAGTTCAACCACGACATCACCCGCCACACGATGATCCACGAGCAGCTGGCGCAGTTTTACCGGGGCTTCCGCCGCGATGCCCACCCGATGGCGATCATGTGCGGTGTCGTCGGCGCGATGGCGGCGTTCTACCATGATTCGACCGATATCCATGATCCGCACCAGCGCATGGTCGCCAGCCACCGCCTGATCGCCAAGATGCCGACCCTTGCCGCCATGGCGTATAAATATTCGGTCGGGCAGCCGTTCCTGTATCCCGACAATTCGCTGTCGTTCGCCGGCAATTTCCTGCGCATGACCTTCGGCGTGCCCGCCGAGCCCTATGTCATCGACCCGGTGGTCGAGGATGCCATGGAAAAACTGCTTATCCTCCAGGCCGACCATGAACAGAACGCCTCGACCTCGACGGTGCGACTGGCCGGATCATCCGGGGCCAATCCCTTCGCCTGCATTTCCGCCGGCATCGCCTGCCTGTGGGGGCCCGCACATGGCGGCGCCAACGAAGCCGCGCTCAACATGCTGCGCGAGATCGGCACCGTCGATCGCATCCCGGAATTCATCGCCCGCGCCAAGAACAAGGACGATCCGTTCCGGCTGATGGGCTTTGGCCATCGCGTCTACAAGAATTACGATCCACGCGCCAAGGTCATGGCCAAGGTCGCCAAGAACGTCCTCGACAAGCTTGGCATCAGCGACCCGATTTTCGACGTGGCGCGCGAACTGGAACGGATTGCCCTCAGCGATCCGTATTTCATCGAGAAAAAGCTCTATCCCAACGTCGATTTCTATTCGGGCGTGGTGATGTCGGCGATCGGCTTCCCGACCTCGATGTTCACCGTGCTGTTCGCAGTGTCGCGGACCGTCGGCTGGATCGCGCAATGGACCGAGATGATGGAAGATCCCGAACAAAAGATCGGCCGCCCTCGCCAGCTTTACACCGGACCGGCGAAACGCGACTTCGTGCCACTCGACAAGCGGTAGGCGAACGGCGGCAGCGCGACGGGCGTTGCCGCCGGACCGCCGGTTCAGATCGCAACGTCGGCGAGCCAGCCTTCCGCCAGCGCCAATGCCCGCGGATCGTCGATATCGATCCAGTCATGCGCCGAAATATCGACGGTCATGGCGCGGCCGGCGGCGGCAAGGCGGCGCACGCCATCCGAAAGCCCGGGGGCGGCGAGGCCGTGCAGCGCGGCCGGCAGTTCGGGTGTGACGAGGAAAACGCCGCTGTCATGGGCGTCATAGGTGCCAAGGGCCTTGCCAATGGCGACGATGCGGCCATTGCGGGTGGCGACGCGGGTCACATCGGCTTCGTCCGCCCAGGGGTGGCCGAGGCGCCGGTCGATGCCGAGGACAAGGCCGGCATCGCGCCGCGACGAAGCGGCCACGGCACGATAAAGCCCCGGGCTGGCGAGATGATCGGCCATGACCAGCAGCGCCTGTGCCTCAAGCCTGTCGGCGACGGCGAGCACGGACACGCCATTGGGTTCGGCCCAGCCGGCATTGTATAAAGTCCGGGCGCCCTCACCGCCCCAGGCGGCGACCGCGGCGGCGACCTCGTCTCCGCGGTATCCGGTCACGACAAGCGGGCGGGTAACGCCGGCAGCTGCCAGACGATCGAGAATATGGTGGATGAGCGGCCGGCCGTTGAGCGGCGTCAGCGGCTTCGATGGCGAAACGCTGCGCAGGCGTGTGCCCTGGCCGGCAGCAAGGATGATGGCCTGCATCGATCGGGGGCGGCGAAACCCCTGCCCGCCCAGGCGCTGGCCTGGCGGGCGGGGAAAATCGGCTAGTGCTTGAGCGTTCCGGCGACGAACGCCTCGAGCGCCACATAGGCTTCATCGTCGGTCGACTGGACCGGCGGGTGCTTGCAGAAATACGCCGACGGCGCCAGGATCGGCCCTCCGAGCTTGCGATCGAGCGCAACACGGGCGCAGCGGATCATGTCGATCGCGCAACCGGCCGAATTGGGGCTGTCTTCGACCGAAAGCCGCATTTCGAGGTTCATCGGCACACCGCCGAACATCCGGCCTTCCATGCGCAGGAAGCAGACCTTGTTGTCGTTCTGCCACGCCACATAATCGGACGGGCCGACATGGATGTTCTCGTCTTCGAGGCGGCGATGCGCCACCGACTGGACGGCTTCGGTCTTCGACGTCTTCTTGCTCTTGAGCCGATCACGGTTGAGCATGTTGAGGAAGTCGGTGTTGCCGCCGGTGTTGAGCTGGTAGGTGCGATCGAGTGTCACGCCGCGCTTGGCGAACAGGTCGGTCAGGGTGCGATGGACGATGGTCGCACCAAGCTGCGCCTTGATATCGTCGCCGATGATCGGCACGCCGGCAGCGCGAAAACGTTCGGCCCAGACCGGGTTGCTGGCGATGAACACCGGCATGTTGTTGATGAAGGCGACACCGGCGGTGATTGCGGCATCGGCGTAGAATTCGGTGGCTTCCTGGCTGCCGACGGGCAAATAGTTGCACATCACCTGGCTGCCGGACCGCTTCAATTCCTCGACGACTTCGGCCTTGGTGGCCTGGGGCGCATCGGCGACCATGAAACGGCGGTCTTCGGGATGTTCGGCCATGTGCGGCGACACGCCATCGAGGATCCGGCCCATGGCGACCTTGGCACCGGTAAGGCCGACATGGTCGCAAAAGATCGTCGTGTTGTTGGGCTTGGCAAAGATCGCCTCCCCGACATCCTTGCCGACCTTGCGTGAATCAATGTCCCAGGCGGCGGCGATTTCGATGTCCTTGGGGCGATAGCCGCCAAGGTCCCAATGCATCAGGCCTTGTTCGTCATTCGAACCGCCATTGGAATAATAGGACAGCCCCTGGACGAGGGAACTGGCGCAATTGCCGACGCCGACGAGCGCGACGGGGATAGACGACATGAGCAGGAATCCTTCTGTGCGGGGCTTTGCCTGACCGCGCAATGCATCGTGTAAATGTTTCAGTTAGACGACAGGTGCCTTTGGGGCAAGAAGGCGTAGCCTGTCGAGATGAAGTTTGCAGCAATCCGGTCGCCATAGCGGTTGGCGTATGCGGTGAAACGAACGTAAAACCGCCATTGCGCGATAGCCGTGGTAACAACACTGTACGTGGCGAGCACAATAAATCCTTCGAACCACATATCGAGCGCCGCCAGCGGCAGCCACGTCCACAGGAACGTGTTGCGGCGCCCGGCGACCAGCCGAATGCGGCGCTCGATGGTCCCGGCATCGTCGAGTTGCTTGCCGGTCGCGCGGCGAAAGAACTCACCCTGCACGGCTTCGACCAGCGCCGGCAAGATGATCAATGCTGCAAGCGCCCATGGCAGCCCGCTGTGCATCACCGCAGCAAAATGCCCGGCCGCGCACAAATACCAGCCATATTCGAGCACCTTGTCGAGCAGGTGTTCAAGGTCACCCCATTTCGAAAATTCGATGCGGGTGCGCGCCAGCTTGCCATCGACACCGTCCAGCGGCCCGGTGATCAATGCAAGGACGAGTCCCGTCCACAACCAGCCACAGGCAAAGGCAACGCCCGCGCCGACACCGATGACGCCGGTGAACAGCGTGACCATGTTAGGGGTGATAGCAGTCGGTGCCAGCAACCGTACCAGCAGGTCTTCAGGCCAGGGGTGAAGAAATCGCGCCGGCCAGTCGAGGCAGCCTTTCTGCGCCGCCGAAATGACGATGTCGGTGGCGATGCGGGCTTCCGCCTCGTTGCCCGGGCGCGACCAGATGAGTGCGACATCGCGGCGCCGCGCCGGGGCATAGACCGGCAGCGCATCGAAATCGATTCGCGCCGTCCGGCTGTCCTGTGCAGCAATGCGGGTCAGCGTGGAGGCGAGGTCCCACTCTCCCAGACCCGCGGCGACGTCCAAGACCATGGCGCCCGGCAGCGCCAGGATCCCCGCGGCAAAGCTGGAGGCATCGAGCCTTTCGACGCCGCAGCGGTCGGGCCGGCCGGCACCGCTGGTCAATATCGCCGGCACCGGCGCTGCCAGCATGGCGGCAATGGCGCGCTCGTCGATGATCAGGCCCGACGCGACAGCGACGACACGGTCACCGCGGCCGATGATCGAGGCCAGTGCCGACGGCTTGATGGCTTCCACATCGGCCGGCAACGGCGTCAGAGGTGCGACATCGACCGCAAAAAATCGCGTCACGCCGGCGCGGCGCAACAAACGCACCTGCCTTTCCATGATTCCGATGCCACCGACGACAAGAAGCGCGACATCCTCGGCAGGCGGGAAAAGAAGGCCGATAGTATGCATCACTCTCCATCGGCACTAACTCTTGACCCAACAACACAAAGCCGGCACCGGCCTGCCCCCGTGTCCGACCCCTTGGATACTATGTCCTGGTTGGTCGAAAAAAGGAGCGGGCCGGCGCCGTCTTGCTGGATGAACCCTCATAAGGCGATGCCGTTGCACTTGCCAAGGCTGGACTGCGGGGATTAGCGCTGCGGCGTGAAGAATTTCGACGCCACCGTTGCACGCCCGAACGTGATCGAAGACCCGAGCAACCTGTGGCTGATCCACCCGATTGCCGACCGGTTGCTGCCGGGCGCGCTGCGTCTGGGCATCCACCCCAATGTCGTGTCCTTTGCCGGGCTGGGCTGCGGAATCCTTGCCGGCGCCTGCTATCGGCACTGGCAACAGCCCCTCGCCGTGGTGGCCGGGTTGTTGCTGATGCTGGCGTGGCACGTGATGGACGGGCTCGATGGCAAGCTGGCACGGGCCAGCGGCAAGGCCAGCGCCTTTGGCCGCGTCATCGATGGACTGTGTGATTACATGGTGTTCATCGTCGTGCTCATCCCGCTGGCGCTCAGCCTTGCGAATTGGCACGCGGCGATGGCGCTGGCCGTCACCTCGGGGGCCTGCCACGCGGTCCAGTCGGCCTGGTACGAGGGCGAACGCGAAGCCTGGAAGCGCCGGGCGCGCGGCGTCTTTGCCACCGAAATCAGGCCGCCATCGGGCATCAGTATCGAAGCCGGGTACAATTGGGTCGAATCGCACCTCGGCAGTGGGGTTCGCGCCATCGATTCGGCTTTGCTGGCGCGGCCGGCGCTTTTGCAGGCCTATCTCGAACGCACGTCGCCGCTGGTGCGCGGCCTGTCGTTGCTGTCTGCCAACAACCGCACATTCGTCATCGCCATTGCCTGTTTGGCCGGCAATCCGCGATTCTACTGGTATTGGGAAATTTTCGGGCTGACATTGCTGGCGTTGCTGATGGCCTTGCGGCTACGTCAACGCGAAGCCGGGGTGGCAGAACTGGCGCAGGGTCAAAACGCCGTTGTGCCACCCGTCCGACACGCAGGGGGATAATGGACGCCATCGAGGATATTGGGCCACCACGGCGCTGGCCGGTGGCAATCGCACTTGCCGCGACGCTGGTCTGGGTGGTGCTGCTCGGGCTGCTCGCCACGCTGGCGGTCGCTGCCCGGTCGGGCGAATTCGCAGTGTCGCCCGGCTTGCAGATGCTGTGGCTGGGGGGCGCGGTCCTGTTGTTGCTCGCCGCCCCGCTGGCGCTGATCTGGCTGGCCGCCACCCAATTGCGGGAACGCACGGGCGATCGCGCCCTGCAAGCCGCGATGCTCGCCCAGCACACGCGCGCCGTCGAGGCCCGCATCAGCGATGGCGGTGCGACGCTTCTTGCCATGGAGGAGCGCGTGGCGGCATTGGTGCAGCGCATCGAAAGCGTCGCTGCGCCAATAGAGGGGCATTACCAGGCGCTTTATACCGCCGCCGAACGCCTCGACAATTCGGGCAACCTGCTCGCCGGCGCCACCGATCGCGCCGAAGCGGCGTGTGCACAGCTCGAAGCCTCGGCCCCGGCGGCGGTTCAGCAGGCCGAGCGCTTGACGGAACTCCTCGGCCATGTCGACACCGATCTCAAGCGCCAGGTTGCCGAGGCCGAAGCCATGCTGGCGGCGCTGCAGCAACGCGCCCATGACGCCGGCATCGAAGCCCAGCAAATGCAGGCGCACAGCGTCGAAGGCCTGGCGGCGATTGCCGACACCGCACGCGCCGCGCACGAGGCCGTCGCCGCGCCGCTGGCGCAATTGCGCGAAGGCGTCGATACGGCCTTTGCCCGCACCGCCAGCGCCATGGATGCCACCCGCGACGGCGTCCACACCCAGACCAGCGCCCTGCTGGCCAGCATCGACCAGGCCCGGGTGACGCTCGACCATATCGGCGGTGAGGCGGCGCGGCTTATTGCCCAGCGGCTCGAATCGCTGCTCGGGACCACCGAGCAGCTCGGCAGCCAACTCGAAGCCCAGGCGACACGTTCACGCGGCCTCATCGACGAGGTCGAACGCGGCTTTGGCGTGCTCGATGCCAAGCTGGGCAATTCCGCCAATGCCGGCACGGCCATACTGACCGCAATGTCCGAAAAAATGGCCGAGGCACGTGACGCCATCTTCCGGCTCGGTGAACCCATCGCCAATACCCAGGCCGCGCTGGAAGCCGTCGAAGCCAAGGTCGGCGATATCGGCACGGCCGGCGACGCGGTCATGCAGACGCTGGGCAGCGCCCTGCCCAATGCGCTGCCCAAGATCGAAGACATGACGCTGCGCCTCGCCGATCTGCACGACCGGGTCGATGCGCTGGCAGCGCCGATGGCTGCGAGCGGCGACGCCATCGCCGTGGCGCGCGGCCATTTCGACACCGCCAGCACGTCGCTCGAAACCGCCACGGCGCGCTTTGCCGCCGAACTGGCAGAGGCGCGCGGCGTGCTCGACAGCCTCGAGGCCCGTACCGGCGATACCGCGCTGTCCGCATCGACCCAACTTATCGAAGTCTTTGGCCGGGTCCGCGAGATTGCCAACCAGACCGCGGGGACGATGCGCGAGACCCTGTCGCGCGTGGTCGAGGAGGCCGAGCAGGCGCTCGATAGCGCCGGTTCGTCCCGCGCCGAAACCGCGTTCGGCGCCCCCATCCGCGCGCAACTCGCCGATATCGAAAGCGCCCATCGCAGCGCCGAAAGCTCGGCACAGACGGCCGTCGAACGCATCAGCCAGCGGCTGATCGGGCTTGCCGAGACCGTCGCGGTCGTCGAACGCCGCATCGACGAGGTCGACTCGCGCTATGAAATCCATCTGCGCGACGATATCGCACGGCGATCGGGCACCCTGCTGGAATCGCTGCAGGGCGTTTCGATCGACATCGCCAAACTGCTGTCGGTCGATATCGACGACAAGGCATGGGAAGGCTATCTCAAGGGCGACAAGAGCGTGTTCACGCGCCGCATGGTCCGGCTGTTCGACAAGGAGACCGAACGTGCCATCTCCCGGCACTTCAGCCACGACCCGCCGTTTCGCGAACAGGCATCACGCTACATGGTCGAATTCGAATCGCTGATCAAAAGCGTCCTGCCTGACCGCGAAGGCAAGACGCTGGCGATTACCCTGCTGTCGTCGGATGTCGGCAAGCTGTACGTCGCGCTGGCACAGGCCACCGAGCGGCTGCGGGGTTAGCGCGACTGCTGCACGTGGAGCGGACCTGTCCTACAGGCGGCGAAATCGCTACTACGAAAGCGCGTCCGCTCTTTCTTATTGTCAGCACGTCCGCGCAAAATGCAGCGAAAGGTCTGCCAAAATCAGAATGGTGCGGACTATATTGCGAACTGCTGCAGAATGGCGGTTATTGGTGGTTAGCGGACATCGCCGCGCCGTCCGTCAATCGCATGCACCTCACCAAATTTAGAAGCGCACGTCGATAGCCGATATAAAGCTCGGGTCGCTGATCGGGAGACCCGACGCATCTCCGATGACCATGTCAAATGTGCAGTTCGGACAGAACGCAGTTGCTCGATCGGACAGCGGCGCCGGACCTGACCGAAAGCCTCTACACCGGTTTTGGCGTCACGGCCGGCTGGATTGAGCCACTCGGTGATAGCGGCAGGTTTGAAATAAGCTCCCGGCAACTCGTTGGCCGCGCAGAAGTAGCAGACACACCGCTCACTTGCCTGCACCTCCTTCGCGTTCTCGAAGCAGTGCTCGTGCGCTTCAACGATTTGAGCGTCGGTCCATATCATCCAGCGAACATGTCGCCGTGAGCCACGGACCGCAACTGAATTGGTGATGATTGCTGTCCAGCATCAGCCCGCGAATGTCCGCAAGTGGGCGATAGCCGACTCCAGCGGAACAGCGGCTTTCGCAACCCGTGCAACCGCCAATCGAAAGGTCAGGAAAACGCCTCCCGGGGCTGACCTTCCGAGCCGATATCCAAGGAAATCAACGCCTTGGAAAAGTCAGTGTTTCCTACAAATTGTCCGTTTTCAAGGGCGTCGATCAATCGCGGATCGGCACATGCCAGGCCCTCAGCCCGGGAAGCTGTCCAGCGTTACCCAACCCTTGACGTAATTGGCGTAGAACAGCGCGAACAGCACCGTCGCGATGATCGTCGTCCACTTCAGCTTCCACCACAGCATCGGGTTTACCGGCGCTGAATCGGCTTCACCGGGCACCGGTCGGCTGCCCTGTTCACGGCTGGTGCGCACCCGGAAAGGCAGCACCGCGAACAGGGTCAGCGACCAGATGCACAGGTAGATGGCCGTGCCCAACGTCAGCGACATTGCACTACAGCCGAACGACCTGGACTTCGGTTACCGGCTTTTTGCCCGTCCATTCGCGGGCGACGCGGCGGACGGCGACACGCACGGCTTCGGCGAACTTTTCCGGTTGCTTCTGGTCGGCCTTCTTGGCGGCGCCGGCGGCGGCTTCCGAACACTGGGCCAGGAAATCGGCCTTGTCCTCTTCCACCGGCACGCCCTGGGCGATGATCGCCGGTGGGGCGGCCAGCTTGCCGTCGCGGTTGAGCACGATGGTGGCGCTCATATAGCCGCTGTGCATCAGCCGGCGGCGCTCGACGATGGTGATCCCGTCGGCGGGCAGGATGACATCGCCATCGAGAACCAGCCGGCCGACCTTTTCATGGCTGAGCAGCTTGGGACCATCGGGGGCGAGCCGGATGGCGCTGCCGTTGATCGGCACCATCGCCTTTTTGACGCCACTGGCCAGCGCCAGGCGGGCATGGGCCTCCATATGGCGGCGTTCGCCGTGCACCGGGATGGCGATCTGCGGGCGAATCCAGCGATACATTTCCGCAAGCTCGGGCGCACCGGGGTGGCCCGAAACGTGCACATGCGCCTGCTTTTCGGTGATGACCTCGATACCGCGGGTGGCCAGCGCGTTCTGCACCCGGCCGATGGCGAGTTCGTTGCCGGGGATCTGCTTAGAGGAATAGACGACGAGATCGCCGGCCTCCAGCTTGATCGCCGGGTGGCTGCCATCGGCGATGCGGCTCAAGGCCGCCTGCGGCTCACCCTGTGCCCCGGTGCACAGGATCAACAGCTTGGATGGATCCATGCTGGCAGCATTGGCCCAGGACAGCGTCGGCGGCATATCCTTCAGATAGCCCGTTGCCTTGGCGACTTCGGTGATGCGGTCCATCGACCGCCCAGCGAGCACGAGGTGCCGCCCGGTTTCCTTGGCGACATAGCCGAGCGTTGCCAGCCGCGCCGCATTCGAGGCGAAGGTGGTGACGACCACGCGCCCCGTCTTCCGCGCCTTGATGAGCTTCAACAGCCCTTCGCGGACGCCGGTCTCGCTGCCCGAGGCTTCGGCGTTGAAGACATTTGTCGAATCGCCGACCATCGCCAGCACGCCGGCATCGCCGATCGCGGTAAGCTGCGCCGCGCTCGCCGGGTCGCCGAGCAGCGGGCCGTCATCGAGCTTCCAGTCGCCGGTATGGAAAATCCGGCCATAGGGCGTATCGATGATCAGCGCATTGCCTTCGGGAATCGAATGCGCCAGCGCCACATATTTGAAGCCGAAATCACCGAGTTGCAGGGTCCCGCCCATCGGGATGATGTGCAGCTTGACCTCCTTCGACAGGCCCTCCTCGTCGAGCTTCTTGCGAATGAGCCCGGCGGTGAACGGCGTCGCATACAACGGCACGCCAAGATCGGCGGCGAGGTAGGGGATGGCGCCGATATGGTCTTCATGGCCATGCGTGAGCACGATGCCGAGCAGGTCCTTGGCGCGATCCTCGATGAAGCTGAGGTCCGGCAGCACGAGATCGACGCCGGGATAGGACGGATCGGCAAAGGTCATGCCGAGATCGACCATCACCCATTTGCCGTTGCAGCCATAGAGATTGACGTTCATGCCGATCTCGCCTGAACCGCCAAGCGGCAGGAAGATCAGTTCTTTACCAGGTTTCATTCCGTATTTTTCTTTTCGTTATTTGCATTGAGCGTGTGGAGGCGGATCAATCCGCGAATGGTCAAATCCCCATCGACGCTATCGATGGCGGATGTGTGGCGGCTGAACAATGTGGCAAGTCCGCCGGTGGCGATGACGGTAACCGGGCCACCGGGGCTGTTCGATACCTCTGATGTAATGCGTGCGACCAATCCTTCAATAAGCCCGACATACCCCCAGAACACGCCGGACTGCATGGCATGGACGGTGCCCTTGCCGATTACCCCCAGGTGTTCCGCCGGCGGCTCGACGGCGATGCGCGGCAGTTTGGCGGCTGCCTGGTACAGCGCGTCCATCGAAAGGTTAATTCCCGGTGCGATGACGCCACCCTTGTAGGCACCGTCCGCGGCAACGACGTCGAAGGTGGTGGCGGTGCCGAAATCGACAACGATGACGTTGCCGGCATGGGCGGCATGGGCGGCGATGGCGTTGACGATCCGGTCCGCCCCGACTTCAGCCGGGTTGGGCAAGTCGATGGTGATGCCGAAGTCGATTTCCCCGACGGCGACGATCAGGGCCTCGACGTGAAAGTATTTCCGGCACAACCGCTGCAGGTTGAACAGGGTCTGCGGCACGACAGTGGCGATGATCGCTGCATCGATATGGGCGCGCTCGACGCCTTCCAGCTGCATGAGCTGGTGCAGCCAGACGGCGTATTCATCCGCCGTTCGCTGCCCGTCGGTGGAAATCCGCCAGCGCCACTTGATGGTGTTGCCGTCGCATATGGCAAAGACAATGTTGGTATTTCCAACGTCGATGGCGAGCAGCATCAGCCGGCACTCCCGATCATCACAGTGCAAAAACCTCGCCTGCGTGGATGGCGCGCAATTCGCCGCTATCGAGGCGCAGCGCAAGCGCACCATCGGCGTCGAGCCCTTCGAAGCGGCCCTCCAGCGTTTCGACGCCCAGGCGCGCGGCAATGCGCTCCCCCAGCCCTGCAGCGTGCGCCAGCCAGTCACGACGAACCGGCGCAAAGCCTTCGGCACGCCAAAGCGCGCGGCGCATGGCAAACGCCGCCCCGAGGCGCATGGCCACGACATTGGCTGCCGGTGCTGCAAAACCTGCAGCCGCAAGCGAAATCGCCGGGCGCTCCGTATCCGCCGGCGCATGGGCGAGGTTGGCGCCGAAGCCGATGACCACAGCATCGCCCTGGCGTTCAAGCAAGATGCCCGACAGTTTCGCGCCGTCGAGCAGCAGGTCGTTGGGCCATTTCAGCCCGAGCCGCGCCGGGCCTGTCACCACTGCCATTGCATCGTGCAGCGCCAGCGCCGCCACGAAGGACAATTGCTGCGCCGGGCCATCGCCGGGCTGGGGCCGCACCAGCACCGATGCCATCAGGTTGCCGGCGCCATCATGCCACAAGCGCCCGCGCCGCCCGCGCCCCGCGGTCTGGCGGTCGGTAACCACCCATTGCTCATCGGCAAGCTCCGCCGCGCGGGACAGCAGCCAGTCGTTGGTCGATCCGGTCTCGTCGAGCCACGTAAAGCTCTGGCCGCGGGGCGCACCTGACGTCGGTGTGTTCAACCCGCGACCTGGAAGACAACGGCCGCTGCACGCCCCGCCGCGGAAACGATCGGCGTGATCGCCAGCATCCCGATCGGCGAGCAGAACAGCGCCGCCGCCGCTATAAGGGCGCCATTGGTGCGGCCGCCATCGCTGATCACTGCGACACCGGCTTCGTCGAAATACATGATCTTGACGAGGCGGAGATAGTAATAGGCGCCGATGACGGACGCGATCACCCCGATGATCGCCAATGGCCATAGCCCGGCATCCACCGCCGCGGTGAACACCGCGAACTTGGGCCAGAAGCCGAGCAGCGGCGGGATGCCGGCAAGGCTGAACATGAAGATCGCCATGGCAGCGGCAAGGCCGGGGCGCACCTTGGAGAGGCCCGAAAGGTCGGTCATCAATTCCACCGGCCCGCCATCGGCGCGGCGCAACTGCAGCAGCACGAGAAAGCTGCCCAGCGTCATCGCCAGATAGACCGCAAGATAGAATAGCAGGCCCTCGATGCCCTTGGGTGTCGCCGCCGAAAGCCCGACGAGCGCAAAGCCGACGTTGGCGATCGATGAATAGGCAAGCAGCCGCTTGATATTGCTTTGGCCGATCGCGCCGACGGCGCCGAGCAGCATCGACGCTATCGAAAGGAAGATGACGATCTGCTGCCAATCGAGCGCCATTGCGCCGAAGCCGACGACGAGAACGCGAACCAGCAGCCCCATCGCCGCCGCCTTGGGCGCCGCCGAAAAGAACGCCGCCACGGGGGTCGGCGCGCCTTCGTAAACGTCGGGTGTCCACATATGGAACGGCACCGCCGAAATCTTGAAGGCCAGCCCGGAGATGATGAATACCAGCCCGAACAATATCCCCAGCGATCGCGCCGGCGCAGCCGCGACGACGTTGCTGATGCCAACAAAGCTGGTGGTGCCGGCAAATCCGTAAACGAGGCTCACCCCGTAAAGCAGGATGCCGGAGGCCAGCGCGCCCAGCACGAAATACTTCAGCCCCGCTTCGGACGACCGCGATTCGCCGCGATGGAAGGCCGCCAGCACATAGGCGGCCAAGCTCTGCAGTTCGAGGCCGATGTAAAGCGACAGCAAGTCATTGGCGCTGACCATCATGCACATGCCGAGTGTCGCCAGCATCAACAGCACCGGATATTCGAACCGGCCCGTCCTGGCATCGCCGAGATAGGGTAGCGCCAGCAGCATGGAAGCGGCGGCAGCGCCGATGATCAGTACCTTGAGGAACGACGAGAAGCTGTCGGCGACGTAGAAATCGCCGAACGCATATTGCGTCACCCCGGCGGGCGCCTGCATCAGGCTGAAGCCGGCGATGGCGAGAATGAGCACCGCCACATAGGTCAGCGCGCGCAGCCCGC
This sequence comes from Sphingomonadales bacterium, assembly GCA_025351405.1. Taxonomy (GTDB): domain Bacteria; phylum Pseudomonadota; class Alphaproteobacteria; order Sphingomonadales; family Sphingomonadaceae; genus Sandarakinorhabdus. The sequence goes on along the minus strand of JANXVZ010000024.1, from coordinate 49,468 downwards.
GATCGCCGGTGAAGGTGCCGATCATCAGGGTTACCAGCGCGCCGGCCGTGAGGACCGCTTCCGGCCCGGCGATACGGATCGAATCGAATGTGGGGTTCATCGGGCCGCCTCGGGCGTTGCAGGGTCGGCGACAACCGCGGCGCGCGATGAGAACGACAGCCATGTCGGCAGCGTCGCCAATTCGCGGCCATCGAGCCGCGTCATGATCGCGGCGATCGCCGGCTTCATCGGCGCCTGGAAGCTGGCCGGATAGATACCCATCCACAGCACGGCGGCGGCGATCGGCGCCAGGATGACAACCTCGCGGGTCGAAAGATCGTGCATCGCCCGGGTGTCATCGCCCGCGGCAGTGCCGAAGACGACACGGCGGTAAAGCCATAACATGTAGGCGGCGCCGAGGATGATCCCCGTCGTCATCACCAGCGTCGCCCAGGTCGACGTCTGGTAGAGGCCGATCAACACCAGGAATTCGGCGATAAAGCCACTCGTCGCCGGCAAGCCCACCGACGCCATGGTGAAGAACATGAACAGCAACGCATAGCGCGGCATGTTGTTGGCGAGGCCACCATAGCGGGCGATCTCGCGGGTGTGGAGACGGTCGTAGACGACACCGACGCACAGGAACAACGCCGCCGATACCAACCCGTGGCTGAGCATCATCATCAGCGAACCTTCGATGCCCTGGGTGTTGAGCGCGAACAGCCCCGCCGTGACGAACGCCATGTGCGCCACCGACGAATAGGCGATGAGCTTTTTCATGTCGGACTGCACCAGCGCCACCAACGAGGTATAAACCACGGCGACCATCGACAGGCCGAACACCAGCCAGATGAGGTGCGCCGAAGCATCGGGGAACATCGGCAGCGAGAAACGCACGAAGCCGTAGCCGCCCAGTTTCAGCAGCACGCCGGCAAGGATGACCGAGCCCGCGGTCGGTGCTTCGACATGGGCATCGGGCAGCCAGGTGTGCACCGGCCACATCGGCATCTTGACGGCAAACGAGGCGAAAAAGGCGAGGAATAGCCAGATCTGCACGTCGGGCGCGAAATCGAAGCGTGACAATTCGCCGATGTCGGTCGTCTGCGCGACGCCGGCCATGTAGATCATTGCCAGCAGCATCAGCACCGAGCCGAGCAAGGTATAAAGGAAGAATTTGTAGCTGGCGTAGATGCGCCGGCCACCACCCCAGATGCCGATGATGAGGAACATCGGGATCAGGCCGCCCTCGAAGAACAGGTAGAACAGGAACAGGTCGCGCGCCGCGAACGTCCCGATCATCAGCGTTTCCATGAGCAGGAACGCCGCCATATATTCGGGGACGCGCTTCTGGATGCTGGTCCATGATGCAAGGATGCACAGCGGCATCAGGAAGACACTCAACATGATCAGCATCAGCGCGATGCCGTCGATTCCGAGGTGCCAGCTGAGGTACGGCGCGAACAGGTCGAGCTTCTCGACGAACTGGAAACCCGGGGCATCGGTGGCGTAATCGCGCCAGAGCAGCAGCCCGAGGCCGAACTCGACAAGCGTTGTCCCAAGCGCGATGACACGCGCGCGCTGGGCATCGCCGCCCGGCAAGATGAAGATCACCAGCGCCGCCAGCACCGGCAGCAATATCATGAGCGAAAGCAAAGGCATCAGCGGCCGCCAACGGCCATGAGGGAGTGGGGCACAAGGAAGAAGGCGGCTGCCGCCGCGACCCCGACGATCATCACCAGGGCATAGGTATAGACATAGCCCGACTGGAAACGGCGCGCGAGAACGGCGCTGCCCCTGACCGCGCCGGCCACGCCATCGGGGCCGAAGCGATCGATGATGCCCTGGTCGCCGCGCACCCAGAGGAAGCGCCCGATGGCAAACGCGGGCTGGACGAAAATGGCATCGTAAAGCTCATCGAAATACCATTTGTGGGTGAGGAAGGCATAAAGCCCCGGCATGGCCGCGGCGATCCTTGCCGGCAGCTCGGGTTTGGCGAGGTAATAGAACCATGCCAGCCCCAGCCCCGCGAAGAACGCCACGCTGGGGGCCGCCACCATCCAGCTGGGGACGTGTTCGGCGGCTTCCATCAGCGCACCGCGGAAGGCGAGGCTGCCGCGCCAGAATTCGGCACCGGTTTCGGGTCCGACGAACGCCGTGTGGAACAACAGCCCGGCAAAAAGCGCGCCGGCACCAAGGACGAACAGCGGCAGCAGCATCGTCCAGGGGCTTTCGTGCGGATGATAGCCGGCGGTGCCGGTGGCGGGTTCGGCATGCGGGGCTGGCTCGTGCACCGGCGCATCCTCATGATCATGGGCGCCGTGCAGCGCGTGCTGGATATGCTCCGACCCGGCCCAGCGCGGCGCGCCGAAGAAGGTCAGGAACACCAGCCGCCACGAATAAAAACTCGTCATTGCCGCAACAACAAGCCCGACCAGCGACGCCACGACCGCATGGATCGAGCCATTGGCATATGCCGCCTCCAGGATCGCATCCTTGGAATAATAGCCGGCGGTGAAGAAGAAACCGGTCAGCGCCAGTGTGCCGACGGTCATCAGCGCGAAAGTGATCGGGATGTGCTTCCGAAGGCCCCCGTAGAAGCGCATGTCCTGCTCATGGTGCATCGCGTGGATGACCGAGCCGGCGCCAAGGAACAGCAGCGCCTTGAAAAAGGCATGGGTGAACAGGTGGAACATCGCCGCGCCATAGGCGCCCGACCCTGCTGCAAAGAACATGTAGCCGAGCTGCGAACAGGTCGAATAGGCGATGACCCGCTTGATGTCGGTCTGGACGATGGCGACCGAGGCGGCGAACAATGCCGTGGCGGCGCCGACATAGGTCACCACCGCCTGCGCCGTGGCGCTGGTCTCGAACATCGGCGACAGGCGGCAGACCATGAACACGCCGGCCGTCACCATCGTCGCCGCATGGATCAGCGCCGACACCGGGGTCGGGCCCTCCATCGCATCGGGCAGCCAGGTGTGGAGGCCCAATTGCGCCGACTTGCCCATCGCGCCGACGAACAGGAGGAGGCACAGCGTTGTCATGACATCGACCTGGGCGCCGAGGAAGGAGAAGGTCGTGCCCTGCATCCCCGGGGCGGCTGCCAGGATGGCCGGAATCGACACCGTTCCGAACGCCAGGAACGTCCCGAAAATGCCGAGCGAGAAGCCGAAATCGCCGACCCGGTTGACGACGAACGCCTTGATCGCGGCAGCATTGGCGGTCGGCTTGGTGTACCAGAAGCCGATCAGCAGATAGCTGGCGAGGCCGACCCCTTCCCAGCCCATGAACATCTGGACGAGGTTGTCGGCGGTCACCAGCATCAGCATGGCAAAGGTAAACAGCGACAGATAGGCAAAGAACCGCGACTGGCTCGGGTCCTCCTCCATATAGCCCCAGCTGTAGAGGTGGACGAGCGCCGACACCGTGGTGACGACGACGAGCATCACCGCCGTCAGCGTATCGACCTTGAAGGCCCAGTTGACGACGAGATCGCCCGAACGGATCCAGTCGAGCACCGGCACGTCATAACCGGCGCTGCCCGATAGCCAGAACTGCACGAAGATCAGCCAGGCGAGCCCCGCCGAGGTGAACAGCGCCGCAGTGGTCAGCAGCTTGGCCGCGGTGTGCCCGATGACACGGCCGCCAAGGCCGGCGATGATGGCCGCAACAAGCGGCAGGAAGACGAGGAGCTGGATCAAGACCTCAGCCCTTCATCACGCTGGCGTCGTCAACCGCGATCGTGCCGCGGTTGCGGAAATAGATGACGAGGATGGCAAGCCCGATCGCCGCCTCGCCGGCCGCGACGGTCAGCACGAACATGGCAAAGATCTGGCCATGGACCTGGTGCAGATAGGCCGAGAACGCGACGAAATTGATGTTCACCGCCAACAGGATAAGCTCGATCGACATCAGGATGATGATGACGTTCTTGCGGTTGATGAAGATGCCGAGCACCCCCAGCACGAACAGCGCCGCCGAGACGGTGAGATAGTGGGACAAGCCGATCACAATGCCACGCCGATCACAATGCCACGCCTTCGCCGACCTTGGGTTTTTCGGCATGGACCGCCGATGCCGGGGTGCGCGCCACCTGGGCGCCGATGTTCTGGCGCTTGGTGCCGACCCGCTGGCGATGGGTGAGGACGATGGCGCCGATCATCGAGGTCAGCAGCACCAGGCCCGCCGACTGGAACACGAACAGATAGCGCGTGTAGAGCAACGAGCCGATCCATTGCGTGTTGCTCATGCCGACCGGCGGCGCCCCGACAGCGCCATAAATCGCAACGCCAGCGCCCGGCTGCCAGACGCCGACCGCAAGCAGCATTTCGGTCAGGATGATCGCGGCCACCGCCAGCCCGACCGGCAGGTGGCGCATGAAGCCGGCGCGCAATTCGGCAAAATCGATGTCGAGCATCATCACGACGAACAAGAACAGCACCGCGACGGCGCCGACATAAACGATCAGCAACAGCATCGCGAGGAACTCGGCACCGAGCAGGATGAACAGCCCGCTGGCGTTGAAGAACGCCACGATCAGCCAAAGCACCGAATGCACCGGGTTCTTCGACAGGATGACCATCGTGCCGGCGGTCAGCAGGATGCCGGCGAACAGATAAAAGGCGAGGACGGCGGTCATGACACGGCGATCCCGCATCGACGATCACCAGCGCAGATGGATTCGGTCACCGCCACGGCGCGTCCGCCGCAAGGTTGGCCGCGATGGCGCGTTCCCATTTGTCGCCGTTGGCGATCAGCTTGGCCTTGTCGTAGATCAGTTCCTCGCGGGTTTCGGTGGCGAATTCGAAGTTCGGCCCTTCGACGATGGCATCGACCGGGCAGGCTTCCTGGCACAGGCCGCAATAGATGCACTTGGTCATGTCGATGTCATAGCGCGTCGTGCGGCGGCTGCCGTCGTCGCGTGGCTCGGCCTCGATGGTGATCGCCTGCGCCGGGCAGACGGCTTCACACAGCTTGCAGGCGATGCAGCGTTCCTCGCCATTGGGATAGCGGCGCAGCGCGTGTTCACCCCGAAAACGCGGGCTCAGCGGCCCCTTTTCATAGGGGTAGTTGAGCGTCGCCTTGGGGCGGAAGAAATAGTTCAACGTCAAGGCCATGCCGCTGATGAATTCGAGCAGCAGGAGCGACTTGGCGGCGCGGAAGATTGCGGTCATGCGAATTTGTCCGTGAAGAACATCAGCCAGCCGCTGACAACGACGACCCAGAAAAGCGACAATGGCAGGAACACCTTCCAGCCCAACCGCATCAGTTGGTCATAGCGATAGCGCGGCACGGTCGCCTTCACCCAGGCGAAGACGAAGAACATGAAGGCCATCTTGGCCAGCATCCAGACGAACCCGGGGATGTAATAGAGCGGCCACCAATCGAACGGCGGCAGCCAGCCGCCGAGGAAAAGCACCGGGATCAGCGCGCACATGAACAGCACGTTGGCGTATTCGCCAAGGAAGAACAGCGCGAAGGACATGCTCGAATATTCAATCTGGTAGCCGGCGACGAGCTCGGAATCGGCCTCGGGAAGATCGAACGGCGGCCGGTTGGTTTCCGCAAGCGCGGTTATGAAGAACATGATTCCCATCGGAAACAGCAACGGGTTGAAGATGTTGCCGTTGAGGATGCCGAGGACGTTGCCCTTCTGCGCCATGACGATGTCGCTGAGGTTGAAGCTTTGTGCGTACAGCATCACCGAGACCAGGATGAAGCCCATCGAGACTTCATAGCTGACCATCTGTGCTGCCGACCGCAGCCCGCCGAGGAACGGGTATTTCGAGTTCGACGCCCAGCCCGACATGATGATGCCGTAAACGCCAAGCGAGCTTATCGCGAAGATATACAGCAGCCCGACGTTCAAATCGGCAAGGACGACACCGGCATCGAAGGGCATCACCGCCCAGATCGCCAGCGCCAGGACAAAACTGATCATCGGCGCGAGCAGGAAAACACCGCGGCTGGCGCCCGACGGAATGATGGTTTCCTTGAGGAACAGCTTCGCCGCATCGGCAAAGGTCTGCAGCAGTCCGAACGGCCCGACGACGTTGGGCCCGCGCCGCATCTGCATCGCCGCCCAGATCTTGCGGTCGGCATAGACCGCCATCGCGACGCCGAGCATCACCGGCAGCACGATGGCCAGGACGAGGATGAGGTTCGCGGCGAACCAGCCCCAGCCGGCACCGAACCAGCCCTGGAAGTGGCCGGTAAAGGTCATTCAGCCGCTTCCAGCAGGCCGCCGCCGAGGATTTGCGTCACGCACTCGGCCATCGTCTCGCTCGCACGGGCGATGGCGTTGGTGGTGTAGAAATTGGTCACCGGCAGGGTGAAGACACCCGTTGCACCGCCGGCGGCGACTGTCGGCGTGCTGAATTCCGGCGCAGCGGCATTGGGTGCCAGCCACGGCCATTCGCCGACAATGCGGGCGCGCAAGCCGGCGAGATCGTCGTAAGGCAGCGGCTGTCCCAGCACCGCCGACAGGGCGCGGAAAATCGTCCAGTCCTCGCGAGCCTCGCCCGGCGGAAACACGGCGCGCAAGCCGCGCTGGACGCGGCCTTCGAGGTTGACCCAGGTGCCGGGCTTTTCAGCATAGGATGCGCCCGGCAGGATGACATCGGCATGGGCAACGCCGGCATCACCGTGATGGCCGATATAGACGGTGAAGACGTTGGCCAGCGGCGCCGTGTCGATCTCGTCGGCGCCGAGCAGGAAGACCGCCTTGAGCGCCGTATCGGCCATGATCCCGGCGACACCGCCCTCGCAAGTGAACCCCGTATCGAGACCGCCGACGCGCGCGGCCGCGGTGTGGAGGACGTTCCAGCCGTTCCAGCCGTCGCGGACGACCTTGTGGGTCTCCGCCAGCGCCCAGGCCGCGGCGTATGCGCCTGAATCCGCCAGCGCGCCCATCCCGATGATGATGGCGGGCCGTTCCGCCGCCGTCAGCGCATCGAGAACCGCCGCCGGCAGCGCGCCGAGCAGCGACGCGTCATTGCCCAGCCAGGTCACCGGATAGCTCAAATCCACCTCCGGCCCGATCCCGAAGACCCGGGACTGGCCCTTGGCGGCACGCTTGCGCAGGCGCAGGTTCAGCAGCGGTGCTTCGCGGCGCGGATCGGTGCCGATGAGCAGCACGACATCCGCCGTCTCGATGCCTGCCAGCCCCGAATTGAACAGATAGGCGCCGCGCGGAGCGACCGGCAACGCCGCGCCGTCCTGCCGGGCTTCATGCCGGCTCGATCCAAGGGTGCCCAGCAGATCCTTCAGCGCGACGATATCCTCGACCGCGCACAAATCACCCGCAATCGCCGCGATTTCGCCGCCCGAAACACCGGCCAACCCGGTCTTGATCGCGGCGAATGCCTCGACCCACGTTGCCGGCACCAGCTTGCCGCCCTGCCGCACATAAGGCTTGTCCAGCCGGCGTTCGGCGAGGCCATCGATGGCGAAGCGGGTCTTGTCGCTGATCCACTCCTCGTTGACGTCGTCGTTGATCCGCGGCGTCACCCGCAGCACGGCAGGCCCGCGCGAGCCGATGACGATGTTGGCGCCGATCGCGTCCATCACATCGATGGCGTCGGTCTTCTTCAATTCCCACGGCCGCGCCTGGAAGGCATAGGGCTTGGCGGTCAGCGCGCCGACCGGGCACAAATCGATGATATTGCCCGAAACCTCGCTGGTCACCGCCTTTTCGAGATAGGTGGTGATCTGCATGTTCTCACCGCGGCCGATGGCGCCGATTTCCTCGACGCCGGCGATTTCCTCGGCAAAGCGCACACAGCGCGTGCAGTGGATGCAGCGGGTCATGATGGTTTTCACCAACGGCCCCATGAACTTTTCTGTGACCGCGCGCTTGTTCTCCTGATAGCGCGTGAAGCCCTTGCCATAGGCGATGCTCTGGTCCTGCAGGTCGCATTCGCCACCCTGGTCGCAGATCGGGCAATCGAGCGGGTGGTTGATGAGCAGGAACTCCATCACCCCTTCGCGCGCCTTCTTCACCTTGGGCGTCGTGGTGAACACCACCTGGCCGTCGGCTGCCGGCATGGCGCAACTGGCGATCGGCTTGGGCGATTTTTCCATCTCGACGAGGCACATCCGGCAATTGCCGGCGATGGTCAGCCGCTCATGGTAGCAAAAGCGCGGAATTTCGACGCCGGCAGCCTCGCAGGCCTGCAGGACTGTCGCACCCGCGGGAACCTCGACCTCGATGCCATCAACGCTCAGCTTCGGCATTGCTCAAAATGCTCCCGTGGTGTGCGGGCAGGTCGGGGAACTGATGCGGTGGCGGCTCGCCATGGTCCGGTCCAACTGGATTGCGCGGCGCCAGTGCGTCGGCGTCGCGGCGGCTATAGCGGGGGGTTCCCGCAATGGGAAGGCGCAGATGCGGCTTTTTGCGGCGATGCAGCACAGGCGGCTGCCTTGCTCCCTTGCCGGTCAAGGCCGCATAGAGCGCCCATGACATCCCCTATCCACATCATCGGCGGCGGCCTCGCGGGCTCCGAAGCCGCCTGGCAAGCCGCGCGCGCCGGCATCCCGGTCATCCTGCATGAAATGCGCGGGCTTCAGGGTACCGAGGCACATCACACCGACAAGCTGGCCGAACTGGTCTGTTCCAACAGCTTTCGTTCGGATGACCCCGACAACAATGCCGTCGGGCTTCTCCACGCCGAAATGCGGGCGCTGGATTCGCTGGTGATGCGCGCCGCCGACGCAGCACGGGTACCGGCCGGATCGGCCCTGGCAGTCGATCGCGACCGTTTTGCCGATGCCGTCACCGCTGCCATCGAGGCCGAGCCGCTGGTCGAAATCCGCCGCGAACTCGTCGCCGGCCTGCCGCCCGCCGACTGGGACAACGTCATCATCGCCACCGGACCATTGACCGCGACACCGCTTGCAGAAGCCATTCGCCAACTGACCGGCGAAGACCAGCTGGCGTTCTTCGACGCCATCGCGCCGGTGATCCACCATGATTCGATCGACCTGGATGTCGCCTGGCTGCAATCACGCTGGGACCGGCCCAACGAGCATGGCGACACCAAGGACTATCTCAACTGCCCGATGGACAAGGAGCAGTACAACGCCTTTGTCGATGCGATGCTGGCGGCGGAAAAGGCCAGCTTCAAGGACTGGGAAGCGAGCACGCCCTATTTCGACGGCTGCATGCCCATCGAAGTCATGGTCGAGCGCGGCCGCAACACGCCGAGGTTCGGCCCGATGAAGCCGGTGGGCCTGACCAACCCTGCCACCGGACGCCGCGCCTGGGCAGTGGTGCAGCTGCGGCAAGACAATGCCCTGGGCACGCTGTGGAACATGGTCGGCTTCCAGACCAAGATGAAGCATGCCGAACAGGTGCGGGTATTCCGCATGATTCCGGGGCTCGAAAAGGCCGAGTTTGCGCGGCTGGGGGGCCTGCACCGCAACACCTTCATCAAGTCGCCCGTGCTGCTCGACGCGACGCTGCGACTGAAGGCCGATCCGCGGCTGCGCTTTGCCGGCCAGATCACCGGCTGCGAGGGCTATGTCGAATCGGCCGCGATCGGGCTTGTCGCGGCGCGTTTCGCCATCGCCGAACGGCAGGGCCGCGAGCCCGTGCCGCCGCCACCGGAAACCGCGCTGGGAGCTTTGCTGTCGCACATCACCGGCGGTGCCGATGCGAAAAGCTTTCAGCCGATGAACGTCAACTTCGGATTGTTTCCACCGTTGGTGCCGCCGCCGTTGCGCAAGGAAGGCCGCAAGCCGGCGCTGGTGGCGCGGGCGCGGGATGCGCTGGCCGGCTGGATGGCAGCCTAGCAGGCGTTATGTCTAGCCCTCCACCGCCGCGCCCGGCGGGCAAGGCGCGCGTGGCTTGCGCTTGATCGCCGTCGTCGCGAATTCCGGCGGAGTCAGCGTGCCGTCGCCATTGCGATCGGCGGTGGCGAACTTCTTCACCGTCTTGACCGTATATTCGTCGAAGCTGAGCTTGCCGTCGCCGTTGAGATCGAGCTTGGCAAAGGCCTTTTTGCGGTTGGCGAGATATTCATCACGGTTGATGGCGCCGTTGCGATCCTTGTCATACCGGTTGAAACGGCGGGCCTCGCGCTCGGCGGGCGTCACTTCGCTACGCGGCAACGCATAGGCGGGTGCGACGCTTGGTTCGGCCGTGTCCTCCTGACCGTCCGGTGTTGCATCGGCAACGGTCAGCGCTGGTACCGTGGCAAGCGCTGCCGGCCGGTCGCGGGTCCACAGCAACCCGGCCGCGATGAGCGCGATGAACGCCACCCCCAGCGCCAGAATTCGTCGCATTGCCAGCCCCCTGCCTGTTGCGACCCCTCGCGTTGGCACCGCTTAGGCGGTTTCAGCGGCCAAAGGCAATCGCCGCAAGCAGTCGCAGTTGGCGGCCGGCACTGCCACGCGGTTCGGGCCCACCTTTACGGCCGGCGTGTCGGGCGTCACGCTCGGCGAGGCGCGCCAGCCCGAGCAGCGGCCTCAGGGAATTTTCGACCGGCGTGGCGATATCGGCGCGCTGGCCATTGGCCCAGGCCCGGCCAATCACAGCAGCAACATCGGGGTTGCCGCCAACCAGGCGCGCCAGCAGGTTGAACAACAGCGCGCCGCCGCAACCGGCACCGGAATCATCGCCGCCCAGCATCGCCAGCCATCGGTCCTCGAGCCCCGCCAGCATCGCGCCGGATATTCCCGCCGGCAGCACCTGTGCCGCCAGTACGGCAAGCAACGGTTGCGCCGGGATGCGACCGGCATCGAGGCCAGCCAGCGCCTCGCGCCACCACGCCAGCCGAATCTCGCCGATCATCGCGTCGCTGCTGCCCGCCACGATCGCGGCAAATTCGAGGTCGAGGCCATGCAACGCCAACAGCCCCGGACGCGCGGCCGCCGGGGCGTAAAGCACGCTCAGGTAGCGGTCGCGATCGCGCTCGCGTACCTGCGCCATGACGAGGGCGACATCGCTGTTCAGGCAGGACCGATCCGGAACACGCAGAGCTTGTTGCCATCGGGGTCGCGGAAATAGGCGCCGTAAAAGGCCTGCTCGCCGTCCTCGCCGCGCACGCCGGGCCCGCCTTCGTCGCTGCCCCCCATCGCGAGCGCCTTGGCATGAAGCGCCGCGACCTTGTCGCGCGTATCGACGACCAGCGCCATCATCACGCCATTGCCGACCGTCGCAGGCTCGCCGTCATAGGGCTTGCCGATCGCCAGCATCGGCTTGTCCCATGCGCCACCATAGGCAATCGCGCCGGTCGGAAATTCCATCAGCCGGCCAACCCCGACGGTGGCAAACACCGCATCGTAAAACGCGCCGGCCCTGGCGATATCGTTGGTGCCAAGCATGGCGTAACCGATCATGGCGTATCTCCCCCCGTCCGTTTCGCGGTCTGTCTAGCGCGTCCTCACCAGGTCCGCCACAATCGCTTCCTCGGCAGCCGAAAAGGCGGACCGGTGCGGTGCTTTCATCGGATCGTCGGCACTGCCGGTCATCAGGAAGACAAACACCCGCCCCCGCGCGTGGTCGACCCACAGCCCGCCATACAGCCCATAGGCTTCGCCGCTATGGCCCCACCAGTGCAACGTTCGGCCCGCCAATGGTTGGTCACGCCCGCCTGCAAGACAATGCAGACCGGGGCCATAACAACGCATCAAGCCGTCGAAATTGTCCGGCCCATCGGCATCGCCCGGCCCGGCCCGCCACACCGGCGTCATCAGCGCCCTTACCGAAGCCGGCGCCAGGATACGCACGCCGTCGATCTCGCCGCCCCGCAACAGCATCTGGCCGATGCGCGCCAGCCCCAGGGCGGAAATACGCAAGCCACCTTGCGGGCTGAACAATGTGCCGTTGCCGCCGGGCACATAGCCGGCAAGGTCGCACACCGGGCCATCGCTCGCCACCGGGCAGGCAGGCCAGTGTCCTTGCCGGTCATCGACTTGCGCAACCCAGGGGCCATCGCTCGCCCAATGCGCCTCGTCGGCGCCCTTGCGGTACAGCACTGCTGCGCCTGCGACTGCGGCATCGCTGGCGCCGCTCCAGTTGTAGCCGGCATCAAGGCTAAGCGGCGCCAGTACCAATCGGGTCATCAGCCGGTCGAAGCGTTCTCCGGTCGCTGCCTCCATCACGGTGGCGATGACGCCATAGTTGAGGTTGGCATAGGCAAAGTGGCTCCCTGCCGGCGTTGGCGCCCAATGGGCTGCGCCGAGGTTGTCGCGCAATGCCGTGCCGAGCGGCAGCCTGTAGCCGGGGCCATCGATGAGGCTCGAGGTGTGCGACAGCAAGCGTCGCAGCGTGATCGGCACGTCGGCATGCGCCGGGTTGCGCAGTGTCCAGCCAAGATAGGCGGAGACGTCCTGGTCGAGATCGAGGCGCCCCTGTTCGACCAGCCGCATGACCGCGATGGCAACGACCAGCTTGGAAATCGACGCCACGCGCACGGGTGTTTCGGCGGTCAAGGGCCGTTGGCGCGAGACGTTGCCGGGGTCGATGACCGCGCGGCCATAGCCTTCGCGGCGCAGCACATGGGTACGGTCGGCAACGACGATGGCCAGGCCGGCAAGCTCGGGGCTCGCCGCGGTCTTGCCCGCGACAAGATCCGCCAGCGGTGACGCTGTTGCCGGCATGGCCGCCAGGACAAGGACCGCCGCCGCCGCCGCCGCCCACGCCGCCCACGCCGCCGCAATCTTCAAGCGCCGGCCGCCCCCGACCGTCCGTCGTTCACGCCAGCCGGCTACGCAACTGCCGCGTCCAGCGCCGGCGATCGAACATCTTGCAGAAACTGCCCAATTGGTCGCGATAATCGCCATAGCGGTTGACCGGAACATTCATCATTGCCGGCCATAGCATATTGCCGATGCGACGGAAAAGCGTCGCCGTGCCCTTCTCGCCTGGCGCGACGGCCATGAAGGCGTGCTGGATACGGCGCTGTGCAAAGGGCATCATGGACAGCTTGACGGCCTTTTGCGCCGGCCCCTGTGCCATCGCCCAGCTGCCGCCCTTGAGTTCGCAATAAGCAAGATCGAGCACCGCCGAGCGCGGCAGCCAGCCCAGCGGCGCCAGCCAGCGTGCAACATTGTCGCGCTGTTCGGGATCGATCGGCAACCCCAGACGCGACATGACGAAATCCGGCGTGGCGGCAGCGTCGTTGATGGTGGCGACATCATGGCGATACAGCCGCGCCCGCCCCGGTTCTCCATAAATCCCGGTCAGGATGACATTGCGCTCGATCTGGCCAAGCGAGGGATGCGTGACACGGTTGCGCTCACGCACCGCGTGCCCGACACGGCGGTCCCAAAGGTCCTGTTCGGGCTCCGACGCACAGACCAGCGGGATGGCGCGGTGCTCGAGACCGAATTTCTGCGCGATACTGGCGGACATGACCTGGTCGATCCCCGCCGATGGTGCGTCGACAGTGGCGAACGCGACGTCACGGAGCACGGGTTGCGCCGCAGCCGCGATGATGCGGCTGTCGAACCCGGCCGTCAGCATGATCGCCGGCTGGAACTGCCGCGCCGCGGCCGCCACGAACCCCTGGATATCGTGCGCCACCGATGCGGCGGCGGTTTCAAAGGGCATGGGCTCGCGAAAGTCATCGGGTCGCGGCCAGAAGCGATGCGCGCTGAAGCTGTCGAGATCGAGATAATGATTGGGCAGCAACCGCTCGACACCGCGATGCGCCGTCTGGGTGCCGGTAATCCAGCCATGGCCCTCCCGCACGACCAGCCGCTGGTGGTGCAGGCCGAGGAAGCGTCTGTTGTACGCATCATCGTCGAGGATCTGGTCGGCCGATCCGCCGGCGCGGCGCAGTTCCGCGCAATAGACGATCGGCACCGACGCACCGCCATCGGGGTAAAGCCGGTTGCCGAAGACCCCGCCCGGGGTGGTCCTTACGACGATCAATCCATGCAGACCGTCAATGACGCGCTTTTCGAAAGCCGTGGCATCAGCAATTGCGCCGGCGACTCGAATGGTGCCGTTGCGGAGCGACAGGCCCTGGCCCATCCAGCCCTCCAGCAGCAGGCCATAGGCCGTGCCCAGCAGCACGTCGCCGCCATCGACGATCGGCCAATGCGACAAGCCGGCGCTGAGCGTTACGTCGATACCGGTGCCTGTGTCATGCAATCGCACACCGAACGGTTCCAACACTAACCAATCCTAAACAATTACACAAACATTTTACAAACGTTGAAATTTCAATAACAACCACAATAATGATAGATGCTATCGAACTGGATGTAAAATACTCGAATGCAATTGCCGCGATGGGCCAATAGGAAACCTATCCTTTACGTATTTTTGATTTATACTAAGCCGGCGTTAAAGCCATTATTGTGCGTCAGGCGAAACGATCGCGCAAATAACGCACCAGGCTCTCGCGTTTGAACAATTTCGAAACGCGGGTGAAGCGATCGCGATAGTCCCCGTATCGGTTGACGGGGAACGCCATTATCGCTGGCCACAACGCCTCGCCGATGGTCTGGAACAACGCCGTGGTGCCCTTTTCCAGCGGCGGTACCGACATGAAGGCATTTTGCACGCTGCGTTGGGCAAACGGCATCAACGACAGCTTGATGGCCTTCTGGATCGGCCCCTGCGCCATCGCCCAGCTGCCGAATTTGAGCTCGTTGAACGCGAGGTCGAGAATCGCCGACCGCGGCATCCAGGCGATCGGCGCCAGCCAGGCGCGGACATTCTCGACCTGTTCCGCGTCTAGCGGCAATGTCAGCCGTGACAGCACGAATTCGGCGGTTGCAGGCGCATCGTTGATTGTCGCCAGGTCCTGCCGGTACAGCCGCGCGCGCCCGGTTTCGCCATACATTCCCGTCAGCATGACCTGTTCGCCGATCTGGCGGAGCGAGGGGTGCATGACGCGGTTGCTTTCGCGGACGGCGTGGCCGACGTGGCGATCCCACGCCTGTTGTTCGGCCAGCGGTGCGGGGATCAGCGGGATCAAGCGATGCTTCAGCCCAAGGCCCTGCGCCATCCGCGCCGTCATCACCTGGTCGATGCCCTGGGCGGGTTCGCCGACGGTCACAAAGCCGATGCGGTCGCGCACCGGTTCGGCGGCGGCGGCGATAATGCGGCTGTCGAAGCCCGCGGTCAGCGTCAGCACCGTGTCGAACTGCCGCGCACAGGCAACAACGAAGCCGCGGATATCGCGCGCGGCAATTCCCGCCGCCGTCGCCAGCGGCATGTCGAGCCGGAATTCGTCCCGGCGAGGCCAGAAACGGTGCGCGCTGAAATCATCCAGATCGAGATAATGGTTGGGCAACAGCCGTTCGACACCGCGATGCGCGGTCAGCGTGCCGGTGATCCAGCCGCTGCCTTCCCTGACGATCATCCGTTCGACGCGATCGGGGAGAAAGTGCTCCTGATATTGGGCATCGGACAATATCTGGTCGGCAGACCCGCCGGCGCGGCGCAGTTCGGCACTGAACACCATCGGGATCGAGCCACCTGCATCGGGATAGAGCCTGTTGCCAAAGGCGCCGCCCGGCTCGGTGATGACGATCAGCAAGCCATGCAAGCCATCGACGACGCGGGTCTCGAACTCGGTCGCGCCGGTGATGCTGCCCGCGACGGTGATGATGCCATCGGCCAGCGACAGGCCGTCACCGATGAATCCGGTGAGCAAGAGGCCGTGCGCGTGGCCGAGCAGATCCCCGCCGGCGTTGCGGATCGGCCAGCGCGACAGGCCCTCGCTGGCGTCGATCGAGAGCCCGGCACCCGTATCGAACACCCTGATGCCGAAAGGCGCAACCACCGCATTCTCCGATGCAAATCGACAAGGAACGGCACCTGCAGGCCGGGATATTCCTTATGAAGTGATTACCATGCTGTCCACGGCAATGCGCGGCGCGCGTCCCGCGGCGACATTGCGTCGGCCGGCAAGGCCGCCCATATCGGATCGATGAGCGTTGCCTTCACCAAGGAATCGGATGCCGAAGCAGCGGCGGCCGACCTGCCCGACCGCCCGATCCCGCCGCACGCCAACCTGGTGACGCCGGCCGGGCTTGCCGCCATCGAAACGATGCTGGCAGCCGCGCGCGCGGCCTATGCCGAGGCGCAATCCGGCGATGCCATCAGCAGCGACCGCAGCGCCATGGCGCAAGCAACCCGCGAATTGCGCTATTGGTCGGCCCGCCGCGCAAGCGCCCAGCTGGTGGAGGGCCGCCCGGCCGACGGCAGTGCCGGCTTTGGTAGTACCATCACCTTCGAACGCGAGGATGGCCGGCGCCAGACCTATCGCATCGTCGGTGACGACGAAGCCGAACCCGCCGCGGGCAGCGTGTCCTGGGTATCGCCGCTGGCACGGGCAATGACGGGCAAGCTGGTCGGCGAGACGGTGTTGCTCGCCGGTCAGGATGTCGAGATTGTCGCGATAGATTGACCTTGCACCAGCTACGCAGGGCGACGTCAGCGCAGCTTGGTTATGCCAAGGCCATCCGCCTTGGCCCGCGCCTTGGTCGATTCCTCGCTGCGGGTCAAAGCCTTGGCGATCGCTCGCAATGGCATGCCCTTTTTGGCAAGGGTGTGGAGCTTCTGCACCTCGTCACTGGTCCATGCCTGCTTGTGCCGCTCGAAATGCTCGCCCATTGCCGATCCTATCGTTTGCGCCACCGCTTTAGGCGGAACCGGCGCCAATCCCAAATCGCCACAGTGGCATCGACCCACTGGAACAAAAGCGGACCTTGCCCCATATTGTCCCCATGGCCATCCAGATCCGCACCAGCCTCGCCGAACCCGAGACGGCCGAAAACTTTGTCCCGCATCGCCCCGCCCGCCCCGACAAATCCGAAGGCGGCCGGGCCTTCGTCCTCGAAAGCGATTATTCGCCGGCAGGTGACCAGCCTGTCGCCATCGCCGAACTGGTGGCGCAGGCCAATCAGGGCGAGCGCGACCAGGTGCTGCTCGGCGTCACCGGTTCTGGCAAGACCTATACGGTTGCCAAGGTCATCGAGGCTGTGCAGCGCCCAGCCCTGATCCTGGCGCCAAACAAGATCCTCGCGGCGCAATTGTACGGCGAATTCAAAAGCTTCTTCCCCAACAACGCCGTCGAATATTTTGTCAGCTACTACGATTACTATCAGCCCGAGGCCTATGTGCCGCGCTCCGACACCTATATCGAAAAAGAATCGAGCGTAAACGAAGCCATCGACCGCATGCGCCATTCGGCAACGCGATCCCTGCTCGAACGCGACGACGTCATCATCATCGCGTCGGTATCGTGCATCTATGGCATCGGCTCGGTCGAGACCTATTCGGCGATGACCTTCACCCTGAAAAAGGGCGAGCACGTCGATTCCCGCGAGATCATCCGGAAGCTGGTGGCGCTGCAATACAAGCGCAACGACCAGGCCTTTGCCCGCGGCAACTTCCGGGTGCGCGGCGACAACCTCGAAATTTTCCCGTCACACTACGAGGACAGCGCCTGGCGCATCAGTTTCTTTGGCGACGAAGTCGAAGCCATCACCGAATTCGACCCATTGACCGGGCAGACCGTCGCCAAGCTCGAATATGTCAAGATTTACGCCAACAGCCACTATGTGACCCCCGGGCCGACGCTCAAACAGGCCAGCGAGGCCATCAAGTTCGAGATGACCGAGCGGCTGAAGGAACTCAACGCCGAAGGCAAGCTGCTGGAAGCTCAGCGGCTCGAACAGCGCACCAACTTCGATCTCGAGATGATCGCCGCCACCGGATCATGCGCCGGCATCGAGAATTACAGCCGTTTCCTGACCGGGCGTTTGCCAGGCGAACCGCCGCCGACGCTTTTCGAATATCTGCCTGAAAATGCCATGCTGTTCGTCGATGAAAGCCATGTCACCGTCGGGCAATTGGGGGCGATGGCCAAGGGTGATCACCGCCGTAAGCTGACCCTCGCCGAGTATGGATTCCGGTTGCCATCGTGCATCGACAACCGGCCGCTGCGCTTTGCCGAATGGGAGGCGATGCGACCGCAGACGGTGTTCGTTTCGGCGACCCCGGGGCCCTGGGAGATGGACCGCACCGGCGGCGTTTTCACCGAACAGGTCATCAGGCCCACCGGGCTCGTCGATCCTCCGGTGGAGATCAAGCCCGTCGAGGATCAGGTCGAGGATCTGATCCAGGAAGCCAAGAAGGTCGCCGCTGCCGGCTATCGCACACTGGTGACGACGTTGACCAAGCGCATGGCCGAGGATTTGACCGAATTTCTCCATGAAGCCGGGTTGCGGGTGCGCTACATGCACAGCGATGTCGAGACGCTGGAGCGCATCGAGTTGATCCGCGACCTGCGCCTGGGGGTCTATGATGTGCTCGTCGGCATCAACCTGCTGCGCGAGGGGCTCGATATTCCCGAATGCGGGCTGGTGGCGATCCTCGATGCCGACAAGGAAGGCTTCCTGCGCTCCGAAACATCGCTGATCCAGACGATCGGCCGGGCGGCGCGCAACGTCGATGGCCGGGTCATCCTCTATGCCGACCGCATGACCGGATCGATGGAACGCGCCATCCGCGAAACCGACCGGCGACGGACCCGGCAGGAGGCCTACAACCTTGAACACGGCATCACGCCGGCAAGCATCAAGCGCAATATCTCCGACGTCCTCGCCGATGTGTCGATGCGCGACGGACTGGTGGTCGAAACCGGCGACAGCGAGACGCCCAACCTCGTCGGGCACAACCTCAAGGCGTATGTCGCGGACCTTGAGAAGCAGATGCAGACGGCTGCATCGAACCTCGAATTCGAGACGGCGGCGGCGATCCGCGACCAGATCCGACGGCTGGAATCGGATGAGCTAGGCATCCCCAGCGGAGAACGCCGCGCCCCGGTACAGGGCCGCAGCATGGGCGGTGCACCCGGCACACGGACAACGCGCTTCGAAAAGATGAAGGCAAAATCAGGCAGGCGGTTCGGGGCGAAGGGCTAGGCAGCCAGCCGCCGCGCCGGCGCGATTATTTGGCCGGCGCTGCTTCTCCGGCCGCCGGCGTGGTCGCGGCGTTTGCGACCGCCTTGAACTTGACCGCCGTGCCAGTCGCGGTCGTTGAGCCCCAACTGAAGGCGGTCACGTGTGACTCGCCGTATTTGGCGTTGATCACGGCATCGGCGCCGAGTTTGACCGCGCGCTCCCACAGTTCGTTGTAGATTTTCTTCTGGCTCGCTTCATTGCTGAAGATTGTCGCCTTGCGCACACCTGCCTTGACTTCACCGACAACGTCACAGGGCCGGTCGGTGATGTCATTGGGGAAAACCGGCACACCCACGGCCTCGTTGACGACAACGAACGGCTTTTCCGGCGCCTTCGCCAGTGCCGGCACCGCCAGCCCCGTCATGGCGATCATCAAAAGGCTCAAGCTGGCGTGCCGCATTATTTCTTCCCCCCGTTTTGTACCCCGAGATTGCACGGGCCTTCAGACAGTGTGAAACTTCCTCCATGATTTGTTCACACTTTCGGAATTTTGCCGTTTTTACGGTTCTGGCGTCGGGAGCAATCGCTGCGGCGCAGGCCGCTTCGGCGGCCCCGGACATTTCCGCCGGTGCGGTTGCAGCTTCGCCGATGGTCGTTGTCGAGTCCCCCGCCCGACCGACCGAACCCGCCAGCGCTGCATTGCTGGTCGCGCGTGGAACACCCCTAAAACTGATGATCCTGAACGAGGTCACGACAAAGACGGCAAAGGCGGGCGATACGTTCGTCGTCATCCTCGATCAACCAATCATCATTGGCGATCGCGTCGTGGTTCCTGCCGGGCTGCGTGGCCTTGGCGAAGTCACCCTCGCGAAAGGAAACGGTGGCCTCGGCACATCCGGAAAATTGACGACCCGGTTGCTGTATCTCGATTTCAAGGGCAGCCACATTGCCATCACGGGGGATATCCGCAGTGCGGGAAATGGCGGCACCGACCAGGTTATTCTGGCATCGCTCGCGCTGACGCCGTGGGGGCTTTTTGCCAGGGGCAACAACGCGAAACTGAAAGCCGGCGACATCGTCGATGCCTCGGTAGCCGAGGATTACAAGGTGCCGCCGGTTGCCGGCGCTGCCGCGATGAACACTGGCGCGCCGCGCTAGAACGCGCACCCGATCCCGGCGCGCAATATCTCCGCCGCAAGGGATGCATCCTGCGGTGCGTTGAAGGTGCGGGCGATGTCATTGATGCTCATGCGGCCGATGCGGTCACCATTGATGCGCGCCAGATCGTTCAGCCGCTGCAACTGGGCATAGCTCAGGCGGTCTTGCAGGCGCTCGCCCATGCATCGGGCTTCCCGCGGCGGCACGCCGTATTCGCCAAGCTTGGTGGCGATGCGTTGCGCCGGGGTGGCGCAGGCCACCAGCATAAAAAATGGCGCGAACAACAGGCAAGCACGTCGAGGCAGCATGGCGTTTTCCCACTCAGGATTCCGGGCATTTTTGCATGTCCGGGGCCTTGGCGGCAAGCATGGGTGCGGCATCGGATGGGGGTGCAAAGCCGCCGCGCCCCGCCTATAAGCGTCGGATGAGCACGCCTGCAGCCCGCCCGCAATGACCCTCCCCCACATCGGTTTCGTCGGCGGCGTCGGCGTCGCGCTGCTCGTTGTCGGCATCATGGAGATTGTCGCCATCGTATCCCACAAATGGGTGATGCATGGCTTTTTGTGGTCGCTGCACCGTTCGCACCATGAGCCGCGGACCGGAATGTTCGAGAAGAACGACTGGTTCGCCGTCATGGGTGCCGTCCCCTCGATTATCCTGCTCGTCATCGGTACCGGCTGGGATTTGCCGCTGATCACCGCCATCGGCGCTGGCATCACCGCCTATGGCGCAATCTATTTTGGCTTCCACGACGTGCTGGTGCATCGCCGCGCCAAGCATGGCTGGAACCCGCAGCAGCGTTACCTCAAGCGCATCGTCCAGGCGCATCGGCTGCACCATGTGGTGGAATCGAAGCACGACACGGTCAGCTATGGCTTCCTCTATGCGCCGCCGATCCGGGTGTTGAAGGCGCAGCTGGAGGCCAACGGCAAGGGCCGGCTGCGGTCCTCGGCAAAGATCCGCCGTGAAATGGATATCGAAAATGCGGAGCAGTTTGCGCGCTAGGGCGCCCCAGTTGCTACGCCGCCATCGTCCATAGCCCGGATCGCGCCGGCCCCGGCAGTGGCCATCGGCGTTTGCGTGCCAGCGTTTCGGTCAACGCCGCCACCACCGCGGCGAGCTTTTCCGGCTTGGTCGTCCGCATCCGGCTTTCCAGCGCCTCGGCGCCGCCATCGCGAACCTTGCGACCGATGCCGCCATAGATGCGCGCCGCCGCCAGCACCGCCCAGGCCGCGCGCCACGACAGCGCCGAAGTGCCGAAGCGTGCGGACGATTCATAGCCTTCGGCGGCATCGACAAGCCGCGTGACCAGTCGCGCCAGCTGCCGGCGGTTGGGCGGAAAGGCAAAATTCGCTGGCGTCAGGCCGACGCTGGCGAGCCAGTCATCAGGGATGTAGCGCCGGCGCATCATCGCATCCTCGACCACGTCGCGCGCGATGTTGTTGAGCTGGAAGGCAATACCGAGGTCGCAGGCGCGGTCGAGAGTCGCCTTGTCATCGGGCGACACCCCCATGACGATTGCCATCATAACCCCGACGCAGCCGGCGACATGGTAGCAATAGGCCAAGGTATCGTCGAAGGTCCGGAACGGTCGTTCCTCCATGTCGATGCGAAAGCCATGGACGAGATCGCGCGGATAGCGCGCCGGCATGCCGGTTTCACGCACCACGCGGGCCAGCGCCTCATAGGCCGGGTCGCCGGTCGGCTGGCCGGCCAGCGCCATTTCGGTCAATCGTTCGACTTCGGCGAGGCGTTCGGCGGGCGGACGCGTATCGTCGTTGCGCCCTTCCCCCAAGACCTGGCCGTCGATGACATCATCGGTGTGCCGACACCAGGCATAGAGCAGCATTGCGCGATCACGGGTAACCGGATCGAACAATTGCGACGCCATGGCAAAGCTTTTGGAGCCACGAGCGATCGCGGCGCGGGCATGGCCGAGAACGTCTGTCACGAACAGCCCCTCCCGAACGGGAGAGGCCGGTGCCTCACGCCGCCACCTTCTGACCGAGCAAGTCCGCGACCATCAGCTTGGCGGTTGCCTTCGCCGAGCCGACAACGCCCGGAATCCCCGCGCCCGGGTGCGTTCCGGCGCCGACGAAATACAGGTTGCGCAGCACGTCATCGCGGTTGTGGGTGCGGAAATACGCCGATTGCCACAGGACCGGCTCGAGACTGAAGGCGCTGCCAAGGTGCGCGTTCAGCTCGGTGGTGAAATCCTTGGGGGTGAAGGTCCGCATCGTCACCAGGTCGCGGCGCAGGTTGGGCAAGATCCTGCGTTCGAGAGCGTCGAGTATGCTTTCGGCATAGGCCGGTGCCACCTTGTCCCAATCGACGTCGAGCTTGCCGCGGTGCGGCACCGGCGACAGCACGTAGAAACCGCTGTGCCCGGGCGGCGCCATTGCCGGGTCGGTGGCGGTCGGATGGTGCAGGTAGAGCGAGAAATCTTCCGCCAGTTCGCCACCCTTGTAGATGTCGGCGAGCAGGTCCTTGTAGCGCTCGCCGAACAGGATGGTGTGGTGCTTGACGTCCGGACGCTCGCCCTTCAACCCGAAATAGATGACGAACAGCGATGGCGACCAGCTGCGGCGCGACATCGATTTTGCCATTGCCTGCCCGCGCGGGTGGCTGCCGAGCAAATCCTTGTAGGTGTGGACGACGTCGCCGTTGGAAGCGACCGCGTCGAAGCGCCCGCTCCAGCCATCGGCGGTGCGCACGCCCGTCACCCGGCCGCTGTCGGCGGTGATCGTTTCGACCTTCGAGCCGATGCGAACAGTCCCGCCCAGGTCCTCGAACAGCTTGACCATGCCGCGCACCAGTGCATGGGTGCCGCCGCGCGGAAACCATACGCCCCACTTCTTTTCAAGCGCGTGGATGAGGGCATAGACCGATGACGTCTTGAACGGGTTGCCGCCGACAAGCAGCGAATGGAAGCTGAACGCCTGCCGCAACTGCTCGTCTTCGATATAGCGCGCCACCATCGAATGCACCGACCGGAAGGCTTCGTATTTCATCAGTTGCGGTGCGGCCTTGAGCATCGACTTGAAATCGAGAAATGCTTCATGGCCCAGCTTTTCATAGCCTTCACGAAAGACATTCTCGCTGAATTCGAAGAATTTGCGATATCCTTCGACGTCCTTGGGGTTCTTGGCTGCAATCTGGTCGTTCAACAGCTTTTCGTCATTCGAATAATCAAAGACATAGCCGTCCTCCCACATCAACCGGTAGAACGGCGCCACCGGCATCAGTTCGACATAGTCGCTCAGCTTGCGGCCCGACAATTCCCACAGTTGCTCGAGGCAGGTGGGGTCGGTGATCACCGTCGGCCCGGCGTCGAACTTGAAGCCGTCGTCCTCGAAGACATAGGCACGGCCGCCAGCCTTGTCCCGCGCTTCGATGAGGGTTGTCTGGATGCCCGCCGATTGCAGGCGGATGGCGAGCGCCAGACCACCAAAGCCGCTGCCGATTACTGCTGCCGTGCTCATTCTTGATCCATTTCGTATCTTATCAGGGTACGCAGCGCACGACCGATCGGAATCGGTGGTTTGCCGCTGAGGATTCGCAACCAGTCGACTGTCCGGGTTCGCGCCGCATAGAAGCGTCCGACAAGCGCATCATTGTGAAGGTAGAAACGTTCGAGGATGTGGCGACGCTCTTCGTTGTGGGCGGCGAGAAACAACATGCGGTTTAGCATCCTGTACATGCGCCGCGACTTCCATGCCCCAACACTATGGTCGCGGACCGCGCGATAGATCGTCGCGGGGTCAAGATCGGGGAGCGCGGCGATGAGGTCGGCAGTGCGCACGGCATCGGGGAAGCTGTAGCCGGTCACCGGGTGGAACATCCCCGAGCCCAGGCCCACCCGCGGCACGCCGGGAACGCCTTCATTCCAGAAAGCCTCGATATCGCCGCCAAGGGCCAGTGGCAGGATACCGCGTTCCTCGCGGTGGATGGCGACGATCGTCCAGCCCTGTGAGGCGGCATATTCGGTAAGTTCACGGCGCAGCATCTCGGGCGCCAGGTCGGCACCATCGCTGAAATATGTGTCCTCGATCAGCACACGGGTCGCCCCGAACGGCAGCGTATAGACAAAACGATAGCCATCGGTTTGCGGCACCGTCGCGTCCATGATGATCGGGCCTGTCAGGCCGTGCGGCTCGGCAAGCTCGACCTCGAGGCCAAGGAACTTCTGCCAGCGCAGGTCGAGCGCGGCGGTCTGTCCCTGGCCACGGCCGTCGATGACAGCGCCCGCCGTCAGCACGCGCTGGTCGGCGAGCGTCACGCTTGTGGGCGTCAACGCCGCAATGGGGGTGGCAGTGAATATGCGTTCCGCCGGCACGACCCGCGCAACCTCGGCCGCCAGCAGATCGGAGGTGGCGCTGCCGTACCCCGCCGCCAGATCGCGCGTATGCGCCGGAAAGCGTACTTCATAGCGGTCCCAGCGATGGGCAAACAGCGGCGCGGTCCAGGATTGCTGCGCCAGGGTCAGGTCATCGCGAAACGACGACCAGGTATGATTGCCCCCAACGACGGCGCCGGCCTCGACGATCGCCAGCTTCAGGCCCGGGCGTGTTTGCGCCAGCCGCAGCGCAATCAGCCCGTTGGCAAGCCCTCCCCCGGCAAGAATGATGTCGAAATCCATTGTTCTTCGTCATTAGCAGGGAATGGCGATGGCGAAACCCCGCGTGCGGCAATGCGACCATCACCGATCGCCGGATGCGATTGTGGCCGCAACCGTGGCCGCAACCGTTACCGTTGCGTGCCGGGGCCCAATTGCGTATCAAGCCTCCGTATTTTCCGGAGATCAACGATGAATGCCCCCATATCCGGTTCCGCCTTCATTCCGGCCGACCTGCCGGAGCCGAGCTTTGCCGATCTGGCACATCTGCCCGGCATGATGCCGGTGCGCAGCCAGATGCTGCGGACGATCAATTTCCTCAAGGACCCGCTCGCATCGAGCCTCGCCATGTACAACCTGCATGGGCGCGTCGTGCGCCGTCAGGATTTCGGCGGCTGGGGCGTCTCGCTGATCGGCCCCGAGGCAAACGAGCTGGTGATGTTCAACAAGGACAAGATCTTCTCTTCGTCGCTGGGTTGGAACCCGGTGCTGGAAAATGTCTTTCCGCGCGGTTTGATGCTGATGGATTTCGATGAACATCGCGTCCATCGCAAGACCCTGTCGGTAGCCTTCAAGACCGAGCCGATGAAGCATTATTTCAATGAGCTGCAATCGGGCATTGCCCGCGGCATCGCCAAATGGCCGAACAGCGGCGAATTCAAATTCTACCCCGCCATCAAGGCCCTGACGCTCGACCTTGCCGCCGCCTCGTTCCTCGGCGTGCCCTGGGGCCCGGATGCCGACAAGATCAACCGGGCGTTCGTCGACATGGTGCTGGCCGCGACCGGCATCATCCGCAAGCCATTGCCGTTCACCCAGATGCGGCGCGGCGTGCAAGGGCGCAAGTTCCTGTGCGAATTCTTTGGCCGCGAGATTCCCAAGCGGCGCGGCGTGCCCGGCGATGATATCTTCAGCCAGATCTGCAACGCCACGAACGAGGATGGCGTCCTGCTGACCGATCAGGAAATCATCGACCATATGAACTTCCTGATGATGGCGGCGCACGACACCACCACCTCGTCGATCTCCTCGATGGTGCATTTCCTCGGGCTTCACCCCGAATGGCAGGATCGCATCCGTGCAGAAATCGGCGCGGTCAAAGCCGAAACCGGCGGCGAGCTGACCTATGAAGCCCTGGGGCGCCTCGAAACCATTGAGATGGTGTTCAAGGAATCGCTGCGGCTCATCCCGCCGGTGCCATCGATGCCACGCCGCGCGATCAAGGACTTCGTGTTCATGAACCACCATATCCCGGCCGGCTCGCACATCGGCATCACGCCGATGGTGACCCACCGGATGCCCGATGTCTGGCCGGACCCCGACCGGTTCGACCCGCTGCGCTTCACCGCGGAAAATTCGAGGGGCCGCCACAAATATGCCTGGGTGCCGTTCGGCGGCGGCGGTCACATGTGCCTGGGGCTGCACTTTGCCTATATGCAGGTGAAGGCATTTTTCTTCGCATTGCTCAGCCAGAATCGCATCGAACTGGCGCCGGGCTACAAAGGCGAATTCGCCATGTTCCCAATCCCCAAGCCCAAGGATGGCCTGCCGCTGCGGATCGTGGCCCTGTAATGGCGCTGCGTATCGGCCGCCTCGCGCTCATTATGGTCGGCGCGCTGGTGGCGCTGCTGCTCGTGCTCTGGGCGGTATTTCGAGTGCCCGACATTCCCGTCGCCACGCTGCGTGCCAAATACGGCAGTCCGGCCTCGCAGTATGTGGCACTGGCGCCGGGCACCGTCGTCCATCTGCGCGATGAAGGTGTTCGCGATGGGGTGGCTGTCGTGCTCCTCCACGGCTCGAACGCTTCGGTTCACACTTGGGAACCCTGGGTCGCGCGACTGAAATCCCGATATCGTGTCATCAGCTTCGATTTTCCGGGGCATGGCCTTTCGGGCCCGGTGCCATCACGCGATTATTCGACTGCCGCCTATGTCGGGGTAACGCAGGCCGTTGTCGATCATCTTGGCCTCAAGCGCTTCATCCTTGCCGGCAATTCGATGGGCGGCGGCGTGGCCTGGCACTATGCCGCGCTCCACCCGGAGCGTGTCGCCGCGCTGGTACTGGTCGATGCGGCAGGCCAGCCGGATCCGGGCAGCAGCTCCCCGCCCCTGGGCTTTCGCATCGCTCGCACGCCGGGCCTTCGCGATATCGCCGCCTCGATAACGCCGCGATGGCTGATCTCGCAATCGATCCCGGCGGCCTTCACCGACAAATCACGTGTAACCCCGGCGATGATCGACCGCTATTGGGAATTGCTGCGCTATCCCGGCAACCGCGCCGCCACGCTCGATCGCTTTGCCGGCTATCACAGCGTCGATGACGGCGCGCTGCTGGCGAGGATCACTGCGCCGACGCTGATCCTGTGGGGTCGCGACGACCAGTTGATCCCGGCGGCGTCGGCGGCGTGGTTCGCTCAGGGGTTGCCGAATGCAAGGGTGGTCATTCTCGATCATGTCGGCCATGTGCCGATGGAGGAGGCGCCCGACCGCGCGCTGGCACCGGTGACGGCGCTGCTGGAGGGCATCGCGGGCGGTTCCTCCAGTTCGCCGCCGGCAAGATAGCCCAGGCGCCTTGCGACACCCGCGATGATGCCCGCTGTTCAGCGCGGCGCCCAGGCGCTGCTGAACAGCCGCAGATAGTCGACCATAGCCGCCGCTGCCTGTTCCGACAGGCTGATATGGGTGCGCCGCGCATCGCTGGGGTCGGTGCGCCGCTCGAACAACCCGGCTTCGGTCAGGCTGCGGATCCAGCGCAGCGCCGTCGTCGTCGGGACGGCGGCGGCAATGCACAGGCTCGACACCGGCACCACCTTGGCTTCCAGCCGCGCCGCGGTCAGGTCGAGCAACATGTCCCAGGCCGGATCGGCAAAGATATCGGCCGGGAAGAAGCGATCACGATCGCGGCGGCTGCGCAACAGCCGGCGCACCAGCGCCGCATCGATCGGCGTCACCGCGTCGTCGCGCCGTTCGCGTTCGGCCAGGCGGGCGAGCGCTTCGGCAATTCGCCCCGCCTCCGCCGACAGCGCGTTGATGGTCCGTGCCGTGCCATCGGAGAAATCGCGGACCCGGTAGGCGCTGGCCTCACCCCGTGTCACCGCCTCGAACACCGCACCGAGCGTTGCCGCGTCATCATCGGCAAAGACAAAACCATCGGCCATGTCGAGTGCACCGGCGTCGGCTTCGCTGGTAGAATCGATTGCCAATACCAAAGGCATCGGTGATCGCCGCAATTCATCCACAGGGATTGCCGCCAGATCGCCACTTTCGCACAAAAGGCAATCTCCGCCCTGCCCCGAGAGCGACATCAGCGATTCAAGCGGTTGGCGGTCGAATTGCCAGCCCGGTCCTGCCTCTGGCCAACCACGACTGGCGGTAACAATCCGGAGACAAAGATTTTCTACTCCGAAACGGCTGTTATTCATGGTGTTCAAGGTCAAATCCCCGGTCATTTCGGCAACGTTTTTATATCCGCTGGTTTTGCAGTGCTTTACAGTCATGCGCAAGCTGCTGGAGGGCTGCAGACTGATACGCGTCGTGTGTTTACACTTCATTTACCAATGTATCGGACTTGTACATGCCCCAGCGCCAGCGGAGAGCTGCGACACAACTTGCCTGCCTCGTCGGGCAAAGCGCATCGATTACGGGAATACGCGAGGAAATCGAACACATCGCCGATTCATCGGCATCGGTGCTGATCACCGGGCCGTCGGGATCGGGCAAGGACGTCGTGGCGCAGCTTTTGCACCAATGCAGCTGCCGTGCCGCCCAGCCGTTCGTCGCACTGAACTGTGCGGCCGTCGCGCGCGACCTGCTCGAAAGCGAGATGTTCGGGCATGAAGCCGGCGCATTCACCGGCGCGGTCAAGGCTCGCGCCGGGCGTTTCGAAGCTGCGCACCGCGGCACGCTTTTCCTCGACGAAGTCGGCGACATGGCATCGGAAATGCAGGCCAAGCTGCTGCGAACGCTTGAAACCCGTATTGTCGAGCGGGTCGGCGGGATGCTGCCGGTCGCGGTCGACGTACGGCTGATTGCTGCCACCAGCGTCGACCTGTTCGCCGCGATCGATCGCGGTCGCTTCCGTGCCGACCTGATGTACCGCCTCGACGTCGTGCGCATCGAGATGCCGGCCCTCGCCGAGCGTATCGAGGACCTGCCGCTGCTGATCGAACATTTCGCGGCGCGACTTTCGGGCGCGCCTGTTTCTTTCGATGCCCGCGCGCTGACCGCGCTGATGGGCCTTGCCTGGCCGGGCAATGTGCGTGAGCTGAAGAACCTTGTGGAGCGGGCCCAGGCGCATTTTCCCGGCGAGGTCCTGGGGCCGGACAAGCTGCCGCGCTTGCTGCGCCACGGCGCCATGGACAGCAGCCCCATGAGCCATAGCCCAATGAGCAACAGCCCTAGGAACAACAGCCCTGTAAGCAAAAGCCCCATGGCCAACACCGCCACGCCTGCCGGCCGCGCTGCGGCGGCTTTTCCTGCAATCAATATCGGCAACGGCGGGATCGATCTCAAGCGGCTGCTCAACGAACTCGAGGAAGCCTATATCATCGAGGCGCTCAACGCGTCCGGAGGTGCCGTCGCCGCGACCGCAAAACTGCTGGGGCTGCAGCGTACCACGCTCATCGAAAAAATGCGGCGCCTGCAGATTTCGGCCGCATAGCGTCGTCAGTTGTTGCCGGTGCCGTACCAGGCCTTGACTTGCTGGTCGAGCGCCGTGCCGACGGCCTTTGACGCGGCAACCGCCTGTTCCATCGCCGCGTACTGGCGGGTGAGCTGGTCGCGATACATCGTCAGCCGCGTATCGGCCTTGGCGATCAGATCGGTGACCTGCTGGCGGCGCTTGGCCAGGCCGTCGGTGGCCGGCGCGGCAAGGTCGGCGATGGCCTGGAGCCGTAGGGCCTTGCCCTGCGCCGGACCGGCGATGGTGCGGAGCAGGGTTTCGGCGTCGCCGATGCGGTTGGCCGGCAGCGCGGCCAGCCGGGTTGCGTCATAGCTGATTTCGCCGGTGCGACTGATCGAAACGCCCAGATCGCGCAGTCGAAGCCCATTGGCTTCGGGGATGGCGGCGCTGATCAGGCTGGTGATGCGCTGGTCCATGGCGCGGGCGGTTGGATCGGCGGCAAGCGCGCCGGCTGGATCGGTATTGGTCGCAACCTTGCGAAAATCGGCGATCAGACCCCGCATCGCGGTCAGCGTGCCGGCAAGGTCGGCGACAGTCGCGGCGAGCGGCGCCGTGTCGCGCGTTGCTGCCAGTTGCGCGTTGCCGGGCTTGCGCAGGGTCAACATCGTGCCGGGCACAAGGTCGGTGATGCTGTTGCTGTCCCTCGTCACGGCGATACCGTCAAGGCTGAGGCTGGCATCGGCGGCGCTGCTCGCCAGCGTCATCCGCGGATCGCCGGGCGTATAGGAAAAACGCCCGATATCGGCATCACCCGCGGCACTGATGACAAAGCCCCAATCGGCGCCGTCACGCGCCTTGATCGACAATGTTGCGCTGCCGGCGTTGCCGACGATCGTGGCGGCGATCGGTGCGCCTGCCGCATTGATCGCGTCGCGCAGGCCGGTCAGGCTGTTGTTGGCCGCGTCGATAACGATGTCGACCGGCGGCCGGGTTCCGGCGGCAAACGTGAAACTGCCATCGGCATTGCCGTTGCGCCGGCCAAAGCCGATGGTCAGCGTGCCCAGCCCAACCGGCGCCGCCGTGGACGCCAGTGACGGCGCCACCAGCCGCTGCCCGGCAGCGAGGCTGGCAATGCCGAGTTGCGCCGAAAATGCAGCCGTCGGCCCGGTGCCGAAGCGATCGATACCGACCGTCGAGGCGTCGCTGGTCGAGGGTTGCAGTCCAAGCGCCCCGCTGCCGACACGATTGCTGAGCGAAGTCGCTATGCCCTGCAACGCCGATCGCGTCTGGCCCAGCGCCGAGATCTGTGCATCGAGCGCGGTCGATCGCGTTGTCAGCGGCGATTTCCTGGCCGATGTTTCGGCAGCGACCAGCCCATCGATCAACGCCTTGGTGTCGATGCCCGAACCGATGCCGAGGGACGTGAAGACGCTCATTGCAGGCCTTATAACGGCAGCGGCGCGCCGGCCTTGCGGCGGGCACCGTTCTCGTCGAAATCGAAATCGGGCGGGACGAATACCGGCGGCGCATCGTCTGCGTCCGGGGCATCGAAGCGCATGACAAACGCCAGGATGGTGGCGACCGCGCCGAACAATTCCTCGCGCACCGGCTCGCCGGGCCTGGCGGTGAAGAACAGCGCCCGGGCCAGGCGCGGCGTGCGTATCACCGGGAGCTGCATCTCGCGCGCCACGGCGATGATCGCCTGCGCTGCTTCCAGCCGGCCCTTTTCGAGCACGACCGGCGCTGCATCCTCGCCGGGGCGATAGCGCATGGCAACGGCAAAGTGCACCGGATTGACCACCACGACCGATGCATCGGCCAGCGATGTCCGCAGCCGCCGCGTCGCGTTGGCGAACTGGATGCGCCGGATCGCAGCCTTTACCTCCGGCGAGCCATTGTCCTGCCGATTTTCGCGTCGGACCTCGTCAAGGCTCATCTTCAGCTTGCTTTCACGCAGCACGAAGGACATTGCGGCATCGGCGACGGCAACGACGCCGAGAGTCAAGGCCGCCGCGCCCAGCAGCCGCGCGATGGCGCCGCCGACCACCGCCAGCCCGCCGCCATCCTCGCCGATGTTGGCAAGGCGCGGCACCAGCGGCGGCAGCACGATCAGCGCCATGCCGGCGATGCCGCCCAGCTTAAGCACCGCCGTGCCCGCCCCGGCGAGGCCAGCCCGGGAAAAGATGCGCCCCAGCCCGGCAAGGGGGTCGAGCCGGGCAGGCTTGGGCGCCAGCGCCGACAGCGACACGTGGCGCGATGCCGCCAGCAGCAGCCCGGCGCTGAGCAGCGTCACCATCGCGCCAAGGCCGGCAACCAGCGTCCATGGTCGCAGCAGTGGCGGCAGCAACGCCGCGACCTGCAAGTTATCATCTCGCCCGGGCGCGGCGCCATCGAGGGTTTTCTCCAGCAGGGTCGCCATGGCGTGCCAAAGCGCGGGGCCCGCCAACATCGCCGCGAGCGCCGCGACAACCAGCGCCGAAGCGGCGCCGATTTCGCGTGGTTGCCAGATGTTCCCATCGTCCCGCGCCTGGTCGCGGCGCTTCTGGGTCGGTGCCTGGCTGCGTTCGGCGTCGCTATCGGCCATCAGAGCGCCATCGCGCTGGACAGGGTCACCACCGCGCGGGATGCCAGCGTTTCGAACAGCGGCGGCAACGACCATATGAACGCCAGCAGCAACGCCGCGGGGCCGATCGACATCGCCCCCAGTTGCGGCGCCGATCGCGTCGCCACCGCCACCAGCAGGTTGCCGAGCAGCAAAAGGCTGACCATCGGCAGCGCGATCCTGAGGGCGCCCGCGAACATGACGGCGCCATAGGCTGCCACCCGGGGCAGCGACATTTCGCCCGGCGGCAGCACGTCTTCGCCCGAAACCAGCCCCGAAAACACCCGCAAATGCCCGTCGTTGGCGAGGAATGCCAGCCACATCAGCGCCGAATACAGCCCACCGATCACCGAAGCGCTGCCATTGCCCGTGGCAAAGCTGGCAAAGCCCAGGCCGATGATCTGCGCCGCCACTTCCCCCGCCATCGTCGCGGCCGCAAACGCCACTGCCACCGCAATGCCCGCCAGCAACCCCGCCAGCATCTCGGCCGGGATCATCGTCGCATCCAGCCGCACATCCGTGGCAAATGCCGTGAAAACCGCCAGCGCCGATGCCAGCGCCAGCCGCGCCCGCCATGGCAGGGCCGCGCCGGCGAGCGGCGGCAACAGCGCCAGCATGGCCAGCGGACGCACCGCGGCAAGGCTGAACCGGGTGAGTGCCGCCAGACCATCGAATGCCGGGACCCCGACGATCACCGGATGGCCCCGACCATGTCGGCAAGGCCCGATGTCATGAAATCGGCGAGCCCGCGCATGACGGCTTCGCCGGCCACTGCCATCGTGACCACCAGTGCCGCCAATTTGGGCAGGAAGCTCAAGCTCGTTTCATTGACCGAGACAATGGTTTGAACCAGCCCGACGAGCACTGCGACGACGAGCACGGGGACAAGAAAAGTCGCGGCACTTTGCGCAAACAGCATGACCGCGGCGCGGGTCAATTCCGCCAGCACGCGATCATCGGGCATATCGGCGAACGACGCCGCTGCGGAGACACGCATCATCCGCCAAAACTCCGCGCCAGCGAGCCAAGGACCAGGCTCCAGCCGTCGACCGTGACGAACAGGGCCAGCTTCACCGGCAGTGATACCGTGGCCGGCGACACCATCATCATGCCGAGCGACATCAACACGCTGGACACGATCAGATCGATGACCAGGAACGGCAGATAGACGACAAAGCCGATCTGCATGGCGGTCTTCAGCTCGCTGGACACGAATGCCGGCAGAACCACGGGTAGCGGCACCTCGGCGCGCGTCTCGAAAGGCCCGGCATGGGCAATTTCGGCGAACTTGCGCAGGTCTGCCTCACGTGTCTGGCTCAGCATGAAGCCTTTCAGCACATCGCCGGTGCGGCCGAGCGCGACATCGGCACCGATCTGGCCGGCGACCATCGGCTGATAGGCGGTGGCATAGATCGTATCGAGGCCGGGTCGCATGATGAACACCGTCATCAGCAGGGCCATGCCGACGAGCAACTGGTTCGGCGGGCTCTGCCCCAGTCCGAGCGCCTGCCGCAATATCGCCAGCACGACAATGATGCGGGTGAAGCAGGTCATCATCAGCAGCGCCGCCGGCAGCAACGTCAACGCCGACATCAGCAACAGGATCTGGATGGACGACGACAGCGTCGGCAGCGATGCAGCGACAGTCGGCGCGATGGGAGCAGCGAGGATCATCATGCTAGCGCCCAACGCCGGCTTGCGCGCTGCCGATCGAATCGGCTTCGCAAGCCTCTGCGAGCGCCGCCAGCCCGTTTCGCGACTGGCCGACGAGCACCTGGCGTCCACCGAATTCGACAACCAGCAGCCGACTGCCCGGCCCCAGCGGCAGCGCCTGCACAATCCGGGCGGGGCGCACGGTCTCCCCGGCCATGCGCGCAAACAAGGGTATCCGCAATGTCAGGGCACGGATGCGGTCGTGCAACATCACCCCGGGGCTCCGCCGGGCACGATCTCGGTCAATCGCACGCCAAAGCGATCGCCGATGGAAACGATCTCGCCCCGGGCGATCAACCGGTCGTTGATCAACACGTCAACAGGTTGGTCGACACGGCGGTCGAGGCTGTGGACACTGCCGACCTGCAGCGCCAGTACGTCTCGCAACGTCATGCGCACGGCACCAACCTCTACCGACAGCCGCACCGAAATCGCGCCGAAGGCGCCAAGGTCGCCGGCATCGGCCTGCAGGCCGCCGGGTGTAATCGCGTTCATTGCCGGCCCCCCGAAGCTTCGACGCCGATGGCGATTATGGTTGCCTGTTGGCGGCCATCGGGCATCGGCGCCAGCGTGGCGCGGCCGATGCGATGGTCGCCCAGCAACAATGGCATTTCAGGCGATGGCGAAATCGGCACGACCGTCCCGGCATGAAGCGGCAGCAGGCTCGATACCAGCACCGCCTCGCTGGCGAGTTCTATGCGTACGCGCATCGGCATCTCGAACAGGCGCAGCGCCAATGCGGCGACCGGTGCCGGTGGCGCAATCGCGGCCATCACGGGCGCCGCGACATGCGCCGAACCCGACACGCCGCAACAGGCGATGACAAGGTCAAGCCCCGGCAAGCGGCATGATTGCGGCCAGTGCTCTGCGGCGACGGTATCGAGCGCGGCGGCGATGGCGCCGGCATGACGGGTCAGCGCCACTCCAGCGGGTACCGAAGCCGCCGGCCCTGCAACAGACCGCGCCGGGTCGCCACCAAGACGCAGCGTCATCAGCAGCGCCGCCAGCTCGCGGGATACGCGCAGCGCCGGGGCAGAGCTTTCGGTACGCCCCGGGAGCACCGTCACCGCCGCACCGAACAACCGGGACAGCACGATATCGGCGCCGGCCAGCAGGGCGCTGAAATCATCCTCGACAGGCGCTGCATCGAGGATGGCGCGGGGCGGAAGAAAGTCTTCGGGCCACAAGGGCTCGGGAATCGCTTCCGACCGAATGCGGAGGTCGCTCATTGGACGACCAGGCCGGTGAAGAACACTTCGTCGACGCTGCCGGACTCACCCTTTTGTTTCAGTGTCTCGTTGATCGCGGTGCGCAGCTTGACGCGCAACCGGTCCTTGACGGCGCGATCGGCCACATCGGCTTCCCCAAGGTCGCCGAGTACGGACAGCACAGCCGAAATCAGCGCCGGCTTGTGCCGCACGATCGCCGCGGCAACCGGTGCGCCGCCAGTGGTGGACAGCGACAACCGCAGCTGCAGATAGCGGCCAGTGTCGATAAGGTTCGATGTAAAGGCGTTGTCGAGCTCGACATATTGCACCGGCGACCTTGCAACCTCGGCAGCAGCGGGCGCCGACTTTTCAGCGGGTCCGAGGCGTCCCATGCCGACGACTGCGCCGAAGCCGCCGGCAGCGGCACCGGCGACAAAGGCCAGCCCCGTGCCGAGGATTTTGAGAAGGCCGCCGACTTTTCCGGACTTGGCAAGCTTTGGGGGCGGAATGGCGATGGTCATGCGAAATATGCCTCAGGCGTAGCGATCAGCGCGGGATGCGCGGGACGTAGCGGTGCCCGACGGGAAAACCAGGGCGACGGGGGACGGGACGGCGGCGCGACCCCGGTGACCCGATTGCGTGCCCGGTCCATTGCCGCCGAAACTGCCCAGATTGGTTGGCAGGCTGTTGATATCGAAGGCCTGGAGCCGCATGCCGCCGGCGGCCAGATCGGCCACGAGCCGTGCCGCATCGCCGGCAACCAGCGCCGCGCTGTCGGTCGCAATCGCCAGCGATACGCGCAGATCCTGCGGCCCGCCCTCGACGGCGATGCGCACGGGGCCAAGGCTGTCGGTCGCGATAGCGAGGTTGGTTCCGGCATCGACGAACTGGTGCGGCACAGGCGGACGCGACGCCGCGAGTGTGGGCGGGATGGAACCCGGCGAATTGAGGGATACGACCGGTGGCGCGGGCGCCGGCAGGGGCGAAGCATCGCCGGCTGCGCGGGCTTTTTCGACCGGGCGCCGCGATGCCACCGCAAGCGCCGATGCCAGGGACGGGAGCGCTGGTTCCGGCGCCGCGTGCGTATCGGAGGGCATGGTTGCCGGTAGTGCGACATCAGGCGCTACGGCGGCTGCCAGTACACCGGGGGGCGATGCGACTGCGGCCAGGCCTATGACGGGAGGTGCGGAAGGCAGGGCAGCAGGCAGCTTGGCGGCGAAGTCGGTTGGCAGTCCAAGCAGATCGGCAGCGGCAGCAAGCGGCAACAAATGTCGTGTGGGCTGTGTTGCGCCAAGCTGCGGAGCGTTGGCCTGCGCGGACAGTGTACCCTCCGATGTGGGCAAGTCATCAGGCGAAGCAACATGATTATGCGCCGGCTCGGGCATCACGATCGCGCACGGCAACGGCAAGGGCGGCGCAAAGGCCAGCAAGGGTGACGGATCGTCGGTGTCGTCAATCTTTCGCAACCTGGCGCCAGCCGCCTTTGACGCGCCATCGGCGGGCGCCGCGCCGCCGGTGGGAAGCAGCGCGACATTGGCAACGTCCGGATGCGGCGTTGCCGATGGAGCTTCCGCTGGCTTTGCACCCTGCCCTGCAGCCGCCGGCGCCGCTGCGGCAAGCTGCGCTGCGAACCCGGGCGAGGCCGGCTCGGAGGCCGGCGTCTTCGCGCTGGCGACGCTGTCGTTGAGGCTGACCGGCTGCACCATCATGCTTCGGCCTTCGCCGTCCGGGCGGTGCGCCTTGCAATCGCCGCATCGACCGCGGCCTGGGCCCGCTGCAGCGCCTCCCCCAACCGCGCCTGATCTGCATCGCCATGCACCATACGCTGTCGAACATCGTCGCCCAGCCGAGCCAGAAGCGCATCGGCACCGGCGCGAGCCTTGGCAGCGGATGCCGCCTCCACGCCGAAATGTGGCCCACCGGCACCAAGCAAGTCCGTGACGCGCGAAAGCAACGCCGCATCCGC
Source organism: Sphingomonadales bacterium (assembly GCA_025351405.1). Classification (GTDB taxonomy): domain Bacteria; phylum Pseudomonadota; class Alphaproteobacteria; order Sphingomonadales; family Sphingomonadaceae; genus Sandarakinorhabdus. Next base: position 12,737 of record JANXVZ010000024.1, on the reverse strand, counting down.
CATGCGCCGGGCTTGCGTACGTCCCAGCGCCGCCATCGCCAAGCGGGCGCGAATGCGGCGCACCCGGATCAGCCGGTCGATCGGCGACAGCGGGCTCATCGTGCCACCAGCTCCAGCAGCGCACGACGGCTGTCACCGGCATCGGCGCGCAGGCCGCGATCCTGTGCACGGAACGCCTCGAGCGCCGGCGCCAGCGCCAGTGCCGCATCGAGTTCGGCATCGGCGCCGGGCGCATATGCCCCCATCAGCACCAGGTCGCGATTGTCCTCGACCAGCGACGACAACCGCCGAAATCGCGTCGCGGCACGCAACTGTTCCGGATCTGCAACATCCGCCATCACCCGGCTGGCCGAAGCGGCGAGATCTATTGCCGGGAATTGCCCACGGCCGGCCAAGGCTCGTGACAGCAGGATGTGGCCATCGAGGACACCGCGCGCCGCATCGACGACAGGATCGGCGCGATCGTCGTTTTCAGCCAAGACCGTGACAATGGCGGTGATCGCGCCGCCGCTGGCGCGTTCGCCTCCGGCGCGTTCCACCAATGCCGCGATCTGTGCGAGCGCCGATGGCGGATAGCCGCGCGTGCCGGCGGGTTCGCCCCGGGCCAGCACGACTTCGCGAGCGCCGTGGATGACGCGGCTGAGACTGTCGAGAATCAGCAGCACATGCTGCCCCTGGCTGCGAAACGCCTCGGCAATGGCAAAGGCCCGCTGCGCCCCGCGCACTCTCAGCAGCGGTGCGTCGCCGGCCGGCACCGCGATCGTAACGGTGCGCGCCCGCGCCGGCCCGCTCAATTCTGTCTCGATGAAATCCGTAATCTCGCGGCTGCGTTCGCCGATAAGGGCCATGATGACGACATCGGCATCGGCCCAGCGTGCGACCTGCCCCAGCAGGACTGATTTTCCGACCCCCGTCCCCGCCATGATGCCGACGCGCTGGCCACGCCCCAGTGTCAGCAGGGCGTCTATGGCGCGCAAGCAGGTCGCGAACGGCACGGTGACGCGTGACCGTGCCGATGGCGCCAGCCCCGCGCCGTGCAACGCCGCACGCCGGGCGCACCGCACGACGCCGCCGCCATCGAGCGCCCGGCCCAAGCCATCGATGACCCGCCCCAGCAGTTCCGGACCGGCCGCGACGGCATCTTCAGCGGCGTCGGCCAGGACCATCGCGCCCGGCTTCACACCCTCCAGCCGCGACAGGCCCATCAGCAATGCCCGGCTGTCGCGGAAGCCGATGACTTCGGCGGCCAACCTGTGCGGCCCGATCAGCGCGCGTGATCCGACCATGGCATCGATGCCGATCACCTCGACCGTGCTGCCGTCGAATGCCGTCACCCGCCCGGCACGGCGCAACGACAAAGGTGCCACTACCGCCGCCTCGGCCAAGGCTGCCAACGCCTCGCTTGCCGTCATGCCAGCGTCTCCAGCACCTGCGCAAGACGCGCCGAAAGTGATGTATCAATCACGAAATCAATGGCTTCCACGATTATGTTGTCGCGATCGAGCGACGCGTCGGCGATAACCCGCAGATGCGGCAGGTGCGGTTGCAACACGGCCAGTGTCTCGGGATGCAGCCGCAATGACGCCCGCTCCAAAGGCCCGGCCGCTGCCAGCACCGCCTCGACAAGCGGTTGCAAGACGCCAAGGCCCTTGCCCAGTTCCGCCAGCAACACCGCCTCGACAATTTTCTGGACCAGCGCCATCATCAAGGGCCGCAACCGATCGGGATCGATGCGGCACGCCGCTTCAAGCGCCTCGGCGGCTTCAGCGAGGTGACGGCGGAGCGGGGCCAGTTCCGCCTCCGCCCGCGCGGTGCCCTCGGCAAAACCCGCCAGCCTCGCCGCATCGCACAGCGCGGCAACATCGACAGACACCTCCATCTCGGGGTCGCGCGGCTGCAATGCCGACAGCAAGCCCGCAAGCCCGGCGGCAGGGTGAAACCATGGTTCAGACATAGCCGCCACTCGCGCCCGGCAGCATGATTGCGCCGCTGTCGCCAAGCCGTCGCACTGCCGCGCAGATTTCGGCCTGTGCGGCATCGACTTCCGCGCGCTTCATCGGGCCGCGTTCGGCAAGGTCGTCCTGCAATTGCGACGCAGCGCGGCTCGACATCGCCGCGAACACATGATCGCGCAGTGGCTGGGTCGCCCCCTTCAACGCCACTGCGAGCACAGCCGATTCGGTTTCGCGCACCACCATCTGCATGGCCTTGGTGTCGAGTTGCAAAAGGTCGGAAAACAGAAACAGTTGCTCGGCTATCCGCGCCGCCAACGTATCATCAACGCTCGCAAGCGCTTCAAGCAGCGCTTTATGATTGCTCGATAATGTTACCAGCCTGGCGGTGAAGTCGGTCCCCGCCAGCGCGGCCTTGCCGGCGGCACCGTCCCGGCTCGCCAGCTTTGCCTCAAGGTCCGCCTCCAGGTCCGCAATGACCTGCGGCGACACCGGATTCAGCGTCGCCAGCCTCAGGATCACATCGGCATGAAGCGTCACCGGCAGGGCATCGAGCACGCCGGCGGCCAGCGCCTCGGGCAAATGCGCCAGGACGACCGCAATCGCTTGCGGATGTTCGTCGGCGATCAGCACCGCAATGGCCGCCGTGTCGATCCAGTCGAACGCCGCAAAACGGCGCGCCGCTGCCGGTGGTCCCAGTGCATCGATAACGCGTTCGGCGCGCGGCGTGCCGAGGGCTCGTGACAATACGGCGCGAACCTGCCGCCCCTGGCTGTCGAGGGCCGAAACCCCGCGTGTGCGCTCGAGAAACTCGTCGAGAACCCGATCGATCGCAGCCGGGTCGATTTCCGCAACCGACAGCATCGCCTCGCCGACAGCCCGGACTTCACCGGCGTCCATGCGGCGCAGCAATTCGGCGGCCTGGGGCTCCTCCAGTAGCAACACCAGGATGGCGCATTTCTGGGCGCCGGAAAGTTCCGATCCGGCGACCTGCAGGACCGTCACAGCTCGGCCGCCAACATCTGACGTGCCACTGCGGTCGCCCGGTCGGCATCACCGCTCACCAAGTCACGCGTAAGGCCAAGCTTTTCACGATAATCAACGAGTTGTGGCAGCGGGTTGATAGTCTCCGCGAGCAGTTCGCCGCCATCGATCAGCGACGGCGAAGCCCCCCGCCGGCGCCGGCTCAGCACCAGTGCCAGGGCGCCGCCGACCAACCCCAGCACGCCGATCGCTGCTGCCGGTGCATAGCTTTGCAGCGCGGGCTTTTCATACCAGGACGGCACCGGGTCGGGCGTCGGTACAGCAAAACTGCGGAGCTGCACTTCGACGCTGTCGCCGCGCGATGCATCAAAACCGATCGCGCCCTGGACGATGCGGTTGAGACCGGCAATCTCCTGCGGCGTCGCCTTGGCCAGCGCCAGCTTGTCGATGACCACTGCGACCGACAGGCGGTGGAGGCGGGGTGCATTGCCATGCGTGACCGAAACATCCTTGCCGATTTCCCAGGCGCGGTTGGTGGTCTCGCTGGTGATTGTCGGTAACGGTGCGGCGGCGGCTGCCGCAGCCGGTGGGGTCGCGGTGAGTTGGGCGGCGGCGGGCGCGGTGTTCGAAAGAGCGCCCGGAATGCCCTTGGCCGGAACAGCGCTGGTGTCGATCGCGCGATTGGCCGTTTCCGATCGCAGCACCGAGCCGTCACGGGCAAAGCGTTCCGATGTCGCCTCATTCAGGCTGAAATCGACATCGGCGGCAACTTCCGCGGTAAAGCGTCCCGGCCCGAGGAGCGGCGTCAACAGCTTGAACAGCCGGTCCCGCACCATCGCCTCGATGTGGAGCTGATAGTCGAGCTGGGCGCTCTCCCCCTCGCCGGCGCCGGCCGATAGCAAGGCTCCCGATTGATCGACAACGCTAACCTTGTCGGGCGCCAGCCCCGCCACCGAGGAACTGACCAGCCAGACGATAGCGCGTACCTGGGCATTGCCGAGCACTCGACCGGGCGCGAGCGACACGAACACCGACGCCGTCGCCGGCGATCGATCGCGAACGAACACGGACGGCTCGGATGACGCGATATGGACAGTGGCATGGCGGACGCCATCGATGGCCTCGATCGAAGCGCCGAGTTCGGTCGCGGCCGCACCCTTCAACCGCGCCGCCTCGACAGCCCGGCTGAGGCCGAGCGGCATATCGCCGACAGGGTCGAGCGGACGCGCCGATTTGGGCAGCCCTTGGCCGGCCAGCAGGATCCGCGCCGCCGCGACGTCGGCGGCCGCGACTTCGACATTGCCGGTATCGGGGTCGATGCGGCTTGTATAATTTCCCGCCTGCAGCGCCGTCGCCACCGCGGCCTTGTCGCCGTCGGACAGTTCGGCATACAGCGGCCGCCACTCGGGCGTGCGCAACACGAGCCACAGCAACAGCACCGCAACGATTGAGACCATCGCCAAAATCGCCGGACGGGCGCGGCGAACGGCGGGGTTTTCCATGATTGCGAGCAGCCGCTGCTGCAGGGTCGGCGCCATGCGGTCCACGATGGCGAGGCCGGCGGTATCGCTCATCGGCGCGAACCATCACAAGTTCCGGCGCAGGCCCCGGCGCAAGCCCCGGCACCGGCCAAAGCGGGCGCACCGCCGCTCATAGCGGCATGCTCATCACGTCCTTGTAGGCGCCAAGCAGCCGGTTGCGTACCTGCAGCGTTGCCTCGAACGCTATCGAAGCCTTTTGCCGGGCGATCATGACGCTGGCGAGGTCGTGGCTGTCGCCGCGTTCGAACGCGGCAGAGGCGACGCCAGCTTCGTCCTGGATAGTGCTGACCGATTTCAGCGCATTCTGCATGGCGGTGTCGAACCGTGCGGGAGCAGCGGCGCCTGCAGGCATGGCCGACGGCGCCAGCGACGCGCTGCGTTCGAGGATTTGCGCCCGCAGGGCCAACACCGAACGGGTATCGATTGGCGGCAGCATCTACTGGACGGTGCGCGTGGTTTCGGGTGCGCGGCGGCCGGCCATCGCGGCCAGCTTGTAGCGCAGGGTCCGCTCGCTGATGCCGAGGCGCTGGGCCGCGGCGCGGCGGCCATGGGTTTCGGCAAGGGCATTGCGAATGGCGCAGTCCTCGTGCTGTCGCACGATCCCGGGAAGCGGCGCGGCGATAGCCGGTGCAAGATGGCCGAACACGGCGCGGTCGAAAGCAAGATGTTCGATGCCGATCCGGCAGCTATCACCCAGCACCAGCGCGCGATCGAGGACGTTGCCGAGTTCGCGGACGTTGCCGGGCCAGTCATGGCCGGCCAGCGTCGCCAGGACCTCGGGTGTGGGCCAGGCGACCGCGCCGCCATTGCGTGCTGCCGCCCGCAAAAGCCAGGTGGCAGCGATCGCCGGCACATCTTCGGGACGCGCGGCAAGCGGGGTCAATCGCAGCGGAAAGACCGCCAGCCGGTAGTAGAGATCGGCGCGAAAGCGTCCCGCATCGACTTCCGTGGCGAGGTCGCGATTGGCGCAGGCAACAATGCGGACATCGATCTTGCGGGGCTTGGTCGCCCCGATCGGCAGGATTTCGCGTTCCTGTACGGCGCGCAAAAGCTTGGCCTGCAGCGCCAGCGGCAGTTCGCTGACTTCATCGAGCAACAACGTGCCACCATCGGCGGCGCGAAACAGCCCCGCGCCGGCCGCCATTGCGCCTGTAAAGGCGCCGCGCTCATGTCCGAACAATGTTGCTTCCAGCATTGCTTCGGGGAGCGCGGCGCAGTTGACCGCGACCAAGGGACAATCGCGGCGGGGGGACAGGGTGTGGACAAGGCGGGCAAGCCCCTCCTTGCCGGTGCCGGTGGCACCTTCGACAAGCACGGTGACATCGCTGGATGCGACGCGCGCCGCCAGCGCCAGCAGGGCGTGGCTGTCAGCCGCTGCCGCAGCAGGGCGACCGGGTGCCGCAGTGAAGGCGGAAATCAGCGCAAGGGCGAACGCATGATCATGCGGTGCAACGGCGAGGGCAAGTCCGGCGCTATCGAGTGTGGCCGACGACTGCGCTGCCTGCGAGAGGCGGATGCTGCGGCCGGCGGGGCAAGGGGCAACAGGGGTCAGGCCGGCCGCAACAAGGCGTGCGCCACCCGTATCGATGGCGGCCAGACCGGGCAACCAATCGAGGCCGCGAACTGCGGCGGGCGGCGGAACAGGAGGGGTGAAGCTCATGCCCCAAGCAAAGCAAGGACCATGCCAAGTCATTCGGAGGCCATCGCTGCCCTTGCAGGCCGCCGTGATGCAACTTATTGGTCAAATTCTTGACGTTGCGGTGTCAGGATTTTGACGCAAGCGTCGGGAAATTGACAGATTGCTGGAAGCGTGCTGGCTCAGGAAACGGCCGCAACCTCACGCGCCTTAAGCGCGTCGCCAACGCCGATCGTGGAGGCGATCATCGCGCCGCCGAGAAGCCTGCTGCCGCGATAGGCCACCGCCGCCTGGCCCGGGGCCACCCCCAGCAGTGGCTGGGCAAAGTCCAGTCGCGCCCCAGACCAGTGCGCGGCTGCCGGAGCCGCCAGGGAACGCACCTTGACATCGACAGGGCCATCAACCGCGTCGAGCAGGTTGATATCTTCCAGCAGCGCCGCCGATACCGCCAGCGCCGCGCGCGGCCCGGCAATGACGCGATTGGCGGCAGCATCGATGGCAACGACATACAGCGGTTCCGGTGTCCCGCCGATGTCGAGGCCGCGGCGCTGGCCGACGGTGAAGCGGTGGATGCCGTTGTGCCGACCGATGACACGGCCGGCGCCATCGACGATCTCGCCGGGCGCAGCCAGTTCGGGCCGCAGCGCTTCGACAACCTTGGCATAGTCGCCGCCACCGACGAAGCAGATGTCCTGGCTGTCGGGCTTTGCCGCCACTGCCAGGCCGAAACGTTCCGCCTCTCGGCGCACATCGGACTTCGCCAGCCCGCCGAGCGGAAAGCGCAGGTATGCCAACTGCGCCCGCGTTGTCGTCCACAGGAAATAGCTCTGGTCCTTGGCCGGATCGACCCCGCGATGCAGTTCCGGGCCGCTCGCACCCAGCAGCCGCTGCACATAATGGCCGGTCAGCAGCGCCTCTGCCCCCAGCCCTTGCGCAAGCTGGAGAAGATCGGTGAACTTGACGGTGCGGTTGCACTCGACACACGGCACCGGGGTGCGCCCGGCGGCATAGCTGTCGGCGAACTGGGCGATGACGGCGGCGCGGAAACGCTCTTCCATGCCGATGACATAATGGGCGATGCCGAGACGATCGGCGACGGCGCGGGCATCACGAATGTCCGCGCCGGCGCAACACGCGCCGGGACGCGCCGCGGCTGCACCGTTGTCGTACAACTGCAAGGTAATGCCGACGACTTCACACCCGGCCTCAGCCGCGAGCGCGGCCACAACCGAACTGTCGACACCGCCGGACATGGCGACGGCGACGCGGCGTCCGGCAAGGGCTGCAAGGTCGGTGTGCATGGCGCGGCGCATCGCGCCTAATGCCTGTCCACGTCAAGGCCCGCGCCGCATGGCCCGCGCCACCTTCGGGGGCTTGCCACGCGAAACGGTGTCGATGCGGCCGGCCAGGCGCGCCCTTAGCCTTGATTAACCAATGCCGGCGTTTAGAACCCGTCAACCTTCGCCGTAACCCTGATGGGGATGTTTTCCGGTCACACGTCCGGTCCCACGAGGGTCTCGATCATGGCAGCAGATGACCATAAGGCAGGGGCGCCCGATGCACTGCCGCCTGCGGACACCCAGCGCTGGGTGGCGCGGCGCAAAGCCGCAGTGATCACGGCCATCGCCGAAGGCCGATTGAGCCGCGCCGATGCCTGTGCGCGCTATCGGCTGAGCGATGCCGAGCTAAAGCTTTGGGAGCGTGCGCATGAATGTGCCGGGATCCCGGGGCTAAGGGTTACCAGAGTCCAAATATATCGCCCCGTTTTCGACGCCCGGAGCCGCAGATGACTTCCGTTCATCACATCGGCGACGCTTTCCACCGCACCGGGCTTTACCTTTCGCAGAGGATGGCGTTGAATGTGCTCGGAGATAGCGGTGCCGGGTCTGCGGGCAAGAACGGCACGTGCTCCACGGAGACAAGTGCGATGCGTGTTCTGCTGATTGAAGATGACCGGGCGATGGCCCGTACCGTGGAGATCATGCTCGACCAGGCTGGGTTCGAACATGAGACTGCGGCAACCGGCGAAGTCGCCCTCGAATATGCCCGCGCCTATGAATTCGACGTCATACTGCTCGACCTGACCCTGCCCGACCTGCATGGCCATGAAGTGTTGAAGCGCCTGCGCCTGCTGCGCATCAACACGCCGGTGCTCATCTTGTCCGGCGACAGTGAAACCGGGACGAAAGTCACCGGTTTTGGGGCCGGCGCCGATGATTATGTGACCAAGCCCTTCGACAAGGCCGAGCTGATGGCGCGCGTGCATGCACTCGTCCGTCGCAGCCAAGGCCATGCCCAGTCCCTGATCGTTACAGGTCCCGTGTCCATCGACCTCGCTGCGCGCACCGTGGCCGTAGACGGCCGCCGCGTCGGACTGACCGGCAAGGAATATGCGATTCTCGAAATGCTTTCGCTGCGCAAGGGCATGACCCTGACCAAGGAAATGTTCCTCACCCATCTCTATGGCGGTCGCGACGAGCCGGAATTGAAGATCATCGACGTCTTCATCTGCAAGCTGCGCAAGAAATTGCACCAGGCCGGTGCACCTGCCAGCGGCTGCATCGAAACGGTCTGGGGTCGGGGCTATTCGCTGCGCGATCCGCAACCGGAGCGGCTTGCCGACCTTCCGGGTGCTGCCGCCGCCTGACGGCTGCGGTCTATTCGTCCGGATCGCCAGGGCGTCGCGGGCCCGACAGGCCGCGAACGATCCCACGCAAGGTGCGTACCTCGCCGCTGCTGAATTGCGGGCGGGCCAGCAGGTTGCGCATCGTCAGCCGCGACGCAGCGGCACGGCCCGGCACAGGGTTGTAATAGCTGGTCGCCCGCAATCGGGCATCCACGGCGAGTATCAGGCTCTCGAGCTCCTGGTGGGGCGCGGGACCGTCGTGGTTGACGAGTTGCTCCGCAGGCAGGGTGCTGCCTTGCCGGAACCATTCATACGCCGTCACCAGCACGGCCTGCGCCAGGTTGAGCGAGCTGAATTCGGGATTGACCGGTATCGTCACGATCGCATGGGCGACGGCAAGGTCTTCGGTCTCGAGGCCGGTGCGTTCAGGCCCGAACATCAGCCCGCCCTGCAGCCGCAGCCCATGAAATTCGGCGGCGGCCTGTGCCGGCGTCACGACGCGGCGGGTAAGCTCCCGGTTGCGCACGGTCGTCGCAAACACAAGCCCGAGGCCCTCGCAGGCAGCAGCAACGCTGTCATAGACCATGGTGCGTTCCAGCACGGCATCCGCACCACTGGCTGCCGGGCCGGCATCGGGGTTGGGCCAGCCATCGCGCGGCGATACCAATCGAAGGTCGGTCAGCCCGAAATTCGCCATCGCCCGGGCGCAGGCGCCGATATTGACCCCCAGTTGCGGCCGAACAAGGATAATGGCGGGCGGTACCGCGTGGGACGGAGTCATTCGTCCGCCTCGCCGCCCGGGCCGGGCGCGACAACCGCCGACAGCCCGCCAACAAATGTCTCGAAGTCGCGCGCCTCGCGGAAATCACGATAGACGCTGGCAAAACGAATATACGCCACGGGGTCGAGCGCCTGCAGGCCCTCCATGACCATCTCCCCGACCTTGTCGGCCTCGATCTCGCTCTCGCCTGCCGATTCCAGTCGCCTTACGACACCATTGACCATGCGCTCGATACGCTGCGGTTCGATGGGGCGCTTGCGACAGGCGATCTCGATCGATTTCGCCAGCTTGTCACGCTCGAACACTTCGCGCTTGCCGGATTTCTTGACGATGGTCAGCTCGCGCAACTGGATCCGCTCGAACGTGGTGAAGCGCCCGCCGCACGCCGGGCATTGCCGACGGCGACGGATGGCGCCCGCATCCTCGGTCGGCCGCGAATCCTTGACCTGGCTATCGTCGTTTCCGCAAAACGGGCAGCGCATCAGCGTTTCTTGGTGATGGTACGCAGATAGCCGAGGCCGCCGCCGACAATTGCGCCGAGCAACGATCCGATAAATGGCAGCGGAATGGCGATCACTGCCCCCGCAGCAGCCCCGACGGCGATATTGCGGCCGAGCTCGTTGGGGATGGCTTGCCGGGTCTTGTCGGCGGCCTGTTGCGCAAATCCGACGGCTTGCTTGCCGAGGTCACTATCGAGCGCCTTTTTACCAAGATCGCTTTCCATCGCCTTGCGGCGCAAGTCTTCGGCTTTGGCAAACGCCGTGTCACTCAGTTCGGCGACCTTTTTGCCAGTGTCGGTCGTCACGAAATTGCGCCCGGCTTCGAGCGCCTCCTCGGCCATGGCTTCGGCCTTGGTGGCAAAATCCTTGGGCTTGCCGTCGTTCGGGCTATCGGTGTCGCTCATGGCAGTCTCCTTTGCGCTGGCCGTCGACCCTTTGGCCGTCAACTGTCCGGATAGATCGGGAAACGCGCGCACAACGCCCGGACGCGAACGTTGACCGCTTTTTCGACCGCCTCGTTACCGTGCTCGCCATTCGCTGCCAGCCCATCGAGGACATCGGCGATCATGTCGCCGATGGCGGCAAATTCGCTCTGTCCGAAACCGCGGGTGGTCCCGGCCGGCGAGCCGACCCGGATGCCGCTGGTCTGCGTCGGCGGCAACGGGTCGAACGGCACGCCATTCTTGTTGCAGGTGATGCCCGCACGCTCCAGGGCTTCATCGGCCTGTTTGCCGGTGATGCCCTTGGGCGTCAGGTCGATCAGCGCCAGATGGGTATCGGTGCCGCCGGCGACGACCGCGCAACCGCGCTCCTTCAGCTTTGCCGCCAGCGTTTGTGCATTGGCGACGATGCGCACGGCATAGTCACGGAACGACGGTTGCAGCGCCTCGCCGAACGCCACCGCCTTGGCCGCGATGACGTGCATCAGCGGCCCGCCCTGCATGCCGGGGAACACTGCGCTGTTGAATTTCTTGCCCAGCGCCTCGTTGTTCGAAAGGATCATGCCGCCGCGCGGGCCACGCAGGGTCTTGTGGGTCGTCGTCGTCACAACATCGGCGTGCGGCAAGGGGCTGGGATGGATGCCCGCGGCGACCAGCCCGGCGAAATGCGCCATGTCGACCATCAATTTCGCGCCCACCGCATCGGCAATGGCACGGAAGCGGGCAAAGTCGATCGTGCGCGGGTATGCCGAGCCGCCGGCGATGATCAGCACCGGCTTGTGCTCATGCGCCAGGCGCTCGACCTCGTCATAGTCGATCAGGTGGTCCTCCCGCCGCACGCCATATTGCACGGCATTGAACCACTTGCCCGACATCGACGGCGCCGCGCCATGGGTGAGGTGGCCACCGGCATCAAGGCTCATCCCGAGGATGGTTTCGCCAGGCTTGACCAGCGCCAGCATGACGGCGGCATTGGCCTGCGCCCCGGAATGCGGCTGCACATTGGCGAACGCGCAGCCAAACAAAAGCTTCGCCCGCGCGATCGCCAGGTTCTCCGCCACATCGACCTCGACGCAGCCGCCATAATAGCGCCGTCCAGGATAGCCCTCGGCGTATTTATTGGTCAGCACCGAGCCCTGCGCCTCCATCACCGCACGCGAGACGATGTTCTCCGACGCGATCAGCTCGATCCCGTCCTGCTGGCGCACCAATTCGCGCCCGATCGCGGCGGCAAGCTCGGGATCGGAATCGGCCAGCGACGCACTGAAAAAGCCGGGAGCGACGAGGTGGTTCATGCGGGAATTCCCTGCCTGGGCGTGAGCTTGGCGATGCGACCGACATGGCGGCCACGCTCGAATTCGGTGGTCAGAAACGCCCGGAGAATGTCCGACGCTGCCTCCGCCCCGGTCAGCCGCGCGCCCAAAGCCAGAGCGTTGGCGTCATTATGGCCGCGCGCCAGCCGCGCCGTGGTGGGCTCATGGGCCAGCACGCAGCGGATCTCGGGATGGCGATTGGCCGCGATCGACATGCCCACCCCGCTGCCGCAAATCAACACCGCGAACCTCGCTTGCCCCGACACCACATCCGCACAGGCAAGATGCGCGAAATCCGGGTAATCGACCCGCGCGGCGTCGCCGGTCCCGCGGTCAATCACCCCCCAGCCCGCCGCCTCGATGATCGCGCGCACGGCGGCCTTGAGGGGAAACCCGGCGTGATCGCACGCGAGCGCGATCATGGCGGGCATGTGGTGCGTGTCGCTTTCCATGGCTGGCCTGTAACATGCTGGCGGTACGCGGTGTATCGCGCGGCCGGCGACACGGCGCAATGCCGACATGCGGGGCTGAGCGATCGCTTGTGGCGGTCGATGACGTCGGCCGGTCGGGTGGGTTGTCGGCCAGCCTCGCCAAGTCGGGAGAAGCAGAGGGAGAGAGCGCTGTCCCTGATAGCCCGAATATGTTGTCCACTTGAAAAGCCGGTGATGTCAGGGGCGACCCGCCAGCCGATTTTCGGGTTCCCAGCGAGCCGGAGTATTCCTCACTGCCGTTGCGACGTCAGCGGGTCATGGCGGCGGGCGGGCCGTCAGCATCGCGGCGAGGTCTTCAAGGACTTGGGTGGTTCCGGCAAGGTTGAGGTGGCCGTCCTTGGCGGAAATCCGCGGGGCGGTGAGGGTGATGGGGACGTGGTAGAAGGCGAAGCCGGCCGTGAGGTCGGCGATGGCGGCGGCGAAGGTGCGGGAGTCCGCTAGGAACCACTGCCCTTCGCTCTCGATCGCGGTGG
>JANXVZ010000009.1 GCA_025351405.1 Sphingomonadales bacterium | reverse complement strand
TGATCGACCGTGACCGGCAACTGGGTCGCCGGTCCGCGTTTGCCGGCGGTGCCGACGCGTTGCTGGACGATTCCGGCTGGCGGCCGACCTTTGCCTTCCGGATCGGCCAGGCGGACGGGCCCGCGCCGGCGAGTCCGCGTCGACCGGTGTCGGACGTCATCGGCCCGCCGGCGCGCCTCGCCTATGAAGTCGAACGGGCGCGGGCGGAAACGGACATGAAACAGGGCAGCCGATAGCGCCGGGGAACCCTATTCGATGGTCGCCTTGTGCGTCAGGAAGCCGGGGATGCCTTCAGGGCCGAAACCGATGAAGCTTTCGCCGCCGTCGTCGCGGCGCGGGTCACCCCGTCCGTCTCGGCGGCCCGAATCCCGGGCGCTGTCGCGGCGACCATAGCCGCGGTTGTCGATCGCATCGATTGGACGCGTGTTGCGAACCTGTTCGCGCGGTTGTTCGCGGGTCTGCTCCCGCTGTTGCTCCCGGGGCTGGTCGCGGCGCCCCTCGTTGCGCGCCTCACGCTTTGGTTCGGGTGTGGCGCGCGCCTCGCCGATGGGCTCGATGGTGCGAACTTGCGGGGGTGCAATGTCCTCCTGCGCGGCTTCGCCACCGTCACGCTTGCGGCCGCGACCACCACGGCGGCGCTTGCGTTTGCGCTCGCCGCTGTCCGCGCGCCCACCCACGTCCTCGCGCTCGACGGCGGTTTCCACCAGATCGGCAATGTCGTCTCCGGCGTCTTCGTCGACCGCAACCGGCTCGGGCGCCACAACGGCTGCCACGGCCTTTGCCGATGCCCTCGGGGCGCGACTGCGGGCCGGCGGCGCCTTTGCGTCGGCTTCGACAATGGCGATCGCTTCTGCGGTGGCCGGAATGGCCTCGGCGCCAAACACGGCAATCTTCTGGCGAATCAGCTTCTCGACTTCGGCGAGATTCTCGGCTTCGTCCGGGGTCGCCAAGGTATAGGCGATGCCGGTGCGGCCGGCGCGACCGGTGCGCCCGATGCGGTGGACATAGTCCTCGGCGTGGTGCGGCACATCGTAGTTGACCACATGGCTCACGCCCGGAACATCGAGGCCGCGCGCCGCGACATCCGAAGCAACGAGAATGGTGATGGCGCCCGATTTGAAGCGATCGAGCTCCTTGATCCGGTCTGATTGATCCATGTCGCCATGGATCTGGCCGGCAGCCAGCCCGGCGCGCTTCAGCACATCAGCCAGTTCGCGTACGTCTTTCTTGCGGTTGCAAAAGACGATGGCATTCTTGACTTCAGGGTCACGCAGGATGGTGCGCAGCGCCTCGCGCTTGCCGCGCGCCGACGTCTGCACGATGAACTGGGCGATGGAGGCGTTGGTCGATGCCGGCCGTGCGACCTCGATCATCTTGGGGTCGGTCATGAAGCGGTCGGCCAGCTTCTTGATCGGCGGCGGCATGGTGGCGGAAAACAGCAGCGTCTGGCGCGGGCTCGGCAGCTTTGTGCAGATTTCCTCGATATCGGGGATGAAACCCATGTCGAGCATCCGGTCGGCTTCGTCGATGACCAGCAGGCTGCACTGGTTAAGCATGATCTTGCCACGGCCGAACAGGTCCATCAGCCGGCCGGGCGTCGCGATAAGCACGTCGACACCCTTTTCGAGCGCCGCCAGCTGGTCACCCATCGACACACCACCAATGAGCAATGCCATCGTCAGCTTGTGATATTTTCCGTATTTATCGAAGTTCTCGGAAACCTGCTGGGCCAGTTCGCGCGTCGGCTCCAGGATCAGCGAGCGCGGCATCCGGGCGCGGGAACGACCTTCGGCGAGGATGTCGATCATCGGCAGCACGAACGAAGCGGTCTTGCCGGTGCCGGTCTGTGCGACGCCGATAATGTCGCGCCCCATCAACACCGGCGGGATCGCCTGGCGCTGGATGGGGGTGGGATCGTTATAGCCACTGTCGGTCACCGCACGGAGCAGCTCCTCCGACAGGCCGAGATCTGCAAAGCTCATGCGGTTCCTTGAACGGGCGGGGCGAATAGTCGGCGCGCTGCGTCGCGTGCGCCTTGGACGATAAAGGGGGCGAAAGTCAATGTCTGCCTCGGCGTCGTCAAGGGGCGAAGGATACAAAAAGGGCGGGGATTGCTCCCCGCCCTCGAAGCGTCAGTCGCGACTTGCGTCAGAATTTGAAACCGGCGCCGATGCCGTAGCGGCGCGGTTCGAGCGTGAAGATGTTGGTGAACAGGCCCGATGACTGGTCGGTGACATATTGCCCGGTCTCGGCATTGTTATTGGCGATGTTCTGGATGAAGCCGCGGACGTACCAACGATCGTTGGGGCCGTTGAGCTGGAGCGAGGCATTCATCACGGTATAGCTTGGGACGCGGTTGATGAACCTCGTCTGGCCCGGCGCTGCGCCATTGAAGATGCTGCCATAGCTGTTGCCGGTGAAGGCGATGTCGAACCGCGGGATCAGGGCAAAGCCGTTGCTGAATTCGGCGGTGTACTGGATGCCCGCCGAAGCCTTGAAGTTAGGCGCCTGCGGCAACTGGTTGCCCTTGATGTTGACAGGGACACCCGCATCGAGCTCGGTGATGCCGCCAAACAGCGCGCCCGCTGCGGCCGCGTAACCCTTCAGTGCTGCGCAGACACCAAAGGCGCCTGTCGCGCCATTGATGCCGCTTCCCACCGGGAAGGCGGTCGGTGCCTGCAGGCCCGCACCAGGCTTCAACCCGGCGACGGCGCCGGAATTGATCTGCGAATTGACGAAGCCGACAAAGGCGTTGGCACCGGCGGCGTTGCCGGGGGTGTTGGGGACGACAGCGCAGTTCGAACCGTTTGTGATGTCCTTGATGATGACGGCATCGCTGCGGCCACCCGAGGGATCACGCGTGTTGGTGACGAACTTGTCGCTCGACACCTCGGTGTGCAGATAGCTGAAGCCGAAGTTCAACGACAGCGCCTGGATGGGCTGGACAATGGCTTCCAGTTCGACGCCGTAGATGTTGGCGTCGACATTGTCGTTGACCGCGGTGCGGGCGACAATGCGGCTAAGCTGCAAGCCGCTGTATTTGTAATAGAAACCGGTCAGGTTCAAGCGCAGCGTACCATCAAGGAAGGTGTTCTTGGAGCCGACTTCGAAGGAGTTGATGAACTCCGGCGCAAAGCTTTCCGGCACGGTGAAGATCGGCGACAGAGGCGGATTGATACCCCCCGATTTGTAGCCGCGCGAGTAGGAGACATAGAGCAGGCTGGTATCGCTGATCTTCCAGTCGACGACCGCGCGGCCGGTGAATTCACCGAAGCCGACCTTGCGTTGCTGGAACAGCTGGTTGCCGGCAGTTCCCGGATCAGCATCATAGCTGCCGACGAACGGCGAATTGAAGGCGTTGGTGGTGCCATAGGGTACCGGGAACGCCGCCAGTGCCGTGCGCGCGGTGACCGACTTCTTGTCGTTGTTGTAGCGTACGCCGACGGTGACCTTCACGCTGTCGGTGAGCTTGTAATAGCCCTCGCCGAAGATACCGTACGACTCGAGCTTATAGTCCTGCTGGTTGTTGCGATAGAAAGGCGAGCCCAGATACACGTTGGGGAAGGTCGTGTTGCCGGCGCCCTGCTGGCCGAGCGCCGTTGCGGTGCCAAGAACACCGGCAACATAGTCGATGCCGAAGCCGTTGACGTAGTAATCGAGGTTCTTGGTGGTGATACGGTTGTAGATACCACCGAGCAGGAAGTTGAACTTTCCGTCGAACTGGCTCGAAACGATTGCTTCGGCGGTATAGGCCTTGTTGACGCCGACCGAGCGATCGAAGTTGAGCGGAACCTGGCTGCAGACGGCATGGCCCCCATAGGCACCGGTGCCGGTCGGTTCGGCCTGAGAGGTGCAATACGGTCCGTTGACGCCGTTGGGAATGAGGACGTTCGCCACCTGGCCAAATTGCCCGAGGCCGGGACCAAAGGCGCCGCTGCCATAAGCCTTGAGCGTCGTCAGGCCGGGGATGAAGCCCGCCGGATTTTGCAGCGCGAGGTAATAATCCTCGGACGAGTCAACCTTGTTCTGCTGATACAGTCCCGACAATTTGGCCTTTATGCCGCCGAAATCATGCTCGATCTTTGCCGAGGCCTGGATTTCGTCGGTGAAATAGGTCGGAGGGCTAGCGGTATAAACCTGGCGCGGATCGGATGGGTTCACCGCGCCCGTGAAGGCATTGGGGCCGTAAAGGCTGCCAAGCGCCAATGCGCCGATGCCGGGACCGCCCTGCGTCGTCAGGAATTCCTTCGATGTCAGCGTGCCGACGAAGGTC
>JANXVZ010000005.1 GCA_025351405.1 Sphingomonadales bacterium | reverse complement strand
TAGACGCACTCGTACTTCAGTGATCGCCACAGGCGTTCGATGAACACGTTGTCCATCCAGCGTCCACGGCCATCCATGCTGATCCGGATCTCGGCGTCCTTCAGCACGGCCGTGAAGGCAAAGCTGCTGAACTGGCTGCCCTGGTCGGTGTTGAAGATCTCGGGGCTACCGAAGCGCGTCAGCGCTTCTTCCAACGCTATCACGCAAAAGCCGACGTCCATCGTGTTCGACAGCCGCCAGGCCAGCACCTTGCGTGTCGCCCAGTCCATGATCGCCACCAGATACAGGAAGCCGCGCCGCATCGGGATGTAGGTGATGTCCGCGCACCAGACCTGGTTCGGCCGCTCGATCGCCAGATGCCGCAACAGATACGGATAAATCCGGTGCTGCGGGTGCGGATCGCTGGTGCGCGGCCGCTGGTAGATCGGCGACAGCCCCATCTTGGTCATCAACCGCCGTACCCGACGGCGGCCGATGTCGAGGCCTTGGCGCCGCAGATGGCGGACCATCTGCCGGCTGCCATACCAGGGCATATCGAGGAACGCCGCGTCGATCACCCGCATCAGCGCCAGCGTCTCTTCGGACTCGGGCTGCGGTGCATAATAGAACGATGACCGGCTGATCGACAGCAGCCGGCATTGCGCCGAGATCGACAGATCGGCGTGCACCGCCTCGATCATCCCGCGCCTTCGATCCACGCTCATCGACCGAAGGCTTTGGCTAAAAAATCCCGTTCCACGACCAGTTGCCCGATCTTGGAATGCAGCTTGTCGATCTCCGCCTCGCCGCTCGCCCGCGCCACCTCCGAGGCGCCAGCAAAGGTCGATGCCATGCCGTCGATCGCCTGCCGCTTCCACGCCGCGATCATCGTGTGGTGGATGCCGTGCTTGGTCCCCAGCTCCGCCAGCGTCAGGTCCCCGCGGATCGACTCCAGCGCAACCTTGGCCTTGAAATCCGCGCTGTAGCGCTTTCTCGTCGTCTTCATTCCCGTCCATCCTTCAGATCGGGAATAGCTTAACAGCCTGTCCAGGTTTCCGGGACCACCTCAATACAACATTAGAGCGAGACGCGCTCTTTGCAGATGACTTCCGCTTCGATGCTCGAGAGAGCGTCAAATGGCATAAACAATAAGGGGTGCGACGTAGGCATCTCTCGCGGGATCTCAGATGAATTTTTGATCAGTGCCCTGGTTGCTGTCGTCTTATCTCGACAGTTGAACACTGTCCTGCCGACAGTCGTGCTCGATCCAATGAGCTCCGACCTGACTTCGTCAAGCGTGTACTTAAACCAAGCCTCTCTCATAAATCCTGATACAACTACGGAATCCTTGTCTATAAAAAGCGCGTTCCCCGCTTTGTCGTCTGCTATTGGAACCCAGGTTTCAGCTACCACCTTCCCGGCAAGCAGCCCCAGCAATATTCCACATAGCACCTTGCGCATACAGTCCCCCGAGATCCATCTCTCCCTAGACTATTGCCCATATCGCCAAAAAGATAGCGCTGGCTTGAGCTGTGAACCGCGCCGGGTTTGCCGGAGGCTCCAACTCCTGAGAAGGTGGAGCCCTTATGAGCAAGACAACCAACAAGTATGCGCCCGAGGTTCGGGAGCGCGCGGTGCGGATGGTGCTGGAACACGAGCGGGAGCACGCGTCTCGATGGGGGGCGGTGTGAGCTGCTGCCAGTTTCGTGGACACCGAGATAAGGTGTTTTATGGAATCGGAAGGTAACCTCGTGTCGATCAAACCGGTAGCAGCTCACCTCTCCACAGGCGAGGGCCCCGGCCCGCAGAGAAATTCAAGCTCCCTCACCTTCGATTAGCACAATGCCCTGCATCATCCGCACGCTGTCCCATTCGCCCTTTGAGCAGTGGTAGAATCCATCCTGTTCGCGGCGCAGCGTGCGGCCCATGCAGCTGGTGAACTGGGTATCGGGGTGGATATAGTCGAATGTGATGGTGATGTCCCCGGGGCTCAGTCCATGCACGCGAAGGGCCTCGCCTCGCATATATTCTATCCAGTTATCGGCAGACGAAGGCATGCCGATATGCGCCAGCGCCTGGGCGGTCGAGTCGACCTGGTCGTCGGTCTTGCCCTTGGGGAACATGGCGAGCTCGTGCAGATAGTCTTGCAGCCAGGGGGCGTCGTGGGGGATGTAGACCCGCCCGGCTTCGATCGCCGGCGTCTGTGACACCATGCGCATGGCCTTGTCGCCCTTGGGCTTAACTGGGGTAACCCGCGCGAACCCCTCCCGCCGAAGCTCCTGAACAAGCTGGGTGCCCGCCGAGGTGTCCTCAATCAGCACGACGCCCGCGCGAAACTGGTCCGACATTTCCCGGAGCTTGCGCTTGAGTTCTGGATATTCGAGGCGGACCCGCAGAACGTGCAGCAGGTAGATGTCCTTGTTGTAGGTGATGCCCCAGGTTGTGCAGACGCTATAGTCGTTGAGCTGCCCGGCCTTGGCAGCGCAGTCCCAACTCTGGATGATGCGGGTGAACGCTGGCCTTTTGGCGGGGTCGTAGCGGTTGAACCACGCCAGCTTGACGAGGCCGCCGCCGGGCGGTGCCGGCGACTGGAGATACTGGGCCGCGAAATACTCGGTGCCGAGCAGGATCCGCTGCTTTTCCAGCACGGCCAGTGATTCGCGTTCCGAGTGCAGGGCTTCGCCGGCCTGGCGGGTATGCGTCACTGTGCCAAACGGCGTCCGGATGACATGCTGTTCGTCTTCCTGCGCGATGGCGGCAAAGGACAGCAGCTCGAACCCGGCGATCTCCTGGACATGGCCGATCATGTCGTCTTCATGAAGGCGCTGCTGGACGATGATGATGCGGTCGTCGGACTTCTTGTTGAGCCGGGTGAACAGGGTATGGCGCGCCCAGCCATTTGCCTTGCCGCGTTCGGCATCGGAAAACGCCTCGTCGGGCTTCATCGGGTCATCGACGATGATGACGTCGGCACCGATTCCGGTGAGCGAACCGCCGACCGACGTCGCGTAACGCATGCCGCCGGCGGTCGTCGCCAGATGGCCGATGACCAGCCGGTCGAGCCGCTTCGCCGGAAACAGCTGGCGATACCAGGGGGTCTGCATTATGGTCCGGCAATGCGCCGAGAACTGATCGGCGAGTTCCTGCCCATAGCTGACACAAACGACTTCCAGGGTGGGGTCATGGCCAAGCAGCCAGGCCGGCAGCGCCACCGAGGCAATGATTGACTTGAGGCTGCGCGGCGGCAGGGCGATGGCGAGCCTGGTATTGGGTTCGGTGCGGATACGGTCGACCGCGGCACAGAGCAGCTGGATATGCCAGTTGTCTTCAAACGGCCCGCCGCCCTGCTCGGCGAAGACGCGCTGGGTGAACGTCCAGAAATCGACGCGCGAGATGGCGTCATACTCTTCGGGCGACAGTGTGGGTTCAATCCTGGGCATCATGACCTGGCTCCCGGGCGAGGATGATCTGTTCGATGCGGGCGACGACCCGGGCGATTATGGCATGATCGACCTGGGTCATCACCGGCGCCCGGACGGCATGCGCCTCGGCGCGCTCCTCGGCCTTGCGGGCCTGGTCGAGCGCCATCCTGGCGGCGCGCAGATCGCCGCCGGCACCCTTGTTGGCGATCTGGGCGGCGGTAATGTCGAGCTTCGACCGGCGCCTGCGGCGTCCCTGCTCGTTGACGATGATCTTGGCCGAAAGTGCCTCCATGACCGACGCATCGACACCGGACACCTTCTTCGGGCGGCCGTGCGGATTGGGGCTGGGAGACCCGGCGCGGAACCGGCCGCCGTTGTCGCGGATGTCGTTCATGCCACGTCCTCCCCGTTGACCACGCCGGCTTCGAGCGCCGTGAAGGTCACGCCATCGGACGCGCGTATCGCAGTTTCGCCGGTCCAGGCCTGCCAGCGGCGGATGATGGTATCGCAGTAGAGCGGATCGAGTTCGATGCCGCGGGCGCGGCGGCCAAGCTTCTCGGCGGCGATGATCGTGGTGCCGGACCCCATGAAGGGGTCGGTGACGATGTCGCCGCGGGCGCTGGCGTCGAGCAGGATATCGGCAATCAGCGCCGTCGGCTTGACCGTCGGGTGCAGGGCCAGCGGATTGCCCTCGCCGCTGCCGCTTTCGCCGCGCCCGAAGTTGCTGGCACCCGGATAGGACCAGACATTGCTGCGCGAGCGACCGAACCGGCCAAGCTGGACGTTATTGCGACAGGGGGCACCAGCCTTGGCAAACACCATGAACAGTTCGTGCTGGCTGCGGTAGAAGCTGCCCATGCCGGCGTTGGTCTTGGCCCAGACGCACAGGTTGAGTTGTCGGTCATAGGCGGCCTTGCCTGCAAGGGTCAGCTCCGGCAGGTGGCGCCAGTCCATCGCCCAGTAATGCAGCGAGCCCGGCGTGGACCAAGCCGCGGCATGCGTGGCGGCGGTCGTCAGGAAGGTCGTGAACTGGTCGGCGGACATCTCGCCGGCGGCCATGGCGAACTCGCGGTGGCGGTGCTGGCCGAGGCCGGAGACATGACCGCCGATTTTGACATTATAGGGCGCGTCGGTAACGACCAGCGCCGCGCGCCCGTCGCCCATCAGCGCCTCCCACGAACCCGCAAGCAGCGCATCGCCGCAGAACAGCCGGTGATCGCCGAGCTGCCAAAGCTCGCCGGGCTGCACGACAGCTGGGCCGGCCGGCGGCACGACATCGGCAGCGTCGTCATCGCCCGGATCACTCAGTCCCTCGATGCGCAGATCGATCTCGGCGACCGCAAACCCCGTCGCCTCGATGTCGAAGCCAAGGTCGATGAGGCTGAGGTCTTTCAGGATTGCACCCAGCCGCTGGTCGTCCCAGTCGGACAGATCGCTGAGCCGGTTGTCGGCGATCATGAACGCGTCGATCGCCGCAGCGTCGAGATGCTCGAGCCGGATTGCCGGCACCGTGGTCAGGTCGATCTCGCGGGCGGCATCGAGACGGGCATGGCCGGCGATGATAATGTTGTCGGCGTCGATCAGCACGGGGACGTTGAAGCCGAACGCCGCAATCGACTTCGCCAGCGCCTTGATCTGCGCGCGCTTGTGACGGCGCGGCGTGCGGGGACTGGGGTTTAGATCGGCAAGGGCCAGGTGCTCGATCTCGAGCAGGCGGTTGCGCTGTGTTGGCAAAGGCTTCGTCATGGGTACACTCCAAGGCTTGGGTGCACGCCATCTATCGGGTCGCGAGAGGTAATTGCCCGGATCTACCCCGGTTTTTTTGCCCGGCGGTATTCCTTGGCGATTGTCTGAGCACTCACCCCCTGCTTTCGTCCGACCGCGGCATAGGCGCGGGTTATCGAACGACCCTCCGCGACCAGCCGTTCGACATCTGCAACCGTGTCGGCCACGGGCAGGCGCCCGCGGTTCGCCAGTCGGCGGGCCTTACCGCCGAGACGCGCGCCCTCGGTCACCTTGTCGCTTCGCTTGGTGGCATGGTCGAAGCCAAGCTTTATCCGTGCCTCCTGGAACAGCTGGCCGAGCTCGAACGCTTCGTCGGCGGCCAGCTCTACCGACATCCCGGACCTGTCGGCGATACGCTTATTGATCATCGTCATGTAGATGTCGGCGCGCTGCGCATACCATTCAGGATCCTCGCGCTCGATCCACCGCGGGCAGCACATCTCACCCTCCTCGGCCTGGCAGCACTGGACGGCACCGCGCCCGGGACAGCTCCGGCTGTGCGCCAGGATCGGGCCGAAATACGACTCGATGAGCGACCGGTTCGCGCTCCACGGCGGTTGGCAGAAGAAGCTGGCGGGAACGTCAGCCAAGTTCAGTGAGACAGAAATCGTATGTGACACGCCGCTGCCCGTCTGCCGGATCGTCGCGCCGCGGGCGGCATCGCCAAACGCCTCATCCACCAGGAAAGCGAGTTTGTCGTCGGGGATCAATTTACCGCTTCCTCGAACAGATCAGACCGACCTGTTATACACCTGATATTGTCCTGTTATGGCGCAATACGGCCCTGTTCCAGGCATTTTAGAGCTAATCGCCTAACCGATTGAACGGGAACCACAAACCCGCGCACATGAGCGCGGAAACCCGGGATTGAGCCTGTTTTCGGCCGGAATCACGCAATTAACAGGTGAAACAGGCTGAGACCGGTTCGCCGGAGAGTGCGTCGCGCACCACGCTTGCACCGACATGTGGCGCGCATGGGATTGCCGCCACTGGTCCTGCCAGCGGCGGCGATGTCCCCGGATGCGTTTCGCTCTGCGGAATCCGGACGCGCCCGCCGCATCGCCGATCCTCGCGCATCGTCCTGGCGGACAGCGCACGACAACTGGCTGGAAAACAGCTTAGCGGCAGTAACGCACCTTGTGATGATGCTGCCAACGGTAGGTGCAATGACGATGGTGGTTGTTCCAGTGGTTGTGGTGGCGGCGCATTTCGTCATGCCGCATCGGGCCGTCGCGGTTCATATCGGCGCGCATGTCGGGGCGATCACCCTGGTGCATGCGGTCGTCGGGACGCATTTGAGCGTTTGCCGCGCCGGCAACGCCGCCGACAGCCAAGGCAATTGTCGCAAGCCAGATAATTGATTTCATTGCATGGTTCCTCCTACTGGAACCATAAACGCCCATCGATCGAGACCGCTCCATTGGCGGGTCGTGTCGGTACGTCATTGAAGGAATCGCCGCTGCCCGGCGCTACCACTCGAGGCAGATCTTGCCGAAGTGCTGGCCGGATTCCTGGCGGCGGAAGGCATCGGCGATCTGTTCGAGGTCGAAACACGAATCGATCACCGGGCGAATGGCATTGGCCTCGATGGCCTTTATCATGGCGAGCTGTTGTTCACGGCTGCCGACGGTCAGCCCGTTGATGCGGACGTTGCCGGCCATGATGGCAGCGGTGGCGACATTGCCGGCAAAACCGGCAAGCACGCCGATGAGGGCGATATTGCCGCGCAGGCGGCACGCCGCGATGGATTGTGCCAGCGTGCCGGCGCCGCCGATTTCGACAATGTGGTCGACCCCTCGGCCGCCAGTCAGCCCTCGCGCCGTGACGCCCCATTCCGCGTCGCGCTTGTAGTTGATGAGGTGGTCGGCGCCCAGCGCCCGCAAGCGATCGAGCTTGGCATCCGACGACGATGTGGCGATGACAACCGCGCCCGCCGCCTTGGCGAACTGCAAGGCAAAGATCGAAACGCCGCCGGTGCCTTGTACCAGCACGGTGTCGCCGGGCAACAGCGGCGCCTCGACGAAAAGCGCCCGCCAGGCGGTCAACCCGGCGCAGGTCAGCGTGGCGGCTTCGGCGTGCGAAAAGCCGGCGGGGGCGTGGGTGAACGACGTCGCCGGGGCGACGACTTCATCCCGCGCATAGCCGTCGTTGCGGTCCCCCGGCACCTGCGCCAGCGTTTCAAGCGTTGGTTCACCGGCCAACCACAGCGGGAAAAAGGTGCTGACGACGCGGTCACCAACGGCAAAGCCAGAAACACCGCTGCCGACTTCGGTGACTTCGCCGGCGCCATCCGACATGGGGATGCGGCCATCGGGCGTCGGGATGCCGCCCATGACGACGATATAATCATGGTAATTGACCGAGCTTGCATGGAGCCGCACGCGAATTTCGCCGGCACCGACCGGACCGGCTTCGGCCTCTCCGACGTACAAGCTGTCGAGCCCGCCGGGCTTTCGCAATCTGATGGCGCGCAACGGCGTTTTCCTTCCGGTGTCAGTGGTCAGTCGAAGATCGCGGCAAGGCTTTCGGGGGCGGCGCCCTCCTTGACGAAGCGCAGTTCGACGTACATCGCGGCGACAAGGGTCGCTGAAACCATGGTGGCGATGGTGCTTACAAGGTTCGTGAAGATCAGGCCCGGCCCGAAGGTCGGCATGGCCTGCGGGCTGACGCCGCGCACCATGAATGCGGCAATCGTCAGCGGTCCGTAAATCATGATCAGGATGAGGACGAGCATCCCGAAAATGCGCCAGCGCGAACCTTTGGTCAGGGCGCGACTGCGTCCAAGGCTGCCGAACACGCCGACGCCCTCCTCGACGAGCGCCGGAACAGCGACACACCATATCACCGACAACATGATCGCGGGAACGATCAACAGCACAAAGCCAACGGCGAAACCGATCCCGGTCACGATCGTCAGCCCCAGGATCGGCAATGCGCTGGTTACCCCGGCGCGCAGTGCCGACACAAAGCTCGCCTTGCCGCCGCCAAGATTGACAATCGTGGCGCGTGTGATCGCGGCTTGCATGACGAAATAGCACAGGAACGCAAAGACACCGAGCCCGAGCCGCGACGGCGAAAGCATGCTGGCAAAGGGGTTCGCCCTGTCGATGGTGACGCCGGACGACAACGCGCCAGAGAACAGTGCCGGAACGAAGTAGAGCAACAGGGCAAGCTGGAGGAACAACATGGCATTCTGCCGGATCGCGCTGGTGGTTCGCGAAATCACCCGCCCCATGTCGAACCGTTCGCCAGTTACCGGAATGGATGCCACGGAAATTCCCCCAAATTGCCCTGTGGCAACTTCGTCGCCTTTGCTAGTCGTGTCCAGCAGCGTTTGTGCGGCGACTGCGGCGTTGCCAGCCTGTGGCGACAAGGCCTATCTTTAGTTCGCGGGCGCAGTGCCCGCCGGGGGCGGGGTGGCGACAGTTTCGGGTGCAGTATCGGGTGCAGCGGCAAACGCTGACGGCTTTGCCGCGGCGCATGCGCGGCTGCTCGCCGATGGTTCGGTGCAGTTCGACCTGCCGCCGGTGCCGCCGGTGCCGCCGCCGCCATCGTGGTTGCCGGCGCTGATCCAATGGCTTGGGCGGCAGGGCACGCCGATCAAATGGATTTTCTGGACAGGCGTGGCGGTGGTGTCGCTGTTGCTGTTGCGCGCCATCTGGCAATGGCTGGCACCGCGCTGGCGCCGTGGCACCGCAATCGATGCTGCCGAGCCCGAATGGCGGCCCGAAGCCGGCCCGGCGCGTGCCCTGCTGGCGGAAGCGGATGCCCTGGCGGCGCAGGGCCAGTTTGCCGAGGCTGCCCATCTTGTGCTGCTGCGCAGCGTCGAACAGATCGCAGCGCGGCGTCCCGATACCCTGCGCCCGGCGTTGACCAGCCGCGACATCGCCCGCGCCCCCAGCCTGCCCGGCGATGTCGCACACGCCTTTGCCCTGATCGCCGACGTGGTCGAAGCCGGACTGTTCGGTGGCCGGGTGATCGGCTTCGAAGCGTGGACGCGGTGCCGCAACGCCTATGAAGCGATGGCGCTGCCCAGGGCCTGGGCATGAGCATCGCAACCCGCAGCGACGCCGAAACCCCGTTCGGGGCGCGCACCGTGGCGATATTGGTCGCCGTCGGCCTTGTGCTGGCTGCGGCCTTTGCGCTGCTGACGGCTTACGCACCGGCATTGCAATCCGGCCACGACGGCGGCGCTCATGCCTTGTCCGTGTCGGGCAACGGCTTCAGCGGCATTGTGCAACTGGCGCGGGATACCGGCATCCCGGTGCGGACGGGACGCGACATTGCCGCAGGGCGCAACGCCGGCCTGCTGGTGCTGACGCCGGCCGCCGATACGCCGCCGGAAGCGTTGCGCGCGCTGCTCGCCAGCCCACGCCCGTCCAACGCGACCATCCTCATCATCCTGCCCAAATGGGCGGTGCAACCTTATCGGACGCCTGCGGGCCTGCCTGTCAGGGGCTGGGTCGCGCAAGCCGGGATGTTGCCGCCCAGGTTTGTGACCATGGTGCTGGCGAAGCTGGCACCGGACTTGGCGATCACGCAGGGTGCCGCAAAGTCGGTGCAATTGACCGGTGCGGAATTCGCGGCAGCGGTCACGGCACCTGTCGAGCTCCAGTCGATCGTCGGCCCTGGCATCCGCACAGCGCTGGGCACGCCCGATGGTCGAACCGTGCTGGCATGGGTGAAAGCGCCGTGCGTCTATATCCTCGCCGATCCCGATCTGCTCGCCAACAACGCGCTGCGCGACCCGGCGCGGGCGCGGGCCGCGCTGGCGCTGCTGCGCAACCTGGGGGCGACGCGCGATGGCGGCCTCGTATTCGACGTGACACTCAACGGTTTTGCCACAGGCAACAACCTGTTCCGGCTAACGTTCGAGCCGCCGTTCCTGGCGTTGACGCTGTGCCTGTTGGCGGCGGCGGCGCTGGCCGGGGTGCAGGCGGTCGTCCGCTTCGGCTTGCCGCAGCCCGCCCCGCGCGCCATCGCATTTGGCAAACGCGCGCTGGCGGACAATGCGGCGCAGCTTGTCCGCGCTGCCCACCGCGAGCCGGCGATGGTTCGGCGCTATGCAGTGCTGGTCCGCGATGCCGTGGCGACGGCGCTTGGCGCTCCGCCCGGCCTTGACGACGCGGCGCTGGCGAAATGGCTCGATACCCGCAGCGGCAACACCGCCTACAGCGATCTTGCGGCGCGTGCCGATGACGTGGTGAGGCGCGACGCGGCGCTCGCTGTCGCGGCGGCGCTGCACCAATGGCAAAAGGACATGATCGATGACCGTAACTGACGTGCAGGCGCTGGCAGGGCGTATCGAGGCCGAAGTCGGCAAGGCGGTGGTCGGCCAGTCGGGCGCGGTGCGGCTGTTGCTGACGGCGCTTTTTGCCGGCGGCCATGTCCTGCTCGAAGGGCCGCCGGGGGTGGCCAAGACCTTCCTTGCCCAGTGCTTTGCCGCCGCCACGGGCCTCGATTACGGCCGCATCCAGTTCACGCCCGACCTGATGCCTGGCGACATCCTCGGCTCCAACCTGTTCAATTTCCAGACCAGCACCTTCACGTTGACGCGGGGTCCGATCTTCACCCAGTTGTTGCTCGCCGACGAGATCAACCGCACGCCGCCCAAGACCCAGGCGGCGCTGCTGGAGGCGATGCAGGAACGTGCGGTCACCATCGATGGTGTCACCCATCTGCTTGGCGATGGTTTCATGGTGGTGGCGACGCAAAACCCGATCGAGCACCAGGGTGTCTATCCGCTGCCGGAGGCGCAGCTCGACCGTTTCCTGTTCAAACATGTGCTCGGCTACCCCAGCGCCGCCGAGGAACGCCGGATCGTTGCATCGCATGGCAGCCGTTTCGGGGCGAGCAAGGCTGCCGACTGGGGCATTGTCGCACAGGCCGATGCTGCGGCACTGGCGGGTGCGCGTGCCAGCGTCGCCGGCGTGCGGCTGGTCGATGAAGTCGTCGATTATGTCGTGGCACTGGTGCGGGCGACGCGCGGCGCGGCGGACCTTTCAAGCGGCGCTTCACCACGGGCTGCCGCCATGCTGGCCAGCGCGGCGCGCGCGGCTGCGGCGCTTGCCGGGCGTGACTATGTCATCCCCGACGACGTCAAGCTGCTGGCGCCCGAGGTTCTGCGCCATCGTGTCATCCTGTCGCCGGCCGCCGAGATCGACGGCAGGCTCGTCGATGACGTGGTGGCGGCGTTGATCGACCAGGTCGAGGCGCCGCGTTGATCTATCCGACACAACGCCTCGTGGCGATTGCCGCGGCCGGCGCGCCGCTGGCGTTGCTGGTCGGCATCATGCTGCCGGGCCTTTGGCTGCTGCCGGTGTTCTGGCTTTCGCTGGTGCTCGCGGCGGCGGCGTTCGACGCTGTCGCCATGCCGCGCCGCATCGATACCGCTGCGTCCGCCCCCAGCAATGTTGCGGTGGGTGAAATGTTCGCGTTGCGGGTGCGGGTAGCGGCTGCCAGCGGCGCACGGCAGCTGGCAGCGGCGCTTTCGACCGATGACCGGCTGGCACTCGCCGCCGGTGGCCGGGTCGCGATTGCGTTGCAGGGCAATTCCGGCGCGGCGGACATCGCCATCACCGCGCGGCGCAGGGGAGTCGTGGGGCAGCAGCAGCTCGACCTGCGATGGCAGGGACCGTTGGGGCTGGTGTGGCGGCAACAGCGCCAGCCGCGACCGCCGGCGTTGCTCGTAACCCCGGATGTACGACCGGTGCGCACCGATGGGGTCGCGCTGCTCAGCGCCGATGCCGCCGCCGGGATGATGGCGCAGATCCAGCTCGGCAGCGGCGGCGAGTTCGACGCGCTGGCGGATTTTCGTGCCGGCATGGATCGGCGCGGTATCGACTGGAAGCAATCGGCACGTCATTCGCGGCTACTCGCCAAGGAATTTCGTGCCGAACGCGACAGCAATGTCGTCCTTGCCTTCGATTGCGGGCGCACCATGGCGGAACCCATCGCCGCGGTGTCGCGCCTCGACCGGGCAATCACCGCCGGGCTGTTGACGGCGTATGTCTCGTTGAAAATGGGCGATCGCGTCGGGCTGTTCGGCTTTGACGAGCGCCCGCGCGTTGCAGGTGCGGCGACCACCGGTGCCGGTGCGTTTGCCGGGTTGCAGCGGCTGGCCGCGCAGTTGGAGGCCAGCCCGGCCGAAACCAACTACACGCTGGGATTGAGCACGCTGGCAGCGCGGCTCCATCGGCGCTCCCTCGTCATGCTGTTCACCGATTTCGTCGATACGACCAGCGCCGAGCTGATGCTTCGCTCCGTCGGGCGGTTGCTCGAACGCCATGTGTTGCTGTGCATCGTCATGCGCGACGACGAGCTGGAAGGGCTGGTCGCTGCGGTGCCGGTGACGCCCGAGGACGTGTCGCGCGCCGTCATCGCCGCCGGGCTGCTGCGCGAACGCCGCATCGTTCTGACCCGGCTGCGGCGAATGGGGGTCGATGTGCTCGAAACACCGTGGCAGCAGGCCGGCCCTGCACTGGCGCGGCGCTACCTCGAGACCAAGCGACGGACTGCATTGTGACCGCGCACGAACCGCCGCCGGAACTCGTTCTCGGCAGCCGGCGCTTCCGCCAGGAGCGCGAGGCAAGCTGGAAGGCGCTCGAAGCGCTGCTCGATATCGCCGAGCGCAAGTCTGTGCGCGGGCTCGATGACGATGCGCTGGTGGCCCTGCCGATGCTCTATCGCGCCACGCTGTCGTCGCTGTCGGTGGCACGGGCGACCTCGCTCGATGCCGATCTCATCGCCTATCTGGAGGCGCTCAGCGCGCGGGCCTATTTCTTCGTTTATGGGGTGCAATCGGGCTTCTGGCGGCGGGTGCGCGGTTTTTTCGCGCGCGATTGGCCGGCGGCGATGGTGGCATTGTCGGGTGAAACGCTGGTTGCGGCCGCGCTCCTGCTCACCGGCACCATCGCCGGCTATATCATGGTGGCGCATGATCCCGCCTGGTATGCCAGCTTCGTGCCTGCCAGCCTCGCGTCCGGCCGCGATCCGCTGGCGACGACGGCGGCGCTGCGGGAAACGCTGTACGGCGGCGAGGCAAACCCCCTCGCCGCGCTCGCAGCCTTCCTGTTCACCCACAATGCCCAGGTGGCGATAGGGGCCTTTGCGCTGGGATTCGCCTTTGGCTTGCCGACGGCATTCCTGTTGCTCACGACCGGCTGCATGCTGGGGGCCTTTCTGGTGCTTTTCATCAGCCATGGGCTTGGCGTGCCGATTGTCGGCTGGCTGATGATCCATGGCACAACCGAATTGTTCGCGATCGTCGTCGCCGGCGCCGCTGGCTTCCGCATCGGCCGCGCCATCGCCTTTCCCGGCGGGCTGACCCGTACGGCGGCCGCCACGGTCGCGGGGCGGACGGCGGCAACGGCAATGCTGGGGGTGCTGGTCATGCTGCTCGTGGCGGGGCTGCTCGAAGGCTTCGCCCGCCAGCTCATAAAGGCCGACGCCGTGCGCCTGGCAGTGGCTTCGGGCATGCTGGCGCTGTGGTTGGTGTATTTCTACCTGCCGCGGAAGACCGCGCGAACGAACCGCCATTCATGACCGCCGCCGCGCTCTACATCCCCGAGGATGCCGACACGGCGCGCGCGCTGGTCACCCCCGAGGGTATAACACTGACACTCCACCTCGCCACTGCCGGGCAGCGGGCCTCGGCATTCCTGCTCGATCTGGTCATCATGGTGGCGGTGCTGGTCGGCTTCACCCTCGCGGTCGTGCTCATCTTCGCCGGGTTGGGGATCACCGGCTATTTCAACGGCATTACCGGGCAGTTGCTGGCGGTGGTGTGGCTGCTTGGCTTCTTCATCCTGCGCAACCTGTGGTTTATCCTGTTCGAAAGCGGGCGGCGCGGTGCCACGCCGGGCAAGTGCGCGCTGGGTATCCGTGTTGCCTCGCGCGATGGCGGGCGCCTGTCCACCGATGCGGTGGTGGCGCGCAACCTGCTGCGCGAGCTCGAGGTATTCCTGCCGCTTTCGTTCCTCGGCTACCAGGCCGGCAATGGTGAAGGCGATGGCTGGACGGCGCTTGCGGGGCTGGCATGGGCGTTCGTGTTCACACTGCTGCCGCTATTCAACCGCGATCGGTTGCGCGCCGGCGACCTGATCGCCGGCACCTGGGTACTGCGCACGCCGCGCCGCGTGCTGGGGGCCGATGTCGCTACACGGGGCAACAGCGGCGCCGCGTTTCAGTTCAGCGACGAACAGCTCGATGCCTATGGCGTCTATGAATTGCAGACGCTGGAAACCGTACTGCGGCGTTCGGCCGGCAAGGCGATGCGCCGCGCTGCCGACGACCCGGTGATGCTGGTTGCCGCCAGCATCCGCCGCAAGATCGGGCAGCCGCCGGGTGGTGACGACCATGAATTTCTCGCCGCTTACTATGCCGCGTTGCGCGCCCGGCTCGAGCGCGGCCTCGCCTTTGGCCGCCGCCGCGCCGACAAGGCCGACCGCGCGACGTCCTGATCGCGGGTAAGCCTAACGTCTTTTCACCCATTATGCCGGTTACAGCACGGCGGCATCCGCCGTTCCTGTGGTTGTCGGCGTCGTGCCGGCCCGGTGTGACCCGGTCCCGCCCCCGCCCCTTATCCACCATGGAGTATCCGCATGCCCGGCAAGACCACCACCGTTGCCAACGCCGCCCAGTTCCTCGCCGCCACTCGCCTCGCCAAGGGCGGCGACACCATCCTGCTGGCACCCGGCGACTATGGTGCGCTGCGGCTGTCGGGCTTCAACCCCGTCGGCACGGTGACCATAAAGTCCGCCGATGCCGCCAACCACGCCAGCGCCTATTCGGTGGTGTTTACCGGTTCGAGGAACATCGTTTTCCAGGACATCGACATCAAGCACCCGTTGAAGCCCGGCGACCCGCTTTCCACCACGGCGTTCTTTGTCGACAAATCGTCGAACATCGCGATCGTCGGGATGCACATGACCGGCTCGCTCAACGGCAACAGCTTTGACGACGGCAATGGCCTTGTTGTCCACGCCACGCAGGGCTTTTCGTTGCTTGATTCGACCTTCAACCAGTTGAAGACCGCGGTGTCGTTGAGCAGTTCGACCGACATCATCATCGCCGGCAACGAGGTGACCGGGTCGCGCGAAGGCGTCAACACCGCCGGCGTCACGCGCGCGCTGTACGAATACAACTACCTCCACGACATGCAGGGCGATTATGCCGCCGGCGACCACCCCGGCAATTTCCAGGTGCAGAACGGTGTCACCGAAGCCAGCCACGACCTGACCTATCGCAACAACATCCTTGTCCAGGGCACCGGCGGCATCATCGGCGGCATCTTCATCCGCAGCGAGAACATCGATACGCGCGGCCCCAACACCAACATCCGCATCGAAAACAATTATTACCAGGGCACCTTCGGCCATGGCATTTCGGTCAGCGATACCGTCGGCGTGATCATCAAGGGCAATACGGTCATCAACAGCGACAAATCCGGCGTCGACACTGCCATCCGCATCGCCAATGACAAGAACGTCGTGATCGCCGACAATATCGGCCAGGCCTTTATCGAGCACCCGCAAAAGCCCAGCAGCAACGTCAGCTACAGCAACAACATCGATGTCTGGGAAGCCAAGGCCAAGGTCGGCGTCGATGTGAACACCCTGCTGGCCCGGCAGACGGGCGCCATCAACTTCGACCTGCTGGCACCGATCGCTGGCAGCAGCGCGGCGCAGCACGGCGTCGGCTTTCGCCCCGTTGCCAACATCGGCCATATCGCCGGCACGTCCGACGCGTTGCTGGCGCAATATGCGCCGATCATGGATCACCTGCACAGCGGCACGCTTTATGGCTGACGCGCCGGTCTTATCACGCTTGCCGCTGCGCCCCGGTTGAATGCTATAGGGCGGTCCCCCGCCAGCAAAAATGGCCCACCGATCGCATGAATGCCGCGCCGCCTTCCCGCACCAGCCGCGCGCGCGGCTGGCTGGGTGCCAATCCGCAAGTCCCGCAGACGGCAGCGGCGTTTGCGCTGAAGACCCTCGGCGCCGGCCTCAGTTTCGGCTTCAGCATCGTGCTGGCGCGCAGCTTCGGGGCGGCCGCCGTTGGCGAATACGGCCTCGCGCTGACGACGTTGACCCTGCTTTCGACGGTGTCGCTATGTGGCCTCGACTATGTGTTGATCCGCACCGTCGCCGGCGATGTCCGGCAGGGCGCGCTGGGCCTCGCCAAGGGCGCGATGGCCTCGGTCGTGCGCAGCGTGCTGGCGGCGTCGGTGTTGATGGCGATCCTGCTGTCGGTCGCCGGCGTGCCTTTGCTGGCGCGGATCACCGGCAGCGTCCAGGACTATGCCGTGCTGGCGGTGGTCAGCTTCGGGCTGGTGGCGATGGTCGCCATCCGGCTGGTGACGGCAACGTTGCGCGCCACCGATCGTGTCCTGCTCGGGCAGCTCATCGATGGCCCGTTGTTTACCGGGCTGGCACTGGTCGGCGTGCTGGCGCTGCGGCTCGGCAGTGTCCGCGAGGCGGCGCAATTGTTCTTTGTCGCGATGGCGGTTTCGGCGCTGGTCGGCGCTGCAATCTCATGGCGCGATATTTCGCGCTGGCAGGTGCCGATGTTGCGGGTGCCGCTGCTGCCGATGCTGCCCGCCGGCTGGAAGATCTTGCTGGTGGCGCTGTCGGGCTATGCCACCGACTGGCTGATCCTGACGCTGGTGGCGCGCTATCACCCCACTGCCGAGGCCGGGCTGTTCCGCACCGCGTGGCAGATCGCCAACATGTTCGCGCTGCTGGTGGCATCATTCGATGCGGTGGCGGGGCCGCGCATCGCCGCCGCCGCACGGATGCGTGACCATCCGGGCATCACCCGCATCTGGCGGCAGGCGATTGTCGTGCTGACGGTGCTGTCGCTGCCGTTGCTGGTTTTGGTGCTGGTGGCCCCGGGGTGGCTGCTGCATTTCTTCGGGCCGGAGTTTGCCGCCGCTGCGCTGCCCCTGCAGATATTGGCGCTGGGCCAGCTCATCAACATGCTCACCGGCCCCATTGGTTCGATGCTGGTGATGACCGGGCACGAACGTGCGAGCCTGGGCTATTCGCTCATCGCGCTGCCGGTCGCTGCCGGTCTGGCGCTGTGGTTGATCCCGCCCTATGGCGCCACCGGCGCGGCGATTGCGGCGTCGACCGTGCTGGTGTTCCGCAAACTGGTGGCGCTGTGGCTGGTCGAACGGCTGATCGGGCTGCGGCGTTCGAGACTGTAACGACACCATGGCATCAGCGCCAAAACAGGGTCCGCATCGATGTTGAAGCCATTTGCAATTGCCGCCTATGCTCTGGTCGCGGTGGCCGCATTCGCCGCGCCCAGGGGCGCCCCCAAAGGACCGCCGATGCAACCACCGCCGCCGCCGCCCATCATCATCGGACACCGCGGCGCCAGTGCCGACCGGCCCGAGCACACCATTGCCTCCTACACTGTCGCCATCGCACAGGGCGCCGATTTCATCGAACCCGACCTTGTCTCCACCCGCGACCATGTGCTGGTCGCGCGCCACGAGAACGAAATTTCCGGCACCACCGATGTCGCCGGCCACCCCGAATTCGCCGGGCGCAAGGCAACAAAGGTCATCGACGGCCAAAGCGTCACCGGCTGGTTCACCGAAGACTTCACCCTTGCCGAATTGAAAACACTGCGCGCCCGCGAACGCCTGCCGCAGTTGCGCCCCGCCAACACGGCATACGACGGCAAATTCGAAATCCCGACCTTTGCCGAAATCATCGCATTGGCGCGGGCGGAAACCGTGCGAACTGGCCGTACCATCGGCATCTATCCGGAAACCAAGCACCCGAGCTATTTCCGCACCGCCGGGCTGCCGCTGGAGCCGGTGCTACTCGCCGAGCTCGCCAAAGCCGGCTGGACCCATGCCGGCGACCCCGTCATCATCCAGTCGTTCGAGGCCGGCAACCTGCGCGCCCTGCGCCGGCAAACCGGCGTCCGCCTCATTCAGCTCATCGACGCCGGCACCTCCGCCGATGGCATCAGCTATGATGCGATGGTGACGCCCGCCGGGCTGAAGGACATCGCCGGCTATGCGAACGGCATCGGGCCATCGAAGGACCGTATCATCCCGCAAACGTCCGATGGCGCGCTGGCGCTGCCGACAACGCTGGTTGCGGATGCGCATGGGGTCGGCCTGCAAGTCCATCCCTGGACGTTCCGGCCGGAAAACGATTTCCTGCCGAAACAATTTCGCATCGGCGACGACCCCAAGGGGCGCGGCGACCTGGTGGGCGAAATCCGCGTTTTTCTCGCCACGGGCATCGACGGCCTGTTCAGCGATTTGCCCGCAGCGGCGGTGGAAGCCGTGGCGGGTGGTGCGGCGGCGAAGTAAGTCGCCGGCGCGTTACCCCGGCCAATCCAGCAGGAAATTGATGTTCGCCGCGGCGATCGGCCGGCCGCGGTCATATTGCCAGGCCCGGCTGCTGACGTTGACGATGCGGCGCCCAAGCCGGGTGATTTCGGCGGCGGCGAAGGTGTCCTGCTGGACGCCTTCGCGCATGAAATCGACCGTGACCGTGACCGGGCGCAGCCGGGGCGTGCGGCCATCATCGGGCAGCGCCAGCAGCACGGCGGCGAGCCCGGCGATTTCAAGCATCCCGGCGATCGAGCCGCCGTGCAGCCGCCCGGGCGCACCGATGAGCGCGTCGGCATAGGGCATCCGCAGCCGCACTTCGCTGTCGTCGCGTTCGAAATCGAGCCCCAGCAGCGCCGCATAGGGCAGCATGTCGAGGCGACCATGGTGCTGGCGGCGCAGCGCGGCGGCAAAATCGTTCACGTTTGCGGCTCCGGTGGCGCTGTGAACATGAAGGTTCCGGCCATGTTGGCGATGGCGTTGGCGGGGTCGCCGTCATGGGCAATGCCGCGCACAAAGCCGATCTGCCGGGTCATGCGGTAACATTCGACGCGGGCAATGACAGTCGCCTCGGCCGCCGGCGCACGCAGGTAATCCAGCCGCATGTCGAGCGTGGCATGGGGAACAAAGGCGCCGCGCGTGATGGTCACGGCGATGCCGGCAGCGGTGTCCATCAACGAATAGATGGCACCAGAGGCGATGACGCCGAAATCGGGCGCGGCGATTAGTTGCGGGGCGAACGGCATGGCGAGTTCCGCCCAGTCCGTGCCATGGCCGCGGTATACGATGCCAAGGGCGGCGACATGCGGCACGATGCCGATGAAGCGCTGGGCAAAGCGCGCCTGGCGTTCGGCAGTGTCGATCGGAATATCGATGGGAACCTCGGTCACGCGGCTTGCCGCGCCAGTTCGCCGATCCGCGCCACCATCGAGGCAAGGCCCTGCGTGCGGTTCGACGACAAGTGGCGCGCGAGGCCAAGACCGTCGAGTTTGGCGCGGATGCTGTCGGTGTCGATGGCGCGCGGGCTTCGGTCATCGGCGAGCATCAGTACCAGCGCCACCAGGCCCTTGACGATGGCGGCGTCGCTATCGGCGGAAAAATGCAGGGTTTCGCCGTCGAAACTGGGGTGCAGCCAGACCTGGCTGGCACAACCGCGCACTTTCGTCGCGTCGGTCTTCAGGGCATCGGACATCGGCGGCAATGCGCGGCCAAGGTCGATGAGCAGGCGGTATTTGTCGTCCCAGTCATCGAGCGCCTCGAATTCGGCCTCGACGTCTTCGAAGGTGGCGATTGTCATCGGGGCGGTTTGCGCGGTGGGGCGGCAAGGGTCAAGTTCCGGCGCGCCGTGGACCGGGAATGCTGCGTCAGAAATCCACGCCCGCTGCAATCGCTTCCAGCTTGCGGATGCGCTCCTTCAGGTCGGCAAGGTCGATGCGCTGGCCGATGGCGGGCAGGTCGCCGCTCGCCCGGCCGGTGTCGAGCTCATGCTGGCGCAGGCGCAACCAGCCGGACCAGCCCCAGGCGCTGGCGGCGGCGACCATGCCGAGGCCGATGAGGCCGGCCGAGCTCAGCACAACGAGGGATTCAAACGGTGGCATTTCGATCTCCTCTCTATTGGCGTGGTTATTTGCGTTTCAGCTCTTCGATTTCGTCGGAGAGCCGCTTGGCGGGGTCGGTGGCGAGGCGTTCGAGAACCTGGATGCGATCGTTCAGCCGGGTGACTTCGGCGCGCAGGCGGGCGGATTCCTCGCTGCTTTCGCCCTGCATCCGCATCGCCTCCATCCGGCGACCACGGCGACCGCCCCAGGCATTGACGCCGTAGCGGGCACTGATGACACGGCCAACGGTGACGATGGCCACGATCAGGACGACCATTTCAAAGGGGTTCATGGTTCACTCTCGTGCGGGTTGCTGCCGGCGGGTTGCCGGCGGGGTATCAATTGATCGAGGTCGGCGATTTTGCACCGAGGCTGTCGATCTCGGCGGCCAGCCGGCTGCCCTTGTCGGTGGCGATGCGCTCGAGAACCGCGAGCCTGTCCTTGACGCTGCCGAGTTCGGCGCGGAGCTGGGCACTTTCCTGGCTGAGCAGCTTCACCCGCTCGATGGTCTCGCCGCCGCCATGCGGCAGCATCGGCTTGCCCCAGGAGTTTTCGAGCGGATAGCCGTGGCGCATCCGCAGCCACATCGTGCTTACCCAGCCGATGGTGATGACGGAGGCGATGCCAAAGGCGGCAGGGGCGATGGCAATCACGTCACTGGCACTGATGGACATTGTTGCGCCTCCT
Source organism: Sphingomonadales bacterium (assembly GCA_025351405.1). Taxonomy (GTDB): domain Bacteria; phylum Pseudomonadota; class Alphaproteobacteria; order Sphingomonadales; family Sphingomonadaceae; genus Sandarakinorhabdus. Next base: position 87,065 of record JANXVZ010000005.1, on the reverse strand, counting down.
CAATTCGGCTTGGCGGGCGACACGTCGCGCAGGCTTTCGATCTGCGCGGTCAGGCCCTCGTTGCGATCGGTGACGATGCGGTTGAGCACGGCGACATGGCTTTCGAGCCGTTCGATCTTGGCGGCATATTGCGCTGCCTGCTCGCCGGCGGTGCGCGCCGCGATATCGAGCTGCTTTTCCTTGAGATCGGCCCATCGCTTGAAGATGGTGCTGCCGATGCCGCCCCCGATGGCGATTATCGGGATCAACAGCCCGAAATAGTTCCAGAGATTGTGCATCGCGGGTCTCCGATAAGGTCGAATTAGCGCAGCTTGTCGATCTCGTTGGCAAGGCGGCTGTTGGAACTGGTCACATAGGCTTCGATGTCACGCAGTCGGCGATCCGATTCGCGGAACGAAGCGTTGATGTCGCGGACGGTGCGTTGCGGGGCAACCCGCAGCTTGGTCCAGAACTGCCGGTCCTCGATGCTCTCGTTGTACAGCATTCCGGGCTTGGCGTCGGCGAACCAGCCGATGGCGAGATAGACGAAGGGCATGAACCCCAGCCCCAGGAAAAACGACGCGACGAAGCCGACGCGAACCCAGACCGGCTCCCAGCCGAAATAATCGGCGATGCCGGCGCAGACGCCCATGAAGCGCTTGTTGCGCTTATCGAGGTAGAAGCGGGTGCGGCGAGCGTTCATGGTGTGTGTCCCCTGTTGCAATCGCGCTTTACAGCGCTTCGGGTTTGCGGTCGGCGATGAGGCCGATGGCGAGATAGACGAGGGCGAGCGATCCGAAGCCGAACAGCGTGCCGAGCACGAAGCCGAGGCGCAGCCAGACCGTTTCGACGCCAAGATAATCAGCGAGGCCGGCGCAAACGCCCATGAAACGGGCGTTGCGCTTGTCGAGGGTGAAATGTCCGTTGAACATCGCTTCGGTCCTTGTCTGTGCCGGGTGCGACTAGCGCAGCTCGCGGCGGCGGGGGGCGGCGGAAAGATCGGGCGCACGCCCGTCCTTCCAGTTCGGGTCATCGACGGTGATGATGCGTTCGATCGAATCGAGGCGCGTATCGAGCCGCCGGGCCATTTCGTGGAGATCGTCGAGCAGCATCTCGTCTTCCTGGGAGATGCCGCGGCCGGACTTCCACTTGGTGAGATAGTGGAGGATCAGCCACGGCAGCCCGATGAACAGCATGCCGACGACGCCGATGGGGATGATCACGTCTTCCACGGCATCAGCCCTCTGACTTCGGCGAGATCCGCGCCTTCATTGCCGCCAGCTCGGCCGACACTTCATCATCGGCGCTGAGTTCGGCGAATTCGTCGGCGAGGGTGCGCGGCGGGCCACCGAGGGACAGCGCATCGGCGCGGCCTTCGGCGAGATCGGCGCGGCGTTCCATGATCTCGAAGCGGGCAAAGGCTTCATCGACGCGCGGGCCCTTGGTCATCTCGATCATCCGCGACCGCTGGGTGGCGCTTTCGATGCGGTTGAGGATGACGTTCTGGCGGGTGCGGGCTTCGCGCAGCTTGCCTTCGAGCTTGAAGATATCGGCTTCGTTGAGGGCAAGGCCCTGGTCGAGCGCGGTGACTTCGGCATGGGTCTGCTCGGCAAAGCTCTTGGCCTTGGCCTTTTCGACCAGCGCCGCCTTGGCGAGGTCCTCGCGGCCCTTGGACAGCGCCAGCTCGGCCTTTTCGGCCCAGCTCGATTGCGCGGCTTCGGCGCGGATGACGGCGCGGCGCATCTCCTTCTGGTCGGCGATGGTGCGGGCGGCAGAGGCGCGAACCTCGACCAGCGTTTCCTCCATCTCCATGATGATCATGCGGATCATCTTCGCCGGATCTTCGGCCCGATCGAGCAGATCGGTGACGTTGGCGGCGATGATATCGCGGGTTCGCGAAAAAATTCCCATGATCGGTGGTCTCCAGTCTTGTGTCGCCCAGTCATTGACGCGGGGGCCGGAGGGGGAGGGGGTGACCCCTCCGGCCATCGTCGGTGTGTGCCGAACTATGTCAGGCAACACGGACGATAATCGATTTCGAGGAAAGATTCATGCCATCCTGTGCAGAAGCCTGCGAGGCGAGAGCCGGGCCGGCAGCGGCGAGGAGGAAGGTGCCACCGATGACCAGCGCGGCGAAAACGCCGGAAAGGTTGCGGAGGGCTTCGCTGGATTTAAGGAACCTGGTCATTTCGTATCTCCTTTGTCTGGGGCGTCCGGGGGTTGCTCCGGCTGCTCATGCCAACAGCTTTGCATGAGCCGTGCCAAGTGGGACAGCCTCCACAACCCATTGATATTATTGAAAAGTGCCCTCTCGCATGGAAATTTCACATCGTGTCTCTTGCGAAACATTGGGAAATCGCACTAACTTGCGGCCATGGCCAAACCAGCCGCCCTTATCGGCTCGTCCTCGATTTTCCTCGATGCCGTCGAGCAAGCCTCGGCGGCGGCCGCGCTCAACCGCCCGGTTCTGGTCATCGGCGAGCGCGGCACTGGCAAGGAATTGATCGCCGAGCGCCTGCATCGCCTCAGCCCGCGCTGGGGGGCGCCGCTGATCTCGATCAACTGTGCAGCGCTGCCGGAAACCCTCATCGACGCCGAACTGTTCGGCTATGAAGCCGGTGCCTTCACCGGTGCGGCGCGGGCGCGGGCCGGGCGCTTCGAGGATGCGGATGGCGGCACGCTGTTTCTCGACGAGATCGCGACGCTTTCGGCGGCGGCACAGGAGCGCCTGCTCCGCGTGGTCGAATATGGCGAACTGACGCGGATCGGCTCGAACCGGGTGTTGCAGGTCGATGTCCGGCTGGTCGGGGCCACCAACGAGGACTTACCCTCGCTGGTCGAAAAGGGCCGTTTTCGCCCCGATCTGCTCGACCGGCTATCGTTTGAAGTCATTACCTTGCCACCGCTGAGGGAAAGGGCGGAGGACATCGAAGTCCTTGCCCTGCACTTTGCCCGGCGAATGGCCGCCGAGCTGGGCTGGGCGCGGTTTCCCGGCTTTACGCCCAATGCGCTGGCGACACTCAACAGCTACACCTGGCCCGGGAATGTTCGTGAATTGAAGAATGTCGTCGAACGCTCGCTGTATCGCTGGGGCGCGGGCGAGCAGCCGGTCGGGCGCATCGTTCTCGACCCGTTCGAATCGCCGTGGCGGCCCGCGTCGATGGTGGCCGCCGCCCGCGTCCCGATCGACCCGACCAGCGAAATCGCCGGCTTGCCTGCGGCGCGCGCTGACCCCGGGCCAGGCCTGTCCGGCGTCAATGATTTCCGCGCCGCCGTGCTGACATATGAACGCGACATCCTGCTCGCCGCGCTCGAGCGCTGCCGCCACAACCAGCGGCGAACCGCGACGGCGCTGGCGCTGAGCTATGACCAGCTTCGCCACGCGCTGAAGCGCCATGACCTGCTGACCGCGGGGGAATGACCCGCCGCTATTCGGCTGCCAGCGCCGCGCCTTCCTCGGCTTCGGCCTGCTGCAGCGCCCACATTTCGGCATAGGCACCGTCGCGCGCTAGCAGCGCGTCATGGCGGCCGCGTTCAACGATGCGCCCTGCCGACAGCACCAGGATTTCGTCGGCATCGGTGATCGTCGACAGCCGGTGGGCGATGACGAGGGTGGTGCGGCTTTGCGCCACGGCTCCCAGCGCCGACTGGATATCGGCTTCGGTCGCCGAATCGAGCGCGCTGGTGGCTTCGTCGAGGATGAGGATGGCGGGGTCCTTGAGGATCGTGCGGGCGATGGCGACGCGCTGCTTTTCGCCGCCCGACAGCTTCAACCCGCGCTCGCCCACGGTCGTCGCATAGCCATCGGGCAGCGAGACGATGAAGTCATGGATCGCCGCACCCCGCGCCGCCGCCTCGATTTCGGCCTGGGTGGCGTCGGGGCGGCCATAGCCGATGTTGTAGCCGATGGTGTCGTTGAACAGCACTGTGTCCTGCGGCACGATGCCGATGGCGCGGCGCAGGCTGTCCTGGGTGACACTGCGGATATCCTGTCCGTCGATGGTGACGCTGCCGCCGGTGATGTCGTAGAATCGGTAGAGGATGCGGCTGAGGGTCGATTTTCCGGCCCCCGAATGCCCGACGATGGCGAGCTTGGCGCCCGGCGGCACGTCGAAGCTGACATCGTGGAGGATCTGCCGGCGCGGTTCATAGGCGAAATCGACGTGCGAGAAGCGGACGTGCGCGCCGGACAGCATCAGGGTCTTGGCATCGGGCGCATCGGCGATTTCGGTTTCGGTGTCGATGAGATTGAACATCGCCTCCATGTCGATAAGGCCCTGTTTTATCTCCCGATAGACCATGCCGAGCATGTCCAATGGCCGGAACAGCTGCGCCAGCAGGGTGTTGACCAGCACGACGTCGCCGACGCTGAACTTGCCCTGGCTCCAGCCCCAGACGGTATAGCCCATGGCGCCCGCCATCATCAGGTTGGTGATCAGCGATTGGCCGATGTTCAGCCAGGCCAGCGATACCTCGTTCTTGACGGCGGCATCGGTGTAGCGCCGCACCGCCTTTTCATAATTGCGGCTTTCATGGGCTTCGGCGTTGAAATATTTGACGGTTTCATAGTTGAGCAGCGAATCGACGGCGCGTGCCACCGCCTTGTTATCGCTGTCGACCATCTCGCGGCGCAGCGCGTTGCGCCAGTCGGTCACGCGGCGGGTGAAGGCGATATAGGCGACGACCATGACCAGCGTCGCGCCGACCAGCGACGGCCCCAGCTTGATCCAGAAGATGGCACAGACCGCGGCGAGTTCGAAAATCGTCGGGAAGATGTTGAACAGGATGAAATAGAGCATCGTGTCGATGCTCTTGGTGCCGCGCTCGACGATGCGGGTCAGTGCGCCGGTGCGGCGTTCGAGGTGAAAGCGCAGCGACAGCTTGTGGATGTGGGCGAATACGTCCTGCGATAGCCGCCGCGCCGCGGTCTGGCCGACAAGCTCGAAGATGGCGTTGCGCAGATTGTCGAACAACACGCCGCCAAAGCGTGCCGCGGCATAGGCGACCACCAGCGCCACCGCGATGGTGACGCCATCGGGCACCGGCTTGGCCATCCGGTCGATGGCGCCCTTGTAGGCAAACGGCATCAGCAGCGTCGTCGATTTCGCCAGCAGCACGAGCAGCATCGCGGCGACGACGCGCAGGCGCATCGAAACGCTGCCCTTGGGCCACAGATAGGGGAGGAAGCGCTTCAGGGTGCTGAAATCAGCTGGCCCCTGCGGCGGCGCGGATAGGGATTGCATGGGCGCAATGTGGCGACGCCGGTGCGGGATGGCAACGTCATAAGGCATCGACCCATGCCAAGGTTGCCAGCGCCGCGCCCACCGCCCATGGTCCGGTGATGCCTCGACGCCCCCCACCGCCGCCGCCTGGCCTTCCCAGCCGCGCCGCCATCCTCGATTTTATCCGCGCCCAGCCCGGCGCCGTCGGCAAGCGTGAAATCGCCAAGGCCTTCGGGCTTCATGCCCAGGACAAGATCGCGCTGAAGGGCCTGTTGAAGGACATGGCCGACACCGGCGAGCTTGAGGTCGGACCCGGTCGTACGTTGCACAAGGCAGGCGGCCTGCCCAAGGTGACAGTGCTGCGCATCGTCGAAATCGACGACGGCGGCCCGGTCGGCACCCCGGACAATTGGGACCAGCCGACGCCGCCGCCGCGGGTTCGCATCAGCGAGGGTCGCGGTCGGGCGGCACTGGGCATCGGCGACCGGGTGCTGGCGCGGATCGAGGAGGCCGGCGCCGGCTATCGCGGCTTCCCGATGAAGGCGCTGGCCAAGCGCGAGGAGTTTGTCCTCGGCATTTTGCGCAAGGATGCCGCGGGCTTCCGCCTCGTCCCCGTCGACAAGCGCGCCCGCTCCGATCTTGCGGTCAACGATCCCGGCCAAGGCAACGCCGGCGACCTGGTGCTGGCGGAACCCGGCGGACGGCCGCCGCACCAGCACGCCCGCGTCGTCGAAGTGCTCGGCGACCCGTTTGCGCCACGCGCCTTTTCGCTGATCGCCATCCACGCCAAGGGCATACCCCACCGCTTCGACGAAATCGTGCTGGAGGAAGCCGAGCGCGTGGCCACACTGGCGCTGGGTGAACGCGAAGATTTGCGCGCGCTGCCGTTGCTGACCATCGACCCTGCCGATGCCCGCGACCATGACGACGCCGTCTGGGCCGCCGCCAACGACGACGGCAGCTTCAAGGCGATCGTCGCCATCGCCGATGTCAGTTACTATGTCCGCCCCGGCAGCGCCCTCGACCGTTCGGCGCGCGAGCGCGGCAACAGCGTCTATTTCCCCGATCGCGTCGTGCCGATGCTCCCCGAAACGCTGTCCGCCGATGTCTGTTCGCTGGTGGAAGGCAAGGATCGCGCCGTCCTCGCCTGCCATCTCGATATCGCCGCCGATGGCAAGGTCACCCACCAGCGCTTCACCCGCGCCGTCATCCGCTGCACCACCAACATCGCCTATGAGGAAGCCCAGGCGACGATCGACACCGGCGAAGGCACGCATCTGGCGACGCTGCAGGCACTGTGGGCGACCTGGGGCGCGCTGTCCCGCGCCCGCGATGCCCGCGAACCGCTCGATCTCGACCTGCCCGAGCGCCGTGTCCGGCTGGACGAAATGGGGCGGATCGCAGCGATCGAGCTGCGCGAACGCCTCGATGCGCACCGGCTGATCGAGGATTTCATGATCGCTGCCAATGTCGCGGCCGCCAAGGCGCTGGAGGCGAAGAAGTCCGCCTGCATGTACCGCGACCATGAACCGCCGGGGCGCGAGAAGCTGATCGCGTTGAAGGACTATCTCGAAACCCTGGGCCAGAACCTTGCGCTGGGCCAGGTCATCCAGCCCGCCACCTTCAACCGCATCCTCCGCCGCGTCAAAGGCGAGGAATATGCTGAACAGGTCAGCGAGCAGGTGCTGCGCAGCCAGACGCAGGCCTATTACTCTCCCGACAACAAGGGGCATTTCGGGCTGTCGCTGGGCAGCTACGCGCACTTCACGTCGCCGATTCGGCGCTATGCCGATCTTGTCGTCCATCGCGCGCTGGTGGCGGCGTATAAATTGGGCGAGGGCGGGCTGGCCGATGCCGACGCGAAAGCCATGGCGCGCACCGCCGACCATGTCTCGATGACCGAGCGCCGCGCGATGGAGGCCGAGCGCGACACCACCGATCGCTATGTCGCCGCCTATCTGTCGACCCGCATCGGCGAGACGCTGCCGACGCGCATCACCGGCGTCCTCAAGTTCGGCTTTTTCGCCCAGGTGGTCGGCCTTGGCGGCGACGGGCTTGTCCCCGTCTCGACGCTTGGCGACGAACGCTTCGTCTATGACGAGGCGACCCGGACGCTCGAGGGCATCGAGACCGGCACGCGCTATGTTGCCGGCCAGCGGCTCGACTTGCGGCTGGCGGAGGCCAATCCGATCACCGGGGCGCTGCGCTTCGAGCTGCCATTGGGCGAAGGCCAGCAGCCGTTCCGGCGCGACCGGGTGCGAACGGGGCGCCGGGCCGGGCAATCGCGGGTGCCAAAGGGCGTCCGACGCGGCCGATGACGTGGCCGATGACGCGGGCGATGACGCGGCTAACTGCACCGCGCTGCTGCTTGACTTGCGATTCCCGCCCGGCCAGCCTTGGGTGATGGGCGACAGGGGGAAAACGGGCAAGGATGCGCATTGATCGTGTAAAACCAGTTCGTTGGTTATGGGCAATTTTGGCGGCAACGCTCGCAGCCGCGGCTTTGGGCGCGGCGCCGGTGGCCGCGCAGGAGACCGGCACGCTGATCCGCCACCGCGCCGCACAGATGGAAGGCCATGGCGGCCACGGCGCGCGGTTGACGATGCGCGATTTTGCCGCCTGCCTTGTCGATCGCGCCCCGGGTCGCACCGCCAGGCTGTTGATGGCGCCCATCGATTCGCCGGAATATGCGCAGATGATGAAGCGCCTGTTCGACCGGGAGGACGAAGTCTGCCTCGCCGATGGTCAACTGCGCTTTGCGGAACGGCTGTTGATGGGCAATCTTTTCGATGCGGCTTATGACCATGATTTCGCCAGGGCGCCGTCGGCCAATTTCTCGGCAACGACCGACAGCGGCTATGTTGCGATCTACAAGCAGCCCTATTCGAGCAAGATCGCATCGGCGCTGGCGCTCGAACAATTCGGCGAGTGCGTGGCGCACGCCCAGCCGGCAACCGTGCGCACACTGCTCGCAGCAACGCCCGGCACATCCAGCGAAAAGCAGGCGTTCGCCGATATCACCCCGGCGCTCGGGCCGTGCCTGCCGACGGGTGGAAATTTTGCCTTCTCGCGCGCTATGTTGCGCGGTGCCCTTGCCGAAGGGATTTATCGCCTGTCAAAGGCTGCGGCGCCTGCGGGCTGACGCGTTGCCGATCAAGCCATGATGTCGATCGCGTCACCCGGGGAAAGGCGGTCGAGCCAGGCGGCCAGCGTGGCGCGGTCGATTGCCACACAGCCCTCCGTGGGGCGACGGTCGGGCTGGCTGCAATGCAGGAAGATGGCGCTGCCCAGGCCGGGAACAGGCGGAGCGTCGTTGTGGCCGAGGATGACGACCATGTCATAGGCGTGGTCGTCGCGCCAAAGGCGTTCGGCGGAAAACCGGTGCGGGTGGCGAACCGGGTAGTTGTAGGCCGGGTCGGCGCTGTCGTCGGACCAGCCATCGTCGGCGCGCAGCCAGCGCCAGGGCAGCGCGGTCTTGGGCGGTGCCATGCGATCGGGCCGCAGCAGCGCGGCGCGGATCGACCAGTGGCCCAGCGGCGTCGCGCCGTCGCCCTCGCGCTTTGCATCCGCGGCAATGGCACCCGACCGGCCGAATGCAGCAGGAACGCTTTGCCCGAATGCCGAAACGGTGCCGGCGCCGACGCTGGCATAAAGGCTCACAGCATATGCCCCTGCCGGTCGCGCTTGGTGCCGAGATAGGCGATGTTGTGCGGGTTGGGCGCCATGCTGTGCTCGACGCGCGTCACCGCGAGGCCATGCGCGGCGAGGCCGGCAACCTTGTCGGGATTGTTGGTCATCAGCGCCACATCGGAAACACCCAACTGTTGCAGCATCGCAGCGGCAAGGCCGAAATCGCGCTCGTCGGCTTCAAAGCCCAGCCTGGTGTTGGCATCGACGGTGTCGAAGCCCTGGTCCTGAAGGGCATAGGCGCGCAGCTTGTTGAGCAGGCCGATGCCGCGACCTTCCTGCTGCAGATAGAGCAGGATGCCGCCGCCAGGGTTGGCGGCGATCGCCTTCAGCGCGGCCTGCAGTTGCGGCCCGCAATCGCATTTGAGGCTGCCCAGCACATCCCCCGTCAGGCACGCCGAATGCAGGCGGGCGAGCACCGGCGCGGCTGTGTCAGGGTCGCCGATGACAAGGGCAAGATGTTCAGGCCCGCCGTCATCGGGGCGAAAGGCGACGACTTCGGTGTTTTCGCCGATGCTCAAGGGCAGCCGGGCGCGCGACGAAATGCGAACCCGGGCGGCGCTGGCGGGCAGCGCGAGGATCGCGGCGGCCGTGGCCGTCATCGCCGGTGCAACACCCGCGAGCGGCACCGCATAGACAGCCGGCAGCAGCGCCGCGTGCTTGGCCAGCGTGATCGCGGCCAATGCCGCATCATGGTCGGCCGCCAGCGCCCGCGTCGTGAACGGTCCCTTGAAGGGCGTCGCGAGGTCGAGCACCGGGTCGGCGACGGCGCGCGATCCCGCCAGATCGAGCCAGGCGGGGCGTTCCACCCACACCGGTTCCGGATCGTCCGCCGCCGCCGCCACCTGGTTGGTCAGGTGCAATATGGCGGCGCGGCGCGCGGTGATGATCAGCCCGGCGCGCGCCATCGACTCCAGCGCGCCCAGCGAGGCGGCATCGGCAAGTTCCGCCGCCAGCACCGCAATGCCGCCACCGGGCGTCGCGATACCGATGATGCGGCCGCGTCGCAGCGCGTCGACGGCGGCTTCGGCGGAATAATCGTCGCTCATAGCGCCAGCGTCACCATCTGGGGGACATGGTCGGATGGCTTGCCCCAATCCCGCGCATCTTCGAATACGTCGAAGCGGGTGACATTGCCGGCGAGCTCCGGCGAGGCCCAGATATGGTCGAGCCGTCGGCCACGATCCGACGTGCGCCAATCGGCAGCGCGATAGCTCCACCAGGTGTAAAGGCGTTCGGGTGCGGGTATGAAGCGGCGGCCGAGATCGACCCAGTCATGGCTCATCCGCAACCCGGCCAGCGCCGCGACTTCGATCGGCGTATGGCTGACGACATCGAGCAGCGCCTTGTGGCTCCATACGTCGCACTCCAGCGGCGCGATATTGAAGTCCCCGACGATGACGGTGGCATCGCGCAACCCCGCCGACCAATGGGTCATGCGATCGACGAACGCCAGCTTCTGGCCGAACTTGGGGTTGACCGCGGCATCGGGGACATCGCCGCCCGCTGGCACATAGACGTTTTCGACCAGCAGGCCGTTCGGCAGCCGCGCGCCGATGTGGCGCGCCTCGCCATTGTCCTGCCAGTCGTACCGCCGTTCCTCGACCAGCGGCAGCTTCGACATGGTGGCGACGCCGTGGTGCATGCGCTGGCCGTTGAGGATGCGGTGGGTGTAGCCCAGCGCCTCGAAGGCCGCGTGCGGAAAGGCGTCGTCGATGACCTTGGTTTCCTGCAGGCACAGCACATCGGGAGCGTGCTCGACGAGGAACCGCTCGACGATGTCGATGCGGAAACGGACGGAATTGATGTTCCAGGTAGCGATGCTGAGCGTCATCGCGCCGATGTAGGCGATGCGGCGCCAAAGGTCATCAGGGGTTGCGTCGGCCCGCCCGACCCCGGCCCGCGGCAGCGCGCAGATCATGCCCCGCCATCAGCACTTCGGCAATGAACAGCCCGAGCGCAGCCACCGTCAGCGCCAGCGCCGCGAGGAAGAGCCCTGCCGACCAGGCCACGCCGATCCGCCCGCTCAAGGCCGCAACAAACAACGCCGCCACGGCGCAGGCGATGCCGATGCCCGCCGCCGATGCCAGCGTCGTGGCGATATCGAGCAGTTGCGAACGCAGCGCCAACCGCGACAGCCGGTGCCGGCGCAGCGCTTCGTCGGCGCTATCGGGGGCATCGCCGGCGCCTCGTGATTCGGCAAGAAGGTCGACGCGGTCGGAAACCCGGCCAAGCCGCGCCGTCAAGGTCGCGACCAGTGTCGCCAGCCCGGCGAGCAGAAAGGCCGGGGCGAGCGCCGTCTGGATCAGCCGGGCGAGTTCGGCGGTGTTGGCAATCACCGCGTCAATCGTCGGCCACCGGGCCGCACCAGCCCGGCATGAAATCGGCATCGCTGGACTTGGCCAGCCGGTGCGCCTTGACCAGCGCCTTGTCGAAATCGGCGGCGATCTGCTTTTCCGGGATGCGACGGCGCAGGAAATCGGCCCACAGGAATTCGCTGAACGGTGTCGTGTCCTTGGCAAAGCCGCCGACCCGGCGCAGCGCCCCCGCCAGGCTGCGGTACGGATCATCCGGCATGGCGCCGATGCTGCGCGGGATGGCGCTGAAATCGCGGCGCTGGCCCATGTTGTCGTACGGGTGGCACCAGCCGCGGTTGTCGAGGAAGGTCCAGAACGCCAGCCTGTCCATGCGCGACAGCCTCGCGACCACGGTCACGCCGATATCGACGACCCCTTCGTCATGCAGGGCGCGGGCAAGGTGATGATGATCGATGACATAGTATCGGCCCTTTGGCCCGATGACGACGGGGATGGTGTGGCTGCCTAGCCAGACGCCATCGTCTGCATGGTGTTCACGCCAGCGCCGGCGTTTGGCCTCGACCTCGCGCAAGCCGACGCTGATCTGGGTGGGGCGGAGATCATCGATCCTGACCGGGACCAGCACCGGGTCGAGTCTTGCCATCTGCCTGTCCTCGCAATGACGCCGTGGCACCTTACAGCGCCTTTGCCGCAGAGGACAGGGAGGGCCGGTCTGGACGCGGCTCGGTTTTCGCGGCAGGAAAACGCCATGATGGCTCGAATTCCGGCGCTCCTTCTCCTGCTGGCGGCAACATCGGCGCTGGCGCAGGCGCCCGATCCAGCCAGCCGGGGCCGCTTGCTGGCGCTGCAATGCCAGGCCTGCCACAGTTTCAAGCCCGGTGAGGCGCACAGGGTTGGCCCCAACCTGGCCGGCATCATCGGTGCGGCGGCAGCGTCGCGCCCCGGCTTTGCGGGCTATTCGGCGGCGTTGAAGGCGTCGGGGCTGGCCTGGGACACTGCGACCCTCGACAAATGGCTGGCCTCGCCTGCCAAGCTGGTTCCGGGAACGAAGATGGCGTTTGCCGGCGTTTCGACCCCCGCTGACCGCGCAGCAATCATTGCCTATCTGGCGGTGGCGACACGATAGCGGAGCGCGCCGCTGCCGGTTGCAGTCAATGCTGGTTGTGGTCACTGCCGGGTGCAGTCACTGGCGGTCCCAAAACAAAATCGGCCCCTGCTCCGGGGGCATGGAGCAGGGGCCTTTTTTGCGCTCGTCACGCAACGAGGGGTGACCGTTGTGCTGCCGGGCAACAGGGGGCAAATCCCGGCTGCGGGTCACCGCCCGCACACCACCTCTGGACCCCCTCACCTTGCCCTTGCATGAACGGATACGAAAAATCGTTCATCCGCGGCGATTTTTGCCGATTGTGGCCGATTAACCCACCCGACCGGGAATCTTCGTGCGCGGATCGCGGAATCGGAACACGGTTTTCGAAATATCGGTATTGTAGCGGGCGTTGCTCAGCCGCACCTGGGTGCGTCCACCCTGGGCATCGAGCGCCGTCCACCCCGTCAGCTCAAGCCCGGCCGGTGCCGAGCCGACGCGGGCAAAGGTAATCGCCAGCGTGCCGTATTCGGGGTGTTTGGCATCGCGCGCCTCGACGACGAGCCCGGTCGGTGCTTCAGCCACCACCCTGGCAACCTTGGACAAATCGGGATCGGAGGCGAGCAGGATTCCCAGAGGGGTGGACCGCACCGGCCATTGCGAGACCTGGCCCACTTCATAGTCCACCATCGTCAGCGTCCGGCCATCGCCGACAATCAGCAGCGGCGCCTTGGTGTATTGAAAACGGATCCGCCCCGGCCGCGCCAGCGTCAGCTTGCCGGTCAGCACCTTGCCGTCGGGTCCGGTCTGGCTGAAATCCGCCGTCATGCTCGTCGTTGCCTTCAACGAGGCCGCCACCGCATCGAGCGACGCAGCGCCGGCGGGAACAGCGAACAGCAGTGCAGCGAGGGGCAAGATCATCTTCATGAACGCCGCAATGCCCTGCGGCGGCTGACCGGGCAATGAATGGCGCAGACGCCCGCTCAGGCCGCCGCGCCGAGATAGCCCAGCTGCGCTGCCTTGAAGATGGTTTGTGAACGGTTGACGGCGTCAAGCTTTTCCCCGGCGTTCTGGATATGGAAGCGCACCGTTGCGTGGCTGCGCGCCAGGATCATGCTGATTTCCTTGTCGGTCTTGCCGATGCTGGCCCAGCGCAGGCATTCGACTTCGCGCTTGGTCAACTGGCTGTCGCTGGGCAGCCATTGCCGGGTGCGATGCGCCTTGGTGTAGCCGGCGACAAAGCGATGCGCGAGGATGCCGAGAATATCGGCATGGGCCTCGTATTCCGCCGACATGTCGTCCCGTGACTTGTCCTGCCCGTTGAAGCTGACGGCGCCGATCTGGCCGAAGGGCAGGTGGATGGGGATGACGATCGCCGCCCGGGTCAACGCGCGCTTCTCGAAATGATCGAGGCTGATCTGGTCGAGGTAGCGATTCGGCTGGCGGGTGCGAAAGCCCTGGGCGTTGACCCAGAACGGTTCCGATTCGTAGCGGCAGGCGCGCGGCAGCGGCGATGACAGGGCCAGCCGCGAATCGGCCCACCAATGCTCACCGTCCCCGGTCCAGCCAAAGACGTCGGCGGCGAGCACATTGCCCTCCGCATCGAGCATCGTCTGCTTCGAGGCGATGTTGTCGCAAACGGCAACGCGCAGGTCGGCGAGGCGCAAGGCGATATCGCGCAATGCCTCGGCCGCGGCGCGCACATCGTCGAGCGATCGCACCGACACGGCAAGCAAGTCGGCCTTCAGGCCGGCATTGGCATCGGGTCTGGCTTCCAGGTCCACGGCACATTCTCCCCAGCCTGCCATGCACAGCCTCTGCGGGCGGCGCGACTTCGCTAATTTGAGCGGTGTCGCGCTGGCCTCTGCGGGCCTATCCTGCACGGGATTGCCCAAAGAATAGTCTTTGCGTGGCGCGTTGCAATGGCACCGGCTGCAAAAGCCGGGATGCCCGGCCAAGGAACCTGCACCCGAATGACGCCAAGCCGACCGATCGCAGCGTGGCACGACGCCGGCCCAGCCGATGTCGCGCCGGCGGGAATCGCCTGTCGCCGGGCCGGCGACACCCGCCTGCTGATTGTTCGCGATGCAGCGGGACAATGGTTTGCCATCGCCAGCGAATGCAGCCATGCGCTGCTGCCGCTGGCGGGCGCCCGGGTGCGCGGCAGCGCCATACTCTGCCCGCATCACGGTGCCCGCTTCGATCTGGCCAGCGGCCGCGCGCTGGGTCCGCCGGCGTGGACGGGAATCGCGGTATGGCCGCTGCGGCTGGCGGGCGACCGGGTCGAAGTGCTGATCTGACGCGCCTGTTTGTTTTGCGGGATGGCGGGCCGGGCGCGCCTCGGCCAAACGGGATGGCCAGAGCCCCGAAGGAAATCCGATGCCCGACAACCGCCGCTTCACCCTCGTGCGCCGCCCGCAGGGCATGCCGGTCGCCAGCGATTTCCACCTTAAAACCGTGCCGACGCGGGCGCTGGCCCCGGGCGAGATCCTGATCCGCAACGCCTATGCCTCGCTTGACCCGGCGATTCGGGGCTGGCTGGATGATGCGCCATCGTACATGCCGCCAGTGGCGATCGGCGATGCCGTGCGCGCAACAACGGTAGGCACCGTCGCCGAAAGCGCCAATGCCGATTTCGCCGTCGGCGACTGGGTGCTCGGCCTCAACGCCATCGAAGACTATTCGATCGCGTCCCCGGGCGGCTTCACCCAGAAAATCGACCCTGCCGTCGTGCCCTCGGTCACCAACTATCTGTCGGTCTTCGGCGCGGTCGGGCTGACCGCCTATTTCGGCCTGCTTGAAACCGGGCGTCCGGTGGCGGGTGAAACCGTGCTCGTCACCGGCGCCGCGGGTGCGGTCGGCAGCCTTGTCGGCCAGATTGCCAGGATACAGGGCTGCCGTGTCATCGGCATCGCCGGCGGCGCGGCCAAATGCGCCCGCCTGACCGAACGCTATGGCTTCGACGGCGCCATCGACTATCGCGGCAAGGATGAAGCGGCACTGGTCGCAGCGATGCAGGCGCTGGCGCCCGAAGGCTTCGACGTCATTTTCGAAAATGTCGGCGGCATCATCCTCGATGCCGGGTTGATGAACCTGCGCGATGGCGCGCGCGTCGCGCTGTGCGGGCTCATTTCGGAATACAACGTTCCGGCGCCGGTGGGCGCGCGCAACCTGTGGCAGCTCATCGTCCATTCGGCGCGCATCGAGGGCTTGCTGGTCCGCGATTTCGTGCCGCGCTTCGGGGAGGGCGCCGCGGTCATGGCGGGATGGCTCGCGGCGGGCAAACTCCAGTTCGACGAGGACATTGTCGAGGGCATCGACAATGCCTTCCCGACCTTCATGAAGCTGTTTTCAGGCGGCAACGACGGCAAACTCATCCTCAGGATATGAAGGGCGCGACCATGACGATCCGCTATGGGCTTGCCGGCATGAAGGCCATCGTCACCGGCGCCGCGTCGGGCATCGGCCTTGCCACCGCGGCGCGGCTGCGGGTTGAGGGTGCCGATGTCTTCGGCGTCGACATCGCGGGCGACGGCGGCGTCCTCGGCATCGATGTCTCGGCGCCGGGCGCGTCGGAGGCCATCATCGCCGCGGCCCTCGCGCAACTCGGTGGTCTCGATATCCTCGTCTGCAACGCCGGCATCAGCGCCTATATGGCGCTGGAGGGCCATGACGATGCCGCCTGGGACAACACCCTGGCCATCAATCTGACCGCGGTGTTCCGCCTCGTCCGCGCTGCGCTGCCGTTGCTCAAGGCCAGCCACCAGCCGCGAATCATCACCATCGGTTCGGTCATGTCGAGCTATGGCGACGCCGGCATGGCGGCCTATGCCGCGTCAAAGCACGGCGTGCTGGGCTTGACCCGGTCGCTCGCCACCGAGCTTGGACCCTTCGGCATTACCGCCAACTGTGTCATGCCCGGCGCGGTATTGACGGGCATCACCGCGCCTGCCTTTGCCGCCAATCCCGAATTCGAGACCTACTGGCGTGAAAAATCGCCCCTGAAGCGTATCGCCACCCCCGCCGATATTGCATCGGTCATCGCCTTCCTCGCCAGCGACGATGCGCGCTTCGTGTCCGGGCACGGCATCCATGTCGATGGCGCCGCCACCGCCCACCCTTGAAGCGCAAACGCAAGGGCGCGACGATCGACCGCCGACTATTACTTATCAGCGTCGCGCCGCGCATGATAAGCGCCTTAGCCTGCAAGCCATGATCGCGATCGACCTCGACACTGTCAGCCTGTTCCAGCCAGAGGTGCTCGAGGACCCGTTTGCCTATTACCAGGCAGCGATCGCACGGCGCCCGGTGATGACGCTGCCCGGCAGCAATGTCGTGCTGGTCAGTTCGTACGACCTGCTCAGCGAAGCGACGGCGCGAATCGCGGAGTTTTCCAACGATTTCGGCGCCATCCTCGCCGGCGCGCGCTCGGCCGATCCCGATGTGACGGCGGTGCTGGAAAAGGGCTGGCCGCAGCGCGATACACTGCTCACGGCCGACCCGCCGGTGCACACGCGCTTCCGCAAGCTGGTCAACCTGGCGTTCTCGATGAAGCGCGTCGATGCCATCGAGGCCGATATCCGTGCGATCGCCGAGGGCCTTGTCGATGCCTTTCCCGCCGATGGGCGGATCGATTTCGTCCGCGATTTCGCGGTGCCGCTGCCGGTGGCGGTCATCGCCAGCCAGATTGGCATCGCCGGCGATGTGGCGACGGTAAAGCGCTGGTCCGATGCCTTTGCCGACCGGCTCGGCGGCATGATCTCCACGGAGCGCGAACTGGAATGTGCCCACCAGGTCGTCGAATTCCAGCACGCCATGAAGCTTCGCATCGACGAGCGCCGTGCCGCGCCTGCCGACGATCTGCTCTCCGACCTCGTCCATGCACATGTCGAAGGCGAGGCGGCGCTCGATGATGCCGAACTGCTGTCGATCGTCCAGCAATTGATGGTGGCGGGCAACGAAACGACGACATCGACACTGGCCGGCGGCTTGCTGCTGCTCATCCAGAATCCCGGACAGCAAGCCAAAGTTCGCGCCGACCCCGGCCTTGTCGGCAACATGGTCGAGGAAATGCTGCGCATGGAAAGCCCGACCGCCGGGTTGTGGCGGGTCGTCAAGCGCGACGCGATGCTCGGCGGGGTGGAAATCAAGGCCGGCAGCATGATGATGTTGCGCTTTGCCGCCGCCAACCGCGACCCGGCGCGCTTTGTCGATCCCGACGCCTTCGATGTCACCCGCAAGGCGGCGCGCAGCCACCTCGCCTTTGGCCGGGGCATCCATATGTGCGTCGGCAACATGCTCAGCCGCAAGGAACTCGCGGTGGCTTTCGACGTGCTGCTGCAGCGCATCGCCGGCTTTGCATTGGCCCCGGATGCCGATCTTGGCCATGTCCCCAACATGCTGCTCCGCGGGCTGCGGCGGCTCGACATCATCGTGGACCGCACATGAATTTCGATTTGACCGAAGACCAGGCGATGCTGCAGGCCGCTGTCGAGCGCTTTGTCGCCGACAGCTATGGCGGCGACCTCGAGGCACGGCGCGCGGCGCGACTGACCCCCGCCGGCTTCTCCGCTGCAAACTGGGCGCGGCTGGCGCAGACCGGCGTGCTGGCACTGCCTGTTTCGGAACAATCCGGCGGATTGGGTGGCGGCCATGTCGAACTGATGGTGGTGATGGAAGCGCTTGGACGCGGGCTGGTGGCAGAGCCCGTGCTGGAAACACTGGTTGCCGCCGCGCTGCTGGACGGCGCGAGCCAAGCGCATGCTGCAGCAAATGCTGCGCAACATGACGCCCTGCTGGCGGCGATGATCGCCGGCGAAACACTGGTGACGCTGGCCCATTCCGAACGCGAGGCGCGCTATAATCTCGCGCATGTCGGCACCACCGCCCGCCCGCGCGGCGACATCGTGGTGATCGATGGTGCCAAGACGGCGGTGTTGGCCGGCGGTGCTGCCGACCATTTCATCGTCTCCGCCCGCGCCAGTGACGACACCGTCGGCTTCTGGATTGTCGCCGCCGACGCGCCGGGGGTTGATCGCCGCGGCTATCGCCTCGCCGATGGCTCCGCCGCTGCGGAATTGACCTTGCGCGGGGTGCAGGTCGCGCGCGATGCGCAACTCTCCGGCGGGCTAGCGTTGCTGTTGCGGGTGGCCGCCACGGCGCGGCTGGCGGCGGCGGCGGAAATGCTCGGTCTGATGACCCTGCTGTTCGACACGACGCTGTCCTATGTCAAAACCCGCAGCCAGTTCGGCAAGGCGCTGGGCAGCTTCCAGGTCATCCAGCACCGGATGACCGACGCTTATGTCCTTGTTGAGCAGGCGCGGTCGCACGTCGTCCGGGCGGCGCTGGCTCCCGACGCCGGCTTTGCCAGGGCGGCGGCCGGCGCCAAGGCCTTTGTGGCCGAAGCGGCGCTCAGCGTCGCGCACACGGCGGTGCAGATGCACGGCGGCATGGGCATTACCGACGAGCTTGTCATCGGCCATGCCCTCAAGCGCGTGCGCGTGCTCGCACTCACCTTTGGCGACGCGACCGCCGCACTCGATGATTACAGGCGGGCCGCATGACGACGGGACCGATCCAGGCGCATTTCATCGCCGCGGGCAAATATCATGACATCGACTTTGCCCGGCTCGAAATCCTCAAGCTGATGTCCGACCAGCCGCGGATACGTGCCACCGTGGCGATGGACTACGCCAACACCGAGCGGCTGGCGGAATGCACGTTTCTCATCACCTACACCTGTGATGTGCTGCCCACCGCGGTCGAGGTTGCTGCCTTGCAGGCATTTTTGGCGCGGGGCGGGCGCTGGCTGGCGCTGCATGGCACCAATTCGGTGCTTCGCTTCCTCGAATCGGGGCTGGTCGATGCCCCCGACGAAGCCCCGACGCTGATGGAAATCCTCGGCAGCCAGTTCGTCGCGCACCCGCCGATCGGGCCGTTCACGGTTGAAGTGCCGGCCACCGGCGACCCGTTGACCCGCGGCATGGCCGATTTCGAAATCGTCGACGAGCTCTATCTGTCACGCACCACTGCCGAGATCGAAGTGCTGATGCTGACGCGCTTTACCGGGGAAGCCACCGGCTTTGTCGACAGCCAGTGGCGCGATGCCGAAGTCCCGATTCTCTATCGCCGCAAGCACGGCCGCGGCGAAGTGGTCTATTGCACGCTGGGCCATTGCCGGGGCCATTATGATGTCGCGGTGTTCACGCCGTTCTGGCCGCACCCGGAACGATGCGCGTGGAATTACCCGATCTATCACGAACTGCTGCGCCGCAGCTTGCGCTGGGCGATGGGCGAACTGGAGTAACCCGATGGACATGAGCTTCAGCCCCGCCGACCTCGCTTTTCGGGACGAAGTCCGCGATTTCCTCGCCGACGAACTACCGCAGCGCCTCCGCGACGGCATGAACGGCACGCCCTCGGTGTTCGTCGAGCCGGAGATCGGGCTCGAATGGCAGCGTATCCTCCACGCCCGCGGCTGGCTGGCCTATCAATGGCCGGTCGAAGTCGGCGGCACCGGCTGGACGCCCGTGCAGCGCTACATCTTCGAAAAGGAATGTGCGCTGGCCGATGCGCCGTCGCTGTCGGTGCTGGGGCTGAAGCTCGTTGGCCCGGTGATCGCGCGTTTCGGCACACCCGCACAAAAAGCCCGCTTTCTCGAACGCATCCTCACCGGCGACGACCTGTGGTGCCAGGGCTATTCCGAGCCGGGATCGGGCAGTGACCTTGCCAGCCTCAAGACCCGGGCGGTGCGTGACGGCGACAGATACATCGTGAACGGCACCAAGATCTGGACCACCCACGCCCACTACGCCAACTGGATGTTCTGCCTCGCCCGCACCGACCCGGACGTGAAGCCGCAGGCCGGCATCTCGTTCCTGTTGATCCGGATGGACCAGCCGGGGGTCACCATCCGCCCGATCATCGGCATGGCAGGGGACCATGAGGTCAACCAGGTCTTTCTCGATGATGTCGAGGCACTGGTCGAAAACCGTATCGGCGACGAGGGCCAGGGCTGGACCATCGCCAAATACCTGCTCGAAAACGAACGCGGCGGCAGTTGCGCCGCGCCGCGCCTGCTCGCCGAACTGGATCGGCTGGAGCGCATGGCGGCCACCCAGCCTTCGGGCACCAATGGCGCGCTGGGGCATGATACGGATTATGCGCGGCGGCTGGCGAAGCTCCGCCTTGAGGCCGAGGCGCTGGAAATGACCGAGCTCAGGGTGCTCGGCGAACTTGCACAGGGCCGCAAGCCCGGGCCGCAGACCTCGCTGATCAAGCTCGTCGCCTCGACCCTGCGCCAGCACGTCGATGAACTCATCGTCGAAACCTTCGGCTATGACGGCCTGCAACTCGCCACCGAACGCCCGCTCTACGGCAACGAAAGCCCCGAGCCGATCGGATCGAAACCCGCCCAGCTGGCCATGCCGACCTACCTCAACAGCCGTGCCTGGACGATCTTCGGTGGCTCGAACGAGGTGCAGAAGAACATCATCGCCAAGACGGTGCTCGGACTTTAGCCGGGCGGCGGCCGCGCCGGCGTCCGGATCGCGGGGCCAGCCCCCCCGGGTACTATTTCTCGTCGGTGGCGACCGGGGCCGGGATTGCGGTCGTCGCGGCTGCGGCGCGCTCGTCATGCCCGCTGTTGGAACTGAGAAAGCCCGCCGCCATCAGGCCGCCGCCGAGCAGGATCGAGATGAACACCCCGACGCTTGTCGTCAGCACCAGCGTCGGCGTCAGCGGGCCATAGCGCGACAGATAATACAGCGCGGCGACCACCATCGCGGCCCCGGTGATGCCGAGATAGACGATCAGCCGCCAGAACCTGCGGCGCGCCGAACCGGCCCTGCGTGCATCCTGTGGCAAGGCCATGGTCACGTCTCCTGTCCCGGGGTGGCGGTTGCGGTCCCGCGCGGTGGCAGGCGGAAATACAGCGCCAGCTTGAGGCTTTGGGCAATGCGTTCGGCCTTGGCCTGCAAGGCGTCGGCAATATGGGTCGGCAGCGTTTCAGCCGTTACCTGCGCCCACAGCGCCAGCCAGCGATCGAACATCGGCGGCGTAATGGTGGCCAGGTGCTTCATGTGCGCCGCCATCGGGTTGCCCTTGTAGCGGCCGCTGGTCAGCATCACCGACGACCAGAAGGCGATGAGCGTGTCGAGATGCGGCGCCCAGTCGTCGATGGCGCCGGCAAACACCGGCCCGATCATGCCGTCGGCCCGGACCTTGTCGTAAAAACGCGGGACAAGCGCCGCGATCTGGGTCTCGGTGATCGCAAATCCGGCCGGCATCGCCCGCCTCCTATCATGTAATCAATATACATGTATTCCTTGCCGCTTGAAGATACAACCAATAGACAGCTTTTATCCAAACAGATTGGCAGGGTCCGATGCGCCTCACGCGCTTTACCGATTATGCGATGCGCGTGCTGCTGTACCTCGGCACCCGGCCAGACCGCATCTGCACCATTCCTGAAATGACCCGGGCTTATGGCATATCGCAGAACCACTTGATGAAGATCGTTCACCAGCTTGGCAGGGCGGGGTATGTGACCAGCGTTCGGGGTCGCAACGGCGGCATCAGGCTGGCGCGGCCGGCGGCCATGATCAACGTCGGCGCGGTCATCCGGCACAGCGAAACCCAGCCGGGCGCCGAGGGACTGGCGTTGCTGGATTGCCAGACCTGCCGGATCGCGCCGGCATGCGCGCTGACCGGCGTGGTCGACGAAGCGCTGGCGGCTTTCTTCGCCGTGCTTGAACGCCACACGCTCGCCGACCTGCTGCACGGGCGAACCGGGGCGCTGCTCGACATCTTCGCAGCGACCGCCAGCGAGGACCCGTTGCCGGCCGCCACTTGCGTCCCGCCCGGCTTCGCGCGATGAATCGACGATCATGCTTTTGACCCTGCTGCTCGCCGCCGCCGCTCCCTCGCCAATTTCGGCCGCACGCATTCGGGAGGATGTTCGCGTGCTCTCGTCCGATGCCTTCGCCGGGCGTGGCCCCGGTGAAGCCGGGGAGGCAAGAACCATCGAATACCTCGCCAAGGCGTTCGGTGCCGCCGGTTTGCAGCCAGGCGGCACCGGCGGTGGCTGGTATCAGGACGTGCCGCTTGTTCGCATGGATCGGTTGCCCGGCGCCACGATGGCGCTGAAGCTGGGCGGCGCGATTCTGCCGCTGACCCCGGGCAAGGACGCTTCGCTGGCCTTGCGCAATCCCGGGCAGACGGTGCTTGCCGATGCGCCCCTGGTGTTTGCCGGCTACGGCGTCGTCGATGCAGGGCTGGGGTGGAACGCCTATGAAGGGGTGGACATGCGCGGCAAGGTCGCCGTGGTTCTCGCCAACGATCCCGATTTCGAAGCGCCGCAAGACCTCGGTTTCGAGGGGCGAAGGATGGCCTATGCCGGCCGCGTCGGCGTCAAGTTCGAAGCCGCGGCGAAAGCCGGCGCCGTGGCGGTGCTGGTCATCCATGAGGATGCGGCGGCAAGCTATCCGTTCCTGCAGCTGGCGAGCGGTGATGCGCTGCCGGGGTTCGTCATGGCGCCCGCCGCGCCATCGTCGCTGCAGCTCACCGGCTGGCTGCGCGGTGATGTCGCGGCCCGGTTGCTCGCCGCACAGGGGCTCAACCTCGCCGCGCTCAAGCTGCGCGCCCGCGCGCCGGCGTTTCGCGCCTTTGCGCTGGAGGGCGCGGCGCTGTCGGCAAGCGGCAGCGTCAAGGCGACACCCGTTGTCAGCCATAACGTCATCGCCCGCCTCGCCGGTGCGGCACGGCCGGACGAAATCGTGCTTTATGGCGCCCATTGGGACGCCAACGGCGTCAACGGCCCTGATGCGACGGGTGACGCGATCCGCAATGGCGCGGTGGACAATGCCACGGGGACGGCGGAACTGCTCGAGGTGGCACGCGCCTTTGCCGCCGGACCGCGGCCTGCCCGCAGTATCGTCTTTGCCGCCTGGACTGCCGAGGAGAAAGGACTGCTGGGATCGGAATATTATGCGGCGCACCCGCTGTTCGCGCTGGAGCGGACGGCGGCGGTCATCAACCTCGATCCGCATGTCGTCCTGCCCGCCGCGCGCGATATCGAACTGGTCGGCGGCGAACGCACACCGCTGGAATCGATCCTCACCTCGGCTGCCGCCGGCGCCGGCCTGCGTGTCGACCCGGAGCCGCACCCCGAAGCCGGCTGGTATTTCCGGTCCGATCACTTTTCCTTTGCCAAGCGCGGCGTGCCGGCGCTGTCGTTCCGTGCCGGGCGTGACCTGGTCCAGGGCGGCACCGTCGCCGGCACGCGGATCGTGGATGCCTATAATGCGCGTCGCTATCACCAGCCCAGCGACGCGTTCGATCCGCGCTGGACCTTTGCCGGTACGGCGCAGGAAGCCGGCGTCGCCTTCGAAACCGGCCGCCGCGTCGGCAATGCCACGGCCTGGCCAGGGTGGAATGCCGGCATCGCATATGGTGTCATCCGCGCCGCCAGCGCCGCGATGCGCCGCTAGCCTTGCCGATCGGTCTTTCGAAGGAATTGACGATGCGAATCCTGTTGCTCGCCGCGTTGGCGTGCGCCGCCCCCGCCGGGGCTGAAACCTATGAACTGAAGGCGACGCCGCAAACCGTGGCCTGGGGCCATTACGATGCCACCGACAAGCCGGCGCTGACCATCAGGTCGGGCGATACCGTGGTGGTGCATACGCTGCTGACCAACAGCCCGGCGGGTCTTGAAAAGGCCGGGGTGGCACCGGCCGATGTCGAGCCGGCGTTGCGCGCGGTGTTCGACGGCGTTCCGGCCTCGGCGCGCGGCCCGGGCGGACATGTCCTGACCGGCCCGATCGCCATTGCCGGCGCCGAAGTCGGCGACACGCTCGAAGTGCGGATCCGCAAGATCGATCTTGCCATCCCCTATGCCTACAACGCCTTTCGCTATGGCGCAGGCTTCCTGACCGATGATTTTCCCTATGCCCGGATGAAGATCGTGCCGCTCGATGCCAAGCGGATGGTCGGCATGTTCGGCCCTGGCATCGAAGTGCCGCTGGCGCCGTTTTTCGGCAGCATGGGGGTGGCGCCGCCACCGGCGTTCGGCCGCTACGATTCGGCGCCGCCGACGATCAACGGCGGCAACATGGATGACAAGGCGCTGGTTGCAGGCACGACGCTGTACCTGCCCGTCCATGCCCCGGGGGCGCTGTTCCAGGCTGGCGATGGCCATGCCGCACAGGGCAATGGCGAAGTCGATATCACCGCGCTGGAAACCTCGCTTGTCGGTACGTTCGAATTCATCCTGCACAAGAAGCAGCTGACCGCCTACCCTCGGGCGGAGACACCGACCGCCTATATCGCCATGGGTTTCGACGACGACCTCAGCAACGCCACGCGCAAGGCCTTGCGCAACATGATCGATTTCCTCGTCACGACCCGGAAGATGACGCGGGGCGACGCCTATATGCTGGTCAGCGTCGCCGGCGATGTCGAAATCACCGAACTGGTCGATCGCAACAAGGGCGTCCATGTCGTGTTGCAGAAATCGGTGTTCAAGGCGCCTTGACCCCGGCCGGCAAGGGCCTGGATGCCCTGCGCCCGATGCCCGTACCCGGGCGGGTGCAGGCCACATTGTCGCGTCCGGCCGCGGTTGAAATGACAGGGCGGCCACGCCGCGTTATCGTGCACCCCTGTCTTGCCCGGGATCGCCATGCCGCACCGCACCAGCCACACGATCCACAGGCATCAACATCATTTCGGCTGGGATAATGCGCTTGCTCCGATCGTCACCGTGGCGCCGGGAACGGTTTTGCAGGTCGATTGCCCCGATTCATCCGATGGGCAACTGACGCCCGAAAGCGCGTTGCCCGACGTCGCGCGACTGGATTTCGGGCGGATCAATCCCGTCATTGGGCCGGTGTTTGTCGACGGTGCCATGCCCGGCGACGCAATCAAGGTCACGATCGGGGATTTTTCGCCGTCGGGGTTCGGCTGGACCGCCAACATACCGGGCTTCGGCTTGCTGGCGGACCAGTTTGTCGAGCCTGCGCTCAAGATATGGTCCTATGATCGCACGACCATGGCGCCGGCCGCCTTTTCGGCAACGGCACGGGTCCCGCTCAAGCCCTTTGCCGGCACGATGGGCCTGGCGCTGGCCGAACCGGGCCTGCACTCGATCGTGCCGCCGCGGCGCACGGGCGGCAACCTCGACATCCGCGACCTTAGCACGGGTGCCGTCCTGTATCTGCCGGTGGAGGTGGCGGGCGGGCTGTTCTCGATCGGCGATACCCATGCCGCGCAGGGCGATGGCGAGATCTGTGGAACGGCGATCGAAAGCCCGATGGCGGTCGCCGTCACGCTCGATCTCGTCAAGGGTGCCAACCTTTCGGCGCCGCGCTTCTCCACGCCGGGACCGGTGACGCGTCACCTCGATGGCGATGGTTACGACGTCACCACCGGTATCGGCCCCGATTTGATGGTGGCCGCGCGCGAGGCAGTCAGCCGGATGATCGACCTGCTCGTCCAGCAGCACGGCATGGCCGCCGTCGATGCCTATATGCTATGCTCGGTCTGCGGTGATCTGCGCATCAGCGAAATCGTCGACCTGCCCAATTGGGTGGTGTCCTTCTATTTCCCGCGCATCGTCTTTCGTTGACCCGGGCGAGCCGCCGTCTGGCGATACCCCGACCACGGTCCAGCGCTCACCGCGCCGATCGAGGACGAAGCGGTGGTACAACAGCGACCCGGCGATCACCGCGAGCACGGCGATGACGCCGGGGCGGCCGGATACCGCGTCGTTCCAGGCGATGATGGCAAGCCCGCCGGAGCAGACGAGGCTGATGACGTGGGTGAGCGGAAACAACGGCGCACGATAGGTTCCAGGCCCGCCGGTCAGCCCGCGTCGCCGCCCGACGATACCCGCCAGGTTGAGCAGCACCCATTGCGCGATCCCGCAGCCCGAGGCGAGGACGATGAGCCGGGACAGGCCGAGGAAGCAGCACCCCACCGCCGACGCGGCGACGACAAGGGTGGCGATCCACGGCGAGCCGACCCGGGCGCTGACCCGGACCAGGGCGCGATTGATGGCGCCGCTCCAGATCCGGTCGCGCCCCGAACTGTACAGGAACCGCCCGTAGCAGGTGATCCCCGATACCAGCGCGTTGAACAAGGCGGCGATGATCCCCATCGTGACCAGGGTGGCGACAAGCGGCGAAGCGCGTTCGGCGAGGAACGCCGTGAACGGTGCGTCGCTGGAAAACACCCGCGACAAATCCTGCGTTCCGGTAACAATCCCGAGGACCGGCACGAATTCGAACAGGACCGTCATGACCACGATCGCGATCACCAGCCGACCGATCGTTGCGGGTGCGTGCATCTCCTCGCTGAAATAGATTGCCTGCCCGGCGCCGCTTGTCGCCCAGGACGCCGCCGCCACGGCGAGGCCCATCGCGGCCAGGCTGAGCGGCATCGGGGCGCCGCCGCCGCTGAAGACCATCGGCGCCGAGAAAATGGTGCCAAGGGATTGCACCGGGTGCGCCAGCCCCAGCACCGCGATCAACCCAAGGGTGGCCAGTTCGATGATGAGGAATGTGCCGGTCAGCATCGCTCCGGTGCGGATATTCAGCACGGCGATCCCCGCCGCCAGCCCCAGCGACGCCACCGCAACCCCGATGACGGGGAGCACCGGCACCAGGACGTGGAGATACAGGCCGATGCCGGTCGCGGAGACCGCGATGAACACCGGCGTCTGCAGCAGGTTGACGCCGAACTGCACGAACCCGCCGCGAGGCCCCAGCGTATTGCCGATGGTCGCATAATCGCCACCTGCCAGCGGGAACGAGGATCCCAGCTCGGCCTGGGCAAAGGTGAAGATCAAGGTCAGCACGCCGCCGAGCAGGAACGCGAATGCCGCGCCGGTGCCGGCCTGGTGCAGGATGTCGGCCCCTGCAACCAGCACCGATGCCCCCGGCGACAGCACGGAAAGCGTCAGCATCGTGACCCCGACCGGCCCCAGCACGCGTTGCAAGGCCGGGGCTGTCACATCGCTCATGCGGTGGTTTCCCCTATGCCGGGTCGGTCTGGACGGATTGCAATCGTTACGGCGCAGCCTAGCAGCGGCGGAATCCTTGTCGAGAGGATGCCCCCGGCGTCCGGGCGGTCATGTCGTCGCGGCGCGTGGGTGCGCGTGGGTGCGCGTCGGCCTACCAGATGCGAACCCGATCAGCGGGCGCCAGATACAGCTTGTCACCGGGCTTGACGTCGAAGGCGGCATACCATGGGTCGAAATTGCGCAGCGTCGCGACCCGGTAGCGTTCGGGCGAATGCGGGTCCGCAGTCAATTGCGAAAGCAGCGCCGCGTCGCGCGTCTTGCCGCGCCACACCTGTGCCCAGCCGAGGAAAAAGCGTTGGTCGCCGGTCAGGCCGCCGATGACGCGGTCCGGCTTGCCGCCCAGCGACAGGTGGTACGCCTCGTAGGCGATGCGGATACCCGACAAGTCGGCGATGTTTTCCCCCAGTGTCAGCGCGCCCTGGACGTGGGTGCCCGGAAGCGGCTCGTACGCGTCATACTGCTTGACCAGCCGGCCGGCGCGCGCGTTGAAGGCCGTGCCATCGGCCGGCGTCCACCAGTCCCGCAACGCGCCGCTGGCGTCATACTGCCGCCCCTCGTCATCGAAACCATGGCTGATTTCGTGGCCGATGACCGCGCCGATTGCGCCGTAATTGATCGCGGCATCGGCGGCGGGATCGAAGAACGGCGGCTGCATGATCGCGGCCGGGAAGACGATCTCGTTCATCGGCGGGTTGTAATAGGCGTTGATCGTCATCGGCGTCATGCCCCACTCGGTCCGGTCGAGCGGACCGCCCAGCTTGGCAAGGTTGCGGTCATAGGCAAACTGGCTGCCGTGGTCCTGGTTGCCGACGGCGTCCCCTGCAACGACGACGAGCTTTGAATAATCCCGCCACTTCGATGGGTAGCCGAGCTTGGGGTCGAAGGTTGCCAGCTTCCTGTGCGCCTCGGCCTTGGTTGCCGGCGACATCCACGCCGCCTCGTCGATCCGCCCGCCCATCGACGCCAGCAGGTTATGGACCAGTGCGTCGATCTTGGCCTTGGCCTGCGGCGTGAAATATCTGGCGACGTACAGCCGCCCGACCGCCTCGCCCATGGCTTCGTCGACCGCGTTGACGCCGCGCTTCCAGCGCGGCTCCTGCGCCGGCTGGCCGGACAGCACGGTGCCGTAGAAGGCAAAGGCCTCGGCGTCGAACGCCTTGGGCAACACGGAGGCCTTGCTGGCCAGCCAATGATAGGCGAGGTAATCGCGCCACGCCGCCAGCGGCTGGTCGGCGACCAGCCGCGCCATGCCGGCAAACGCTGTCGGCTGGGCGACGTCGATCCGGGTTTCCCGCTCGACACCGGCGGCGGCGAGCAGGGCCGGCCAGTCGACGCCGGGAGCCTCGGCGGCGAGCGCCGCCGGCGAACGCAGGTTGTAGGTCTTCACCGGATCGCGGTTTTCGACCTGCGACCAATGCGGCCGGGCAATCGCCGTTTCGAGGTCGAACACCGCGCGGGCGCGGGCGTCGCAATCGGCAAAGCCGGCAAGGCGGAACATCGCGGCGATATGCAGGGTGTATTTGGCCCGGATCGCTTTGAACTCGGGCGTGTCGACGAGGTAATAGTCACGATCGGGCAGGCCGAGGCCGGCCTGGCTCATGCCGACCATATACTGTGTCGGGTTCTTCGGGTCCTGCTGGACGCCGATGCCGAATGGCTGGTTGATACCGTGGCGGGCATTGTCGCCGAAGGCACGGGCGAGGTCGGCGGGCGCCTTGATCGCGGCGATGCGGTCGAGCGCGGGCTTGATCGCTGCGATGCCCCTCGCCTCGATCGCATCGACGTCCATGAAGGTCGTATAGAATGCGCCGACGCGGCGTGCATCGTAGAATGCGCCGACGCGG
Source organism: Sphingomonadales bacterium (assembly GCA_025351405.1). Taxonomy (GTDB): domain Bacteria; phylum Pseudomonadota; class Alphaproteobacteria; order Sphingomonadales; family Sphingomonadaceae; genus Sandarakinorhabdus. The sequence continues at coordinate 57,855 of JANXVZ010000005.1, read as the reverse complement.
CGTGCATCGGCATCGCCGGAAGCCCCGGCGTTCGCCGCGTCCTCGATGATGCCGCGGGTCCGTTGCCGCGACAGGTCGTCGAGGACCGCAAAACCGCCGTACGAGGATTTGTCGTCCGGAATCGCGGTCGTCCGGTCCCAGGTGCCGTTGGCATAGGCCCAGAAATCGTCGCCCGGCCTGACGCCCCGGTCCATGCCATCGGCGGCAAACCCGAATTCGCCGTACTGAGGCGCGCCGACGGCACCGGCTCCAGGCCTTGGCTGGGCCGCCGCCGCGCCCGCGACGATCATGGCGACAAGGGAAACGGTGACAGCAAAGCGGCGCATGGAGGTCCTGTCGATTGTTTTCAACATGATGCCTAGTCACCGCCGCCCGGATCGACAAGCGTTCGCCCGCGCCGGAGCATTGGCGCCGATTGTCACAGGCCCCGGTGGGGCCTTTCGCCACCATGAAGGGGTTCGCTGAGCCTTTGCGTATCGCGCGCCCGGAGGGGGATCGTCATGTCGGCCCGATTTGAACAGTTCGGCCCATGATCCTTTCGGATCACCTGTGGCACGACCGGTGTGGACCGCGCCGTTCATCCGGCAGAAAGGTTGGCCGGACAAACAAAGCGTCCGGAAGCGTTGTTCATGTCCGGTCGTTCTTGCCCGGCTTGGCCGTCGCTCCATGCGGTACCGCGAGGTGGGGGAGACACTGACGGCCGGGTACGCCAGATCGCGTTTGGCCAGACGATCACCACGCATGCGCGGCACCATGTGTTCTCACGGGCTGACCCTGCATCTGGCCGATATGCCGCCGCACCAAAAGCGGCGGACGGCCAGGGCAGGACCATCCGTTGTTGCTTGAAGGAGTTGCCCAATGAGCGTCATTTCCAAGAGGCCGGCAGGCGTCGTCCTGCTCGCCATGCTGACAATATCGGCGCCGGGCATGTTGTCGGCGCAGCAGGCCCCGCAGCAAGTCACGCCGCAGGCTGCATCAGCGCCGGCACCGCAGGCCGCGCCGGAATCCGATCTCAAGACCACCATGTCGGGCGCGCCGGCGCCGCGCGGACCCGATATCAAGGGCATCATTTCGGCGCGCAGTGGTGACAAGATGCAGGTCACTGCGCCGGACGGCACAAAGACGGTCATCGCCATCAACGATTACACCAAGGTCATTGCCAGCAAGGGCCTGCTCGGCATCGGCCGCAGCAAGCTGGCCGCGACGTCGCTTCTCAACGGCCTTCCCGTCACCGTCAGGACGCTGCAAGCCGGCGATGCGCTGGTGGCGAGCCAGATCAACCTGCGCAACACCGACCTGAAGACCGCGACGATGATCCGCCACGGCACCGCCCAGGGTTTTGACGAACAGACCGCGGCGACCGAGGCCCTGCGCGGCCGCATGGGCGATATCGACGAGTACAACATAAAGGGCACGACCAACGTCAACTTCGATACCGGCAAGGCCGTGCTGTCGGCGCAGGCCAAGGCCGATCTTTGTGCGGCAGCGGCGACGGCGCAAGGCATGAAGAACGCGCTGTTGCTCGTCGTCGGCTACACCGATTCGACCGGCAGCCAGGAGTTCAACCAGCGGCTGAGCGAAAAGCGGGCAAGCCGGGTGGTCAACCACATGCAGCAGGTCTGCGGCTGGAAACCCTATCGCATGCTGACCCCCACCGGGATGGCCGAGGCCGATCCGCTGGCGAACAACGACACTGTCGAGGGCAAGGCACAAAACCGCCGCGTGGCGGTGAACATCCTCGTCAGCAAGGGTCTCGACGGGCTGTAATCCAGCGCCGGGTCGGGCGGTGGCGGCAGGGTGCTGCCCCACCGCCCGGCAGCGGACGCCACCCGGGCTGCGCATGTCCTACACGGCACGAAAGCGCTACCGCCGTGCCGCGAAGGCTCTTTCTCATCGCCGTTGCCTGAACGCGCCCGGGCGCCTCGGGTCGGTCAAATCGGAAGGTCAGGAAAACGCCTCCCGGGGGTGACCTTTCGCGCTGGCTTCTCGAAACTGGCAAGCTCGCTTTGAACACCGCCACCGGCCATGCCGGCATCTTGTTCCCAACCCGGCACGGCTTTGCTACGCTCGCCGCCGGGTGGATTGCAGGGGTGCCATGGTCGGGGGCTGGGCGGCGACACTGCGATGGCGGCCGCACCGGGCAGCGTTGCCGTTTGCGCTCCTGACGCTGGCTGCGGGCGCTGCGGCATCGCCGTTGCCGCGTGGCTTCGACCCCGGCCTCCATATCGGCGTTGCCAGTTGCAGCGGCACCACTTGCCACGGCCGGCAGGAGGCGACCGGGCCGGTGGTCCGCCAGAACGAACTGCTGACCTGGCAGAACCCCGCCAGCCTGACCGGCGCGCATTCTCGGGCGTGGCGGGTGTTGCAGACGCCGCGGGCGCGCGGGATTGCGGCCCGCCTGGGGATTGCCGATGCGGCGCAGGCGGCGGAATGCCTTGGTTGCCATGCCGATCAGGCGCCGCGCCACGATGCACGATGGCGGCAGCCCGATGGCGTCGGCTGCGAGGTCTGCCACGGCGGCGCGCAGGGCTGGCTTGCCTCCCATGCCGCCGTGGGCGCCGGCCATGCCGACAATGTTGCCCGCGGGATGCTGGCGGTGGACAGCCCAAGGGTCCGTGCGGAGTTGTGCCTCGATTGCCATTTCGGCTCGGGCAAGCCCGGGCAATTCGTCGCCCACCGCCTCATGGCCGCCGGCCATCCGCGCCTGGCTTTCGAGCTTGACCTGTTCACCAGCCTGCAGGCCCATCATGACGAGGATGCCGACTATGCGGCGCGCAAGGGCGTGCCCGGCGGGGTCAAGGTCTGGGCAGTCGGCCAGGCGATCGCAGTCAAGCGGGCACTGGCGCTGTATCCGGCCCGCGCCGGCGGTGCCTTCCCCGAATTCGGCTTCTTCGATTGCCGGTCGTGCCACCGCAGTTTCAGCGACGACCCGGGGGTGCCGCTGGTGGCGCGCCGCAACCCGGGCCGGCCGATTCCGCCGGGCCAGCCGGTGTGGAACGATGAAAACATGATCCTGCTGGGCGTCGCGGCAAAGGTCGCGGCGCCGGGGCTGGCGCGCCGGTTCGACACGCAATCACAGGCATTTCACGCCAGCTTCAGCGGCGACCGCGCCGCCACGCTGCGCGCCGGTGCGGCGCTCGCCACCACCGCGGAGCAACTTGCCGCCACCTTCGAGCGCAGTCGGTTCGACCGGGCGCAGGGCTTTGCCATGCTGGATGCGGTGCTCGCCGACACGGCGCGCTACACCGATTACCAGGGCGGCGCGCAGGCAGTGATGGCGGCGGACACGCTTTTGTCGGCGCTGGTGGCGGCGCACCATGTTGATCGTGCCGCGGCGCGCGCCATCCGCCCCGATCTCGACAGGGCCTATGCCGCGACCCGCGATGCCAATCGCTGGCAACCGGCACAATTCCGCGATGCGCTGGCGGGGGTCGCTTCGCGGCTGGCGGCACTGCAATGAAGCGTGGCATCGCCGTCGTCGGCGGCATTGTCGCAGGGTTGTCGCTGCTGCTGGGCGCGTGCGGCGGCGGCGGTGGATCGACATCCGGAGGCGGCGGCACGCCCACCCCGACAACGCCGCCGGCAACCCCGGCCAGCGTCTATGCAAGGCCAGCGCAATTGGCCTTGAGCCAGGCCGAGGTCGAAGGCGTGCTCGCCCGTGCCATCGCCGAGGCGCAGGCGCGATCGACCCCCGCCGTCATCGCCGTCGTCGATCGTGTCGGCAACGTGCTGGCAGTGTTCAGCATGACCGGCGCCCGCGCCACGGCGATGACCCGCGCCGGCACCAGCGGCAACACCGACTTGCAGGGGATTGGCTTTCCCGCGGCATTGGGGGCGATCAGCAAGGCCATGACGGGCGCCTACCTGTCGTCGGGCGGCAACGCCTTTTCGACCCGCACCGCCTCGATGATCGTCCAGCAGAATTTTCCGCCGTCGGCGACCACCGCAGGCCTCGAGTCCGGTCCGTTGTCCGGGGTGCAGTTTTCGTCGCTGCCGTGTTCCGACCTTGCCACGCGCTTCGGCAGTGGCGGTGCACAGGCGGGTCCCCGCCGCACGCCGGTCGGTCTCGCCGCCGATCCTGGCGGCTTCCCGCTCTACAAGAACGGCGTCGTCGTCGGCGGGGTCGGCGTCATGGCCGACGGGGATTATGGCTTCGACCCCGAAGTGCTCGACAAGGACAGCGACGCCGAGGAAGCCATCGCCCTGGCGGCCGGCACCGGACTTGCGCCCGACCCTGCGATCCGGGCCGATCGCATCAGCATCGATGGCACAACCCTGCGCTATTCCGATACCGACGAGACACAATTGCGCTCGGCGCCGGCCAGCGCCCCGGCGTTCGCCAGCCTTAATGGCAGCGCCGGCAGCCTGACGCCGGTGGCGGGATTCTATGCCGGCACCGTCCTTGCCGGCGCCGCCTATGGCAGCGAGGCGAGCGGCATCCGGGCTGCCAGCCTGGCGGAATTCAACAATCCCGATGCCTTTGTGCTCAGCGATGGCAGCGGCAACAACCGCTTCCCGGCGCGGTCGGGAAGCGATGCCGCAGAGGTCGGTACCGCGCTCAGCGAGGCCGAGGTCCGGGCGCTGCTGGAGGAAGCCTTCAAGATCATGAGCCGGGCGCGGGCGCAAATTCGCCAGCCGCTCGACAGCCGGGCGCAGGTTTCGATCAGCGTCGTCGACACCCGCGGCGTGGCGCTGGGGCTGGTGCGATCCCCCGATGCACCGGTCTTCGGCATCGATGTGGCGCTGCAAAAGGCCCGCACGGCGGCGTTCTTTTCGGGCAGCCACGCCGCCGCCGACCTTGCCGCGGTCACCACGGCGTCGGGGGCGCCGGACGCCAATGTGCGGGACTATGTGGCGCGGGTGAACAGCTTCCTCGGCTCGGGCGATTTCCTCACCGGCAAATACGGCGTCTCCGATCGCGCCATCGGCAACCTGGCGCGGCCCTATTTTCCCGATGGCCAGGCAGGCACTGCCAACGGGCCGCTGTCACGACCGATCGCCAGCTTTTCACCATTCTCGACCGGGCTGCAATCGGCGCTCATCGTGCAGAACCTGGTGCAGCTGCTCGGCGGCGGCAGCCCGGCGCGGTGCAGCTTCCTGCCCGACACACCGGGCGGCGGCAACCGGCTGCAGAACGGCATGCAGATCTTCCCCGGATCGGTGCCGATCTATCGCGGTGGCACCCTTGTCGGCGCGATCGGTGTTTCGGGTGACGGCATCGACCAGGACGACATGATTTCGTTCCTCGGCACCGTCAACGCCGGCTTGCGGGTCGGCGGCATCGGCCTGCCACCGGCTGCCATCCGCAGCGACCGCATCATCGTGCCGGTCGGCGGTGCCAGCGTGCGCTTGCGCTTCGTCAACTGCCCGTTCGCGCCGTTGCTCGACACATCGGACCAGAATGTCTGCCAGAATCTTTAAGGGCCTCGCCCTTGTCGCCGGGTTGGCGAGCGCCGGCCCGGCGACGGCGGGGGGCTGGTTCGATTGTTACGACACGGCCAAGCCGAGTCCCGAACGCGCTGCCGAACCGGGGCCTGCCGTATCACCCGCCGATCCGGCGCTTGCCCCGGTCGAGGGCCGCCGCCGCCCCGGCTTTGCCGCCCCGGCGCTTCCTGCCCCCGTCGTCCAATCCAACCCCGGCGCCGTCACCGCACCGCCGCCATCGGCGTTTCCGCGCGATCATGTCCCGGTGCCGGACCGCTGGCGGCTGGCCGAAGCCGTGGGCGTGCATTCGCGCCTGTCCGACCCCTATCACCAGAATACGCTGAAGGGGGACCGGCCACTGTGCGGCACCAACGACCTGTTCCTGACGCTGTCTGCAGTCAGCGACACCGTCATCGAGCCGCGCAGCTTTCCGCAGCCGGTCGGCGTGCAGACCACCGATCACCCCGGCAGCAACGACACCTTTGGCCGCGATCATTCGCTGCTGCTGGCGCAGACCGTCATCCTCGGCGCTGCGCTGACGAAGGGGTCCACTGCCTTCAAGCCGCCGGAATATGAAATCCGTGTCGCACTGGCTTTGCAGTTCAACCATGTTTCGGTGTCGGAACGCCGCCTGTTGTCGGTCAACCCGACGGCGCCGCCACACCGCAGCGACAGCTTCATCGGCGTCCAGGAGATGTTCCTCGACTATCACCTGCGCAATGTATCCGACCGCTATGATTTCGATTCGGTGCGCATCGGCGTCCAGCCGTTCTCCAGCGATTTCCGCGGCTTCCTGTTCCAGGACAACCAGCTCGGTATCCGGCTGTTCGGCGATCGCGACGACAATCGCTGGCAGTACAACCTCGCGGTGTTCGCCCGGCTGGAAAAGGATACCAACTCCGGGCTCAACGACATCACCCAGCGCCTGCGCCGCGACCATGTCTTCGTCGCCAACCTCTACCGTCAGGATCTGCCCTTTCCGGGCCTGACATCGCAAGTCAGCATCGTCCACAACCGCAATCGCGAGGCCGGGCAGACCCATATCGACGCCAACGGCTTTCCCGCCCGGCCGGCGCTGATCGGCGACCTGCGCCGGCGCGATTATGATGTGACCTATCTGGGCTACAACGCCGATGGCCACATCGGCCGCATCAACCTGACCGCCAGCGCCTGGTATGCCACCGGGCAGGACCGCAATTCGATCTTCACCGGCAGGCCTGCAAAGATCAGCGCGTATTTCCTCGCCGCCGAGCCCTCGATCGACCTCAACTGGACGCGCGTCCGGCTGTCGGGGCTGTATGCCTCGGGCGATTCCAACCCCCATGACAATCGCGAGCACGGTTTCGACGCGATCTTTGAAAATCCGCAATTCGCCGGTGCCGACACCAGCTACTGGATCCGCCAGAGCATTCCGTTTGCCGGCGGCGGCCGCGCCGTCGCCCTCAATGGCCGCAACGGCATCCTCAATTCGCTGCGATCGTCGAAGGAGGAGGGCCAGTCCAACTTCAACAACCCGGGCACCATCCTGGCCGGCATCGGGGCCGATTTCGACCTGCTGCCGGAATTGCGGCTGTCGCTTAATGCCAATCACCTGTGGTTCGTCGACACCGCGATCCTGCAGGCACTTCGCAATGAAGGCGGGATTCCCCGCGCGATCGGCAACGATCTGTCGGCTTCGACGATCTATCGTCCGCAGATGAACCAGAACCTGGTATTCCGGCTGTCGGGCGCGGTGTTCGCGCCGGCATCGGGCTTTGCCGACCTGTTCACCAACAGCACGCGCCATCGCAATTACTACAGCGTCCTGCTCAACGCCGTGCTGAGCTATTGATGCGACTGCGCCGACTTTGCATCGGGGTGGCGCTTGCGCTGGTCGCCGCCATGGCGCCGGCGTCCGAAGGCGAAAAACCCGTCGCTCGCGACTACAGCCGCGTCACCGCACCCGCCGCGCCAAAGTCCCAGACGCAGGTGCAGGCGGACGCCAAGAGCAGCGGCTGCATGACCTGCCACACCGCCACCGACGAATGGACGATGCACGCGCCCAGATCGGTGGTGCTCGGCTGTACCGATTGTCACGGCGGCGATGTCACCGTGGCGGCGGCCGGCATCGCCGCGACCGACCCGCGCTATGTCGTGCTGCGCGACCGCGCCCATGTGCTGCCGCGCTACCCGCAGGCGTGGCACTTTCCGTCCTCGGCCAATCCAAAGCGCAGTTACATCCTGCTCAATCGCGAGGCCCCGGAATTCGTCCGCTTCGTCAATCCGTCCGACTATCGCGTTGTCCGTGAAAGCTGCGGCGCCTGCCATATCGACACGATCGTGGCAGCCGAACGATCGATGATGGCGACCGGTGCCATGCTGTTCGGCGGTGCGAGCTATAACAACGGCATCCTGCCATACAAAAACTACATCACCGGCGAAGCCTATACCCGTGACGGCCAGCCAGCGATGCTGTTGTCTCCCGGTTCGCCCGGCATGAACCCGGGCGCGTTGTCCGATGCGGCGCGCCGGCGCGGCGCGCTGCCCTTCCTGCTGCCGCTGCCGACATGGCAGGTGCTCCCGCCCGGTGACATCTTCCGCGTTTTCGAGCGCGGCGGCCGCAACATCAACCCGACCTTTCCAGAGATCGGCCTGCCCGACAGCCTGGGCGCGCTGCAACGGCTGGAGGAACCTGGCCGGCCCGACATTCGCCAGTCCAACCGCGGCCCCGGCACCGGTTTGCGCATCGCCGTGCCGGTGATCAACATCCACAAGACCCGCCTCAATGATCCGTTTACCTGGTTCATGGGCACCAACGACCAGCCGGGCGATTATCGCACCTCCGGCTGCGGCGCCTGCCACATCGTTTATGCCAATGATCGCGAGCCGCGCCATTCGTCGGTCTATGCGCAATATGGCCGCGACGGGCGCAGCTTCAGTGCCGACCCGACCATTCCCAAGGATGAACCCGGCCATCCGATCCGCCACGCCTTCACCCGCGCCATCCCGACGGCGCAGTGCATGAACTGCCATATGCACCAGCCCAACATGTTCGTGAATTCCTACCTTGGCTACACGATGTGGGATTATGAATCGGATGCGCCGAACATGTGGCCAAAGCTGCAACGCTACCCCACGGCCGCGCAGGTCCGCGACGTCAACGAGCGCAATCCCGAAGGCGCCGCGCCGCGCGGGCTGTGGAGCGATCCCGAATTCCTGCGGACCGTCAACGACCGCAACCCCGCCAACAAGGACACCCAGTTCGCCGATTATCACGGCCATGGCTGGAATTTCCGCGCCGCCTACAAGCGTGACCGCGACGGCAACCTGCTCGATGCCCGGGGCAACATCGTCGCCAGCAACGACCCCGAAAAATGGCGCAAGTCCGGCAATGGCCAGTTTGTCGAGCCAGCCGCCACCCCCGGCCCCGGCCAGCCCGGCAAGGCCGTCCACATGATGTCGATCCACGCCGAAGTCGGGATGCAGTGCGGCGATTGCCATTTTGCCCAGGACGGCCATGGCAACGGCTTCATCCACGGCGAGGTCGCCAACGCCGTCGAGATCGGCTGCAAGGATTGTCACGGCACCGCCGACGTCTATCCCAGCCTGCGCACCTCCAACCTCGCGGCGCGCCCCGATGGGCAGGACCTGACGCTGATCCGCAACCCCGATGGCCGGCCGCGCTTCCAATGGGTGGAACAAGGCGGCCGCCGGGTGCTGCTGCAACGCTCGGTCAGCAACCCGAAACTGGAATGGCGCATCCATTTGACCCAGGATTCGGTCACCCGCGGCAACCCAGATTTCAACCCGCGCGCCGCCCGCGCCAAGCTGATAGGGCGCATCGTCCGCCCCGGCGGCGACATCGCCTTTGGCCCCGGCATCGCCGCCGCCGACCGGGCGCACGGCGACAGCAACATGGCGTGCTATGCGTGCCACATCTCGTGGACGCCGTCGTGCGGCGGCTGCCATTTGCCGATCGAGGCCAACTGGAAGACCGGCAGCCACAAGTACGAGCCGCAGGAAACCCGCAATTTTGCGACATACAACCCGCAGGTGGCGCGCGACGACATGTTCCAGCTTGGCCGCCACCAGACGTCGAAGGGCAATATCATCGCCCCCATCCGCTCGTCATCGGCGCTGATGCTGACGTCTACCAACATCAATCGCGAACGCATCTATGTGCAGCAACCGCCGATTGCGGCTTCGGGGTATTCGTCGCAGGCGTTCGCGCCGCATTTCCCCCACACCGAGCGGTTGACCGAAACCAAGACCTGCAGCGACTGCCATGTCTCGAAAGCCAACGACAACAACGCCATCATGGCGCAGCTGCTGCTGAACGGCACCAATTTCGTAAATTTCGTCGGGCTCCATGCGTGGGTGGGGACGGGGGTCGGAACCGGGATCGGAACCGGGGTCGGAACGGGTGCGGGCGTGGACGGCGCCGTCGAAGCCATCCGCGTCAGCGAGTTCGGCGAGCCGCAGGCGGTATTTGGCTCCTACCTGCAAAAATATGCCTATCCCGATTATTGGCGCGCGCATGTCGAGACCAACAAGCGCGAGTTGAAGGATTGGGTGCGCGGGCGGGTGTTCGACGGCAAAGGCTCCGGCGAAACCCACCCGGTCGAGGACATCCGCAATATCCGCCAGGGCGCGGGTGGTCCGGTCAACTGCCTGCAAACGCGCGGTGAATACCTGTATGTCGCGCAAGGCCGCGGCGGTTTTCGCGTCTTCGATATCGCCAGCATCGGCAACAAGGGCGTATCCAAAAAGATCGTCACCGCGCCGTTTTCCAGGCTTGGCAACAACACCCGCGTCGCCTCGGCGAACGCCACCTGTGTCGCGCTGCCGACCGACCAGCCCATCGCCGTCGTGCGCAACGACCGGATGATGCAGGAGCAGTCGCAGCGGGCGAGGGGCGAAGTGCCGGCCGATCCGTTGGGTGGCTTCAACCAGGAACAGCCGATGCACCCGCTGTATCGCTACGCTGTCGTCACCGATGCCATCGAGGGCCTGATCCTCGTCGATATCGACACGCTGGCCGACGGCGAGCCGCGCAACAACTTCCTGCGGCGCGCCGTCACCTGGAACCCGGGGGGTGCCCTCACTGGCGCGCGCCACGTCACGCTCGGCGGGCATTTTGCCTATGTCGCGACCCCGCGCGCGCTGGTGGTCGTCAACCTCGATGACCCGCTGCATCCCGCGCTTTCGGCGACAGTGCCGCTCGACGACCCACGCGCCTCGGCGCTGCAATTCCGCTATCTTTGGGTGACGACGGCACACGGGCTCGAGGTGCTCGACGTCACCCGCCTCGACCGCCCCGTCCCGGTCCCTGGCGCAACGGTCGCGATCGCCGACGCGCGGAAGGTCTATGTGGCGCGCACCTTTGCCTATGTCGCCGCCAAGGCCGAAGGGCTGGTCATCATCGACGTCAAGCGCCCCGAGGCGCCGCGCCTGTACCAGCGCTTCACCGCCGATGGCGCGCTCAACGATGCCGAGGATGTGGTGATCGGCAGCACCAACGCCTCGCTGTTCGCCTATGTCGCCGATGGCCGCAACGGCCTCAAGGTGTTGCAACTGACGTCCCCCGACAGCCAGCCCAATTTCTACGGCTTTTCGCCGGCACCAAAGCCCGAACTCATCGCCTTTGCGCGCATGCGACAGCCGGCGCTGGCGATGTCGAAGGGCCTCGACCGCGACAGGGCCGTCGATGAAAGCGGCCACCAGATCGCCGTGGTGGGAAGGCTTGGCGCCAGGCCGTTCAACCGGGCGGAAATGGAGCGCATGTTCATCGGCCCGGACGGCAAGCCGTTCTTCGTCGCGGATACGGTCAACATGGCGGATTGGTCGCCGCGTCGGTAAGGCGGCCAGGGTTGCGCGGTCATTGTGTCCGGGAACGATCGGGTGATCGCATTGGCCTGCTGAGCGATCGGCCCGCAACCAAGCGCGACGACTCCCCGCGTTGACCCGCAAAGTGGTCGCGTCGACAGACATGTGATGACAACACTCATTCCCATCCTGGGTGACCAGCTCAGCCACGGCCTCGCTTCATTGCGCGGTGCATCCCGAGCCAACTCGGTCGTGCTGATGATGGAGGTCGCCGGCGAGGCGACCGCCGTGCGCCATCACCAGAAAAAGATTGCCTTCCTGTTCGCGGCGATGCGGCACTTTGCCGGAGAATTGGCCGCCGACGGCTGGACCGTGGACTATGTCAAGCTCGACGATGCGGGCAACAGCCAGAGTTTTGACGGCGAGATCGTCCGCGCCGCCGAACGGCACAAGGTGGCGCGCATCGTGGCGGTCGAGGCAGGGGAATGGCGGGTCATTGCGGCGCAACAGGGCTGGAGCGATCGCGTCGGGTTGCCGTGTGACGTTCTTGCCGATGACCGATTTTTGTCGAGCCGCAGTGACTTCGCCGCCTGGACGGAGGGCCGCAAGCGCATCGTGATGGAGGACTTCTATCGGCAGATGCGCCGCCAGACCGGAATCCTGATGGATGGCGCCGATCCCGCCGGTGGCCGCTGGAACTTCGACGCCGAAAACCGCAAGACACCGCCCCGGGGCATGACCTACCCGGCACTGCCGCAATTCGCGCCCGATGCGATTACGGCGCAGGTTCTCGACACCGTCGCAGCGCATTTCGGCGGGCATTTCGGCGACCTGCTGCCCTTCACCATGGCGGTGACCCGGGCACAGGCGCTGGAATGCCTTGACGATTTCATCGCCCATCGGCTGGCGCAATTCGGCGATTTCCAGGATGCCATGGTCGAGGGCGAGGACAGCCTGTTCCATAGCCAGCTTTCCGCCGCGATGAATGCCGGGCTGCTGCTGCCGCGCGAAGTCTGCGATGCAGCGGAGGCGGCGTTCCGCGACGGCGGGGTGCCGATAAACGCCGCCGAAGGCTTCATCCGCCAGATCCTCGGCTGGCGCGAATATGTCCGCGGTATCCACTGGATCGCCGGGCCGGACTATACCGCGCGCAATCACCTCAAGGCGACGCGCGACCTGCCGGCATTCTACTGGACCGGGCAGACCGACCTTCGTTGCCTTGGTGAGGCAATCAACGCGACGAAGCGCAACGCCCAGGCACACCATATCCAGCGGCTGATGGTGCTGGGCAATTTTGCCATGCTGATCGGCGCGGACCCCGTACAGGTCCATGAATGGTACCTGGCCGTCTACGCCGATGCGTATGAATGGGTGGAGACGCCCAACGTCATCGGCATGTCGCAATTTGCCGATGGCGGCCTGATGGGTTCGAAGCCCTATGCCGCCGGCGGTGCCTATATCAATCGGATGTCGAACCATTGCCGCAAGTGCCGGTATGACGTTAAGAAACGCACCGGCACCGGCGCCTGCCCCTTCAACAGCCTGTATTGGGACTTCCTCGCCCGCCATCGCGAAACGCTGAAGGGCAACCAGCGGCTGTGGCGGATGTACGATGGCTGGGACCGCTTCGACCCTGGCGAACAGGACGCCATCCGGGCGCAGGTGGCGGGGTTTCTCGCATCACTCCCCGCCGGCGCGCGGCAGTGGGCGATCGGCGAGAGGGCCGGAGGCGACAGGGCCGGATGTGACAGCGCCGGAGGTGACAGACCCGCCTGATCCGCTACACCCGGAGCCGATGCCTGCCGCCACGCGCCTCACGCTGACCGATTTTCGCAGCCATGCCGCGTTGGCGCTGGAGGTCGGCTCGGGCGCCATCGTCATCACCGGTGAAAACGGAGCCGGCAAGACCAACATCCTCGACGCGATCTCGCTGCTCGGGCCGGGACGCGGGCTGCGCGGCGCGCCGCTATCCGAAGCAGCACGGCACGCCGGCCCCGGCAACTGGAGCATTGCCGCAACCTTGTCGGGCCGTGATGGCGATGTCGAACTCGGCACAGGCACCGCGGCAGCCGCGCCGGAGCGGCGGCTGGTGCGCATCAATGGTGCCGGCGCCAGTGCGGCTGCCTTGGGCGAATGGCTGGCACTGGTGTGGCTCACGCCGGCGATGGACCGGATCTTTGCCGATACGCCCGGCGCGCGGCGGCGCTTCCTCGACCGGCTGGTGTTGGCGCTGCATCCCGGTCACGGACACCAGACCGTGCGCTATGACGCCGCGATGCGCGCCCGCACCCGACTGCTGACCGCCGACACGCCCGCCGATCCGCATTGGCTGGCAGCGCTGGAGGCAGCGATGGCGGAACATGGCGCAGCGATCGCCGCGGCGCGAAGCGAGACCGTGGCAGCGCTCGGCGGGCGGCTGGCGGGCGAGCCCGAAAGTCCGTTTGCCCGGCCCTTGCTGGCATTGACGCCGGATACGCCGGACCTTGCTGCGGCGCTGGCGCGCAACCGCAATATCGATGCCGCCGCCGGCCGTGCGCTCATCGGGCCGCATCGCGCCGATCTTCTCGTCACCCACGCCGCCAAGAATGCCGCCGCGGCGATGGGCTCGACCGGCGAGCAGAAGGCGTTGCTCATCGCCATCATTCTCGCTCATGCGGAGCTGGTGGCCGCCCGAACCGGGCGTGCGCCGCTGCTGCTGCTCGACGAGATCGCCGCGCATCTCGATGCCACCCGTCGCGGCACGCTGTTCGAGCGCCTCGCCGCGACCGGCAGCCAGGTCTGGATGACCGGAACCGACGCGGCGCTGTTTGATGGCGTCGGCACGGATGCGACGCGGTTGCGGCTCCGGTGACACGCACCGTGCATCTGGCGCTGACGCTGGCGCTTGCCGTCGCATGGGCAGCGGTGACGCTGGCGTTGCTGGGTGCGCTCGGCCCCGATTGGCATGGCTTTGCCCCCGCGACCTGCCTCGGCAGCCATTGCTTTTGCGAAGCGCCGCGTTGGGGCAGCCTGGTCCTGCAACCCGCCAACAGCTGGTCATCATTTGGCTTCGTCGTCGTCGGAGCCTGGATCATGCTCGGCGCGGCGCAGCATCCCGGCAGCGCATTGGGGACCGGCGCGACGCTGTGGTTCGGCTTGACGGCCATCATCATCGGGGTCGGCAGCGTCATGCTCCACGCCACCCTGACCTTGTGGGGCCAGTTTGCCGATGTCGTGGGGATGTACCTCCTCGGCAGCTTCACCCTGGTGCGCGGGGTGGCGCGCTGGCGGCGGTTGCAGCCGATCACCGCAACGGCGGTCTATGTCATTCTCTGTGCCATGCTCATCGCCCTGTTATGGGCCGTGCCTGAAACCCGGCGCTGGTTGTTCGCCGTCATTCTCCTCTTCGCGCTCGCCATCGAATGGTGGCTGGCGCGGCCAAGACGCATCGGCGTCCGCCCGGAACTGCTTTTGCTTGGCGTTGCCGCCAACCTCCTCGCATTTGCCATCTGGATACTCGACCAGACGCGAACCTGGTGCGTGCCGGAGTCCTGGCTGCAGGGCCATGCCGCCTGGCACCTGCTCGGTGCCATCGCGGTAGCGCTCAGCTATGGCTATTACCGCAGCGAGCGGCCCATGGCGACTAGCCCTCGCGTACACGCGCGCGAGAGTCTATAGCCATCGTACAAGCGCCGCATTTGTCTCGCGGTTGCAAGGAATCCCTCCATTGAGCGATGAAACCAACCAGGCTCCCGGCGATTACGATGCCGATTCGATCAAGGTGCTCCGCGGCCTCGATGCCGTCCGCAAGCGCCCCGGCATGTACATCGGTGATACCGACGATGGCTCGGGGCTGCACCACATGGTCTTCGAAGTCAGCGACAATGCCATCGATGAATCGCTGGCCGGCTATTGCGACCTGATCAGCATCGTCCTCAACCCCGATGGCTCGGTCAGCGTGACGGACAATGGCCGCGGCATCCCGACCGGCATCCACACCGAGGAAGGCGTTTCGGCGGCCGAGGTCATCATGACCCAGCTCCACGCCGGCGGAAAGTTCGAGAACAGCGACGCCAACGCCTACAAGGTGTCGGGGGGCCTCCACGGCGTCGGGGTTTCGGTGGTCAACGCGCTCAGCGAATGGCTCGAGCTGACCATCTGGCGCGACGGCCAGGAGCATTGGATGCGCTTTCGCAACGGCGATGCCGAAGCGCCGTTGAAGGTCGTCGGCCCGTCCAACGGCAAGCGCGGCACCCGCGTCACCTTCCTGCCGTCGCCCGCGACGTTCAAGATCATCGAATTCGATTTCGGCAAGCTCGAGCATCGCTTCCGCGAGCTGGCGTTCCTCAATTCGGGCGTCCGCCTCCACCTCAGCGACGGCCGCCACGCCGAGGGGCAGTCGGTCGAGCTTTATTACGAGGGCGGGATCGCCGCCTTCGTCCAGTACCTCGACAAGTCGAAGACGCCGCTGATTAACGCCCCGGTCGCCATCCACGGTGAAGCCGGCGACATCAGCATCGACGTGGCGCTCGAATGGAACGACAGCTATTACGAGCAGGTCCTCGCCTTCACCAACAACATCCCGCAGCGTGACGGCGGCACCCATATGGCGGCGTTTCGCGCCGCGCTGACCCGCACCCTCAACAATTATGCCGAATCGAGCGGCGCCTTGAAGAAGGAAAAGGTTAGCTTGACCGGCGACGACATGCGCGAGGGGCTGACCGCGATCGTCTCGGTGAAACTGCCCGATCCGAAGTTTTCATCGCAGACCAAGGACAAGCTGGTCTCGTCCGAAGTGCGCCAGCCGCTTGAATCGCTGATCGCCGACCGGCTGGCGATCTGGCTGGAGGAAAATCCGCAGCACGCCCGTACCATCATCGCCAAGATCATCGATGCCGCTGCGGCGCGCGAGGCGGCGAAAAAGGCGCGTGACCTGACGCGGCGCAAGGGTGCGCTCGACATTGCTTCGCTGCCGGGCAAGCTGGCGGATTGCCAGGAGCGCGACCCGGCGAAGTCCGAGCTGTTCCTCGTCGAGGGGGATTCGGCCGGCGGCTCGGCCAAGCAAGGCCGCAACCGCCAGTTCCAGGCGATCCTGCCGCTGCGGGGCAAGATACTCAACGTCGAGCGGGCGCGTTTCGACCGGATGCTGTCGAGCCGCGAGATCGGTACGATGATCCAGGCGCTCGGCACCGGCATCGGCCGCGACGAGTTCAAGCTTGAAAAACTGCGCTATCACAAGATCGTCATCATGACCGACGCCGACGTCGATGGCGCGCATATCCGCACGCTTTTGTTGACCTTTTTCTATCGGCAGATGCCCGAGCTGATCAAGAACGGCCATTTGTTCATCGCCCAGCCGCCGCTCTACAAGATGACGCGCGGGCGCTCGGAGGTGTATCTCAAGGACAATCCGGCGCTGGAGAATTACCTGATCGATGCCGGGCTCGGTGGCCTGGTGCTGCAGACCCCCGCCGGACCGCGCACCGACAATGATTTGCGCGCCGTGGTTGATCATGCCCGCAAGATGCGCGCGCTGATGGATTATGTGCCCAAGCGCTACCCCGCCGATGTCATCGAGGCGCTGGCGCTCAACGGCGGTCTTGAGCCCGGCCTGACCCCGGGCGGCGCGCGCACCGCCGCGACCGCGACCGCGGCCTGGCTGACTTCGGCCGATACCGACAAGGCGAGCTGGACTGCCGAGCCTGGCGCCGAGGGCGGTTACCACCTGCGCCGGGACTGGCGCGGCGTCGCCGACCACCACATCATCGACGCAGGCTTCCTCGCCTCGCCAGAAGCGCCGCGGCTGCACGCGCTGGCGACGCAGGAGGCCGCCAGCTACATCGGCTCGGCGATGCTCGGCGATCGCCGCATCACCCGGCCGTCGGACCTGTTGCAGGCAGTGCTCGACAGCGGCCGCAAGGGGCTGGCGGTGCAGCGCTACAAGGGCCTTGGCGAAATGAATGCCGAGCAATTGTGGGAAACGACGCTCGATCCGGCGGCGCGGACGCTGCTGCGGGTCGACGCCGACGAAGCCGATCTTGCCGACGATATCTTCACCAAGCTGATGGGCGATGTCGTCGAACCGCGCCGCGCCTTCATCCAGGACAATGCGCTCAACGTCGCCAACCTCGACGTCTGATTGCCCGGCAACAAACACAAAGGGCGGGATCATCGGGTGATGATCCCGCCCTGTTGGGCAGCGTATGCAACGGCGGTTCAGCCCTGGTTCGAGGCGGCGGCGGCATAGGCCTTCGACTGGGCGTTGCCGACGGCGTTGCGAACGCAGATGTTCTGGCTGATACGCTCTTGCAGATCGTCCGAATTGGCGGCGCAGACGCTGCGGGCAGCACCCTTGATACGGGCTTCGAGTGCATGGCGGCCCTGGGCCTTCGACAGGTCGAGATCCTTGTAGCTGACCGCCTGGGTGCGGGGTGCTTCAGCGGCATTGGCGGGGGCTGTCGCGGCGCCGAGGCACAGGCCAGCGGCGACAAAAGCGCCAAGGGTGCCAAAAGCAAACCGGGCGGCGGTGTCGTTGATGGTGGCGAACATGGTGTTTCTCCTCTGTCTGGCGGAGCGTCCGGCCAGCCCGGCCTCCGATGCCACATGCATTGCATGAGCCGTGCCAAGTGCCGGGCGAGATGACGCGCTGTTATTTATCAACATGTTAGCAGGCATTGTATTGCAACAGTATGACGGTCGGCAGATTCCTGGCGCCAAAGACTGGGAAAATCTGCCGATAGTTGGTATTTCAGGACGTGCCCGATACGATGTGAAGCGTCTCGCACCCCGGCATCTTGCCGCTCAAGCCGTGCCGGTGCATAGGCTGGCCCCACCATGCTGACCCAGCGCTCCCGCTACGCCCTGCGCGCACTCATCTTTATCGCACGGTCGGGGAGCATCGCCCCGGTGCCCATTTCAGTGATTTCCGCCGATCAGAAGCTGCCACGCAAATTCCTCGAGATCATTCTGCTCGATCTGAAGAATGGCGGCCTCGTCGAAAGCTATCGCGGCAAAAGCGGCGGATATCGCCTCGCCAAGCCCGCGAGCCAGATCAGCTTTGGCGAGATCATCCGCCTCATCGAAGGGCCATTGGCGCTGGTGCCCTGTGTGTCGGTCAGCGCCTATCAACGCTGCGCCGACTGCTTCGAGGAAACCACCTGTGTCATCCGGAAGATCATGCTGACCGTGCGCGACAACACCGCGGCGATCCTTGACAACACCACGCTGGCAGACCTGTCGATTGAACGCGCCGCCGCCTGAGGGGTTCTACCCCTGACGGATAGCAACGCGCGCAAAGCCCAACTTTAAAGGGGCAAAGCAAAAGCCCAATTGCCTATCAAACCGATAGGCATAACGTTGCGACACGATCACAGCGATGGGGAACATCATGCGAAACATCGTCAGCGCACACATTATTGCTCGCCGGGTGGCATTGGCCATGGTCGCCAGCCTTGCCCTGCCGGGTGCGGCGCCCGCTGCCACAGTCTCGCTGCTCAATGTCAGCTACGATCCGACTCGCGAACTCTACAAGGACATCAACACGGCATTCGCAAGGCAATGGAAGGCCAAGACCGGCGACGATGTGGTCATCAACCAGTCGCACGGCGGGTCCGGCAAGCAGGCGCGTTCGGTGATCGATGGCCTGCAGGCCGATGTCGTAACGCTGGCGCTGGCCTATGACATCGACGCCATCGCCGAAAAGGCCCAGTTGCTGCCGACGACATGGCAGGCCCGCATGCCGGAAAATTCGACACCCTATTATTCCACCATCGTGTTTCTCGTCCGCAAGGGCAATCCCAAGGCGATTCGGGACTGGGACGACCTGGTGAAGCCGGGTGTGCAGGTCATCACGCCAAATCCCAAGACCAGCGGCGGCGCTCGCTGGAACTTCCTCGCCGCCTGGGGCTATGCCCAGAAGAAATACGGCTCGCCGAAAGCGGCGCAGGATTTTGTCACCAAACTCTACAAGAATGTCCCGGTGCTCGATTCCGGCGCGCGCGGTTCCACCACAACCTTTGCCGAACGCGGCCTCGGCGACGTGCTGCTGGCGTGGGAGAACGAAGCGACGCTGGCCAACAAGGAGCTTGGCGCCGGCAAGTTCGAGGTCGTCGTGCCATCGGTTTCGATCCGCGCCGAGCCGCCGGTCGCCGTCATCGACAAGGTCGTCGACAAGCGCGGTACGCGAAAAGTCGCCGAGGCTTACCTGAACTATCTCTACACCCCGGAAGCACAGGAGATCATCGCCAGGGATGGCTACCGCCCGGTCAACAAGGCGGTCGCGGCGAAGTATGCGGGCAATTTCCCCAACGTCTCGTTGTTCACCATCGACCATAATTTTGGTGGCTGGAAAAAGACTCAGACGCTGTTCTTCAACGATGGCGGTTTGTTCGACCAGATTTTCGACGCGGCGAAACGCTGAGCCGGCAAGGGCGACACAGGCCGCGACACCGGGCGCGACACTGGGCGCGACGCAGGGCGCGACACCGGGCGCCGCGGATCACGCACATCAGAGGGGGACTTTCCATGCGGACTCTTCGCCACGCCACAGCCATGCTTGCGCTCGTCGCCGCGATGCCGGCAGGTGCCCAGGACACCAAGGCGCAAGGCGGCGATGCGACGCCCATCGATCGGCTGGAGCCGGCATTCGGTGCCGTCCAGCCTGCTCCGCCGGTGCCGACCGGCAACGCCGTTATCGACCGGCTCAACGCGCTGGAAGCCAAGGTCAACGCGCTCGAGGCCCGCAACAGGGACCTTGAAGGCCAGCTCGATCTCGCACAGGGCCGCATCGCAGCAACCGAAGTGCGGGCCGCCAAGGGTGTGCAGGCCAGCGTGTCGCCGATCCTTGCCGATTCGAACGGCAATTTCTCGTTCAAGGCGCGGGGCGTCATCGATGCGGATTTCGTTGCGTTCGATGGCCAGCGTGGCGGTTATGCCTTCAACAGCGGTACCGGCTTCCGCCGGGCCCGGCTCGGCGTCGAAGGCACCGCCTTCAAGGATTTCAACTGGCGGCTGGAGGTCGACTTCGCCGGCAATACCGTCGCGATCCAGGACGCCTATCTCCAGTACAATGGCTTCAAGCCGCTGGCGATTACGCTGGGCCAGTTCAAGGTGCCGTTCGGGCTCGAATCGAACAATTCGGACAATTACAACAGCTTCCTCGAGCGCGGTATGTTTACCAACGCGATCGGCGCGGTTGGCGGTGAGCGTCGTCTCGGCGCGGCGGTGGCGCTGGTCCGCGACACGTACACAGTTACCGCGAGCGTCTCGGGCGACAATGAAAGCGTCTTCCGTTCGGCCGGTGCCACCCCGACGTCGGCGCAACCCGAAAGCTGGGGCGTCAATGCCCGCGCCACCTGGGAGCCGGTATCGTCGCCCGGGCGGATTCTCCATCTCGGCGCATCCGGCTTCTGGCGCACGACTCTCAAATCAGGCGATACGGCCAATGCCATCCGACTTACCGAGCGTCCGAATGTTCGTGTCGATGGCGGCAACATCACCGATACCGGGGTCATCCCCAATGTCGAGAACCTCTACTATTTCGGGCTTGAGGGCACGGCGGTCTATGGCCCGTTCTCGGTCGCGGCAGAATATGGCAAGCTGACGCTCGATCGCAGCACCGGGTTCACCGACCCGAGCTTTAAGGGCTATTATGTCTATGGCAGCTGGTTCGTCACCGGCGAGAGCCGCAGCTTCCAGGGCGGCAACTTCAACCGGCTGCGGCCGCTCGCGGATTTCGATTCGAGCGGGGGCTCCGGCGCGATCGAGCTGCTGCTGCGCTACGATGATTTCCGCGTCGGCAAGACCCCGGTGACCTCCCGCGCCGGCAGCTATGCCAACAGCATTACGGGCGCGGTGAACTGGTATCTGACGTCTAACTTCAAACTCCAGCTCAATTATATCGCCTTCAAGGGTGTCAACACGCCGCTCGATCCCGTCGGCAATCGTGCCCGGGGCAGCGCGGTCGCAACACGATTGCACGTCGATTGGTAACCTCGACCTGGCCAGCGCCGACGACACTGCCGGTTGCGCCCGCCGCCAAGGCACGGCAAGCCTTGCCGGTGAACCGACGCAATGGCCTTTTGCAACGACGCGCATCGATCATCCCGGGCTTCGGGCTGACGTTCGGCATCACGCTGTTCGCGCTGTGCGTGCTGGTGCTGGTGCCGCTGTCGGCAGTGTTCGTAAAAACTGCGGGCATGGGCTGGCAGGCCTATGCCGATGTGGCGCTGTCGAGCCGGGCTTTGAAGGCCTATAAGCTCAGCTTCGGCGCGTCGGCGATCGCCGCCAGCATCAACGCCGTGTTCGGGCTGATGACTGCCTGGGTGCTGGTGCGCTATGATTTTGCTGGCAAGCGGGTGATTTCGGCGCTGGTCGATCTGCCGTTCGCACTGCCGACGGCGGTCGCGGGGATCGCGTTGACGGCGCTCTACGCCCCCAATGGCTGGTTGGGGCGCTGGCTGGTACCGCACGGCATCGAAGTCGCCTTTCACCCGCTCGGTATCGTCGTGGCGTTGACCTTTGTCGGCCTGCCGTTCGTCGTCCGCACTGTCGAGCCGGTGCTCGCCGATCTTGGTGCCGATGTCGAGGAAGCCGCCGCCAGCCTCGGGGCGTCGCGCTTCCAGACCTTTCGGCGCGTGATATTTCCCGCCATCGCGCCGGCGTTGGCCACCGGCTTTGCACTCGCCTTTGCACGGGCGGTTGGTGAATATGGCTCGGTGATCTTCATTGCCGGCAACATGCCCTACAAGTCCGAAATCGCACCGTTGCTGATCATCATCCAGCTCGAACAATTCAATTATGCTGGCGCCACCGCCATCGCGGCGACGATGCTGGTGGCGAGCTTCCTGTTGCTGCTGGCAATCAACTTGCTGCAGGGCTGGCAGCGCCGGCGGATGGCGTCGTGAGGAACAACGCCACCACGGAGCCGGCGTGGCTGCGCTGGGCCTTGATCACACTGGCGCTCGGCTTTTTGGCGCTCAACCTGCTGCTGCCGCTGCTGGCTGTGTTCGGCGAAGCGCTGCGCAAGGGCATCACCGCCTATGTCGCCGGCATTCGCGAGCCCGACGCGATTGCGGCGCTCAGGCTGACGCTGACCGTCGCTGCCATCGCGGTGCCGCTCAACATCATCATCGGGCTGGCGGCAAGCTGGGCCATCGCCAAGTTCGATTTCCGCTGGAAATCAGTGTTGATCACCCTGATCGACCTGCCGTTTTCGGTCTCGCCGGTTGTCGCCGGGCTGATCTATGTGCTGCTGTTCGGCTTGCAGGGCTGGTTCGGGCCATGGCTGCGCGCCCATGATGTCCAGGTCATCTTTGCCGTCCCGGGCCTTGTCCTGGCGACGGTATTCGTCACCTTTCCCTTCGTTGCGCGCGAGCTGATACCGTTGATGGAGGAACAGGGCCGTGACGAGGAGGAGGCAGCCTTGTCCCTCGGCGCTTCGGGATTGAGCACATTCTGGCACGTTACCCTCCCCAATGTTCGCTGGGGGCTTATGTACGGCGTGCTTTTGTGCAACGCCCGGGCGATGGGCGAATTCGGCGCGGTGTCGGTGGTATCCGGGCATATCCGCGGCAAGACCAACACGCTGCCGCTGCATATCGAAATTCTCTACAATGAATATAATTTCGTCGCTGCCTTTGCTGTCGCCTCGATCCTCGCCGGGTTGGCGCTGGTGACGCTGGTGGCCAAGTCCCTGCTCGAATGGCGTTTTGCCGGGCAGCTTGCCGGGAGGGGCCATTGACCGTCACCGCCACCGATGTCGTCAAGAGTTTCGGCAATTTCGCGGCCCTCAACGGCGTCAGCCTCGACGCGCGCCCCGGGGAGTTCCTGGCGCTGCTGGGCCCGTCTGGATCCGGCAAGACGACGCTGTTGCGAATCCTCGCCGGGCTCGACTTCCCTGACAGCGGCCGTATCGAGATAGGCGGCGAAGACATGTCGAACGCCGCAGCCCGCGACCGCCGGGTCGGTTTCGTGTTCCAGCACTATGCCCTGTTTCGCCACATGACCGTCGCCGACAATATCGGCTTTGGCCTGACAGTACGGCCACGCGCCACCCGCCCGCCCAGGCGCGAGATCGCGCGACGCGTGTCGGAACTGCTCGACCTCGTCCAGCTTTCGCATATCGGCGGCCGCTACCCGAGCCAGCTTTCCGGCGGCCAGCGCCAGCGTGTCGCGCTGGCGCGCGCGCTGGCGGTCGAACCGCGCATCCTGCTTCTCGACGAACCCTTTGGCGCGCTCGATGCAAAGGTGCGCAAGGATCTGCGGCGCTGGCTGCGGTCGGTGCACGACCGCATGGGGCTGACCTCGGTGTTCGTCACCCATGACCAGGAAGAAGCGCTCGACCTTGCCGATCGCGTCGTCGTCATGGACCACGGCCGCATCGAACAGGTCGATACGCCCGAAGCGCTTTGGGACCGTCCGGCGTCGGCGTTCGTCTGTGACTTCCTGGGGGGCGCAAATCGCATCGCCTGCCATGTCAGCGGCGGTAGCGTCGATATCGGCGGGGTCCGCCTCCCCAACAGCGCGCCCGCCTGTGGCGACGGGCCGGCGACGGCGTTCGTCCGCCCGCACGAGTTCGCGCTAGCCGAACCCGGCACGGCCGGCGTCCCCGTGACCCTGCGGCGAATCCTGCGCACCGGCGCCCGGCCCGCGCTGGAAACCGCTACCGCCGACGGCAGCGTGCTGGAGGTTATCGCCGACGCCGCCGACCACCTCGCTGCCGGCGCGGCGCTGACCCTGGTGCCGCTCGCCGTGCGCGCTTACCCGGCGGCGTAGCCAGGCGCCTCTACGATCGGCGCATTGCGGATGCCCGCGACCCGCGACTCCCGGCTGCTGCTTACGGCCGCGCCTTCAGGGCATCGCGAATTTCAGCGAGCAGTTTTTCCGTCTCGCTTGGGCCGGCAGGGGCGGCTTCGACCGGCTTTCGGGCGTGGTTGGCAGCGCGCACGACCATGAAGATGGCAAAGCTGACGATGAGGAAGTTGAAGACGACGGTCAGGAACTTGCCATAGCCGAACAGCGCCACGCCGGCCTTTTTGAGCGCGGCATAGTCCGTCAACGGGCCGGTGTATGTCGCCGGTACTGCGCCCAGGATGGCAAAATGGCTGGTGAAATCCGTGCCGCCGGTGGCCAGGCCGATGACAGGCATCAGCAAATCGTCGGTAAACGAGGTGACGATGCCGCCGAACGCTGCGCCGATGAGCACCGCAACCGCCAGGTCAAGGACGTTCCCGCGGGCGATGAATGTCTTGAATTCCTGAAACACGCTGCCACCCCTGTTGTAGTCCCCTCACACGCACTATGTAGATGCGCGTGAACGGATGTGAACCGAAACACTGCCGCTCGCGCTCGCGAAAATCCAATGGTTTTCGCGATTCGGGATTTGAAGGGGACTCAACCATGCGCTTTTTTGCTGCCCGCACTGCCCGCTTCGGCGCCCTTGCCGCACTGGCGCTCAGCGTCTCCGCCTGCGGGGTGAATTCGATTCCGACCAAGGAGGAAGCGGTCAAGGCCAAGTGGGGCGATGTCGAAAACCAGTACCAGCGCCGCGCCGACCTCATTCCCAACCTCGTCGCCACGGTGAAAGGCTATGCTGCCCAGGAAAAGGACGTTCTGGAAGGCGTCACCAAGGCCCGGGCCAGCGCCAGCCAGGTGACGGTCGATGCCTCCAAATTGTCCGATCCCGACCAGATCGCCAAGTTCGAGGCCGCACAGGCCCAGGTCGGCAGCGCGCTAAGCCGGCTGCTCGTGACGGTCGAGAAATATCCGGACTTGAAATCGAACGAAAATTTCCTGCAGCTCCAGTCCCAGCTCGAGGGCACGGAAAACCGCATCGCCGTGGCGCGTCGCGATTATAATGCCTCGGTTCAGGACTATAACACCGAAATCCGCACCTTCCCGTCGATGGTCGCGGCCAAGGTCATTTACGGCTCGAAGCCGATTGCTTCGTTCAAGGCGACGACCGTCAATGCCGATACAGCGCCCAAGGTGGCGTTCTGACGTGATGCCGCCGGGTTCGCCCGGCGGCATTTTTGCGGCAACAGGGGTTCCCCATACCATGCAATCCGGCAACGCCCGGCGCTTGTTCGACCCGCTGCGCTGGCTCGTGCTGGCGTTGGCCCTGCTCGGTCTTGCCCTTGCCGCGCTTCCGGCGCAGGCGGCCCCCACCTTTCCCAAGTTGTCGGGCCGCGTAACCGACGCCGCCAACATTTTGCCGGCCGATGTCAGCGCCGCGCTTGAAACCCGGCTGGCCGGGCTGGAACGCGCCACCGGCACCCAACTGGTTGTGGCGACGGTGCCCGATCTGGAGGGCAATGACATCGCCGACTACGGTTATCAACTCGGCCGTGCCTGGGGCATCGGCCAGAAGGGCACCAACAATGGCGTGATCCTTCTCGTTGCCCCCAATGAGCGCAAGGTGCGGATCGAAGTCGGCTATGGCCTGGAAGGCACGCTGACCGACGCGCTGACCTCGCAGATCATTCGGCGCGATATCATCCCGCACTTCAAGGCCGGCGACATGGCCGGCGGGGTGACTGCCGGCGCCGATGCGTTGCTGGCACTGCTGCAACTGCCCCCCGAACAGATGCAGGCAGCCGCAGCACAAGCGGCGGTATCCGAACGCCAGCAGGCGCGCAGCGGCAGAAGCCCCGGGCTTGGCACCATCGTCTGGATCATCATCGTCATCATCTGGCTGGTCATATCGGTGTTGCGGCGCCGGCGTGGCCTTGGTTCCGGCCCGACGATCATCTGGGGTCCGGGCCTTGGCGGCTGGGGCGGTGGTGGTGGCGGTGGTGGCGGTTGGGGCGGCGGCGGCGGTTTTGGCGGCGGTGGCGGCGGCTTCGGCGGCGGCGGTTCGTCGGGCAGTTGGTAATGCTGTTCAGCGAAAGCGAACGCACGCGTGTCGGGGAGGCCATTGCCGCTGCCGAGAGCCTTACTTCGGGTGAAATCGTCGTCATCACCTCGTCGGAAGTGGCGCGATACCCGGCGACCGCGCTCAGCATCGCCGCCCTCGCCGGCTTTGCGCTGCCGCTTGGTGCGGTGCTGCTCGGCTGGTCGCCGGCTGCAATGTTTCCGGATTGGGACGCGATCGAGCCCGCCGTCCGCGATGTACGGAACATCGAAGCGCTCGTGGCGGTGCAGGCGGCGGTTTTCGCAGCGGTGCTGGCACTGGCGTGGAACACCCGGCTGGCGCGGGTGCTGACCCCGGCCGGCCTGCGCCGGGACCGGGTCCACCGCGCCGCGCTGACCCAGTTCAAGGCCCGCGGTCTTGAAGCGACGCAGGGGCGCACCGGCGTCCTCATCTATATCGACGAGCCGGATCACATTGCCGAAGTCATTGCCGACACCGCGGTTTTCGCCAAGGTATCGCCCGAACACTGGGGCGCGACGATAACCGCGCTAACCGATGGTATCCGTTCAGGCCAGGCCGCCGACGGCATGGTTACGGCCATCCGGCTTGCTGGTGGCGTCCTGGCCGAACACTTCCCGCCCGAAGCGGACAATCCCAACGAACTGCCGGACCGGCTGATCGAGATCTAGGCGACGGCAAGCCGGGATGGCACGGCGCAGATCAGCGGCGCACGTACCGGAAATACCAGACTTCATGCCCAAGCCGCCGCGCCTTGGCTTCATAACGCGTCTGCGGCCAGTCATCGGGGCGCACCTGCCAGTCCCCCGGGCCAAGCGCCAGCCATTCGAAATCGCGGCGCTTGCCCATTTGCATCATCGCCCAGCGACAATAGATCGGGTGGTCGGTACCAAGGCGGAATTCGCCGCCTGGTTTCAGCACCCGGGCGACCATGTCCAGCGGCCCCGGGTTGACGAAGCGGCGCTTGGCATGACGTGCCTTGGGCCAGGGGTCCGGGTGAAGCAGGAACAACCGGTCGATGCTGGCGTCGGGCAGCCGGTCGAGCACGTCGAGTGCATCGCCGTTGTGCAGGCGAACGTTGGTCAGCCCGCGCTCCTCGACTTCGAGCAATGCACCGACGACACCGTCGAGGAATGGCTCGGCACCGATGATGCCGACCTGCGGGTTGGCGGCGGCCTGCCCGGCCATGTGTTCGCCGCGGCCAAAGCCGATCTCCAGCCACAGGGGGCGTTCATCGCCGAACAGCGTCGGGGCGTCGAGCTGGCCTTTTTCGGGCAGCGCCATTTGCGGCAGCAGGTTTTCGACCAGTGCCGCCTGGCCGATCCGCAGCTTGTGGCCGGTGCGGCGGCCATAGAGCTGGCGAATGGTGGCGGGGTCCGAAATCATCTGTGAATGCTGTTTTGCCCCGTCCGAGGACGGAATGGTCAGGCTACGGCCGACTTCAACGCTTCGACGAGATCGGTTTTTTCCCAGGAAAATCCGCCATCCGCATCGGGTTGGCGACCGAAATGGCCATAAGCGGCGCTGCGCTGGTAAATCGGCTTGTTCAGCCCCAGGTGCGTGCGGATACCCTTGGGCGTCAGCCGCACCAGCTTGGGCAGGACGGCCTCCAGCTTGCCCTCGTCAACGGTGCCGGTGCCGTGCAGGTCGACATAGACCGACAGCGGCTCCGCAACGCCGATGGCATAGGACAGCTGGATCGTGCAGCGCCGCGCCAGCCCGGCGGCGACGACATTCTTGGCGAGGTAGCGCGTGATGTAGGCAGCGGACCGGTCGACCTTGGTAGGGTCCTTGCCGCTGAAAGCGCCGCCGCCATGGGGCGAGGCGCCGCCATAGGTGTCGACGATGATCTTGCGGCCGGTCACGCCGGCATCGCCATCGGGGCCACCGATTTCGAAGCGCCCGGTCGGGTTGACGTGGATCGCGGTTTCATCGGTGATGAAACCATCAGGGAGAATGTCCTTGAAAACCCCCATGACATAGTCGCGCAGCACGGCGTATTTGACGGCATCGCCACCCTTGGCGTCGCCGTCGTCCCACGGCAGGCAATAATCGACGGCGTGCTGCGTCGAAACCACGAGCGCCGTGGCGCGCACCGGGATTTCGTTTTCATAGGCCAGCGTCACCTGGCTCTTTGCGTCGGGCTCCAGAAACGGTGCCTTGCCCGAATGGCGATCGTCAGCCATGCGCTCGAGGATCTTGTGCGAATAATACAGCGTCGCCGGCATCAGGTCGGGGGTCTCGTCGGTGGCATAACCGAACATGATGCCCTGGTCGCCGGCGCCCTCGTCCTTGTTGCCGACGGCATCGACACCTTGGGCGATGTGCGCCGATTGCGGGTGCAGATGGTTTTCGAAGGTCAGGTTCTGCCAATGAAAGCCGTCCTGCTCATAGCCGATGCGCCTCACCGTTTCACGCACGACGGTCTGGATTTCCTCCTGCGCGCCGGGCGCCCAGTTGCCGTGCCTGTCGATCATGCCGAGCCCGCGGACTTCGCCGGCAAGTACGACGCGATTGGTCGTCGTCAACGTCTCGCAGGCGACCCGTGCCTCCGGATCCTTTGACAGGAACAGGTCAACGACGGCATCGGAAATCTGGTCGGCGACCTTGTCGGGGTGGCCCTCGGAAACCGATTCGCTGGTGAAAAAATAGGAACTGCGCGCCATCTGGTTTCCCGTTCGTGCTGGAAATGTGCCCTTGGCGTCTAGGCGGCACCGCGGCTGCGCGCAAGGGTATAAGGATAGCTTTATGTGTTGAACCGCCTCGTTCGGCGGTCGACTGCCAGTCCGGTTGCCAGCAGCGCCAGCCCGAACCCCAGCGGCACCAGATGCCCGATTCGCGCAAACAGTGTCGCCGGCAACGCCGCCGGCAACCGCACCGCGCTGACGCCCTGGGTGCCGAGCGGCAGCGCGCCGCTGACATGCCCATGCGCATCGATCATCGCGCTGACGCCCGTAGGCGTTGCACGGGCAATCGGCAGGCCCTCCTCGATGGCGCGCAACCGCGCCTGTGCCAGATGTTGCGGCGGTCCATCGGGGCCATACCAGGCATCGTTCGACACGTTGGCGATCCACGCCGGGCGATTTTCGGCATCGACGACCGCGCCTGGGAAAATTATCTCGTAGCAGATCTGCATGGCGGCGGCCGGAAAGCCGGGCAGGGCCAGCGTGCGCGGGCCGGGACCAGGGTGGAATTCGAGATCGCCCGGGACCAGCCGTGCCACGCCGAGCGCGGTCATCAGCGCCTTGGCCGGGACATATTCGCCCAGCGGCACCAGATGCGCCTTGTCGTAGCGGCCGCGCAGGACGCCCGCGGCGTCGATGACATAGAGGCTGTTGGTCAGCGCCGTCGCTTCGCCGCGCCCGTCGCGAATCGCTGCGGTGCCGCCGAACAGCAGCAGGTCACGGGGGCCAAGGACGCTCGCCAGCGCGGCGCGTACTCCGGCGTCCTCCTCGACCAGATAAGGCACCGCGCCTTCGGACCAGAGCACCAGCGCCCCCTGCGGCGAGGCGCGCCGGGCCAGCGCATCCGCGGTCAGGGCCAGGTATTTGTTGAGATGCGCCGCGTCCGAACCTTCGAGATAGCGCTCGTCCTGGCCGATATCGGGCTGGACGAGATAGACCGTCGGGCCATTCGCCGGTGGCAGGCCGGCGTCGCGCAGCGCTCCGATGGCGCCGGCGACGACGACGCCGAGGCCGATCGCCAACGCGGCCAGGCGCTCGGCCCGCACCGCCCCGGCACGCAGCAACAGCCACACTCCGCCGCCGGCCAGCATTGCCAGCCCCGACAGCGACAGGGCCCCGCCGTAAGCCGCCAATTGCGCCACCCCCGGTGCGGGCAGCCAGGCGGCGCCGAGCGGGTTCCACGCGAACCCGGTCAGCACCCATCCGCGCAGCCATTCGCCGAGCATCCAGGTCGAAGCGAAGACCGCCACCCGCGCCAGTGGCGATACCGCCAGCGCGCGCGCCAGCCCCGCGGCCAGCACTGCGTAAAGTGCGAGGAACATCGCCAGCCCGACCACTGTGACCCAGCCCAGGGCCGGCGGCATCTTTGACTGATAGGTAAAGGCATGGGCGATCCAGCCGAGGCCGAAGCTGAAATGCCCGGTGCCGAACAGCCAGCCGACAAGCACCGCGCTGCGCCGCGACGGGGCAATATCGACCAGCCAGAACAACGCCGCGATGCCGATGATGGCCAGGGGCCAGATGTCCCAGGGGGCGAACCCGAGTGCCGCGACGACACCGGAGCCAGCCGCCAGCAAGGCAAGGAGACGGGGGGAAAGGCGGGCAGGCAGCACGGCGCGAGGGGTTAGCGGGATTGCGCGTCAAAGGCCAGTGGGGGCGCAACCGCGGGTCTGCTATCGAGCCGATGGACGCGCGACAGGCGAGGTGGGGCGATGCGATATTTTCTCGATACCGAATTCAACGGGTTTTGCGGCGACCTCATATCACTGGCGTTGGTACCCGAGGATGCACAGGCGCCGTTCTTTTACGAAGCAATCGCCTGTGCTGATCCGCATCCTTGGGTCGCTGCCAATGTCATCCCCGTCCTCAATACCGTCGCGCGTTCGCGCCGCGATGTCGCCTGGGCCTTCGCCGAATTTTTGGGGGCGGACGGTGAACCGTTGATCGTTGCCGATTGGCCCGAGGATATCGCCCATGCCGCGCGCTTGCTCGTCACCGGGCCCGGCAAGGCGCTCCCGGTTCCGCCGTTGTCGTTCCAGCTAATCGACATTTTCGATTTCGACGCTGCCGTGGCCAGCGCGGTGCCGCACAATGCTTATAATGATGCGGTGGCGCTGCGGGCGCGTGTGCTGGCGCGGGAGGCGGATCTGCGGCTTTAAGGGGCGGCGTGGAAGGAAGGACGGGCACGGGCAGAGCCTGTGCTTACCTCGGACGGGTTCGGCGGGGGAAGGCCCCGCCGCCCCGCCGGCCGCGCTTGCTCCTGTCGGCGCGCGCCCTCGCGACGCTACGCGGCGCTAGTGCGCCAACGCAGCCAGCAGCAACAGCGCCACGATATTGGTGATCTTGATCATCGGGTTGACCGCGGGCCCCGCCGTGTCCTTGTAGGGATCGCCGACGGTATCGCCCGTAACAGCGGCCTTATGGGCTTCGCTGCCCTTGCCGCCGTGGTGGCCATCCTCGATGTACTTCTTGGCGTTGTCCCAGGCGCCGCCGCCGCTGGTCATCGAAATGGCGACGAACAACCCCGAGACGATGACGCCGAGCAGCAACGCACCCAGCGCTGCAAAGCCCTGCGCCTGGCCGGCGATGGCAGTGATCAGGAAGTAAACGACAATCGGCGTCAAAACCGGCAGCAGCGACGGCACGATCATCTCGCGGATCGCCGCCTTGGTGACGAGATCGACGGTGCGGGCATAATCGGGCTTTGACGTGCCATCCATGATGCCCTTGTTCGATGCAAACTGTGCCCGAACATCGACGACGACTTCGCCGGCCGCACGCCCGACCGCAGTCATCCCCATCGCCCCGAACAGGTATGGCAGCAGCGCCCCGAGCAGCAGGCCAACGACCACATAAGGGTTGGAAAGCTGGAAATCGACCGTCAGGTCGCCGAAATAGGTCTTCAGGTCGGTCGTGTATGCCCCGAACAGCACCAGCGCCGCCAGCGCCGCCGAGCCAATGGCATAGCCCTTGGTGACCGCCTTGGTGGTGTTGCCGACGGCGTCGAGTGCGTCGGTGCGCTTGCGAACATCGGCGTCGAGATGCGCCATCTCGGCAATACCGCCGGCATTGTCGGTGACGGGACCATAGGCGTCGAGCGCGACGACCATGCCCGCCAGCGCCAGCATCGCGGTTGCAGCGAAGGAAATGCCGATCAGGCCGGCAAGCTGGTAGGAAACGATGATGCCGGCGCAGATCACCAGCGTCGGCAGCGCGGTCGATTCAAGGCTGATGGCCAAGCCCTGGATGACATTGGTACCATGGCCCGTGGTCGATGCCTGGGCGATGGATTTGACCGGGCGATAGTTGGTGCCGGTGTAATATTCCGTGATCCACACCAACAGCCCGGTGACGCTGAGGCCGGTGAACATGCAATAATACAGGTGCCGGCCGGTGATGGCGCCAAGCTGGGTCGCGGCATCGCCGATAGGCGCTTCCATGTCGCCCAACACCCAGGCGGTTATGAACCACATGGCGACGGCGGACAGGCCAACGCTGACCCAGAAGCCCTTGTAGAGCGCGCCCATGATGTTGTTCTTGGCGCCCAGACGAACGAAATAGGTGCCGATGATCGATGTCAGGATGCAGGCGCCGCCGATGATGAGCGGCAGGCTGAGCAAGGCCGAAAGGGTGGCGACCGGGATGCTGGTCAGCAGCAACATGGTCAGAACCATCGTCGCACCTAGCGTCACGACATAGGTTTCGAACAGATCGGCGGCCATGCCCGCGCAGTCGCCGACATTGTCACCGACGTTGTCGGCGATGACGGCAGGGTTGCGTGGGTCGTCTTCAGGAATACCGGCTTCGACCTTGCCGACGAGGTCGGCGCCGACGTCGGCAGCCTTGGTGAAGATGCCACCACCGAGACGTGCGAAGATCGAGATCAGCGACGCGCCGAACGACAGCGCCACCAGCGCACCGACGATGACGCGCTTGTCGGCCTCGAGCGCCAGGTCAAGGTGCGCCATGCGGGTGAGGTAATAAAAGAAGCAAGCGATCGCGAGCAGCGCCAGCCCGGCAACGAGCATGCCGGTGATGGCCCCCGAGCGAAACGCCATGGTGAGGCCACCCTGCAGGCTGGTGCGCGAAGCTTCCGCGGTGCGGACGTTGGCGCGCACCGAGATGTTCATGCCGATAAATCCGGTGACGCCCGAGAGCACGGCGCCGATGACAAAGGCGATGGCGGGAATGGCGCCGAGGAACACCCCGACCAGCACGGCGACAACCACGCCGACGATGCCGATGGCGGTATATTGGCGACGCAGATAGGCGCCCGCGCCTTCCTGGATGGCGGCGGCAATTTCCTGCATCCGATCGTTTCCGGCGGGCGCTGCAAGCACCTGGCGCGAAGTGATGATGCCATAGGCAACAGCAGCGAGACCGCACAAGATTGCGATCAGAACGATATCCATATCAGTCCGGCCCCTTGGAATTTCGCGCCCACTGCCCCGCGTCTGCAATGTTTTATCACATCGGGCGCGCACCTAATGTGGCAGCTTCATGGCAAAGCCCCGGGGGGATGGCAAGCGCTGTCGGTGGCTGTGTCGCCGCTAATGTTCCCAGCCAAGCCTTTCGGGCAGGGGCAGTGCACCCTGTTCGCCGCGGATCTGTACGCCGGCACCGGCCTGCACCGTGCCGATGCGGGTCACGGGCGTGTTGCCCCCGATCGCGGCAAGATCGACGCCGGGAGGGGCAGTGAACAGCAGTTCGTAATCGTCACCGGCGGTGGCGCGCACCAGTCTTTCGGCATCGGAGGCGGCCGCGGTTGCCGGTATGGCCATCAGGTCGATTTCGATCCCGACGCCGCTGGCCTGCGCCAGCCGGTCGGCGTCGATCAACAGGCCGTCGGAGATATCCATGCACGCTGTCGCCGTGCCGACCAGGGCCTGGCCAAGGAGCAGCCGCGGCTGGGGACGGCGAAAGCGGTTGAGCAGGCGTTGGTCCGGCGTTGCTTTCCCCCTGGCGATGGCGAGGCCCAGGCCAGCGTCGCCGATCGTCCCCGAAACCCAGACGCCGTCACCCACCTGCGCCCCGTTCCTGGAGAGTGCCTTCCCCGGCGCGACATGGCCGATCGCGGTCAAGCCGAGGACAGCCTGCGCGAGCCCGGTGACGGTGTCGCCGCCCCATAGCGCCACGCCGAAATGCCGCAGCGCCCGCCCGAGACCGTCCGCAAAGGCGGCTCTCCAGATGTCGTCCTCGGCGATTGAAAGGCCCAGCCCCATCAGTACGCCTGAGGGTCGCGCGCCCATCGCAGCGAGATCGGACAAGTTCACCGCCAGCAGCTTCCAGGCGATGTCGGAAGGCGGGTCCGACGGCAGATAGTGCACGCCGCAGGCTAGCACGTCATGGGTGAACACCAGGTCACGCCCCAATGGTGGTGACCACACCGCGGCATCATCGGAAAGGCCGCGTGCGGCAGCGGTCGTGGCAAGCGGGGCGAGGCGCGCAGCGATGAAGTCGCGCTCACCCACCTCCGGTCAGCGTAGCTTGCGCGCCACGGTGTCGAGCAGGCCGTTGACGAATTTGGCGTCCTTTTCGGCGTGGAAGGCATGGGACACATCGACATATTCGTCGATCACCGTCGCCGCCGTCACGTCGGGGCGCGCCAGCAGCTCGAAACAGGCCGCACGCAACAACGCCCGCATCGGCTTGTCGAGACGATCGATTGCCCAGCCAGTCGCCAGCGCAGCGCTGATCAGTGCGTCGAGCTCGTCCTGTCGCGCCGCGACCCCCGTCACCAGGTCGTCGAAAAATGCCCCATCGGCCTCGGCATAATCGGCACCCTCGATCTCCTGCCCCAATCGGTGCGCGTGGAACTCGTGGAGCAATTTCGCGACGGGGTCGCCCCCCATCTCGCGCTGGTACAAAGCCTGCACGGCGCCCAGCCTCGCGGCGGAACGGGCACGATTGGCGGGAATGGCTGAGGAACTGGACACGGCGCGGCGTTTAGCGCGGCTGGCCCGGGAAGTCACGCTGCCCGCCCACCGCCGCAACAGACTCCGCCTGTTGGCTCCCCGCTGCGGCCCGTCGAAGGCGGCGCTTGTCCCGCGTCGATACCGGGTTATCCCCAGCCTTGTCCCGACTTCCTTGGACCCCGAACCTTGCCGTCGGCCCGCCCATGCGCGACTATGCGCCATGGCCTCAATCCCCACCTTCCGCGTCGTCGAGCCCGCCTCTGAAGCTGCCACCCTGCCGCAGAATCTCGAAGCCGAGATCGCGCTGCTCGGGGCGCTGATGATCGACAACCGGCTGGTCGAGGATGTCATGATGAAGCTGCGGTCGGAGCATTTCGCCGAAAGCCTGCATGGCGAGGTCTATGACGCGATCCTGCGGCTGATCGACCGCAAGATGGCCGCCAACCCCGTGACCCTGCGCCCGCTGTTCGAAACCAGCCAGGCGATGGCCGACATGGGCGGCGCCTCATATCTTGCCGCGATGACGCAGCACAGCGGCGCACTTATCGCCGCCAAGGACTTTGCCCAGCAAATCTATGACCTTGCGCTGCTGCGTGAGCTCATCCGTGTCGGCCGCGAGATGGCGATCAGCGCTGCCGACACATCGACCGATGTCGAACCGCTGAAGCAGATCGCCGAAGCCGAGATGGCGCTCTACAAGGTTGCGGAGGCGGGCGAAGTGTCCGGCGCGGTCAAGACCTTTGCCC
This sequence comes from Sphingomonadales bacterium, assembly GCA_025351405.1. Lineage (GTDB taxonomy): Bacteria > Pseudomonadota > Alphaproteobacteria > Sphingomonadales > Sphingomonadaceae > Sandarakinorhabdus. The sequence goes on along the minus strand of JANXVZ010000005.1, from coordinate 22,433 downwards.
AGGCCGCAACGCAATCGGTGACGATGGCCACCCGTGCCATGCAGTCGGGGGGCAAATTGTCCGGGCTGACCACCGGGCTCGATGCGCTCAACACCAAGCTCGGCGGGCTGCAGCGCTCCGACCTTGTCGTGCTCGCCGGACGGCCAGCCATGGGCAAGACCGCGCTCGCCACCAACATTTCCTTCTCATGCGCCCAGCGTTACCTGCGCGACGCCGCCGACGGCATTCCCAAGGACAAGAGCAGCGGCGCCCCCGTGGCATTTTTCAGCCTCGAAATGTCGTCGGACCAGCTGGCGACGCGTATCCTTGCCGAACAGTCCTCGATCAATTCGGAAAGCCTGCGCAAGGGCGAGATCAACCAGCTCGAATACGACCGGATGTGCCGCGCCGCGCGGGACCTGAACGACCTGCCGTTCTTCATCGACGACACGCCTGCCTTGTCGATCGCGGCGTTGCGGACGCGTGCCCGGCGGTTGAAGCGGCAGCGCGATATCGGCCTGATCGTGGTCGACTATCTGCAGCTGCTGCAGGGTTCGTCGCGCGCCATGAACGAGAATCGTGTCCAGGAAATATCGGAAATTACCCGCGGATTGAAGACCTTGGCCAAGGAGCTCGAAGTGCCGGTGCTGGCGCTGTCGCAGTTGAGCCGTGCCGTCGAAGCGCGCGAGGACAAGCGCCCGCAGCTATCGGATCTGCGCGAATCGGGCACCATCGAGCAGGACGCCGACATCGTGCTGTTTGTCTATCGCGACGAATATTACCACTCGCTCAAGCAGCCCGACATCGAGGACAAGGACAAGCACGACAAGTGGATGGAAAAGGCCGTCAAGATATCGGGCCTCGCCGAAGTCATCGTCGCCAAGCAGCGCCATGGCTCGACCGGGACGGTGCCGCTGACCTTCCACAAATCGACCACCAAATTTGCCGATCGCGCCCTTGACGAATATTATCCGGAGCAGCGCGACTGACGCCATCGTCAGAGCCGGCGAGGTGACATGGCCCACGATCCTGCCGTAACTGCCTATATCGAGGCGGCCCCGCCTTTGCGTCGTCAACGGCTGGCTGCGCTACGCGCGCTCATCCACCGCGTCTGCCCGGATGTCGCCGAAAGCATCGAATGGACGATGCCGATCTACCGGCACGGCGAGCGCTACATCGGCACGGCGTCGCAAAAGTCCTACCTGTCGATATACATCGGTGCCGAGGCGGTGGCAGCCGTGGTCGCTGCCGTTCCCGGCCTGAAAAGCGGCAAGGGCTGTCTCAACATCACCGATTCAACGCCGCTGCCGGTGTCGGCCCTCGAACCCCAAATCGCACGGAAGTTCGGCGGCTGAAGCGGGTCAATCCTCGCTGACGTCGGCCACCGGGCGGTCGTCGCCATGGGCGACTTCCTCGTGCCAGACACCATCTGCGTCCTGCCAGCTGATCGGCACGGTCTCGCCGCCGAGTTGCTGTTCCGCCGCGACGATGCGGGCCGCTGCCATTGCGTCGTCATGGGTAGCGAACGTCTCGGCGAAGACATCGCCCAGCTTGTAGGTCCAGCCGCCGTCGTGCTCGACGATCTTGTAATGGACTTCCGACATGGTTCGCTCCTGTTGACGTGCAGCCGTTCAACCGCGCCCGGCCGCTCAGGTTCCTTAATAAGCTCGCACCGGACGGCTGAACACCTTTGTTACCACCGGGGCAAAACTTTCGAGGCTGTCCGCCTTGAAATCGGGGTCGAACGCCGGTGCGTCCCAGCGGTCGACAAGCTTTTCGGCGACCGCAAACCACGGCTCATCCCGGAAACGCTCCCGCATGTCCTTGGATTTGCCGAGGTATTCGTAATAGTAGCGGCCTTGGAAATCCTGGTGCCACTTCACCGCGTGATACAGATCGTCCGAGACATAGGGTTTCAGAATCTCGGCTGCGATGGCGCCGTGGTTGGGGATGCTCATCAGCTTGCCGAGATCGTGGCACAGCGCCGCGACAACCTCCTCGTCGGAGGCGCCATCCTGGCGCGCCAAGGTCGCCGTCATCAGGCTGTGTTCAAGCTGGTTGGCGCCAAAGCCGACCTCGATCGACGCCAGCCGGGCGAGCGAGTCCATGATCTGCTGCGGCGCCGCCGACACCTGGTGCTTCATGTGTTCGCCGGCGATGTGCGTCCAGTCTTCCTGGGTGCCTTCGAGCATGGTGGTGAACATCTGTCGCTCCTCGTATGACCGGCCCGCCGCGTGACGGGATCAGGCCGCCTTCCCCAGGTGAATCGCCCGATATTGCGCCCTGAGCGCAACTTTATCAATCTTGGCCGACCCGAGTTTGGGCAGTGCCGCATCACTGATCCACAGCTGCGCCGGGACCTTGAAGCTGGCGAGGTCGCGGGCCACGAATTCACGCAGCGCGTCGCTGGTCAACGGTTCCCCGGCCTTTGGATAGACCACCGCGCCGACAATTTCGCCAAGCCGGTCGTCGGGCAGCCCGAACACCGATGCTTCCGCGACAGCGGGATGAGTGTAAAGGGCGCTCTCGACCTCCTGGCAACTGATGTTCTCGCCGCCGCGGATGATGATGTCCTTCTTTCGGTCGACGATGAACAGATAACCGTCCTCGTCGATGTAGCCAAGATCGCCCGACCGAAACCATCCGTCGCCGGGAAAGGCTTCGGCGGTGGCCTGGGGCTTGTTCCAGTAGCCGCGGCAGTTTGCGGCACTGCGGATGCAGACTTCGCCGACACTGCCCGATGGCAGCGCGACAAGGTCATCGCCGGTGATACGAAGTTCGACCAGCGGTCGCGAGGCGCGCCCGGTGGAGGCCGGCTTGGCGCGGTAATTATCGCGGAAATTGCCGGCGCCGACGCCGTTGGTTTCGGTCAGGCCATAGCCCTGCACCGGGTGCTTGCCGGGAAAGCTCGATGCCAGCCGTTCGACATGCTCGGGCGGGCGCGGGGCCCCGCCGCTGGCAACGTCGACTAGGCTCGACAGGTCGTATTTGTCCCGATCCGGGTGCTGCATCAGTTCAAGGCTCATGGTCGGCACCCCGACGAAATAGGTGGCGCGCTCCTTTTCGATCAGCCGCAGCGCCTCGCCGGCGTCCCATTTGTGCATGATGACCATCTTGCGCCCAATGGCGATGGACACGAGCAGCACCGGTACCGACCCGGTAATGTGGAACAACGGCACATTGAGCAGCATGACCTGCTGTTCGGCGGGCGTTACCCCGGCGGCTGCGGCAAGCTGGAGCAACGCCAGGCCGGCCACGAGATAGTTCATGGCGCCCGAGACCGTCGCACGGTGGGTGGATACCGCGCCCTTGGGGCTGCCGGTCGAACCCGAGGTGTACATGATGGTGGCATCATCCTCGGGCGAAATTTCCGGCAGGAACCAAAGCGTCTCCGGGCTGGCGACGAGCTCGTCCTCCAGCCGCAGCACCCCGAGTTCGGCCGCGACCGCATGGCCGGTGCGCACCGTCAGCACGACGGGATGCACGGCCAGGCTGGCGACGCGCCGCGCGCGCTCCTCGTCGGCGATGACGAGCCGCGTGCCCGAATCCTTGAGGCCATAGTCAAGCTCCTCGGCACGCCACCAGGCATTCATCGGCACCGCCACGGCGCCAAGATGCAGAACTGCGACGAACGCCACGATCCATTCGGGATAATTGCGCATGGCGATGGCGACGCGATCGCCCTTGGCAATGCCGTGACGATGCTGGAGCATCGCTGCAAGCTTCAAGCTTTGTTGGTAGACCTGCGCGAATGTCAGCCGCTCGTCGCCGAACACCAGGAATTCGCGCGGGCCGTTCTGGGCAAACATCGCCATGAAATATTCGCGCATCGAGGGGGGGGCTGCCTTGAATACCGGCAGTTCGGCGCCGCGCACGGTTGCCGTCCCGACCTCAAGTTGGCCGCCAGGTGCGATGATCGCGTCGATGACGGCATCAAGGGCGGTATCCAGCGCAGACTTCATCGTCACTCCCCGAAATATCATGGCTTGAGCGCGGCTTTTTCGCGCCTTTGGTTGTTGGCAACCCTCATGCCACGACGCCCGCGGTTTGCACAATGTCGGGGCGACAGTGGTCAGCCAGGGAGGAGCTTCAGCTCGCCATTCGCGCCGCTTCGAAACCGTCCTCGTCCTTCAATCCGGCGCTCTCCTGTTCGGTTGGATAGACGCCGCGCAACACTTCCTCGAAATGGTGGCGGACAAGGTCGTTGCAACTGCATGCAAGCGCGTTGAGCAGGGCGATATCGCGCACCCGCATGCGCCCGCGCCGCACCTCCAGAACACCGCGCAGCTTCAGCGACTGGATGACGCGGCTTATGTAGCTGCGGCCGACGCCGAGCATCGATGCCAGTTGCTCCTGTGTCAGCGGCACATCATGATCGCCCGTCCGTTCGATCGCGGCGACCAGCCATTTGGCGGCGCGCTGCTCGATGCTGTGCGCGGCGTTGCAGGCCACGGCCTGGAATATCTGCGCCATCATGCAGTCGGCATAGCGCGCGAAAAGGTTGCGCAGCGTCAGTGATTCGAGTTTGGCGGCCTCGAGGTCGGACGACAGCATCCGCAAGCCGCTGCCGGGAAACTGCACCACGGCGCGCGAATAGGCCGGCAGGCGTCCCTGGCTGACGATTCCACCAACGGCGCCCTCACGCCCGATCAACCCGGTTTCGACGCCCCGGCCATCGTCGAGCAATACCACGAACGAGACCAGCATGGCCCCGGCGGGGAAGTACACGAAGCGCACGTCGTCGCCGGGTTCATAGATCACCGTGCCGGCATCGGCGGCCCAGGATTGCAGCCGGGGGGCGATACGGGCCAGATCGTCGGGGCGCAGCGCCCGCAACAGGTTGTTTCGCGTGGCCTCGTCGGCATCGGCCCCTGCCGGTTTGGACGCGGCGGCAAGCGATTCGGCGTTGGGCATGAAAGACCTGCAGGCTGTTTGCAAAGCCCGTGCCTATAAGTGCACTAGTGAACAGACGCGAACCCAAAACTCTGTTTTATGCGGGGCAGTGTTCATTGTGATTCGCTTATGACCGGTTCGATCGGTTTCGCTGCGGTGCCGGTCCAGCCTTTGACAGCCGCTGCGCCCGACGCAACCGAATCGCAACGCCTGATCGCGGCTCTCAAGGCGGAGATTGCCGCCAAGGACGAACGCTTCTGGGCGATGCTCAATGTCCTGCCCGAAGTGGTATGGTCCGCGCGGCCCGATGGCTATCATGATTTCTACAATGACCGCTGGTATGAATTTACCGGTGCCCCGCAGGGCACCACCGACGGTGAAGGCTGGAACGGCATGTTCCACCCCGATGACCAGCCCAAGGCATGGGAAAAATGGCGCCACAGCATCGCGACGGGCGATTCGTACGAGATAGAATATCGCCTGCGCCACCGCAGCGGTGAGTACCGCTGGACGCTTGGCCGTGCCGTGGCGACGCGTGACGCCGATGGCGACATCGAACGCTGGTTCGGCACCTGCACCGACATCCATGACCTGAAGATTGCCGAGGAACAGCGCGAACTGATCACGCAGGAACTCGCGCACAGGATCAAGAACATCTTTGCAGTGATCTCGAGTCTGGTCGCCCTGACGGCACGCGGGAACGCCCCGGCCAAGCCATTCGCCGATGCCCTGCGGTCGCGCATCTCGGCGCTCGCCAAGGCGCACGACTATGTGCGGCCCCACAGCCCGGCGTCACGGCCGGCGAGCGATGGCCAGACGGTGCTCGGGCTGATCACGACGCTGCTTGCCGCCTATGCCGACGATGGCACGGCACGGATCAGCATCGCCGGCGACGATGCGCTGATCGGGGTTGGCGCTGCAACGTCGCTGGCGCTGGTCATCCACGAGCTCGCCACCAATGCGATAAAATATGGCGCCTTGAGTGCCGATGCCGGCCTTGTTGCCATCGATTGCGTGCCGGAAGGCGACAGCGTTTTGCTGTCATGGCGCGAAAGCGGCGGCCCGCACCTTGCCGGTCCGCCAAAGCGACAGGGGTTTGGCAGCACGCTGTCGCAACGCGCCGTTACGCTTCAGCTTGATGCCACGATCACCAATGACTGGCGCCCGGAGGGTCTGGCGGTGTCGATCGCGATCCCGCAGGCAAAGCTGCAGCGCTGAAGCGACGGCGGCCGCGGGAACGCGTCGCCACCCAGCGGTGATGGCGTTCTTATGTGACAGCACGATTCATGTCGGACGACGCGTCAATGCTCTTGGTGTATCGCCGGGCCGAGTACGATGCCGGCCGAGGAGCATGAGATGACCGTATCCGCCACCACGACAGCGTCGGCGCCGATCGATCCTTATGGATGGGTCGAACAGGTGGTTGCGTCCGACCCCGACCGGCCGGCGATCGCAACCCCGGATGGCCGACAATTGCGCTATCGCGATCTCGACAGTAGCGCTGCCGCATATGCAGGGGCGCTGGCAGCCTCGGGGGTCGTGGCCGGCGATCGCGTGCTCGTGCAAATCGAAAAATCTGTCGAGATGATTTTGCTCTACCTCGCCTGCCTGCGCATGGGGGCGATCTTCGTGCCGCTCAACACCGGCTACACCGATGCCGAGATCGACTATTTCCTGGGCGACAGCGATCCTGGTCTCGTTGTTGTTTCACCGGCGCGAGAGGCCGATGCGATCACGCTGGTCAATGGTCGTGCCGGTGTCGTGACGCTTGGCGAAAAGGGCGATGGCTCACTCGCCGACCTCGCGGCGCGGGCGCCCGCGGCACCACCGCGTCCCGCCCCGGACGGCGACCGGCTGGCGGCGTTTCTCTATACTTCGGGCACCACGGGGCGACCGAAAGGCGCCATGCTGACGTGCGGCAACTTCACCTCGAACGCGGCGGTGCTGGCGGATAGCTGGCGCTTCACGAAGGGCGATGTGTTGCTCCACGCGCTGCCCCTGTTCCATGCCCACGGCCTGTTCGTTGCGGTCAACACCGTGCTGGCGGCCGGCGCCAGCATGATCCTGCTACCGCGCTTCGATGCTGGCGATGTGCTGGGCTGGCTGCCGCGCGCCAGTGTATTCATGGGGGTGCCGACCTATTATGTCAGGCTGCTCGGCGAAACGGGGCTTACCCGCGAAGTTGCTGCCGGGATCCGGCTGTTCGTGTCTGGATCGGCACCGCTGCTGGCCGAGACCCATCGGGCGTTTGCCGCGCGCACCGGCCATCAGATCCTCGAACGCTATGGTATGACCGAAACGCTGATGAACACGTCCAATCCCTATGACGGCGTGCGCGTTCCCGGCACGGTCGGGCCACCGTTGCCAGGTATCGAAGTAAGGGTCGTGGCGGTGGAAACCGGCGCACCGCTGCCCGATGGCGAGGTCGGTCTGATCGTCGTGCGCGGTCCCAATCTGTTCAAGGGCTATTGGCGCAACCCGGCCAAGACGGCCGAGGACATGCGCGCCGACGGGTTCTTCATCACCGGCGACCTGGGGATGATCGACAGCAACGGCTATGTCCACATCGTCGGGCGTGGCAAGGACCTGATCATTTCCGGTGGCTACAACGTCTATCCTCGCGAAGTGGAAGCCGAGCTCGATGCCCTCGCCAGTGTCGATGAAAGCGCCGTCATCGGCGTGCCGCACGCCGATTTCGGCGAGGCCGTCGTGGCGGTGCTGGTGCCGCGGGTCGGTGCCGTGATCGACGAAGCCGCAGTGCGCGAGGCGATGACCGCGCGACTGGCGCGGTACAAGCTGCCCAAGGCCTATGTCATCCGCGATGCCCTGCCGCGCAACGCCATGGGCAAGGTCATGAAGCAGCAGTTGCGCACGGAACTGGCTGCCGTCCTCTAGCAGGGCGTCGCTCCAGCCCACGCGGCAACAGCACCTGCGCTACGGCCCCGCATTGCCCGATCCGGCTCCATCGGCAAAATCGAGGATCAGCCTGGCATGGCCACCCGGATCCTCTTCATGCGCGAGATGGCCGAGGTTTGGCAGTATCGCCAGTTCAGCAAGGGGCAACCGGGCGGCGACGGTCCGCGATGTCGCCGGCGGGATGGTGCTGTCCCTTGCGCCGTGCGCCAGCAGGACCGGTATATCGATGGCGGGCAACGCCTGCTCCAGCGCCTCCAGGTTCCAGTGCGCCATCAACGCCAGCGCACCGCCGATGTGGCCGGATGTCCGCAACAGCCGCTCATAGAACATCAGCCCCTGCGGATCGATCCGCGACCCCGTCGACCGGTGCAGGAACGACGCGATTTCACCCGGGACCCTGGCGCGCATGGCAAAAAGTTCAGGCATGAGCGGGTTGACGAACAGCCAGCGTGCCATTGCAGGGAACAGCTTGCCGGCAAGCCCCGGAAACGGCAGCAGCGCCCCGCCAAGACTGACGATCGCCCGTGGCGCCGCCAGCTTGTGCTGAACCATCGTCAGCGCCACCGCGGCCCCGGCGGAATGCCCGACAATCAACCCTGGCGGCAGTTCGAGCGCCGCCGTCAGCGCTGCAAGGGCTGTTGCAACCCCGACCGGCGTCGCGCGCGCCATTGCGCTGCTGAAGCCATGCCCCGGCAGGTCCGGTGCCACGACAGTCAATCCGCCCTCGGCCAGCAAGGGTGCGAGGTCACGCCAGCTGTGCGTTGCAGCCCCGGTGCCGTGGAGCAAAAGCACCACGGGGCCCGACCCCATCACTTGCACGTGCCATTTGACGCCCCCGGCCTCGACAAAGCGGCTGGCGCCGGCGTTGGGCCAGCCGCGCCCTTCGATTTTCCACTGCGGCGCGCTCATCCCGTCATTCCTGAAACCGCCGCCACGACCATGCGTGCATCGAGGCGCGGCAATGCCACATAGCGTGCCGCCATCGCGGCTGCGAGTGCGCCGCCTTCGGGGCGTGGGCGGGCGCTGCAATCGATGAAGACACTGGCGATTCCGGATGCCGCGAACATGCGCGCACTTGCCAGGGCGGCCGCCTGGGGCGACAGCGTCGTGGTGCCGCCGACATTGGCCCGGCCATCGGTCAGAACCACCACCAGCGGCGTTCGCCCGCGCGCCCGCTCCTGCTCGCCGAGGCGCCGCGCGAGATCGATTCCCGCCGCCATGGGCGTGCCGCCTCCACCCGCCAGCGCTGCCAGCTGGCGTTTGGCGCGCGCCAGCGATCGCGTTGGCGGCAGGGTGATCTCGGCGCCATCCCCGCGGAATGCCACCAGCGCAACTTCGGCGCGCTTCACATAGGCTTGCGCCAGCAACTGCTCGACCGCGCCCTTGGCCTCCGCCAGCCGCGCCAGCGCTGCCGATCCGGAGGCATCGACGGCAAAGATGGTGGTCGATTCGGCGCGGGCGACGAATCGCCGGATGCGCAGGTCGTCGCGGTGTATCGACATCCGGCCATCTGCCCGGCGGGGGCGCAGCGACTGCCAGGGTGCCGCGGTCTTGATGGTGTCGATGATCGCCAGCCGCGCGCCCCGCCCCGGCATGCCGGCGCGTACGCCCGCCGGGCGCCCGGAGGTAAGCGACCGCAGTTTGGCACCGCTTTTGCCGCCGCCTGCCGCTTTCGGCATCGCGCCCGCCGCCAGCGCATCGAGCAGGCCCGGGGGAAGCGAGGTCCGCGCCGCGTCCATGACAAGGTCATCGGTGCCGGATGGCGGCTCGCTGGGGCGGTCCTGATCGTTGTCGCCATCGGGGGGTGGCGAATCGCGTTGATCCTGTTGAGGTTCGTCTTCATCTGGTGACGGGTCGGGCGCATCATCTGGGGCGTCGTCCGTCGGCGGCAGCCGGGTTGCGCGGGGCCCGAGCACCAGTGCCGCGGCAATCTCCAGGTCGGCCGCTGCCAGCAGCGTTCGACCACCGAGCCTGGCGTGCGCCCATGCCAGCCGCAGCGCGTGGAGCGGCGCCCGAATCGAAGCGATGCCGAGTGCGAGTGCGGCATTGGCCAGCGATGCCGCCGCATCCGCGTCGCTGACGGCGGCGCCGGGCTCGGCCTGCGTTGGCGCCCCGACCGGCACCTGACCAGAAAGCAAACCCGCCATCGGCAGTCGTATGGCGTCGAGATCGAGATGTATCGCCACCCGGTCAGCCAGCGCGGCGGAGACAGTCTCGTCAGCTTCTCCTTCAGCTTCATCGAACAGCACCAGTACCGGGCCGTCATCATCGCGCGCACTCGCCAGTCGCGCTGCCAGCGACGGAGCCAGCCGTTCCGCCATCGGCACCAGCAACACACCGCCGCCGATCTCGGCAATCAATCCGGGTCGTGTCACCGGACGCCCCGCCGCCAAGGTCGCGGCCAGGTCGAGGCCGGCGTCGAGCCCTTCGGCGTCGGCACTCGCGGGCAGCCGCCGCGCCGAGCCCAAGGCTTCCGTCCATAAATCCCGCACCGGACCGGGCCGGGCTTTCACGAGAATGCCGCCAATACGGCGCGGATCCGCCTTCAACAATGCAATTGCTGTCAGCGCCATTGCCCAGCGTGCATCGACGTTCCGGCCAGTATCTCCAGCATCGCCAGCATCGCCAGCATCGCCGGCATCTCCAGCATCGCCGCTGTCGTCCTTCACGCTAAAATGAGCTCGTCCAGCGCCCGGGTGATGCGGACGGTCGATCCCGTATCGTCGAGGACATTGCGGCGCAGGCGATGCCGCAGCGCCACTGTCGCCACCTTCGCCACATGCACCGCCGTGACCATCTTCTTGCCGTCCAGCGCCGCCCGTGCCCGCGCCGCGCGCAGCAAGGTCAATTCGCCGCGCAGGCCATCGGCCCCCACCGCCTGGCACAACCGGGATCCCAGTTCGAGGATCGCATCGCTGACTTCGACCCTTGGCAGGCGTTTGCGCGCGGCGGCAATGCCGGCCACTGTTGCGGCTTCCTGCGCTGCGAACTGCGCGGCGAAGCTGACCGGATCCCGGTCGAAACGGTCGCAGCGCTTGACGATTTCGATGCGGTCCGCCAGCGCGGCCGGCGTCCGCACGTCAACCGACAGTCCGAAACGGTCGAGCAGTTGCGGCCGAAGCTCACCCTCCTCCGGATTGCCCGAGCCGACGAGGATGAAGCGGGCCGCATGGCGCACCGAAAGCCCCTCGCGTTCGACAAGATTCTGCCCTGACACCGCGACATCGAGCAGCAGATCGACGAGATGGTCCTCGAGCAGGTTGATCTCGTCGATATAGAGGAAGCCGCGATTGGCTTTTGCCAGCAGGCCGGGCTCGAAGCGCTTCTCCCCTGTAGAAAGTGCGCGCTCCAGATCCAGCGAGCCCACGACGCGATCTTCGGTGGCGCCCAGCGGCAGGTCGACGAACGGCACCGGCACCTCCGCCGTCCGCTTGCCAGCCGCCTTGCGGCAGTCATCCGGGCACGGGATGGTATCGCCCGGTGCACAGCCATATCGGCAACCGGCCACGATCATCATCGGCGGCAGCAACGCCGCCAGGGCCCGCACCGCCGTTGATTTGCCGGTGCCGCGATCGCCGAACACCATCACCCCGCCCAACCGAGGTTCCACCGCCGCCAGCAGCAGCGCGTCCTTCATCTCGGCCTGGCCAACGATTGCGGAAAACGGAAAACTTTTGCCCATGTGTCCATCTAGCATGACAGTGGTGGGCGGCAAGGCGAGTGAAGGCCGAATGGGGTCGTCGAGACGCTGCGGTCGAGTTGATGCGCTCCCTACGGGGTCACCGCCATTTCTTCGCCGATCATTGCCACCGGTACGATGCCCGATGCAAATACCCTTGCCATGAAATCCGCCATAACGAACGGTCGCCCGGCGACGTCGTCGGCGTGGGACGCATCGGCCATCAGACGATCGAGCTGGGCCTTGCCGATAACATAACTCGGCCCATAGCCAGGCTGACGAGCATAGAGCAGCTGTTCAAAGCCCACCAGCGGACTGGCCGGGTCGGACCAGCCGCGTGGAGTCCATGCGGCATGGAATTGTCCGGCCTCGGCCAGCGTCATTTCATTGGCCTGGACGTGCAGCGAAGCGAGACCACGTGCGGCGCGGTTGGCGAGCATGATCCACACCAGTTCTCGCCCATGCGGAATATCGTCATACAATCCCGCTTGCATGACCATTTCCTCGAACGCCGTGGCAAAGCCTTCGGATCGGCTGGCGTAGATGTTGAACAGTGGCGCCACCCAGCGAACAGGGCTGGCGTGAGGGGCGTATTTCATCCGCGCGAGATCGATCCAGTGCGTCGAATGGGACAACAGCGGAAGCGGATCGAGCGCCGTCACATGGCTGAAGAAGTTGCGGTCTTTCAATGGCACGTAATCGCTGGTCTGCGCTGCCATCGCCGCGCGGAATTCGGGCGTATCCGGCGCGAACCCCTTGGCGGCAAGGAAGCGGCTGAACATCGCAGTCTTGGTATCGGCCATGCGGCGATAGGCAGCGGCATCTTCGATCGGGGTTAGCGGCGCTAGCCCCTTGTTGCGCGCCTCCTCCAGCCGCAACGATGCCAGCGAACGATCAAGTTCGCGGCGCAGCAGCAGCGCCTGCGCCTCCCAATCATAGGGCAGCAGTTCGACATTCCGGGCGTGCCAGTCGTAATCGGCCTTGCCGACGCCCGATGGTCCGGTTTTCCCGGGCGCTTCAGCGGCGACCCAGGCGGCGAAGTCATCGGTGGCGACACGCGCCGCGGCTATGGCGCGCCGCAATGCCGGGCTGGCGCCACGCATTGTCGCGGGGATATGGCCTTCGAGCGTCCGCATCACCAGCGTGCCGTCGCCAAGCGACTTCAATGTCGCCGATTGTTCGGCAAAGGCGCGGTTGCCATAAGCCCAGAGGTCATGTGCGTTGCCATCGGCAAGATTCACCTTCGCCGCCGCCAACGTCATCGGGATGGCGCCGAGCAGCGCCGTCATTTTGGCGTCGTCGGCCTTGCCGAGCGGGTATTTGAAGGCAAACAGGTCGATGTTGGGATAGGCCGATGGGCCTTCGTGAGCCGGGACGTCGCTTTGTTCGCCGAAAACCGTGGCGTAGAAGCTTGGGTCGCGCGACCAGGGATGCAGGACGCGCAAATTGAAATCGAGGCCGTTCATTTCCGCTTCGACAAGACGCGCGTCGTTCAACGCCGATAGCGGCCAACCGGTCTTGTCGATCGCTGCCAGTCGCTGTCGATAGCCTGGTAACGCCGCCGCCGTCTTGGCCATCGCCGCCGGGCTATAGTCCGGCACCCCGGATTTGAGGGTCGGGACGGTGAACGCCCGCCAGTCCGCGAACAGCGTCACCAGCGATTGATAGCTGGCCGGGACGTTAGCGGCAGGGGCTGCCGATGACGGGACTGGCGATGATGGATCTGCCGATGCCGCGGCCAGCGCAGCGGCGGGAAGGGTCAGCAGCAGTGCGGCGGCGCCCGAAAGCACACAGTTTTTCGATCGACCCATGACAATCCCCTTCGCCGACCCGAAATACTGGATCGCGGTCGGCAGCGCAGGATCGCCAGCCCTTGCCCGGCTGTCAATTCATGATGGTCTTGCTGTCGCCGTGACGCGACCACTCCCTGCACCCGAGGGCGCAGGGAATATGCCCGGTTATGCCGCCGCTTCGACCCTGTGCAGCGCGCATTGGCCCCAGATGTCGCTGAGTGCCTTGACGAGCCGGTCGATATCATCGTCGCTGTGGACCGGCGACGGGGTAATGCGCAGCCGCTCCGTGCCGACGGGAACAGTCGGATAGTTGATCGGCTGGACGTAGATGCCGTGGTGTTCCATCAGCCAGTCGGAAATCATCTTCGCCTTCTTGGCGTCGCCGACCATGACCGGGATGATGTGACTGGGGTTGTCGAGCTGCGGGATCCCCATCGCGCGCAGCGCCTTGCGCACCTTGGCAACACGTTCCTGCTGGCGCTTGCGCTCGAAGGGGCTGGCCTTCAAATGGCGCACGCTGGCCAGCGCGCCGGCGGCAATCGCCGGCGGAAGTGCCGTGGTGAAGATGAACCCCGAAGCAAAGCTGCGGACAAAGTCGCACATCGCCTGCGAGCCGGCGATATAGCCGCCAACCACGCCAAATGCCTTGCCGAGCGTGCCTTCGATAACGGTCAGCCGGTCCATCAGGCCTTCGCGTTCGGCGACGCCGCCACCACGCGGGCCGTACATGCCGACCGCATGGACTTCGTCGATATAGGTCATGGCGCCGTGCTTTTCGGCGACTTCGATGATTTCCTTGATGGGGGCGATATCGCCATCCATCGAATAAACGCTTTCGAACGCCACCAGCTTGGGCCGGCCGGGCTCGATGCTCGCCAGCAGCCGGTCGAGGTCCTCGACATCGTTGTGGCGGAATTTCAGGCACTCGGCGCGGCTGTGGCGGATGCCTTCGATCATCGAGGCGTGGTTCAGTGCGTCCGACAACACCACGCAATTGGGCAGTTTTGCCGCCAGCGTACCCAGTGCGGCCCAATTCGAGACATAGCCGCTGGTGAACAGCAGCGCGTCCTCCTTGCCGTGCAGATCGGCGAGCTCGAGTTCGAGCTGGCGATGGGCGTGCATGGTGCCCGAAATGTTGCGCGTGCCGCCCGCGCCGGCGCCGGACCGGTCAAGCTCCTCATGCATCGCTTCGATAACGTCGGGGTGCTGCCCCATTCCGAGATAATCGTTGGAACACCACACCGTGACTTCCTGGGTGGTGCCATCATCATTGTGACGGGTCGCACGGGGATATTGCCCCTTGTGGCGCTGCAGTTCGGCAAACACGCGGTAGTTGCCGCGTTCTTTCAGGCCGTCCAGAGCAGCCTTGAAATGCGATTCATAATCCATCTTGGTCTCCCCGAAGCTCATTGCCGCGCCCTGTCCACGGCTGCAAGTGTCTTAGATTGGCGAATTGTCGCTGCTTCCGGCAGGTGCCCGGCAGCAGCTAGCGTTGGTTGCGAGATGCGATTGCCCTCGGCGCCGCCCATGGCCCAACGGAAAAGACTGGTATCCTGCCACGGCACGACGAGAAAACCGTGCTCGATGAAGGCAAGGACAACCAAAGCAAATGCAAGGGCATAGCACGTTGCCAGGCCGCCTTCCGCGCTCAATGCGGCGTTGCCGAGCCAGGCAGCAAGGACACTGATCCCGGTCAGGCTGAAGGCAAAGAACAAGCGCGCCGGACGGATACGGAAGTAGCTCGCCAGGTAGCGCATGTGATCGGGCATCATCGCGGTCGAAAGATGCGGCACGCCGGCAAAGATGTTGAACTTGGCAGACAGCCGCATGACGAACAGCAGCATGAAGGTGAGAGTCGCGGTCTGGTTCGGCTGCTTCCAGGTCACGGCGGCCATCAGCAGCACGGTAAGGAACATCGCCACCTCGTGATGGATCAGCGTCGCGGCGGCGAGCCGGAAGCGCCGCCAGCCGGCCGCACCTGGCGGACAGGCTTCGCGGTTTGGACCTGTGACAAAGCCCATGAGGAAACTCAGTTCATGCCAGCCCCAAAGCACAAGCGCGCAGGCGAAGGCCGCATAGGCGCCGGCACTGCCCGTCATCGGGGCGGTCGCGATCACCCCGCCCATGGCAAAGCCGCTTGCAATGGTCGCGCCGACAAGGCTGGCTGGCCAGGTTCGGCTCGGCAGCCGATCGAGCCACAACACGAAACCGGTGGCAAAGAACCACAATACGGTCGCGAACAACAGGGGAAGGGCGAGCGAGGACACCGAACTTACCAGGCAGGCTGCAACCGGACGGTGGCCGGGAGCGCGGTCTGCTGCGTCGGCTGCACATACAGCCTGACGAAGGTGACCGCGGCGGCAACGCTCAGCACGATCCGCTTGGCGCGGCCGAGAATACCGCCCTCGGCCCGCGCCGCGTCGATCCTCGCCGATATGCCCCGCATCGTTTCCAACAACGCCCGGAACCTGGGCGCGTCGGTATCGAGCGCCAGCGGGAAGACCTGGGCAGTGATCTGGGTGGTGATGTTGAAAACCTTGAAGCCATATTCGGACGGATCGATCCCGAAAGCGTCATACAGCGCCGGGCGATTATGGTCGCGGACGTACATGGTCGCGTAGACGGCGACGAGGAAGAAACGGATCCACAGCTTGTTGACGCCCGACAGCAGCTTTGGGTCAGACCGCATCAGCAAGGCAAACGCCTCGCCATGGCGGAACTCGTCGTTGCACCATTCCTCGAACCACTTGAAGATCGGGTGGAAACGCTTTTCCGGGTGACTCTCGAGATGGCGATGGATGGTGATGTAACGGGCGTAACCGATCTTTTCGCTCAGATATGTGGCGTAATAAATGAACTTGGGCCGGAAATAGGTGTATTTCTTGGTCTTGGTCAGAAACCCGAGGTCGATGCCGATGCCGGCATCCTTCAGGCTGTCGTTGATGAAGCCGGCGTGGCGCGATTCATCGCGTGCCATCAGTTTGAACAGTGCCTTGGCATCGGGGTTGCTGACCCGCTTGGCGATCTCGGCATAAAGGATGCAGCCCGAAAATTCGGACGTCATCGACGAGACGAGGAAATCGGTGAATTCGATGCGGAGGTCCGGAGGCAGGTTTTCGATGACCCCGTCGAATTCCGGCGTGCGTTTGAAATGGCGCTTGTTGGGGTCGGCGGCCATTTCGGCGATGAGCTGGTCCCATTCGGCGCGCACCGGGGAGACGTCGATCCGGTCCATCGCGGCAAAATCGGTGGTATAGAAGCGTGGGCTGAGCACGGTATCCGACTGGGCGATTGCCATCGCTTCGGATTGTGAAATCTTCGTGTGCGCGTTCACCGAATTCTCTCCGAACTGAAGGTGATTTCGTAAAGCTCGGTCAGGTCGAGGTGCGCCTTGATCTGGGTCAACCAGCGCGCAATCAAGCTGGCGCGTGACACAGTGGCACGGCGGCGCAAGGTCAATGCCGTGCCGAACGGCAAATGCACTGCGGCGCCATGCACCCGTACCTGGTCCCCGGGGCCGATCGCGACATTGTCATCGAGCTCGACATGGGCATGCAGGTTGTCGGCGGTGTGTTCCACCGCGATCGTGCAGCCGGTTTCCCAGGTTTCGCGGGTGAAAAGCCGTGTCATGCAGGCACCGTCCGGGCGTCGACCTTCGGGGCGCCGACCAGCAGCTTTGCAAAGGCACCGCGATTGGTATGGCCAAAGCTGCCGAGCTCGATGACGCGGCCGGTGGCCTGGTCCGTCAGTGTCAATGCACCGTCGCTCCACTGCGTCACGGTGAACGGAATTTCGTGGCCTTTTCCATGGAGCATCCGCTCGCGCGCGAGGCCGCGCAACACGCCGCGAATGAAACCACTGTTCGACCCGGGGGCTTCTACCAGCACGACATCGCCGGACTTCGCGTCCGATGCCACCAGTGCGCCATCGGCGCGGTCCGTGAAGATGAAGTCGCGCGTGGCCGCGACCCGGGCATGATCGATTACCCGCTCCTGCTGGGTCGTCAGGGGGGCTGGAAACACGCCGAGCTTGACGCCGAAAACCGCGATCAGGGTTATGCCGATCATGCCGCCCGCGCCAATGAGGGCGCCGCGCGGAAACGCCGGGCCGGTATGGCTATGGGTGCTCATGCGGCGACTCCCAGATATGTTGTGACGGTTTCCGCCACGCCCTTCGCCGCGTCTGCATGTTGCGCAACATGAACACGTTGCAGCGACGGGTCGGCGTCCGCAAGTGCCTTTGCCAGCAAGGGCACGATGCTTTCGGAAACAGCCCGCAACATCGGCTGCGGGCGGCCCAGCGCCCAGGGCCGAATGTGCGGCCACATCTGCAGCCAGCCAAGGGGAAACCGTTCCGTGATGACCAGCGCAACATCGGCATGACCAGGGCTTGAAGGCCGCAGATCGGCCTGTCCGATGAGCGATAGCGGCAGGTTGACGCACTTGGGCAGCGCCATGCCGAAACGCATCACAACGCGCTTGTCGGTCAGTGTATAAACCGTGGTCCGGGACTGACCATAGGCCAGCAGGCCCAGCACCGCGAGGCCGAGCACGGCCACCGCAAGCGTCACGGCCGCGCCGAGCAGGCCCTTGCCGCCCGCGAGAAATGCAGCGCCCGCAACAGCCACGAACCAGATTGTCACCAGCCGTGTGTGAAACACCGATCGTGCCAGCGTCCGCCAATCCGGGCTGCCCTGCCACAATATCGTTTCGCCCTTGGGGAGAACGCCGGGCAGGCCGCGGACCGGCTCGATTTCATATTCGGGCGCGCTCATATGATCGGCTCCGAGCGGGACGGCGTCGCCCAAAGATAGCCGGCGCCGAAATAGGCCTGGACCTTTTCTTCCTCCAGAAGGGTGATCTGGTCCATCGAGGCAAGCTGCGGCGCGCCGGCGAATTGCGCTGCCGTCACCGCATCGACATGGACGTGGCGCTTGCCGATTTTGGACATCGGCATCGGGACGATGACGGTGCCGCCATCGCTGAGCGCGACTTCCAGGTAACGCAGCACATGCTCCGACCGGTCGACCCACAGGTCGCGGACGGTGCCGGCGACAACGCCATCTGCGCCGGTGACCGGCAGGCCCCGCGGGTCGGTATCCTGCTCCGAAACCGTCACCTGGGTATCGATGCGGGTCGGCACGATACGCGGCTGGCCATGCATGTCGATGTCCGGCCTGTCGGCGCGGAGCGCATAGGATGCCGGGCCAACGCCCGATGAAAGCGGGTTGCCCAACGGTTCGAATGGCGTGCCGGCATAGGTGCGCGCCGTGATGTTCGTCGGCATGGCATCGCGACCGGCGCCGGTCGGCGTGGAGACGGTTCCGAGGTTGAACGGCAATTGAAAGGTCTTGGGAGAGGCCGTCGTCAACAGCCCGCCGGCAGTTTCGACAGCGCCGGTTATGTCATCCTCGAGCGGATAGCCTTCGCGCCGGTCTTCGCGGCGGAGGTACCAGACCAGCCCGAGGAAAAAGATGAAGAACATGTAGAAAGCGAGCTCGGCGACATCGAGGCCACCTACGATCGTGCTGTGCATCAGATTTCTCCCCCAAACATGGGCCGTTGACTGGAAACTTCAGGAAAGCCGAAACCGGCGCGGTGGCGAGCATTCCAGGCCCGCCGCGCCAGCGGGCCAAGGGCGACAAGGGTCGCGAACAGCAACGCAATCTCGATGTGCCAGACAAAGCTGTAGCCCGTGGCAGGCCCGACCATGCCTGCGCCCAAACGTCCCGATTCGGCCAACGCACCGATGCCATCCTTGATGGCGCCCGACAGCAGGATGGCGACCCCGGCGGCCGAGGCCTGCACAGATCCCCAGGCGCCAAGTGCGAGCCCCGACTTTCCGCCGTGGGACAGGTCCATGGCCGCAATCAGCGTGCCGACGGAAAACATGCCATTGCCCAGGCCGATGCCCGCGGCGCCGATGCACAATAGCGGCACGGCCGCGAGCGGCGCCGACATCACCACCATGGCGAATGCGGCGATGCCGATCACCACGCCAAAGCCGGCAAGCCGATGTGGATCGACCTGCCGTGCCAGAGCGCGCTGGGACAGCGCAAATCCGCCGATCATGCCGGCCGACCAAAGCGCCGAGAGCGCCGTGGTTTCACCGACGGTGAGCCCCAGCACCTGGCCGCCATAGGGTTCGAGCAGGATGTCCTGCATGGCAAAGCCGGCGGCACCGAGCCCCAGCGACACCAGCAGGCGGCGGGTCCGCGGCGCTGCGACGAAATCACCCCAGGTCTCGGAAAAATCGGGCACGACCGGCCGGTCGATCCCCGTGGGCTGGCGGGCTTCCTGTTTCCACAGCGCGACGATATTGATCAGCATTGTCAGCACGGCCGTGCCCTGGATGACGCCGACCAGTCGCGTAGGCGTGAACCCGTGGAGCAGCCGGCCGAAAACCAGCGAGCTGACCAGCATCCCCAGCAGCAGCATGACATAGAGCAGCGCCACCACGCGCGGCCGGTTTTCCTCGGTGGCGAGGTCGGTGGCCAATGCCAGCCCGGCAGTTTGCGACGTCGCCATGCCGGCCCCGACGAACAGGAAGGCAAGACACGCACCGGCGATGCCGATGTTGGCACCGCCGACCGCGCCGCCGCCGGTCATCAGGAGCAGCGCAAAGGGCATGATAGCCAGGCCAGCGAACTGCACCAGCGAGCCGAACCACAGATATGGCACGCGCCGCCAGCCGAGCACCGAGCGATGATGATCGGATTTGTGACCAATCAGTGCCCGCGCCGGTGCGAACAGCAGCGGCAGCGCCACCATCGCGGCCACGAGGCTGGCAGGAACGCCCATCTCGATGATCATAACGCGATTGAGGGTAAAGTTGATGAGCACGAACGCCATGCCGACCGACACCTGGAATAGCGACAGCCGCAACAGCCGCGACAACGGCAATTCCGCAGTCGCCACATCTGCGAACGGCAGGAAGCGCGTCCCCATCCGACCCCAGAAGCGTGCCGCCCGGCTCATGCTGTCAGTACCTCCTGGGCGTGCGACTTGTAGAAGCCGCCGGAAATCCGCGTGTCGCGGCCCAGCCGGGCATCCGGCAGCGCCGCGACCAGGCGCCGCTGAACGTCACTGCGGCTGACCGGGATGATGGTGGGCGCACGATCGCCGGACGGGAAGAAACCGCCGACGAACTTCATGGTGCGAAGCAGCGGCGTGCCGGGCGCATAGGTAAAGACCGCGCTGTGATTGGCGCGCGACGCCAGCGAAGCAACTGCGGCGGCGATGTCTGCGGCGGGATAGTGGATCAGCACGTCCATCGAGATGATATGATCGAAGCGGCCGAGGCGCGAATCGAGCATGTCACCCGAAAGGAAGCTGACCTTGCCATGGACATCTTTCGGCGCGCGCTCGACAGCGATCGAGATGAGTTGCGGCGACACATCAATGGCGGTGACCTTGGCGCCGCGCCGCGCCGCTTCGACAGCCAGTGCGCCGGTGCCGCAACCGGCGTCGAGGACGGTGCGGCCACTGAGGTCGTCCGGCAGCCAGGACAGCAATGTCGAGCGCATCCTGTCGCGCCCGGCGCGAACAGTGGCGCGTATTCCGCTGACCGGGGCATCCGATGTCAGTGCCACCCAGGCGTTGAAGGCGGTGCGGTCAAAATAATCCTCCAGCCGGCCGCGCGTGGCGTGCCAGCCGTGCCCCATTTCGCTGGCCCCCGCGTTGCGGGTCCCAGTGTCGCGAGCCCCGGTGTCGCGAGCCCCGGTGTCGCGAGCCAATGTCTCGGAGACGCTCATTCGAACCCCAGGAACTCGAAGATGTCGCGGTCTTTCATCGGGTTGGCTTCGAGAGGACGGGTGCCCGCCCACAGCAGCGCACCGAGGCGCTTGTATTCATTGCAGGCCGCCTCGACCTCGGGGCTCGAATCCATTTCGAACAACGTGCATTTTTTCAGCCGTGAGCGGCGAATGGCATCGAGATCGGGAAAATGCGCCAGTGTCTCGAGGCCGGTGGCGTTGCAGAAGCGGTCGATCTCGTCGGTTGCAGCGGAGCGGTTGGCGATGACGCCGGCCATCCGCACGTCGTAATTCTTGGACTTGGCCTTGATGGCGGCGACGATGCGGTTCATCGCGAAAATGCTGTCGAAATCGTTGGCGGCGACCACCAGTGCCCGGTCGGCGTGCTGGAGTGGGGCGGCGAACCCGCCGCAGACCACGTCGCCGAGGACATCGAAGATCACGACATCGGTCTCTTCCAGCAAATGATGCTGTTTCAGCAGCTTGACCGTCTGGCCCACGACATAGCCGCCACATCCGGTGCCTGCTGGCGGCCCCCCGGCTTCAACGCACATGACACCGTTGAATCCCTCGAACATATAGTCTTCGGGTCGCAGTTCCTCGTGGTGGAAGTTCACCGTTTCAAGGACATCGATAACTGTCGGCATCAGCTTCTTGGTGAGCGTGAAGGTGCTGTCGTGCTTGGGGTCGCAGCCAATCTGCAACACCCGCTTGCCGAGCAACGAGAACGCCGCCGACAGGTTCGACGAGGTTGTCGACTTGCCGATACCACCCTTGCCATAGACCGCGAAAACCTTGGCGGTGCCGATCTTCATCGACGGGTCGAGGGCAACCTGCAGGCTGCCTTCTCCATCGAGGGGAACCGTGGGACGTTCGAGGTCGAGCAATGCCATGATAATTCCTCAAGCCGCCTGTTGGACGACGCCTTCGAGCGCGTCCTCAATTGCGTCGGTTGCGGCGTACAGCGCTGCCAATGTGGCAGCGTCCGGTGCCCAGTATTTGCGTTCCGACGCTTCGATCAGCCGATTGGCCATCTTGGCGGCAGCGCGCGGGTTCAGTTGTGCGATGCGTTCGCGCATCGCTTCGTCGAGTACATAGGTTTCGGTGATGCGCTGATAGACCCAGGGATCGACTTCGCCGGTGGTGGCGGACCAGCCCATCGTGTTGGTGACATGCGCCTCGATCTCGCGCACGCCCTCATAGCCGTGCTTGAGCAGCGCCTCGTACCATTTCGGATTGAGCGTGCGGGTGCGGGTTTCCAGCGCGACCTGCTCTGCGATCGTGCGCACGCTGCCGTCACCACCGTCGATCATTATTTCGACACGCTGGGCGGCATCAGCCGCGCCGTGCGCCGGGCGCGCGGCGGCACCAAGGCGGCGGTCTATATCGGCGATCAGACCCGCGGTGACGGCATCGTGCG
>JANXVZ010000036.1 GCA_025351405.1 Sphingomonadales bacterium | reverse complement strand
GTGCCTCGCCTTTTTCATCGTCGCGGCAGAGGAAGCCGGCGTCGACCAGGCCAAGCTCGACGGCACCATCCAGAATGACGTGCTGAAGGAGTTCATGGTCCGCAACACCTATATCTATCCGCCGGCGCCGAGCATGCGGATCGTTGCCGACATCATCGAATACACGTCGAAATTCATGCCCAAGTTCAACAGCATCAGCATCAGCGGCTACCATATGCAGGAAGCCGGCGCGACCAACCTGCAGGAGCTGGCATTCACGCTGGCGGACGGCATCGAATATGTGAAGGCGGCGCAGGCCAAGGGGCTCGATATCGACGCGTTCGCCGGGCGGCTGAGCTTCTTCTTCGCCATCGGCATGAACTTCTTCATGGAAATCGCCAAGCTGCGCGCGGCGCGCACGCTTTGGGCGAAGATCATGACTGACCTCGGCGCCAAGGACCCGCGCAGCCTGATGCTGCGCACCCATTGCCAGACTTCGGGGGTCAGCCTCCAGGAGCAGGACCCCTATAACAACGTCATCCGCACCACTGTCGAGGCGATGGCGGCGGCGCTCGGCGGCACCCAGTCGCTCCATACCAATGCGCTCGACGAGGCGATCGCGCTGCCGACCGATTTTTCGGCGCGCATCGCTCGCAACACGCAACTGGTGCTGCAGGAGGAAACCGGCATCACCAAGGTCGTCGATCCGCTGGGCGGCAGCTATTATATCGAGGCGCTGACCGACCAGCTCGTCAAGGGCGCCGAAAAGATCATGGCGGAGGTGGAGGCGCTTGGCGGCATGACGCGGGCGGTCGAAAGCGGCATGCCCAAGCTGGAAATCGAAAAGGCCTCGGCGGCGCGGCAGGCGCGGGTCGACATGGGCCAGGAAGTCATCGTCGGGGTCAACAAGTACAAGCCGGCGACGATCGAGAAGCTCGAAATCCTCGACGTGGACACCGCCGCCGTGCGGGCCGGACAGATCGCGCGGTTGGCGCAGGTACGCGCCGGGCGTGATCCGGTGCGCGTCGAGGCGGCGCTCGCGGCATTGCGGCGGGGCGCGGCCGGCAACGACAACCTTCTCGGCCTGGCGGTCGAGGCGGCACGGGCCCGCGCGACGCTGGGGGAAATCAGCAGCGCCATGGAGGACGTGTTCGGTCGCCACGCCGCGGTCGTCAAGATGGTCAAGGGTATCTATGCCGACGCCTACAAGGGTGATCCTGCCTATGTCCGCGTCGCCGAGGGGGTCGAGGCGTTCGAGCGCCGGAAGGGCCGCAAGCCCCGCGTGCTGATCGTCAAGATGGGCCAGGACGGGCATGATCGCGGCGCCAAGGTTGTCGGCACGGCGCTGGCGGACCTGGGCTTTGACGCAACCGTCGGGCCGTTGTTCCAGACTCCCGACGAAGCCACTGCGTTGGCGCTGAAGCTCGATGTCGATATCGTCGCCGCATCATCGCTGGCAGCGGGCCACAAGACGTTGGTTCCTGAGCTTATCGACGCGCTGAAGGTCGCCGGCCGCGGCGACATCCGCGTTATCGCAGGCGGTGTCATCCCGGCGCAGGACTATGATTTCCTCCGCGAAATCGGCACCGCGGCGATTTTTGGCCCCGGTACCAACATCGTCGAGTCGGCCGCGGAGCTGCTGCGCCTGCTTGGGCACAACATGCCGCCTGCGGGGGAAACGCTGGCGGCGGAATAGCGGTCCGGGCTTGCGCGGTCCGGGCTTGCGCGATGCGCGCCGGCGCCATGCCCGCCCCCGACGAGCCTTACGCTGACGCAGGAGCGCCGCGGACGCGGCGGCGCATGGCGGATCCGATGATGCCAAAGCCCGCCAGCATCATTGCCCAGGCGGCCGGCTCGGGAACGCCGCCGACAGCGCTGTTGTAGGTGAAGTCGTCATAGCCGAGGCCGGCAATATCGTTGGTGGTTATCGCGATGCGGGTAATGCCGGAGAACGCCGAAAGATTAACGAGGTACGGCGTGAACGCGTTGCCATCGCCGATGATGTTGACCGAGCCCAGCAGCGTCATGCCGGCGAAAACGCTGACAGCGCCGTTGACGCCGGTGTTGTTGTCACCCACCGCGACGAAGCTGAGCCCGTTGGTGCCGGATGCAAAGTCGACAAAAACCGTATCGACGCAATTGATCGCGCTGCCGACGCCCGAGCAGATGAAGTTGGGCAGCGTGCTGCCGAGGTTCTGCGCTGTTGTCAGGATTTGCGATCCGGGCGAGGACGAGAACGTGACGCCGGCATATTGATTGGTGACGACGGCGCCATCGGCGAGATTGTCGAAGTTGATCGTCGTTGCGAAACCGGGTGCCGAGACCAGAGCGCTGAATAGCGCGGTTACGCCGATTCCAAGCTTCAAGATCGTCATGGTGCCCCCAGATGCTGCTTGCGTGGTTGTCGATGGGGCGTGCGTATCACGTCGCGGCCACAGGTCGCGCCTGCCCGGGGGGCTTAACCCTTAGTTTCCGCCAGCCAGCCGCCAGCTGCCCCTATTTGCGATCAGCGATTGATGGCGCAGCTGTCCCCCGGCCCGGCGTCGAGATCGAGGCAGCGGCCGTCGACTGGCGGCGCCTTGATACCGAGCACGCCCGCCAACGTCGGCGCGATGTCGACGGTTTCCACGGGCAGTGGCTGTTCGAAGCCGGTGGCGCCGGGCCACCAGAACAGCATCGGCACCCGGCGGTCATAGTCCCAGGGGCTGCCATGCCCGGCGATGTAGACCGGGTTGCGTGCCGGATCGATGCCGAAGGGGGTCGAGAATTGCCGCCAGGCGATGGCGATGTCGCCGGACCGATCGGCGTCGGCGCTGGCGGCGAAGCGCTCGGCCAGCGTCCATGTCTCGGGGGATTTGCCATGGGGTGGCTTTCCGGCCAGCAGTTCGGCCCGCGTAAACACTGCGGCGACATCGGGCAGCGCCTTCAGCCGTGCAAGCGTCGCGGCCTGGACCCGTCCGCGCAGCGCCGTATCCGGTTCGCCGAAATCGACGATGGTGAGCTGTGAGCTGTCGCCTGCGAGCGGCACATAATCCAGCTTGAGATCGCTCTGCACCCCGGCGACGACCTGCTGGATGATCTTGGCGGTGTCGATGCGCACCGCTGCGGGTGCGCCATGCTCAGCTGCGCGCTCGGCGGCGTCTATGCTTCCGTGATCGGCGGTGAGGACGACGACATAGGGAATCTTCAGCGCGTCGACGACCGCGAAAAATGCTCCAAGGCGCGCATCGACCCATGCGAGCTGATCGCACATTTCCGGGCCCTG
This sequence comes from Sphingomonadales bacterium, assembly GCA_025351405.1. GTDB lineage: Bacteria > Pseudomonadota > Alphaproteobacteria > Sphingomonadales > Sphingomonadaceae > Sandarakinorhabdus. Next base: position 5,645 of record JANXVZ010000036.1, on the reverse strand, counting down.
GCTGCCGAACCGGTGCCCCACATAATCTGTCGCCGACAGACCGATGGCGATCAGGTCAGGCGCGGCACCCTGGCCGAGCTTTTGCGTCCTGATGATGTCGCTTGCCAGTTCAAGGGTGATGCGATCGAACTCCGGAGATGCCCGGATCCAGTTTTCGAACGCCGGATCGTCGCCGAACTTTCCATTGGCGGCGGGCGTCCAGCCGGCGTTGCTGGCCGGGACATGATCGATCGCATAACCGCCATAGCTGCGCCGGCCCGACAAGGCCGCACAGGATTTGTCATGCGCCACCCAGCGCGGCGGGGCTTTCGTCCACGCCGTCGCCAGCCGCGCGTTGAACGCCGCCACGACTTTCAAACGGTCGTCGGCCGTGCTGCCCGCCGGCAGCCAGGTGGTGAAGCCGCCCGCCTTTTCATTCCACCAGAAGGCACCATCGGCACGCGCACCGCCCATCGGCAGCGCCGCGCGGTCCTTGCCGGCGACGGCGAACACCCGCGAGGCCGGGTTGGCGTCCTTCATCCAGGCACCGAGTGTCGGCGCCTTCAACCGCGATGGCCCGCGCGTGTCGGTGCTGTAGGCCACGGCGACGTCGGGATCGTGAAGGCAGTAGACCATCGTCGCGGTTACAGGGTCCCAGACCGTGTTGCCGACCATGCCGGTACCGGATGGGTGCATGCCCGAAAGGATCGTCGAATGGCCAGGGCAGGTTTCGGTGGCGGCATGGCTCTGGTAACCCGATGGGAACACCACCCCCTGCTGGAGGCGCTTGAGGCCGCCGGTAAAGCCGGCACGGTGCTCGGCGAACAGGTCGGCGCTGAACTGGTCGATCGAAATGGCGATGACGAGCTTTGGCCGCGGCGGCGGAACGGCCAGCGCTGACCCGGCGGCCAATCCAGCGAGCAGCACGAGCGAACGGAATATGGACATTGGCAAAACCCTGCACGAGATGTTCCCTCCTATCACCATAGTGCATGACAGCAAGATGACGCCGCGAGTTGCACCCGACAGGATTTCCATGGGCGCTGCACGCCAGACCGGGCATGGTGACGAGATGGTTCCCGTGCCCGGCTTTGCGCTTGCCGACATGGCACCGTTTCGTGGCGGGCGCGGTGCGCTGCGGCTGGGTCTGTCGGCGCTTCCCGAACGCTGTTGGCGGGAGACTGGCGCGGCGCGGGCGGCCCGGGCGGCGGCAAAGGCCGTAATATTCGATGCCGCGCCCGAAAGTCTTGTGGCCTTGCCAATTGCCGATGCGGCCATAGCCGAACTGGCGGCGCTGGTTGGCGCTGCTGCACCAACGCTGCGCGATGCGGCGCTGGCGACATATGAAGATCTTTGCCTGCTGCTTCCGCAGGGCGGCGCGCACGTGCTGGTGGCCGGCGCCGTCGCCTTTCCCACCGATTGGCAGCTGGAGGCCAAGATCGGGCACCCGCTCGCCGCCATCCATGCGCCAATTCCGACCTATGCCGATCGACTTGCAACCGGCGTCGACCATGTGTTTCGCAACCTCGCGCCCGGGCGAATGCTGACGCGTGCCAACTGGAACATCCTCGAAACCGATGCACTGCGCTATTTGCCGGCAGTGCCGGCGATGCAACGCTTCGGGCATGTGACCGCGCAGAATGCCGGCGAGACGCTGTTCGTGCGGGTCGAGCGCCAGGTGCTGCACCGGCTCCCGAAAAGCAATGCAGCGCTGTTTAGCATCGGCGTTTATGTCGAGCCTTTGGCACAGCTGTCTCCGGCCCTGGCGCGCGACCTCGCCGCGGCGGTGGCCAGCCTTCCAGATGCGGAGGCGACACGGCGCGGCGCCCCGGCTTATGCGATGGCGCTGGCGGCTTACGTGCGCCGGCTGGCGACGCTATAAGGCCCGCTCCCCAGTCCGGAGCGTCCCGTCATGCCCGTTATCGAATCCATTGCCGGTCGTACCCGGGATCTTGGCGGTTTCAGTGTGTCGCGGGTACTGCCCTATCCGCAGCGACGTGCGGTCGGCCCGTTCGTGTTTTTCGATGAAATGGGTCCGGCGAATTTCGTGCCGGGCACCGGAATCGATGTGCGGCCGCATCCGCACATCGGCCTGGCGACGGTGACCTATTTGTTCGAGGGTGCGATCAGCCATCGCGACAGCCTCGGCACGGTCATCGACATCGCGCCGGGTGCGGTCAACTGGATGACGGCCGGGCGCGGCATCACCCATAGCGAGCGATCGCCCGCCGGTCTGCGCGCCGCCGGTCATCGGCTTCACGGCATCCAGTCATGGGTGGCGCTGCCGATCGCTCATGAGGAGGATGCGCCGGCGTTCGCCCACCATCCCGCGGACAGTCTGCCCGCCATCACCATCGACGGTGCCCGCCGGGTGCTGATCGCCGGGACGGCGTTCGGCGCGGTCTCGCCGGTCGCCGTGGCGTCGCCGATGTTCTACATCCATGTCGAAGCCGATGCGGGGGCCGAGGTCTATCTGCCGCACGAGCATGAGGAACGCGCCGTCCATATTGTCTCGGGTGCCATCGAAATCGACGGCGTGCGCCATGAGGCCGGGCAGATGCTGGTGTTCGAAGCCGATGCGGAGGCGAAGTGGCGTGCATTGGAGCCGACGCGGGCGATGCTGCTCGGTGGCGCAAAGCTCGACGGCGAGCGGCATATCGAGTGGAATTTCGTCCATCATTCGCAGGAGCGCATCGAAGCTGCCAAGGCAGACTGGCGTGCCGGGCGGTTTGCGCGCGTGCCGGGCGACGACGAGTATATTCCGCTGCCTTGACGGCACATTGCCGATTTGGCGTCGCCGCCGATGGGTCTATAGTCACGCGCATGTTCATCCGTCTCACCGCCGCCATTTCCGTTTCGCCGCAAATTTCGGTCACCGATGTTGCCGAGGCGCGCGACCAGGGTTTTGCGGTGATCATCAACAATCGGCCTGACGACGAGCAGGCCGGGCAGCCGACCGGCGCCGAAATTGCCGCCGCTGCCAGGGTTGCCGGGCTGCACTATGTTGCCATTCCGGTCGATCATTCGGGATTGTCGCTTTCACAGGTCGAGGCGATGCAGGTCGAGATGGCCGACGCCAAGGGCCCGGTGCTGGCCTATTGCCGGTCCGGCACCCGATCGACGCATCTTTGGGCGCTTGCCGAGGCGCGCACCGGAGGCGACCCGGATGCGATCGTCGCTGCGGCGGAGGCCGGCGGCTTTCCGTTGAAATCCATGCTGCCGATGCTGAAGCAGATTGCCGGGATGGATTGACCCATGGTGTGGACGTCGCTGTTCGGCATCATCACGATTATCCTGCTGGCGCGTGCCATGGGCTTTGGAAAAGCGCCGCAACTCGCTGATGTGGCAGAGGCGCAGTCGATCGCCGGGAACGCGCTTCCCGGCTTTCGCGGCAAGGACGCCGTCCTGAGCGACGACCGGCGCGCGGCGCTTGTGGCGGGAATCAACGGCGATATCGCGCTCGTGCGGCCCCTCGGCGATCGGTGGGTGGTGCGGATCGTCAATGGCGCTGCGGTGCAGGTGAAGGAAGGGCGGATGCGTTTGAAGCTTGCCGAAGCGATGTTTCCCGCAGCGGACCTGCTACTGGGCGCAAACGCCGAAGCCTGGGCGAAGAAATTGTGACCCTGCCTGCCCACCTTCCCGATCCGGTGCAATTCGCCGTCCCGGTGTTCATCATCCTGATGATTGTCGAGATGTTCGCCATTCGCGCCGGCGCCCGGGGTGACTATGATTGGCGTGATACCGGTGCGTCGCTGGCGATGGGCTTTGGCAACACCTTCGCCGCCATATTGTTCGGTGCCAGCATCGTCGGGCTCGGAACATGGTTGTGGCAGTTCCGGCTTTTCGAAGTTCCGATCGCCTGGTGGAGCCTCGCCGTCTGCTTCATCGGCGAGGATTTTTTCTATTACTGGTTTCACCGCAGCGCGCACCGGGTTCGGTGGTTCTGGGCGAGCCACGTCATCCACCACAGCTCGCAGCATTATAACCTGTCGACCGCCTTGCGGCAGACCTGGACGGGGTTCTTTTCGATCAGCTTCGCGTTTCGCCTGCCGCTGTTCCTTATCGGTTTTCCGCCGCAGCTGATCCTGTTCTGCGCGGGGCTGAACCTCGTCTATCAGTTCTTCATCCATACCGAGACGGTGCGGCGCTTGCCCTTCGGGCTGGAATATTGGCTGAATTCGCCGTCGCACCATCGGGTCCACCACGGCACCAACGCCCGCTATCTCGATCGCAACTATGGCGGGGTCTTCATCGTCTGGGACCGCATTTTCGGCACCTTCGAGGCCGAGCGCGACGACGAGCCGGCGCGTTACGGCATCGTCAAGAATCTCGCCACTTTCAATCCGTTCTGGGTCGCGTTTCATGAATGGCTGGCGATAGGCAGCGATATCATCGCGGCGAGGAGCTGGCGGGAACGGTGGATGGCGTTCGTCGGCCCGCCGGGCTGGCATTCTGGGACGACCGCCGATGTGATCCGGGCCAACTGGGAGGCCGAACAGCGGCCGCTTCCCGCCGAATGATAAGCCGCCGCGCGGCGCTGCGCATTGCTGGCGGCGCGGCACTCGTGACGATCGGGGCAGGGGCGATACGCGCCACCGATCAGGGCCTGATCTTCGATTTCGATCGCCCCGGCCTTCACGCATGGAACGACTGGAACCTGGGTCGCTATGCGGGGCAACTGGCGCTGGTATCCGCCGGCGTACTGGCGGCCAGCCCACACAACACGCAGCCATGGCATTTCGCCGTCAGCCGCTACGGTGTCGACATCTTCGAGGTGGTGTCGCGTTCGCTCGGCGCCATGGACCCTTTCGGGCGCGAGCGGTTGCTGGGGCTGGGTGCCGCAATCCACAACATGGCGCTGGCGACAACCGCAATCGGCCGCGCCGCGACCGTGCGCTTGCTGCCGGATCCGCCCAACCCCGCGCACGTCGCGCGGGTCGAACTGGGACCGGAAGGCGAGGCGGCATCGCGACTGGCGCCCCATCCGCTCGTCGCCGCGATCGGGCGTCGGCATACAGACCGGCGGGCGTGGCGCGGCGGCGCCCTGGCCGACGCCGATATCGCAGTGCTTGCGGCTGCGAGCCGCACGCCCGATGTGCGGGTGGCAATCTTTGCCGCAGGATCGCCGCGGGGCCAGCGTTTCGCCGCGCTGACCAACGACGCGACGGCGGCGATCGTTGGGGATGCCGAAATGATAGCGGCAAGCCACCGCTGGTTCCGCCACGCGCGCCGCGACCAGGACACCTTGATGGATGGGCTGGGCATCGCCACGTCGGGTGTATCACCACTGCTGAACATGGCTGGTGCCATGCTGCCCGCACAGACGGCGGCGAGCGAGGGTCGTTACTGGCTGTCTGGAACGCGCGACAACGCGCTTCCCACGGCATCGGCCTTCGGGCTCATCCTGGTCCGCGATCCGTGGGACAGGCGCAATGCGCTGCTCGCGGGCGGCGTTTGGGAGCGACTGCACTTGATGGCAACCCTGCGTGATGTTGCGGTGCAGCCGTTAAATCAGCTGGTGGAGATGATCGACCGTGACCGGCAACTGGGTCGCCGGTCCGCGTTTGCCGGCGGTGCCGACGCGTTGCTGGACGATTCCGGCTGGCGGCCGACCTTTGCCTTCCGGATCGGCCAGGCGGACGGGCCCGCGCCGGCGAGTCCGCGTC
>JANXVZ010000017.1 GCA_025351405.1 Sphingomonadales bacterium | reverse complement strand
CCGCGTTCGTCGGCGATGAAGCTGGTGCCGTAGAAGGTCTGGGCATGGGGCGTGCCGGCTTCCTCGGTGCCGACGCGGTTGCAGGCCACCACCGGCACGACGTTCGAAACCGCATGGCCCTGCATCGCGCGGCGCCACATCCGCCTTGTATCGAGGTTGGGGTCGTGCGGTTCGGTGCCTATGGCGGTCGGGAACATCAGGATTTCGGCGCCCATCAGCATCATGGCGCGGGCGGTTTCGGGGTACCATTGGTCCCAGCAGATGCCCACGCCGATGACGCCGAGCCGCGTCGGCCAGACCTTGAAGCCGGTGTTGCCGGGGCGAAAGTAGAATTTTTCCTCATAGCCCGGGCCATCGGGGATGTGGCTTTTGCGATAGACGCCCATGACGTTGCCGCCATCGTCGATCATCGCCAGGCTGTTGTAGTGGTGCGGGCCGTCCCGTTCGAAAAAGCTGGTGGGGATGAAGGTTTTCGTTTCCAGCGCCACCTCGCGCATCGCCGCCACCGCCGGGTGCTTGTCCAGCGGCAGCGCGTTGGCGAACAGGGTTTCGTCCTCATGGCGGCAGAAATAATGGCCCTCGAACAGTTCGGGCGGCAGGATGACTTCGGCCCCGGCTGCGGCTGCGGCGCGGACGTCGAGCGCCGTCGCGGCGATATCGGCATCACGCACGCCGCTGAAGGCGCGTTGCAGGGCGGCGGCGGTAATCTGGCGCATGAAGGCGGATCCTAGATCGAGACGCCGAAGCGTTGCAGCGCCGCGGCGGTGCCGATGTAGAGCGCCACGGTCAGTGTGCAACCCAGTGCGAGACCGGGCCAGAACGCCATGCCGTGCCGCCACAACCAGGGCATGACCAGGAACATCGGCAGCGACGGCAATACATACCAGAAGGTCGCCTCCGAATGCGCGGCCAGGCGCGCGCTGTCATGGCTGTCGCGCCAAAGCCAGATCATGCCGAGCACCGACACCAGCGGCAGCGACGCGAACAACGCCCCCAGGGCCGCATTCCGCCTTGCCGTTTCCGAAACCAGCGCGACGATCGCGCCGGACAGCAGCGCCTTGATGACCGCGTAAAGCATCAGGAAGGCTGTTGCTGGGTGATGCAGTGGAAGCTGCCGCCACCGGTGAGGATATGGTCGGCGCGCAGCCCGACGCAGGTGCGCCCCGGAAACAGCGCGGCGATGGCAGCGACGGCGGCCTCGTCGGAGGGCGCGCCATAGGTCGGCACGACGACGACGCCATTGCCGACATAGAAGTTCATATGGCTGGCGGGCACCACCTCGCCATCGCGCAACACCCGGCCGGGCGAAGGCACGCCGACGATTTCCAGCCCGAAATCGCGCGCCCGGTCATGGGCATCGACGAACACCGCATGGTTGGGGTCATCCGTGGCCGGCACCGGCAGCGCGAGCACGCCCGGCGCGACAAAGCGCGCCAGATTGTCGACATGGCCATCGGTATGGTCATTGGCGAGGCCATCGCCCAGCCACAAGACGCGGTCGATGCCCAGGTCCCGCCGCAGGTGCGATTCCACTTCGGTGCGGTCCATCTTGGGGTTGCGATTGGGGTTCAGCAGGCACTGCTCGGTGGTCACCGCCAGCCCGGAGCCATCGACATCGATGGCGCCGCCTTCGAGCACCCAGCCATGCTTGGCCAGCGGCACCCCCGCCGCCTGCGCCACGAATGCCGCAACGCCGTCATCGCCGGGCAGGTCGTATTTTCCGCCCCAGCCGTTGAAGCGGAAACCCGCCGCCGCCGCCCCGACAGGCGATGACAGGAACAAAGGCCCGGTGTCGCGCAGCCAGATATCGCCAAAGCCATAGCGGTGAAATCCAACATCGGCACCGGCCAGCATGCCGCGAGCGGCAGCTTCCGCATCGGCATTGGCAACCAGCAGCTCGACCCGCTCCCCGGCCGCGATGGCGCGAACCATGGCGGCGACTTCCGCCTGTGCCGGGGCGAGGTCATCCTCCCACAATTCGGGATGCGACGGGAACGCCGTCCAGGTCGCGGCGTGCGGCAGCCATTCGGCGGGCTGGCGCGCGGTCACTTGCGTGCGCTCGCGGATGCATCGCGGATCGCCTTGAATTCACTGCCCGGCAGCCACGCCGGCCAGCCACCCCCATCGGCGAGCTGGCGACCAAGCTGGGTATAAAGTGACAGGTCGGCAACCGCGCCGCGCCAATCCCAGTTCGGATCATATTGATCGGCAGGCTGGTGATAGCGGTGCGCGACGTAATCCGCGCGCGCTGCAGCGGCAAACCCCACCGGCTTGCCGATGGCCTCGCCGCCGCTGCCCGCCGCCAGCATCGGCACGCCCAACTTGGCAAAACTGAAATGGTCCGACCGGAAATAACCGCCTTTTTCCGGGGTCGCCTCGGGCAACAGCTTGCGACCCTTGGCGGCGGCAAGCGCCACGAACATACCCTCGAGCTGCGATTTTCCGGCACCCGTCACCACCACCGAATCCATCGGCCCGACAACGTTGAGGCTATCCATGTTGACGCCGCCCACGGTCCTGGCCAGCGGATAGACCGGGTTTTCGGCATACCAGCGCGAGCCGAGCAGCCCGGCTTCCTCGCCGGTCACCGCGATGAACAGCACCGATCGCTGCGGGCGCTTGCCGCGGACAAAGTCGCCGGCGATGCCGAGCAGGCCCGACACGCCCGACGCATTGTCGACCGCGCCATTGCAGATGTCATCGCCGGTCTTGTCCGCCGGGCAGCGGCCGAGGTGGTCCCAGTGCGCCGTGTAGAGCACGAATTCATCGGGCCGGCGCGCGCCGGGGACCAGCCCGAGCACGTTCTTCGACAGGCTGTGCGTTATTGTGTCGTCGAGCGTTGTCGATGCGGAGACCGGCATCGCCACCGCCCTGAAACCCTTTACCCTGGCGGCTGCCTCCAACGATGCAAGGTCCTGGCCGCCCGCCGCCAGCAGCCGCGCCGCCGCGTCATGGGTCAGCCAGCCTTCGACCCCCAGCCGTTCCATGCCCTTGCCCGGCAGGTCGAGATCGATCTGCGGCCCGGTCCAGCTCGTGGTGATGACGCCGAAGGGATAGCCCGCCGGCTCGGTATCGTGGACCACCAGCGCCGCCGCCGCCCCCTGGCGCATCGCCTCCTCGAACTTGTAGGTGTAGCGGCCATAATAGGTCATCGCCCGGCCCTCGAACGGCCCGGCGTCCTTGCCCGCGGCCCTGGTCTGCCAGTCCGGATCATTGACGAGGATGACCACCGTCTTGCCGCGCACGTCGATGCCGGCATAATCGTTCCAGCCGCGTTCCGGGGCGTTGATGCCATATCCGACGAACACCATCGGCGACTTCGCCAGCACCAGTCGCGCCACCTGCCGCTTTGTCCACATGACGACATCCTTGCCATAGGCGAGGCTGAGCGGCGCCGAGCCGCCGGCGATATCGAGCGTCGCCGCCGGGTCGGTGGTGATCGTCACCAGCGGCACGTCCTGCGTCCATTGCCCATGGTTGCCGGGCTTGAGGCCGGCAGCCTGCATCTGCGCGATGATGTAGGCCACCGCCTTGTCACCGCCCGGGGTGCCGGGCTTTCGGCCCTCATAGGCATCGGAGGACAGCACCTGCGTATCGTGCTGCAACTGCGCGATGCTGACCGCGGCGCCGGGGGTGCCGGCGAGCACACTGGCGAGGAGCGTGGTGAGGACGGTGAACGCGGGCTGGTGAATCATGGCCCTGTGATTGCCAGCCTGAAGCCCCGGACGCAACGGAGACGCAACCCGCCGCAAAAATTGCATGGTCAGTCGGCCGCCGCCGCGTCCTCGATCGGTGCCGGCGCCTTGTAGCCCTGCGCCACCACATACCATTCGCTCGAGCCCTTGCGGCTGGCCGGCGGCTTGACATGCTTGACGGTGGAAAACTGCTTTTTCAACGCTGCCGTCAGCGTGCTGTCGCCGCCACCCGCGAGCACCTTGGCGACAAATGCCCCGCCCGGCCGCAACAGCCGCGTCGCCATGTCGAGTCCCGCCTCGATCAGGCCCATGGTGCGCAGATGGTCGGTCTGCTTGTGGCCCACCGTGTTGGCCGCCATGTCCGACAACACCAGATCGGCCTGGCCGCCGAGCGCCGCGAGCAGCACAGCCTCGGTATCCTCGTCGAGGATATCCTTTTCAAAGATCGTCACCCCGACGATGGTATCGATCGGCAGCAGGTCGATGGCGACAATCCTGGCGCGCGGCCGGCGTTCCAGCACCACCTGGCACCAGCCGCCCGGCGCCGCCCCCAGGTCGACGACGCGTTCGACCTGGCCGAGCAGCGAGAATTGCGCATCGAGTTCCTTCAGCTTGAAGGCGGCGCGACTGCGATATCCGGCGGCCTTGGCGGCGACGACATAGGGGTCGTTCAACTGCCGTTCGAGCCAGCGGTTCGACGAATTGCTGCGCCGCTTGGCGGTCTTGACCCGCACCTTGCCGCCGCGTGAGCGACCACCGGGGCCTGCACCAGTCACTGTCATCGCTGTGCGCCCATGGTCTTTGAAGTCCAGGCACCGTCGCGTGCCATCAGCGTGCGCAATATGCCTTCGCGGATACCGCGATCCGCCACCCGCACACGCTCCTGCGGCCAGCGCCCGAGGATGGCGTCGAGGATCGCACAGCCCGCGACAATCAGTTCGGAACGATCGGCCCCGATGCAGGCGATGCGGCCACGATCGCGCACCGATTGCCCGGCGATGTCGACGCACAGCTTGCGCAGGCCGGCCACGGAGACTTCGCAGCCATCGACCTGGCGGCGGTCATAGCCGGGCAGGCCAAGCTCGACACTGGCGAGGGTGGTGATGGTGCCCGATGTGCCGAGCAACTGCACATCGGTCACGCCGCGCCGCGCCAACCGGCCGCGAAAATCGTCGAGCATCGGCTGCAACCGCGCCATCATCCGCGCATAGGCGGCGGTGCGATCACCGGCTGCGGCCCATTGCGGCTCGGTTTCGGCCAGCGACACCACCCCCCAGGGCAGGCTGATCCAGTCGAGAATTTCCGGATCGGCGTTGCGCGCATCCACCAGCATCAGTTCGGTGGATCCGCCGCCGATATCGAAGACCAGCGCCGGCGGCCCATCGGCATCGATCAGCGCATGACAGCCGAGCACCGCCAGCCGTGCCTCCTCCGCCGCGCTGATGACATCGAGCGCGATGCCGGTTTCGGCGAACACCCTGTCGACAAAGCGAGCGCCGTTGGCCGCCCGCCGACAGGCTTCGGTGGCGACATTGCGGGTCAACCGCACATCGCGCCGCGCCAGCTTTTCAGCGCATGCCGCCAAAGCCGCGACGGTGCGGTCCATCGCAGCATCCGACAGTCGCCCGGAATCGAGCAGGCCTTCCCCAAGCCGCACGACACGCGAATAGGCATCGACGATGGTAAAACCCTGCTGACCCTGCCCGCCGCCGGGGCGCGCAATCAACAGCCGGCAATTGTTGGTGCCAAGATCGAGCGCGCCATAACTGCGGGCGCCGCGATGCGGTGGCACCTTCCTGGCGTTGTAGGGACCAGCCTGGCGCAAAGCCGGCACCGCGTCGGCGGGCGGGCACGCTTCGGGCAGAATCGCCCCGGCTGGATCGGCATCGGCCGACATGGTCAAAGTCTTTCATCATTCACCGGTCGTTCGCATCGAACCACCGGAACCTGCCCGCCAAGCTAGAGACAGCGCCGGCAATTGGCAAATGGCCCGGTATCGTCCCCCGCATCATCGACCTCGACCGCCGCGATGCGAATTGACTTCGCGCGCCCTTGTTTCTAAACGGCCTGCTCTCGGCGCTGCCCGGCATTGCCCTGTCGTCTAACGGTAAGACAACGGACTCTGACTCCGTTTATCGAGGTTCGAATCCTCGCGGGGCATCCAGGCCGGCAAGCGCCCGGTAACCGCAGCGCCCCGGCCGGCCGGTTTGCCGGCGATTTCGCTGCCCGGCACCGCAAATATTCGCAGATTGCATCGCCACCCCGACGCCCGTATAGGGGCCGTCTTCCGTCGCGCGTGGGGCAATAGCTCAGATGGGAGAGCGCAGCAATCGCACTGCTGAGGTCGGGAGTTCGATCCTCCCTTGCTCCACCAACGGTCCCATTTTCCCGGTCTGGCGTTCCGGCGCCGGGCACGGCACCAGCCGGCGCCTGTGGCCCAAACTCGCCAGCCGCCGCGACAAAACAGCCGTCGACCCTCGTTCGTCACGCAACCGCATCATTGTCGGGGAACGGCGCCGGGTTGGGCGCGTTCGACCTGCACCCAAATCTTTCCGCACACCTCCAAGGGAGACGCATGATGGCCCGCAAGGCTTCGAGTTCGAACAGCAGCAACGATGCTGCCCAGCCGCAGTACAAGGTCGATTACCGCGAAATCCAGGCCTATGGCACGCTGCGCAACCTGCCGATCGCGCTGGAGGCCAATGCCCGCTCGCAAAGCGTTGCGACGTTGAACCAGATTCTCGCCGATACGATGACGTTGCGCGACCTCTACAAGAAGCATCATTGGCAGATGTCGGGCGCCACCTTCTATCAACTGCATCTTCTGCTCGACAAGCATTACGAGGAGCAGGCTGCCATCGTCGACATGATTGCGGAACGCATCATGGCGCTGGGTGGTATCAGCATAGCCATGGCGCCCGATGTCGCCGAGATGACCCGCATCCCGCGCCCGCCCAAGGGCCGCGAGGACGTGCCGAGCCAGCTTGCCCGCCTGCTTGAAGCGCATGAAATCATCCTGCGCCAGGCCCATGAAGGCGCCGACGCCGCCGATGAAGCCGGTGATGACGGCACCAACGACCTGCTGGTCAGCAACGTCATTCGCGCCAACGAGCCGCAAGTGTGGTTCATCGCGGAGCACCTGGCCGAGACCACCCTCGTCCGTCCGGACAAATAAGGTGTTGCCCGTCGGCGCCGGCGGCGCAAGCTCCGGCGCGGCGGGCTGACACGATGGCCATGCCCCAGCGCCGCCTCGCCGGCGGGATCCGCGCGATCGACACGCCGGCCGAAGTGCTCGTCGCCATCTGCGGCAAGTGCGGCCGCAAGCTTGGCGGCGGGTTCGGCGGCGATGGCGACAAATCCCTCGCCAAGGCGTTGCGCCGCGTCCTGCCTGATGCGCGCGGCAAGCGAGCGCGGCTGCGCATCGTCGAGACCCGATGCCTCGATATCTGCCCCAAGGGCGCCGTGGCGCTGACCAGCAGCGCCCGCCCCGGCGAAATCGACATTATTCCCGCCGGCGCCGATGCCATGATGGTGGCAACAACGCTGGGGTTCGCCGCCTATTTGCCGAAGTTGTAGGTAAAGCGCAGCCCGACCTGCCGCGGTGGCAGGACATAGGTGTAGAAGGTCCGCACATAGTGCACCCCTCCATCGGCATCGGTGACGACCTGGTTGTAATTCGGGTTGCCGCCGACGCCTGACTGGGCGAACTTGTTGAACAGGTTGTTGCAGTACAGCGTCACCGACCAGGCGTCGCTCGATAGCCGGGCGGCGATGTCGCTGCGCGTGTAGCCGGGCAAGGTGTAGCTGCTGCCCCGCGCGCCGGTGGTCGTGAAGACGTTGGTTTGCGCCCGGAAATTATAGTCGAGATCGAGGTTGAGGCCGCTCTTCAGCGGGATGCTGTATTCAGCGAACAACGTGCCGGAATGCTTCGGGGAGCCGGGCAGCCGGTCCCCCTCCTGGCCATCCAGATAGGTTACCGTCTGCTGGAAACCCGGTGGGTTTATGGTCGGCACCAGCGCCGGCGACAGCGCCGTCAACTTGGGGTCGGTATAGGCATAGGTGGCGCGCAAGGTCAGCCGGTCGGTCGGCTTGGCGGCGAGCAGCACTTCAAGCCCCTGGGTCCGCGCACCCGATCCGTTGACGGTGATCGGCGACAGCCCGATCTTGGTTGCCGACGCCACCTGCGGGTCCGACCATTTCACATAATAGGCCGATAGGTTGAAGGTGAGGCGCCGGTCGAACCACTGCGTCTTGATGCCGACTTCATAGTTCTTGGTCTTGTCCGGCCGATAGGCGAGTTCGTTGGGCTGGCCGCAGACATTCTGCTGCTGGCCGGTGGTGCCACACGGCACGACACCGTTGGAATTGCCGATGCGATAGCCCTGCGACACGGTCGCATACAGCAGCGCATCGGGCGACACCTTGTAGCTGCCGTTGAATTTGTATAGGAAACCCGAATCGCTTTGGCCGCCGGGCACGAAGTCGAGGGTGATGTCGTTCGGCCCGCGCCCGCCCGTTACCGTATCGAACAGCGGCAAGTCCGTGGCGTTCTGGGTCTCCAGCTTGTAGTGATAATAGCGACCGCCTGCCGTCAACTGAAAGCCGCTGAACAATTCATAGCTTGCTTCGCCATAGCCTGCCAATTCGGTCAACTTGCTGCGTCCGACCGAATAATATTCCAGGTTGTCGGGACGGGTCTGGACATAATTCTCGGGGTCCGACGCCACCAGATATTCGCTGTAGCCCGGCGTGAATTCCTTGGAATAGCCGTTGCTGTCGCGCTTGTTGTAAAATCCGCCGACAATAAAGCTGAACGGTCCCTTGAACTTGGACACCAGACGCACTTCCTGCGTGAATGTCCGTTCCTCGTCCTGCTCGCGGGTGAAGGCGGTAAAGCTGGGAAAGCTTTCATAGCCATATTCGAGGCCGATCAGCAGGTCGGTCTGGTCGCGGTTGCCATCGTCCTTGAACCACGAGCGGCCAGTCGCCGAGGTCAATTCGGCAAAGCCGAGGTCCGCCGTGACTTCCAGCGCCAGCAGCTGGTTGGTGCGGACATTGGGTTCGAGAACGCGCTTGAGGTTTTCGTACTGGCCGACCGCGACCGGGAAGTCGCTGACCACCTGGCTCGATGCCTGCCGGCCATCGGTGTTCTCGCGCTGGTAATAATAGGTGAGGTTGGCATCGAGCGTCGGCGTCGGTTGCCAGCGCAGCGCGGCGCGGCCCGAGGTGGTGCGATCGGTGTTGACGTCCTTTACCCGGTGCGTGTTGGCGGCAACATCGGCTGGGTTGGTGAAATCAGGGTCGGGGTTCGAAACGCCGATCTGGTTGACGACATAGGGCTGGTCGATGAAGCCCTGGTCATCGAGGCGATCGACCGAGGCGCGGAAGGCCAGCGTCGGCGTGATGGGGAAATTGACCGTCAGCCCGAAATTGGTGCTCGGCAAAGATCCGTGGTTGGTCAGATAGGCGTCGCCGCGCACATCCGCAGTGGTGGCGCCCTGTTCGGGGCGCCTGGGGATGTAGCGGATGGCACCACCCAGCGTACCGGCGCCATACAGCGTACCCTGTGGCCCGGCGAGAAATTCGACCCGCTCGACATCGTTGAGGTGGAGATCGACATAAAGCGGTATCTCGCCGACATAGGTCGCGACCGTTCCGCCGCCATCGTTGTTGCCATCGCCGGCACCAAGCGGATTGGCATTGAGCCCGCGAAACACGATCGGCGCACCACTGCGCGCACCATTGTCGGCGATATAGACACCGGGGACCGTGCGGCTGAGTTCGCGCAGGTTGGCGAGGCCCTGCTTCTCGATCTGCTCGGCACCGACCGCGGCGATGTTGATCGGCGCGTCCTGCACGGTGGAGCTGCGCCGCGTCGCGGTCACCACGAGCTCGCCATCATCGACGGCTGCATCGGCGGCGGCGGCGGTCGCAGCAGCAGCATTTGCCGGCATTGGCAGCAGCGCACTTGCGGCAATTCCCGCCAGCAGCACGCCTCGCACAGTTCCCGCACCCCGCATACGCATCGCCACGACCCCTTGATTCAGTTGCAGTCGCAAAATGCTGCGTTGCAACCAGATTGACGTCAAGCCGGGTAACGGTGTTGTTGGCGGGGTGATGCAAATTCGCAACGGCCCCGATACCAATCCGCTGGCGACGGCCCTGGCCCGTTGCGACTGGGCCGCGGCGCATGCGCTGTGCATCGACCGGCTGCAGCACGATGCGAACGACGCCGCGGCCTTTGCCGGACTCGCAACGATCGCAGAGGCCCATGGCAACATCGCCAGGGCGGCCGAGCTGTTCGGCCGCGCCGGTGCCGACATCGACAGCGCCCGCACGCTGCTGATGCTCAGCCGGCAGGTGGAGGCCGGCGCCGCCGCCGACCGCGCTCTCGCCAACGTCTTCGCCAACGATTTCGCCGATCCGCCGCGCGATGCCGCGATGCTCGACAGGCTCGGTGTCGTGCTTGGCCGGCTTGAACGCCATGATGACGCGCGGCGCGCTTTCGAGGCGGCGACGACCGCCGCCCCCCGACATGGCCCAAGCTGGCGCAACCTTGCCAACACCTTGCAATTTCTCGGTGATTTCGACGGCGCCGAAGCCGCCTTTGCCCGGGCCATCGCCTGCGATCCCGGCGATGACCGGGCGTGGGTGGCGCGGGTGCAACTGCGCCGCCAGACGGCGGAGAACGACCCCGGCCCGGCCCTGCGCGCGCTGTGGGAACGGCGCGGCAACGACCCCGACACGGCGCTGCGGCTTGGCCATGCGCTGGCAAAAACCGCCGAGGACCTTGGCGATCCGGATGTTGCGATGCAGTGGCTGGCGAAGGGCAAGGCCGCAAAGGCCGCCGCGGTGGCGCACGACCCCGATGCTACCGACAGGCTGTATGCCGCCGCCGCGGACACCTGCCTTGCCAGCGACTTGCCGGCAACGGCTGCGACGGACGCGGCGCCGATTTTCGTCACCGGCCTGCCGCGCACCGGCACGACCTTGGTCGACCGCATCATTTCGAGCCATCCGGCGGTGGTGTCGATCGGCGAGAGCCCGGCCTTCTCGCTGGCGGTCAAGCGCGCTTCCGGCACGCGCAGCAACCGCGTCCTCGATGTTGCGACGCTGGCTGCGGCGCGCGACCTGCCGATGGCGGCGCTGGGATTCGACTATCTCGCGCAACTGCCTGCTACATCACTCAGAACGCTCGACAAGATGCCGCTCAACAGCCTCTATTCCGGGCTGATTCACCGCAGCCTGCCTGCGGCGCGCATCATCCGGCTGCGTCGCCACCCGCTCGATACCGCGCTCGCCAACTACCGGCAGTTGTTCGCCACGACCGCGGGCTATTACGATCATGCCTATAGGCTGGAGCATATCGCCCGCTGGATCGTCGCCTTCGAAAGGCTCGCCGGCCACTGGCGCGCAGTCCTGCCCGCCGACCGCTATTGCGAACTTGCCTATGAAGCGCTGGTCGCCGACCAGGAAGGCGAAACCCGCCGGCTGCTGGCGTTCTGCGGGCTCGATTGGGACCCGCGCTGCCTCGCCTTCCACGAGAACGCGGCGCCGGTGTCGACCGCGTCGGCGGTACAGGTGCGGGCGCCATTGCACGGCCATTCGGTTGGTATCTGGCGGCGATTTGTCGCGCATATGGGACCGGCAATCGACATACTGCACGCCGCAGGGCTTATCGACGCCGAGGGCAATGCGACCACCATTTGTGTCGATTCGCCGGACAGGGGACCAGGATGATCTTGAAGCTTTCCACCACCGCCGCACTGTTGTTGACAGGCGCGCATCTCGCCGCCGCGACACACGCCATCACACCCGATGACATCGCCCGGGTGCAGGATGTCGCCAGCCCCGACATTGCGCCGGCCGGTGACTGGGTGGCCTATACGGTTCGTGCCACCGACCCCGCTGCCGACAAGAGCATCACCCATGTCTGGATGACCAGATGGGACGGCAAGCGCAGCGTCCAGCTCACCAGCCGCCCCCGGGAAAGCGAGACGACGCCGCATTTCAGCCCCGACGGCAATTCGCTGGCGTTCATTTCCGGGCGCGGCGACGCCCATGACGATGACCAGTTGTGGCTGCTCGATCGTGCCGGTGGCGAGGCGCGCCGCCTGCCCGGCATCAAGGGCTCGGTTGCCGATTTCGCCTGGAGCCCCGATGCAAGGTCGATCGTGCTCGTTGTCGCCGATCCGCAACCCGACGAAAAGGCCAACGCCGCCGCCAGCGCCGCCACTGCCGCCCCGGCCCAGCCCGGAAGTGCCGACACCGGCCCCACCGCCACGACAATCCCCACCGCTGCAGCCGGGTCCGATACCGAAAAGAAACCCCACCCGATCGTTATCGACCGCTTCCACTTCAAGCAGGATATCGACGGCTATCTCGGCAAGCAGCGCAACCGGCTGTGGTTGTACGATGTCGCAACGGCCACGGCGCGCCGCCTGACCACCGGCGATTTCGATGAAGGCCTGCCCGCCTGGAGCCCCGACGGCACCAGCATCGCCTTCACCTCCACGCGCGGGCCCGACCCGGATCGTGGTTACGACAGCAACCTTTATCGCATCGATGTGGCAGCAAAGCCCGCCGAACCGGTTCGCCTCACCACCTATGAAGGCGCCGACAACAGCATCGAACTCGGCAGCTATCCGGCGTGGAGCCCCGATGGCCGCAGCATCGCCTATGTCCAGAGCGGCCCGGTCGCGCTGATCGCCTATGGCACCCGCCACCTCGCCGTCATCCCGGCCAGCGGCGGCGCCGCGCGGCTGGTCACCGCCGGTCTCGATCGCAATGTGCGTGACCCGATGTGGTCCGCCGATGGCCGCAGCCTCAGCTTTCTCGTCGAGGATGACGGCGCGGTCCGCATGGCCAGTGTCGTCGCATCGGGCGGCGCGGTGCGTCCCCGCATTGGCGGTTTTCGCGTTTTCAACAGCCCTGTTGCCGGGCCAAAGGGTCGCCTCGCGGTCATCATGGCAAGCCCCGCCGCTCCCGGTGAGATTTTCGCCGTCGAGGGCACCGGCCTGCGACAGCTGAGCCACGCCAACGACGCGTGGCTGAAAACGGTGACGGTCAACCCCGTCACCGCGACCAGCTTCCGCAGCGCCGACGGCACCGAAGTCCATGGCTTCATCACCCGCCCCGCCGGTGCCAGCGGGCCGACCGCCGCGATCCTGTTCAACCATGGCGGCCCACAGGCGCAATTCGATGCGGATTTCGACCTGCAGTGGCAACTGCTCGCCGGCCATGGCTATACCGTCATCAGCTCCAACCCGCGCGGCAGCACCGGGCGGGGCCAGGACTATGGCAAGGCGATCTATGCCGCATGGGGCAGTGTCGACGTGGCCGACGCGCTCGCCGCCGTCGATGACGCCGTCGCCCGCAAACTTGCCGATCCGGCGCACCTCGGCGTCGTCGGCTGGAGCTACGGCGGGATGCTGACCAACTATGTCATCGCCAGCGACACCCGCTTCAAGGCGGCGGTCAGCGGTGCCAGTATCGGCAACGCCCTCGCCGGTTATGGCACCGACCAGTACACCAACGATTACGAGACCGAACTTGGTACGCCGTGGCAACACCCTGAGGCTTACATCAAGGTCAGCTACCCCTTCTATCACAACGACCGCATCGTCACGCCGACGCTGTTCATGGTCGGTGACAAGGATTTCAACGTGCCGCTGCAGAACAGCGAGCAGATGTACCAGGCGCTGCGCAGCCGCAACGTGCCGACCCAGCTGGTGATCTACCCCGGCGAATTCCACGGCATGAAGCGGCCGAGCTTCCTCACCGACCGGGCGCAGCGCTGGCTGGCGTGGTTCGATGCGAGGGTGAAATAGGCGGTCAAATAAGTGGGGAATCAGGCGCGTCACAATATCGCCGTGACGCGCCGGCCCTTGAACACCGCGTCGACCCTGCGCATTGAAAGCCGGTGATCAGCTACCTGCCCCTCATCACCGGAACTGCCGGCACCATGGCCATCGTCGTGGTGCGCTACCTGCTGGCATCGGGTGGCTTTGCCTGGTGGACGGCGCGGCGCGGCATCACCGCCGGTCCCGCCGATCCGGTGCGCCGCCGGCGCCAGATCCGCGCGGAGATCCGGTGGTCGCTGCTATCGGCGTTGATTTATGCGCTGCCGGCGGGCGTCGTGCTCGAGCTGTGGCGGCTGTATGGCTTTACCGTCATCCAATGGCACGTCGATACCGTCGCTGCGGCAATCTGGTGGCCGCTGAGCGTCGCGCTGTACCTGTTCCTGCACGATACCTGGTTCTACTGGACCCATCGCTGGATGCACGCGCCAAGGCTTTTCGCCCGCGTCCACGCCGTCCACCATGCCTCCAGGCCGCCCACGGCCTGGGCGGCGATGAGCTTTCACCCATGGGAGGCACTGTCCGGCGCGCTGCTCATTCCGGCGCTTGCCTTTTTCATCCCCATCCATTTCGGCGCATTGGCGCTGGTGTTGACCATCGCCACGGTGATGGGGGTCACCAACCACATGGGTTGGGAAATGTTCCCGCAACGCTGGGTCCGCGGCTGGTTCGGGCGCCACTTCATCAGCGCCTCGCACCACGAGGCACACCACAAATATTATACCTGCAACTATGGCCTGTATTTCCGTTTCTGGGACCAGCGATGCGGGACGGACAAGGGGCTGGTCGCGAACTTCTGACCCGTAGTTGACCCGGCGCGGCACGCGTATAGTCTCGCGTTCCATGATGCCTACGATCCACTGGCCGCCGCGCTTCGACCCTGGTGTCGCCCCAGTCCATGTCCGCAACAGCCTGGCCATCGCGGCGCCGGCCGCAGCGGTCTGG
The DNA here is from genome assembly GCA_025351405.1 of Sphingomonadales bacterium. Taxonomy (GTDB): domain Bacteria; phylum Pseudomonadota; class Alphaproteobacteria; order Sphingomonadales; family Sphingomonadaceae; genus Sandarakinorhabdus. The sequence continues at coordinate 28,610 of JANXVZ010000017.1, read as the reverse complement.
ACAGCATTGGTGCGCGCCCCCGACTGGCCGAAATTCTACAGCAACGCCAGCAACATCACCATCGAAGGCGGTGCGAACGAGCTTGCCGGCAACAGCCGCTTTCGATGGCGCACTTTCGGGGTCGATCTCGATACCGAAGTCGTCGAGTTCGTTCCCGGGGAACGCATTGCCTGGCTGGCGCATGGGCGGGGGGTCGAAGCCTATCACGCCTGGGCGATCGCCCCCACCGCCACAGGTTGCGAGGTGCTGACGGAGGAAACGCAATATGGCATCCTTGCCCGCCTGGGTGCGCTGGTCATGCCGGGCCGGATGCACACACAGCATCAATTGTGGCTGGAAGGCCTGTCGCGGGTTGCCGTGGAGGCAGGCTGACGCACGGGTCATTGCGCAACATTGACCCCGGCGCCCATCGGCCTAAAGTGCTGCCAGTCCCCGGGGGGCCGGAATGACCGGCTGAGAGGCAGCTGATGCTGCGACCCGCTGAACCTGATCCGGTTAACCCCGGCGTAGGGAGGGAGCGGCACCGCGCCCGCGCCCTCCCCTATTGGAGTGAGCGTACATGGCCGACATCGCCTCGAAGATCGAAATGCCCGTCACCACCGGTCCCTTGCCGGGGTCGGCCAAGATCCACATCTCTGGCACGCTGTTTCCCGATATTCGCGTCGCCATGCGCGAGGTCGCACTCGACCCGTCGGCGAAGGAGCCGCCGGTTCGCATCTACGATTGCTCGGGGCCTTACACCGATCCAGCCGCCCATATCGACATTGCCGCAGGCCTGCCGGCGTTGCGCACCCCGTGGATCGAAGCGCGCGGCGATGTCGAGCGCTACCCCGGCCGCGACGTGCGCCCCGAGGACAACGGGATCTTCGGGGGCGCATCCGGCAAGCAGCAGCCCGACGTCGCGGTTTTTCCCAACGTCAACAAGATGCCGTGGCGCGCCAGGGGCTTCGGCACCGGCAACAGCCCGGCCATCACCCAGATCGCCTATGCCCGGCGCGGCATCATCACGCCGGAAATGGAATATGTCGCCATCCGGGAAAACATCGGCCGCGCCCAGCTTGCCGGGCAGGTCCGCGACGGCGAGGATTTCGGCGCCAGCATCCCCGACTATGTCACCCCTGAGTTCGTGCGCGACGAAATCGCCCGGGGCCGCGCCATCATCCCGTCGAACATCAACCACCCCGAAGCCGAACCGATGGCGATCGGCCGCAACTTCCTCGTCAAGATCAACGCCAACATCGGCAACAGCGCCGTCGCATCGTCGGTGGCGGAAGAAGTCGACAAGATGGTCTGGGCCACCCGCTGGGGCGCCGACAACGTCATGGACCTTTCCACCGGCCGCAATATCCACAACACCCGCGAATGGATCCTGCGCAACAGCCCCGTGCCGATCGGCACCGTCCCCATCTACCAGGCGCTGGAAAAGGTCGGCGGCATCGCCGAGGATCTGAACTGGGAGGTGTATCGCGACACGCTGATCGAACAGGCCGAACAGGGCGTCGATTATTTCACCATCCACGCCGGCGTGCGGCTGGCCTATGTGCCGATGACCGCCAACCGCGTTACCGGCATCGTCAGCCGCGGCGGCAGCATCCTCGCCAAATGGTGCCTCAGCCACCACAAGGAGAACTTCCTCTACACGCATTTCGAGGAAATCTGCGAGATCATGCGCGCCTATGACGTATCGTTCTCGCTGGGTGATGGCCTGCGCCCCGGCAGCATTGCCGATGCCAACGACCGCGCGCAGTTCGCCGAACTGGAAACGCTCGGTGAGCTGACGCAAATCGCCTGGAAGCACGATTGCCAGGTGATGATCGAAGGCCCCGGCATGTCCCGATGCACAAGATCAAGGTCAACATGACCAAGCAGCTCGAAACCTGTGGAGAGGCGCCCTTCTATACCCTGGGGCCGCTCACCACCGATATCGCGCCGGGTTATGACCATATCACCAGCGGCATCGGCGCCGCGATGATCGGCTGGTACGGCTGCGCGATGCTTTGCTACGTGACGCCCAAGGAGCATTTGGGCCTGCCCGACCGCGACGACGTCAAGGTCGGCGTCATCACCTACAAGCTGGCGGCGCACGCGGCGGACCTCGCCAAGGGCCATCCGGCGGCGCAATTGCGCGACGATGCGCTGTCGCGCGCCCGCTTCGATTTCCGCTGGCGCGACCAGTTCAACCTGTCGCTCGACCCCGAAACCGCGCTGAAATTCCACGACGAAACCTTGCCGGCCGAAGGCGCCAAGGTCGCGCACTTCTGCTCGATGTGCGGGCCGAAATTCTGCAGCATGAAGATCACCCAGGATGTGCGGGATTATGCGGCCAAGCAGAACACCGATGCGATGCTGGAAGCCGGGATGGCGGAAAAGAGCGCGGAATTCCGGGCCAAGGGCGGAGAGATTTATCTGCCGGCGGCGGAGTGAGCATTGCGGAGAGTGGCAGCACCCGGCGGAACGGCGTGCTGCCAAGACGGCAGGAAATGGAGTATAACGGCCCGGCGTGAACCATAGGGAGTCTCGCTATGAAAACGATTTTCATCCTTGCCATCGCCACCGTTCTTGCGGTGCCGGCGTCGGCAGCCACCGTCAAATATACCGCTGCCATGACCGGGCCAAAGGAAAGCACCCCGACCGACAGCAAGGGCACCGGACCGGGCAGTGTCTCGATCAATGGCAATGAACTGTCCGTGTCCGTGTCATGGAAGGATCTGACCGGACCTGCCGTTGCCGGTCATATCCACTGCTGCGCCGAGCCCGGCAGCGACGGCCCACCGGCCATCATGCTGATGCCCAAGGCCGCCGCGAGCGGCTCACTGGAGATGAAAGTGGATCTCTCCAAGGCCGGAAGCTATGGCGCCGACTTCCTCAAGGAGCATGGCGGGACAGCCGCAGGCGCGCAAAAGGCGCTGGTCGACGGGCTTGCCGCGGGCGAGGGCTATATCAACCTCCATACAGCGAAATATCCTCCCGGCGAGATCCGCGGCCAGTTGAAGGACTAGGCAATCTACGCTTTATCGGCGCAGACCTGTAACCGATGGAATGCGGGCATCTGCATCGCGCCTGGAAGGTAAGCCGAGAGGCAGCCGCATCGCCGCGGGCGACTTTCAGCGGAAGCCCTGCCCGGTCTGTCAGCAGCAGCGCCCGGACGCATCGGCGCGGTGCCAGCGAGGACGGCCGGCGAGGACGGCTGCCTTCAGGGTGTGGCACCTGCCCCCGCGCGCCAATGTCGCGACCGGCTCCAGCGGCGGCGCCTGCTCTCAGCCCTGCAAGGCTACTTTGTCGAAGGGTTCGATGCGTTGGTCTTCTTGGGCTTTTCCGCTTTGGGCTTGCGGGTTTCCTTGTTCGATTTTGCCTGACCCTTGGCCATGTCACTCTCTCCGATGGACACCGTGTCCGCCCGCTATCGTAACCCCGGTGCCGACGAAAAGCCCGCATTTTTCGCAAGCGGTACAGCCGGGCACGGCAGGATGGCCAGCGTAACGCCTTCGGGCAGCGTCGACCGAAATGCAGCGAGCGCGCGGCGCATCTCGGCCTCGCGGCGCAGGTCGATCAGGTAAAACGTCACAATGCCAGGCATCAATATCGAAGTATGGCTGTTCATTTCGCCTATTCGACACCAGTGTATCGGAATTGCACCATGCATCCAGTCATCATAAACCATAGCAAATGCGACATGGTGCCCAACGGAAAGCGCCTCGGTACTTTCGATGGTTTGCCGTCCATTTACCGTCATGGACTTGCGGGCCTGCTCCGATCCCAGGCCCCACAAGTCCAGCACATAGGCATTGTTGTCGTAAGAAACCCAGCCGAGATCGTTCACCGCGACGTCAAACGGAAAATATCGCGTGGCAAAACGATGCATTTGAAACTGCTGTCGGTAGATATCACGTGATGTAGCGATGGTATCGAACGTACCGCGAACGTATTGCGGAACGGCAACAAGTAAAGCTGTGCAAATAAGCGTAAACCGGAATAGCTTTGAACGGGTGTTCAAAGGCGCAGAGGCGAAGATATAGACTGTGCCGAGCAGCAAGACTGCAACAGCATAAACTTCGTAGCGATTAAACCAGCCATAAGCGCCAAAGCACAGATGCGCTATCAACGTCGCCTCCGTCGCGACAAAAATTACTATTTTGCTTTTCTCAAGAGTGCCTTTTCGGATATGCCAGCCCAAAGCGCCCAGAAGGCAAAGTGCTACGGTCGCGAAAAACCGTCCCCAATAATGTTTGGTCGCGTCCGACACATTGGCGATGGCCATATCGAGTATAGACCCGTTGCCGCCATCAATAGCCGCCGCCGAAATCTTTGACTTGACGAGCACCGAACTCGGCAACAGTGGCAGACCAAGGCTGTGCATGAACAGGCCATAGGCCAGAAGGCAGCCGCCGAGGACAAGCCCGGTCCCGAACGCCATGCGACGGTGACCGCACCACATCATCAGCGTTAGCGCCGTCAAGGACAGCGCCATGCCTTCGAACCGCAAAAGCGGGCACAGCACAATCGCGATGGAGAGCCAAATGGGAACACGGCCTTCACGCGCCATTGCCTCCAGGCCTATCATGATGGCGACGCTTGCGAGGATGTGAAGCGGGTGCTCCATTCCCGTCATCGGCAAGGCGATGGCATTGAGTGCAAAGGCAATCAGCGGCGCCAGCGCCAGCAACGGCCACGCCCCGGGACTGTTTCCGGGGCCCACGGCATGCGTCCAGAAAAAGCCCGCGACCAGCCACACCGATATACCGCCGGCGATGGCGCCTATCAGCAATGGTCCCCAGTCACCAAAGCCAAATAGTATCGATAGCGCCAGCAGGAACGGATAGAGCACCGACGACGACGGCGACGAAAACTCCGCGGCATTGATTCCATAGCCACCGCGCAATATGTTTTCCGCGACCGCGAGATGGATATAGGGGTCGTCGAGCGAATAGATCAGCCGGCCACCCGTTGCCTTCATCGACAACACGACAAGCAGCGATAGCGCCAAGGCAAAAAAAGCCAGCGCCGCGATCTGGAAGGATCGGGGGTTCAGCGCCAAATTTCGTTCTGCGACATGGAACGGTGTCTAGCAGGCCTTGGGCACGGTGCAAGACTGCGGGAGATGGCGTCGTATTGGCGCCGTTCAAGCCACCGGCGCACAGCGGGCCGCTTCCCTCCCCACGCGGGGAGAGGAGCAGCGACTGCTTTAAGCTGCCTTGTCCGCGGCCAGCAACCGCACCGGTTCCTTGGCGCTGTTGACCACGTCCTTGTCGACCTGGATTTCCTCGATGCCCTCGAGGCCGGGCAATTCGAACATGGTATCGAGCAAAATCGATTCCATGATCGAACGCAGACCGCGGGCGCCGGTCTTTCGCTCGATGGCGCGCTTGGCGATCGCGGCCAACGCGTCTGGCAGGAAGCTGAGCTTCATGCCCTCCATCTCGAACAGGCGCGCATATTGCTTCGACAGCGCGTTCTTCGGCTCGGTCAGGATCTTGATCAGCGCCGCTTCATCAAGGTCTTCGAGGGTCGCGATGACCGGCAGACGGCCGATGAATTCCGGGATCAAGCCAAATCGCAGCAAATCCTCGGGCTCGCACTTCATCAGCAATTGCCCGACGCGGCGTTCGTCCGGCCCGGCGACATGGGCGCCGAAACCGATCGACTTGCCCTGCAGCCGGTCACCGATGATCCGGTCGAGGCCATTGAAGGCGCCACCGCAGATGAACAGGATGTTCGTCGTATCGACCTGCAGGAACTCCTGCTGGGGATGCTTGCGACCACCCTGCGGCGGCACCGACGCGGTGGTGCCCTCCATGATCTTGAGCAGCGCCTGCTGGACGCCTTCACCCGACACATCGCGCGTGATCGAAGGATTGTCCGCCTTGCGGCTGATCTTGTCGATTTCGTCGATATAGACGATGCCGCGCTGGGCACGCTCGACGTTGTAGTCGCTGGCCTGCAAAAGCTTGAGGATGATGTTCTCGACGTCTTCGCCGACGTAACCCGCTTCGGTCAGAGTCGTCGCATCGGCCATGGTGAACGGCACGTCGAGGATGCGCGCCAGAGTCTGCGCGAGCAGCGTCTTGCCGCAGCCGGTGGGGCCGACAAGCAGGATGTTGGACTTTGCAAGCTCGACCTCGGCACCCTTGCCGCCATGGTTCAAGCGCTTGTAATGATTGTGCACGGCGACCGAGAGCACACGCTTGGCGTGGGTCTGGCCGATGACATAGTCATCGAGCACCTTGCAGATTTCACGCGGGGTCGGGACGTCGCCGGACTTCTTCACCAGCGCCGTCTTGGTTTCCTCGCGGATGATGTCGTTGCACAGCTCGACGCATTCATCGCAGATGAACACCGTCGGACCCGCAATGAGCTTGCGCACCTCGTGCTGGCTCTTGCCGCAGAAGCTGCAGTAGAGCGTGCTCTTGGAGTCTCCGCCACTCAACTTGGTCATGGCTTTCCTTTCTCGCGCCATTGCGAGGCTGCTTTGGACGAGTGTAACGGGCTTGCTACGGGCGCGGCAAGTCCGGAGACGCACAATGGCGTCACATTACTGCAATTATAGATGCGGCCACCCGCCGCATCTTCAAGACCGGCGCAGCGGATCAGGCGGCCTTCAGCGCTTCGCCTTCGGTCGGCAAGGGGCGCTTTTCCTCGATCGAATCGATGAGACCGAACGCCTTTGCCTCCTCGGCGCTGAGGAACTTGTCGCGCTCCATCGCCCGCTCGATGGTATCGAGGTCCTGCCCAGTATGCTTGACGTAAAGCTCGTTGAGGGCATGGCGGACGCGAATGATCTCGCGTGCCTGGATTTCGATATCGGTGGCCTGGCCCTGTGCGCCGCCCGAAGGCTGGTGGACCATGATGCGGGCGTTCTTCAACGCGACGCGCATACCAGGTTCACCAGCGGCGAGCAGGAAGCTGCCCATCGACGCGGCCTGGCCAATGCAGACAGTTGCAACTTTGGGGCGAATATACTGCATGGTATCGTAAATCGCCATTCCCGAGGTGATCACCCCGCCCGGCGAGTTGATATACATGTAGATGTCCTTTTTCGGATTTTCCGATTCAAGGAACAAAAGCTGGGCGACGATGACCGAGGCCATATGGTCCTCGACCTGGCCGGTGACGAACACGATGCGTTCACGCAGCAAGCGCGAGTAGATGTCGAACGACCGCTCCCCCCGGTTCGAGGTTTCAATGACCATGGGGATGAGGCCGGCGTGAATATCGAGCATTTTTGTCCTCCGTATGGGTACAACGTCGGACGTTTGACGACGGAGTTCAAGGGGGTATCGGCGGGCACCCTGCCGGGGTGCTGCACCTGCGCGGTTATGGCGCCCTCCCCATGATGGAAGGACGCCATTGCGTCAGGCCGCGGGCTTCTTTGCAGCGCGCTTGGGCTTTGCAGCAGGCTCCGCGGCGGCCTCGGGCTCCGCCGGCGCGGCTTTGGCCTTTGTTGCGGCCTTGGGCTTGGCAGCCTTCTTGACCGGCGCCGCGACAGCGATTTCGGCGGCAACGTCCGCCGGCGCATCCGCCTTGGCCTTCACGCCCTTCTTGGCCTTTGTCGGTTTGTGATCATGGCCGTGGCCATGGTCATGGCCGCAGTCGGGGCCGTGCACGTGACCGGTCGGGCTCTCGTCGTCATCCTCGATCGCCGCTTCCAGATCGGCGCGGCTGACGATACGCTCGGCAACGTCGGCCTTGGACAGCAGGAAATCGACGACCTTGTCTTCATACAAGGGCGCCCGAAGCTGCGCGGCCGCCATCGGGTTTTCCTGGAAGAACTTGACGACCTTGGCCTGCTCGCCGGGATAGCGCGCGGCTTCCTGGCCGATGAGCCGGTTCATTTCAGCCGGGCTGACGGTGATGTTGTTGCGCTGGCCGATTTCGCTGAGCAGCAGCCCGAGGCGGACGCGGCGTTCGGCGATACGGCGATAGTCGCCGCGTTCGGCTTCCAGCTTGGCACGCGCCTCCTCTGCATCGGCTTCCTGTGCGACTTCCTGCTCAAGCTGCGCCCAGATCTGCTCGAATTCGCCATCGACCATCGATTCGGGAACTTCGAAATCGTGGCGTGAAGCCAAGGTGTCGAGCAGCTTGCGCTTCATATGCGTCCGGGTCAGCGCACCGAGTTCGGCGTCGAGCTGGTCCTTGAGAATTTCCTTGAGGCCATCGAGGCTGTCGATGCCGAGGCTCTTGGCGAATTCATCGTCGATGGCGGATTCGACCGGCGTTTCGACACCCTGCACGACGATGGCGAATTCGGCCGGCTTGCCTTTCAGATAGGCGACATTGTAGTCGTCGGGAAAGGTCACCTTGACGGTGCGCTCGTCATTGGCCTTGGCGCCGACAAGCTGGTCCTCGAATCCGGGGATCAACGTGCCCGAACCCAGCGTGACGCGCATGCCCTCGCCCTTGCCGCCATCGAACAGCTCGCCATCGACGCGGCCCTCGAAATCGATGACCAGCGTGTCGCCGGTCTTCGCCTTGTGCTTGGCCGGTGCCGGCTCGCTGCGCTGCTGCTGCGCCGCAAGCCGCGCAAGTGCGGCATCCATGGCGGCATCATCAGAGGCGACGACAAGCTTTTCGAGCGCCAGGTCTTCGATCTTCAATTCGGTGACGGTCGGCAGGATTTCCATCGCGACCTTGAAGCCGACATCGTCGCCCTCCGCGGGGTCGCCATCGAGATCGACCTGCGGCTGCGTCGCGGGGCGGAGACCATGCTCGGTCAAAAGCTGCTGGACGCCATCGTTGACGGCTGCCTGCAACGCCTCGCCGCGCAGGGCCGGGCCGTGCATCTTGCGCACCAGGTTGGCCGGAACCTTGCCGGGACGGAAACCCGGCATCCGGATATCCTTGCTGACTTCGGCAAGTCGCGCATCGATGCGGGCAGCGAGGGCAGCGGCGGGAATCACCAGCGAATATTCGCGGCGAAGGCCCTGGTTCAACGTCTCGGCAATCTGCATGGCGTCCTGTCTCGTCTAATATGTGTCCGGCCGATGACGGCCTTGGTGCGGGCGAAGGGACTCGAACCCCCACGTCTTTCGACACTGGTACCTAAAACCAGCGCGTCTACCAATTCCGCCACGCCCGCTAGGTGTGAAGCGCGCGTCTATAGCAACGCTGGGGGCGCACGCAAGGCTGGCGGCGGCCAACACTGCAATTGGGACCGCGGCGCGGCACCGCCCATCATGCACCGATAAGGTGGTGCGCCATGCTGGCAAGCTCGATCCCGAGCAGGACCACGAAGCCGCATGCCATCGGCCTACGCCACCGCGAACTGCCGAATATGGCGGCAAGACGCGTATCGGCACGGCGGCCACCCACCGCCCAGGCCATCAGGCCGACCCAGAGCACCCCGGAAAACAGCGACAACAGGTTGATCGCGGCGAGCCGATGCCGGTCTGGATGTCGATCGACGAAAGCAATCGCCGAAGGCAGGAAATTGAACACGACAAGAAACACGAACGGCGTCCAGATCATCCAGAACGCCAGGTCGGTCATCGTCGGATTGCCTTTCCAAACGGCTGGTCAAAAAGACCGGGAATTTCGTGCCTTTTGCCGCAACTCGATGGTTAACGGCAGCGCGCTCGATTCCCTTGCGTCCGGCAAACATTACACGCACGTAATCCAGAAGCAATGCTCCATCCATGATTTTAACGCGATGAAAATGGGACCCGAATCGCCGCTATCGGCCACCGATCCATGCGCGCAACAGCAACGACACGGCACCCACGGCAGCGACGCCGGCCGCCCATAGCCCCACAAACCACAGCCAGCGGCGAACACCGTCGCGCATCAGCGGCGGACCCTCAGGGCCGCACCCTCAATGGTAACCTTCATGGCCGACCTTGCCGCGGAAAATCCAATAGGCATAGCCGGTGTAGCCGATGATGATCGGCAGCATGATGCCGACGCCGATGAGCATGAAGATCTGGCTGTTGCGCGGCGCGGCGGCGTCGAAAATGGTGATATGGTCGGGGACCAGCCACGGATACATCGAGATGCCGAGGCCGATGAAACTGAGCGCGAACACCGCCAGGGCGAGCAGAAACGGCGCGATTTCCTGCCGCTTTGCCAGCGCCCGCACGAACAGCGCGGCGCAGACCGCAACAAGGATAGGCACCGGCGCTGTCAAATAGATGCCGGGCGCCTTGAACCAGCGACTGAAATAATCATGGTTGAGGAATGGCGTGGCGAGGCTGACCGCGACGACGCCGGCCAGGGTCAGCGCGCCGGTGATACGCGCAAGGCGGTAGGCGCGGTGCTGCAGGTCGGCTTCTGTCCGGTAGATCAGCCAGCAGGCGCCGAGCAGGGCATATCCGGCAACCACCGCCAGCCCGGTGAGGATGGAGAACAGGCTGAACCAGTCCCACCAGCCGCCACTGTAGCTGCGCCCCGTGACCGATATCCCCTGCAATATCGCGCCCAGTATGACACCCTGCGAAAATGCCGCCAGCACCGAACCGAAGCCGAAGGCGATGTCCCATATCCACAACCGGGTCGTCCGCGCCCGGAATTCAAAGGCGACGCCGCGGAACACCAGCCCGAGCAGCATGGCGATGACCGGGGTATAGACCGCCGGCATGATCACCGAATACGCCAGGGGAAATGCGGCGAACAAGCCGCCGCCGCCCAACACCAGCCAGGTTTCGTTGCCGTCCCAGACAGGCGCGACGGTGTTGATCGCGGTGTTTCGATCATTGGCACCCGCTGCGCCCTTTTCCCCGAGCCAGGGGAACAGGATGCCAAGACCGAGATCGAAGCCGTCCATGACGACATAGCCGAACACGGCGAGGGCGATGATGCCGGCCCAGACGAAGGTGAGGGGATCACTGGCCATGGTCATGACATGCTCACTCCGCCGGTGCCAGGCCGGCCGCGTCCTGCGCCGGCCCGGGTGCCAGGCCGGCGGTGCGCGTGACATCGCCGCGCAATGGCCCGCTTTCGCCCGGATGCGGTTCGTGCCCCATCAACTTGAGGATGAACACCGTGCCCGCGCCAAAGACCCCGAAATAAACGATGATGAAGGCAATCAATGATGCGGCGACAGCCGGTGCCGCCAATGGCGAGGCGCTTTGCGCCGTCCGCAGCAGGCCATAAACCGTATAGGGCTGTCGGCCGACCTCGGTGGTGACCCAGCCGGCGATGACGGCGACGAACCCCGTCGGCCCCATCAGCAGCGCCAGCCGGTGCAACCATGGCGAATCATAAAGAGTGCCGCGCGACCGCGCCCACAGGCTCCAGAGCCCGACCCCGAGCATACCGAAGCCGATGGCGACCATGATGCGGAACGACCAGAAGACGATCTCCACCGGCGGCCGGTTCTGCGGCGCCACGGCATCGAGCCCGGGCATCGGCGCATCAAGGTCGTGCTTCAGGATCAGCGAGCCGAGGCGCGGAATTTCGATGGCGTGGCGCATGACCTGCGCCTTGTCATCGGGGATGCCGAACAGGATCAACGGCGCCCCGCCCTGCAGTCCGCCGGGATGACTGCGAAAATGCCCCTCCATCGCCGCGATCTTGGCGGGCTGGTGCTGGAGGGTGTTGAGGCCGTGTTCATCGCCGGCAAAAATCTGGATCGGCGCGACCACAGCCGCCATCCACATCGCCATCGAAAACATGATGCGGGTGGCCTCGTTGGGCTTGCGCAGATCGCGGCGGTCCTTGAGCAAATGCCAGGCCCCCACCCCACCGACGACGAGCGCCGTCGTCAGATATGATGCCAGCAGCGTATGCGCGAGACGGTACGGCATGGAGGCATTGAAGATGACCGCCAGCCAATCGGTGGTGACGAACTGGCCCTTGGCATTGATCGCATAGCCCGCCGGCGTTTGCATCCAGCTGTTCACCGCGATGATCCAGAAGGCCGAAATCGCCGTGCCGATGGCGACCATCAACGTTGCGGTGAAGTGCAGTGCCTTGCCGACCCGTTCGAGCCCGAACAGCATCACCCCTAGGAAGCCGGCTTCAAGGAAGAAGGCGGTCAACACTTCATACGCCATCAACGGCCCGACCACCGGCCCGGCCTTGTCCGAAAACACCGCCCAGTTGGTGCCGAACTGATACGCCATGACGATGCCGGAAACGACGCCCATGCCGAAGACGATGGCAAAAATCTTCAGCCAGTATTTGAACAATTGCAGGAAGACATCGCGGCCGGTGCGCAGCCACAGCGCCTCCAGTACCATCAGGTAACTCGCGAGCCCGATGGTGAACGATGGAAAGATGAAGTGGAACGAGATGGTGAAGGCAAACTGCATCCGGGCCAGCGTCAATGCCGAAATCGTCTCGAACACGGGTCGAACTCCCAGCCTGTTGCGTCGCCAGCAGCATAAACGCTCGCGGCGACAATATGGTGCTGTGCAGCAACGCCATCTCCGCCTAAAGCCGGATTCATGCAAGTCCTGCGCGCCTTTTTGATGCGGCATGCGGCCGCGGCGCTTATGCTGGCGCTGGTAGCGGTGGCGATCCGGATCGCCATACCGGCGGGCACGATGCCGGTGGCAGGTACCGGCGGCATCAGCTTTATCCTGTGTTCAGGCGCGGTCGATAACCAACATGCACCCGTTGATGCACCCTATCACCATAGCGATGGCCCGTGCCCGTTCGCCAGCCTTGGTGCCGCCGGCACTGTGCCCCCGGCGGCCAACAACAGGATAGCATCGCCAGAACGGGCAATCGCGCTGGCAAACCCGATTGTTGCCGCCGGCTTTTTGATCGGTGACGGGCTGGGACGTCCACCGCTGCCGGCACGCGCGCCGCCGATGGGTGCCTGACCCGGTTGCTGCCGCAGCCGACACGCCGTCCATTGCCGACCGATTGCGAAAGTCACGACCATGTCACGCCCGCTCCTGCGCGGTGGCACGCTTGCCGCTTGCTGCTTCGCCGTGTTCCCCGTTGCCGCCAGCGCCTGTTCGGCATGTGGCTGCATCCTCACCTCGGACTGGGTCGGCGAGGGACTTTCGGGCATTCCCGGACTGCGTGCCGACCTGCGCTATGACTATATTCCGCAGACAGATCTGCGGTCCGGCCACACCAACCTCGGCGGCACCGCCCTCCCCGCCGATCGCGAAATCGAACGATCGACTTATAATCATTATGTTACGGCCGGGCTCGACTGGGTAATGACCCCGAAATGGGCCATCGACGTCCAGCTACCGCTGGTCATCCGGCCGCACGATACGGTCGGCGAGGGTGACATCGAGGCGTCGCATTCCCGCACCAAAGGTATCGGCGATGCGCGTGTCACACTGCGCTGGCAGGGTATCGGCGGCCCCGGCATCACCGGGCTGCAACTGGGTTTGAAGCTGCCCAGCGGCGGCTTTTCGACCCGTTTCAACGCCGGGCCGCAAGTCGGCGAAGCCGTCGATCGCGGTTTGCAGGCCGGCAGCGGTACCACCGATCTGCTGACCGGTTTCTATCATTTCGGGCCGCTTATCGAAGATTTCGACTGGTTTGCGCAGGCGAGCATGGACGTGCCACTCAACAGCCGCCAGGACTATCGGCCAGGGGTCAGCGGTCTCGGCTCGATCGGCATGCATTATACCGGCTGGAGGGGCATAACGCCGCAGTTGCAGTTCAACTTGCGGCTGGCGGCGCAAGACAGCGGCGGCAATTCCGATCGCGGCAACAGCGGCGGCGAGCTGCTGTATGTCAGCCCCGGCGTAGCGGTGAAGGCCAGTGCGCGGGTCAACGCCTTCGTTTTTGTGCAGCTGCCGCTTTACCAGCGCGTCATCGGCTATCAACTGGTGCCCGCAGTGACTGTATCGGCCGGGTTGCAGTTCAGGCTCTGACAGGCGATTACCGTGCTGCCGGGCGGCCCGACTGCCCGCCCGAGGGGGAGTTCACGTGCCGACCGATATTGAAATTGCGCAAGCAGCGACCTTGCGCCCGATCGCCGAGATTGCCGCCGCCCTGGGCCTGGGCGAGGCCGATATAGAGCCGTATGGCCATGCAATTGCCAAGCTTGGAGCCGGCACCCTGCGCGGGTTGGCCGGAAAGCCGCCAGGCAAGCTGGTCCTTGTCACCGCGATCAACCCAACTCCCGCCGGCGAAGGCAAGACCACAACGACCATCGGCCTCGGGGATGCACTCAACCGCATCGGCCGCCGCACGGTCATCGCCCTGCGCGAGCCATCGCTGGGGCCAGTTTTCGGGCGCAAGGGGGGTGCAACCGGCGGCGGCCAATCCCAGGTGCTGCCGATGGAGCGCATCAACCTGCACTTCACCGGCGATTTCCATGCCATCACGTCGGCGCATAATCTGCTGGCGGCGCTGATCGACAATGCCCTGCATTATCGCACCAAGACCGCCACCGGCCATGCCATCGACGTGCGCACCGTCACCTGGCGGCGCGTGCTCGACATGAACGACCGTTCGTTGCGCGATGTCGCGATCGGTCTCGGCGCCGGCAACGCGCCGCCGCGTGAGAGCGGCTTCGACATCACCGTCGCGTCGGAAGTCATGGCGGTGCTGTGCCTTGCCGATGACCTTGCCGACCTGCAGGCACGGCTGGCACGTATCCGCATCGGTCGCGACGAAGCCGGCAACGCGGTCACGGCAGGCGATATCGGTGCCGCGGGCGCCATGGCGGCGTTGCTGGTCGATGCCATGCAGCCGAACCTGGTGCAGAGCATCGGCGGATCGCCGGCGCTGATCCATGGCGGGCCGTTCGCCAATATCGCCCATGGCTGCAATTCGGTGGTCGCCACGCGGGCGGCACTGGCGCTGGGCGAGTTTGCCGTCACCGAGGCAGGCTTTGGCGCCGACCTGGGGGCGGAAAAGTTCTGCAACATCAAATGCCGGAGCGCACGGCTGGCCCCTGCGGTCGCGGTAGTGGTGGCGACGGTACGCGCGCTGAAGTTCCACGGCGGCGCGGCGCTTGCCGACCTCGGCGTCGAAGACAGCGCGGTGCTTGCCACCGGGCTGCTCAACCTTTCGCGGCATGTCGAAAACATGGCGAAGTTCGGGGTTCCGGTTGTCGTCGCGCTCAACGCCTTCAATGGCGATACCGCTGCCGAGCACGCCGCGGTCATCGCACATTGCCGTGATGTGCTGGGGGTGGAGGCGCACCTGTGCCGGCACTGGGCCGAGGGCGCCGCCGGGGCGGAAGGCCTGGCGCGCAGCGTCGCGGCGCTGGCCGATGCCGGCACCGCGCGCTTCCGTCCCCTGTATCCCCTCGAAATGCCACTGGAGGATAAATTGCGGGTCATCGCCCGCGAAATATACCGTGCTGCCGATATCGCGCTGTCGACGGTCGCGCTGCGGACGTTGCGGCAGTTTGCCGAACAGGGTTTTGGCCATCTCCCCGTCTGCATGGCAAAGACCCCCTACAGCTTTACCGCCGACGAAAAAGTGCGGGGCGCGACGGTGGGGCATATCCTCCCGATCCGCGAAGTCCGCCTGTCCGCGGGCGCCGGTTTCGTGGTGGCGCTATGCGGCGACGTGAATACCATGCCGGGCCTGCCGAGATTGCCGGCCGCCAACCATATCGGCGTCAGCGATAATGGTCATATAACGGGGCTGAGCTGAGGTGAAACGCGTCGCCTTGCTGCTGCTGTGTTGCACTGTCCCCGCAAACGCCGGCGAATTGCGCGATCTTTGCCCCGATCGGCCCGGCAACGCGACGCCGCCATGCATTGTCGATGCCGGCCATCTTCAGGTCGAGACCGGCATCGTTGGCTGGACCCACAGCCGCCACGGTGACGCCCAAAGCGATGCTCTCGCATTTGCCGCGACCGAATTGCGGCTGGGCCTCTCCGACACTCTCGAAGCCGAATTGGCGTTTAGTCCGTACAATAGCCTGACGACGCGCGACCGCAGCCTTGGCACGCGGAGCCACGACGAGGGCATCGGCGACCTGACTGTCTCGATCCGGAAATCGCTGGCGCATCCGGATGGCAAGGGCCTGTCGGTCGCCATCGAGCCCTATCTGGTCGCGCCGACCGGCCATTCCGGCATCGGCGGCGGCGATTGGGCGGTGGGCGTGCTGCTGCCGTTCGCGGCCGAACTCGGCAGCGGCTTTGGCCTCGGTGCCACCCCGCAACTTGCGTGGGTGCCGAACGCCAGCGGATCCGGCCATCATGGCGCCTATACCGGCGTCGTGGCATTGTCGCACGCCATCGGTCCGTTTCAGGCCGGCACGGAATTCTGGCTGCGCCGCGACAGCGATCCCGACGCCGCCACCACCCAGGCGACAGCCGACATCACCCTGGCATGGTTGCCCAAGGGAAATGGCAACATCCAGTTCGACCTGGGCGCCTATCTGGGGGTGAACCGCGACACGCCGCAACTTCAGGCGTATGTTGGGGTTTCACGGCGTTTCTAGACCGATGGTGCCGGGCTTGCATCGGGCAATAAGGGTCAGTATTGTTGACCTAGTTTCGTTGCCGAAAACGATGCCGAACAGAAAGAGATTGCTTGATGGTCGCTGGTCTGCCGCCCGTATCGCTCGACGATAAATATCGCTTCACCGAAGGCCGGGTGTTCATGAGCGGCGTGCAGGCGCTGGTGCGTATCCCGCTGGTGCAACAAGCGCGGGACAAGGCGGCAGGGCTCAACACCGGCGGTTTCATCTCCGGATATCGCGGCTCCCCGCTGGGCACCTATGACCAGGAACTGTGGCGCGCCAAGAAGCTGCTGGCGGAGCACAACATCATCTTCCAGCCGGGCGTCAACGAGGAGCTTGGCGCTACCGCCGTATGGGGTTCGCAGCACGTCGGCATGCGCCCCGGCGCCACCGTCGATGGCGTTTTTGGCATCTGGTACGGCAAGGGGCCCGGGCTCGATCGGGCCATGGATGTCCTGAAGCACGCCAACGCCGCCGGCACATCGCCGCACGGCGGGGTCCTTGCCATCGTCGGCGATGATCATGGTGCCAAGTCGTCCACCCTGCCGCACCAGTCCGACCATAATTTCCAGGCGGCATTCGTGCCCTTCCTGGCGCCGTCGTCGGTGCATGAATTTGTCGAATACGGCCTGCTCGGCATCGCCATGAGTCGATTTGCCGGCACCTGGGTCGGCTTCAAGGCCACCGCCGACACCGTCGAAACCAGCGCCACCATCGATCTTGCCAGCGAACAGCGCCAGATCGTCATCCCGGCCTTCGATTTTCCGGAAGGCGGCGTCCACATCCGCGGCGGTGACATCTGGCGCGAGGAAGACACCCGCCTGCAGCGCTACAAAGGCTTTGCCGCGATGGCCTTTGCCAAGGCCAACCATATCGACAAGGTCATCTGGGAGACGCCGCGCCCCCGCTTCGGCATCGTCACCACCGGCAAGGCCTTTGCCGACACCATGGAAGCGTTGGACGAGCTCGGCATCACTGCCGAGGTCGCCGCCGATATCGGGTTGAGGGTCTACAAGGTCGGGATGCCCTGGCCGCTGGAGCCCGATGGCATCCGCGCCTTTGCCGAGGGACTGGAGGAGGTCCTGGTCATCGAGGAAAAGCGCGAATTCATCGAGCATCAGCTCCGCTGGCAGCTGTACAACTGGCGCGAGGCGGTGCGGCCGCGCGTTGTCGGCAAGCAGGACGAAACCGGCAAGTGGCTGCTCAGCCCCGACAACGAGCTTTCGCCCGGTGTCATTGCCCATGTCGTCGCAGCACGGATCCAGCGCTATCATGACACCGATCTCATCCGTTCGCGCCTGCGCTTTTTCGACGACCAGGCCGGCAAGGCAGCCGCCTTCATCCCGCCTATCAAACGGACGCCGTTCTTCTGTTCGGGTTGCCCGCACAACACCTCGACCAAGCCGCCGGAAGGCAGCCGTGCACTGGCCGGCATCGGCTGCCACATCATGGCGCTGTGGATGGACCGCGCCGAAACGTTCACCCAGATGGGCGGCGAGGGCGTCACCTGGGTCGGCGAGGCACCGTTCACGACTGACAAGCACGTTTTCGCCAACCTGGGCGACGGCACCTATTTCCATTCCGGTCTGTTGGCGGTGCGGCAGAGCATCGCCGCCGGCGTCAACATCACCTACAAGATCCTCTATAACGACGCTGTCGCCATGACCGGCGGGCAGAAGCACGACGGCGAGCTTTCGGTTGACCAGATTGCCCAGCAGATGGTCGCCGAACACGCCAGGAAGGTCGTGGTGCTGACGGAGGACCTGTCGCGCTACAAGGGTGTCACCCTGCCCGCTTCGGTTCGCCTGCTCGACCGTTCGGCGCTGCCTGCCATCCAGGACGAATTCATCGCCACGCCGGGCTGCACCGTCATCATCTTCGACCAGACCTGCGCCGCCGAAAAGCGCCGCCGCCGCAAGCGCAAGACGATGGCCGACCCGTCGCAGCGCGTCTTCATCAACAGCGCCGTCTGCGAAGGCTGCGGCGATTGTTCGGTCCAATCGAACTGTGTCTCGGTGGAGCCACTGGAGACCGAATTCGGCCGCAAGCGCCGCATCAACCAGTCGAGCTGCAACAAGGATTACAGTTGCTTGAAGGGTTTCTGCCCCAGCTTTGTTACTGTTGAAGGGGCCCAGGTCAAAAAGGCCGCGGCCGCCCAGCTCGACCTTTCGGACGTGCCCGAACCCGGCATCCGATCGCCTGGCCACGGCTACAACATCATGGTCACCGGCATCGGCGGCACCGGTGTGCTGACCGTGTCGGCCCTGCTGGGCACTGCCGGTCACATCGAAGGGCTGGCGAGCACCACCGCCGATATGGCCGGCCTCGCGCAGAAAGGCGGCGCGGTGTATTCACACGTCCGGCTGGCGGTGAAGAACGACGACCTGCTGTCACCGCGAATCATCGCCGGCGGTGCCGACCTGCTGCTTGCCTGCGACGCCGTGGTGGCTGCCGACAAGCCGACACAGACGCTGATGATCCCGACACGTACCGCCGCCGTTGTCAACGCCGACATTGCGCCGACATCCGATTTCGTGCGCAATCGCGATCTCGATTTCCAGTCGGCGCAGGTCGAAAAGGCCATCCGCAACGCGTCCAACCCCAATGCCTGCGATTTCGTCGCCGCCGATACCGTGGCGACGGCACTGCTCGGCGATGCCATCGGCGCCAACATCCTGTTGATGGGTTATGCCTGGCAAAAGGGCCTTATCCCCCTGAAGCTGGCGAGCGTCGATGCGGCGATCGAACTCAACGGCGTCGCCGTCGACTTCAACAAGCGCGCCTTTGGCCTTGGACGCCTTCTCGCCACCCGCCCGGACAAGGTGCTGGCGATGGTCGAAACCGCGCGCGGGCCGGCGATCGAGCCGCCGGCGACCAATCTCGACGAGATCATCGCTCGGCGGGTGCGGGACCTCACCGCCTATCAGGATGCAGCCTATGCGGCGCGTTTTTCGGCGCTGGTGAGCAAGGCCCGCAACGCGGGTGGCGATGCATTCGGCGAGGCCGTGGCGCGCAGCTATTACAAGTTGCTCGCCTACAAGGACGAATATGAAGTCGGCCGGCTGTATTCCGATGGCCGCTTCAAGGCGGCGTTCGATGCCCAGTTTTCCGGCGGCACCGCGCGGGTGCAACTGGCACCGCCGATCTTTTCGCGCACCGATCCGGCGACGGGCCGTCCCCAAAAGCGCAGTTTCGGTCCGTGGATCTTCACCGCCTTCCGGGTGCTGGCCAGCCTCAAGGGGCTACGCGGGACGGCGTTCGATGTCTTTGGCTACAGCGCCGAGCGCAAGACCGAACGCGCCGATATCGCCACGTTCGAGGCCGATATCGACAGGCTGATCGCCGGGCTTACTGCGGACAACATCGGCCTCGCCTGCGCGATCGCCAGGTTGCCGATGGATGTGCGCGGCTTTGGCCCGGTCAAGGAAGCGCAACGCGACGCCGTGGCGAAGCGGGCGGTGACATTATGGGCAAAATGGCCGGGCGAAGCGGCGCGGGCGGCGGCCTAGGCTATCCCGACAGCCTTGCCGTCGCCACCAGCCGCGCCACCCCGGGCGATGCTGCCGCGAAATAGTGCGTCGCCGCGGCGTCGAACAGGATGAGATACAGCCGTCCGCCGGCGATTGCCCCTGCGGCCCGCCCCTTGCGGCGGACGCTGTCGGCGAGTGTATAGTCATACTCGAAGCCAAAGCCGGGGCGGCCGGCAAAGACCTGTGGCGCCAGCCCGTGGGGGCGAAAATCCTGCGCGCCGGCACCGATGCGATAATAACTTTCGATGATCGAAACCACGTCCTGCGCCGCCATGTTGGTACGGAACACCGGGACTTGCGCGCCGGCCCTGGCCTTCTGCCGCACGATCGATTCGCCATCACGGGTTCCGCCGATCAGCACCACGCGATCAAGGCCCTCGCCGTTCAACGTCCAGACCTGCGCGATTGCCGTATCGGCAGCGCCCTTCGGCGCCCGGTTCCATGCCGTGTCGGGGCTGACTTGCAGGCCGCCGACCGGGGCGGCGGCGATATTGGGGTAAACGATGCTGTATTGCGGCGTGCAGCCGACGACAAGCAGCAGCGGCAGCAGGCGAAACATCAGGCGCATTGCAATCCTTACTGGTTCAACGTGAATGCGATCATGCCGCGATCGTCGGCGTCCGGCCTGCGGGCAAGATAGGCCTGCAGTTGCGCCTTGCCCTCCGCCCCGCTGCCGGCCTTGAGCAGGGCATAACCGCAGGCGCGGTTGGCCTCGGGCGGGGCATCGGACAGCGTCACGGCCTGGGTGTACGCGGCCAGCGCCAGTGGTTCGTCGCCAGGGTCGCCGCGCAATCGATAGACTTCGCCTTCACGGTAGCGCAGCGCGCCGGTCCATGTCGGCGTGGCAAGACTGTTGATGATGTGCAGGCTGGTGCCGGGGTCGTTGCGCTTGATCTCGTCATCGAGGAACGCCATCCGGTGCGGTGCCAGCGCATCGGCATAGGCGGTGGCACCGTCACGATAGCCGCGTCCCGGCCGCGCAATCCGGTCCGCCGCATCCTGCATCGCGGTCATCCGCGCTTCGTCGGAGGGGTGCGAGGAAAACAGCAGCGATGGCTGTTCGCGCCTTTTGCCGCGCAGTCTGGCCGATGCATCGCGCTCGGCGATCATGCTGCGCCAGAAACGGGAGGCGGCGTGCGGCTGGTAGCCCGCGGCTTCGGCGAGCTTCAGCCCATAGGCATCGGCCTCCGCCTCCTGGTCGCGCTGATAGCGAAAGGTCGACAATGCGAGCGAATTGTTGAGCGAAGCGACGCTGCCGCTTGTGCCGCCGCCGATCGCGCCGCCGGCGATGGCCAGCCCGACCGAGATGAACGCCATCATGCTCGTCGCATCGCGGCGCTGGCGCCAGCTGGCGATCGAGTGGCGGCGCAGATAGTGCCCGCTTTCGTGCCCGAGCACCGCCGCCAGCTCCGCCTCGTCGCGCATCCGGAGCAGCGCCCCCGAATAAAGGGTCATCATGCCATTAGGTGCCATGCTGGCATTCATCAGCGGAATGCGGACGATGTAGCAGCGCAAGTCGCGGCGGTTGTCGCCAACCATGTCGCCAACAAGGTTGCCGACATACCGTTCCAGCGCCGGATCGCGGACGCGGATCGGCGAATCGGCGATATCACCCTCCGCACGATCCAGTTGCTGCCACAAGCCGCGTTCATCGCCGTCGCTGGGGCGGAACCCCGGCGCCAGCAAGGGCGCAAGCGCCGTTGGATCGGTGTGGATCGGCTGGACTCCGCGCGCGCCGGCCCCGCACGCGATGCAGCTGCAGCCCAGTCCGGCGAGGACGGCCCGGCGGGACAGTGTCATGCTCAGCGCCCGGCGGTGATCGACTTTGCACCGACAGGGAACGTATCGAGCAAGTGACCGACCATCTTGCCGGCACCCGCCGGCGTGCGGACGTCGCCGACATTCGAATCGGTCAGGTTGAACCAGACGATGTTGCCGGTCCTCAGTTCGACCAGCGAAGCAAAGGCGGTCTGCTCGCCGCCGGGAATGGCAATGCAGACGAGCACGAGGCACCCGGCATAACCGAGCGCCTGCAAGGCCTGGCGGCCACCGCTGGAAAAGCTGTCGCGGGTGTACAGGAACAGCGCGTAGTCGGCCCCGGTCGCCTGTGCCAGCGCCGCGGCATCCGGCCCGAGCGTCCAGTCGAAACGATCCTTCTTGGTCGGCAACGAATGGCCGAGATATTTGTGCTTGAGCACCTCCGCCCCTGCGACGCGGTGCAAGCGTTCGAGATCGAGCAGCGCGTCGCGGTGCGTTGCATCTGCCGTGGCGGGATCGAACAGCGTCACGCTGCCGCCGCGCGCCGCCTCGCGTTGCTTCAGCGCCACTATGATCTGTTCGCGGGCGTTTCTTGTCCAGTCGTCGCGGACTTCGAACATCCCGCCTGCAGTCAAGCTGCCGATCTCGACATCGGGCTGCATGACGACGACCGAAAAAGTCCCGACGGGCGCCTTGAAGCCGATGTCGGTAAACTGTTTCGTTGTCGTGCACGACATGAGCAGCAGGCCGCAACCTGCCGTCAACAGCATTTTCTTCAAAGCGATCGCCCCCGACGCATGATTTTCCGCTACCGAGGCTAGGCGGCTATGCCTTTGCCGACAAGCGGTTTTTCATGTCCCGGCCGTCAGCCTTCGGTGACGAAACAGGCGCGGCCGGAAAAGGCAATGCGAGCACAGGCATCCTTGGCGGCGGCCTTGTTGGCGTAGGGGCCCAATTGCAGCTTGGTCACTGCCCCCGACGCTTCGTAGATCGGCCTGGCCGGGAGAAGCGCCTTCTTCTGGGCCTTGTCGAGCTTGCCATCGAACTGGCCCCAGGCGGCCTCGGCCTGGGCGCGCTTGGCGAACGCGCCGAGCTGGACCCGCCATGCCACGGGTTGCGGTTTGGTGGCTTTTGCCTTCGGCTCAGGCGGGGGATAGCGCGTGACGGACTTGGCACCGGTGTCGGATGCAGCGATCTCCACGGGCTTTGCGGCAGCGGCCTTGGTCGCGGGGACCAGGGGCTTCGCAATGGCATCGACGACCGGTTTTGCCGGCGCCAAGGCCATCGCAGGTGACGGTGACGGTGACGGCGACGGTGCGGGGTGAATCGGGGCAGGAGGCGGGGTATCGGCGGGCGGCCGCGACGCGGCAATCGCCACCGTCGTCACCGGGGGGGCGGCACGTGGCACGGGAACGACCGTCGGCTTCGGCGCTGCGGCCTGCGCCAGCAAAGCAGCAGGCACCGCAACCGGTGCGGCTCGCGGTGGCAGTTTCGCATCCGCGAGGCTGGCGGCGGTCAGCGTCTTTGCCGGCGGCGTTGCAGCAGGCACTGCCGGCGTCGGCTTTGGCGCATCCGACGCTCGCTGCGTCGTGATCGTCGTCACCTCGGGCGGATGGCCGTCGGTGCGCAACACCGACGGCGGCGGTGCCGTCTCGGCAAGCAGCGTCGGCAACGGCTTCTGCACCGCCTCTGCACCGGAAGCGCCACCGGTTCCGGCGCGGGCGGGAACCGCATTGGCATAGATCGCGGGCACACCCTGCCCCGCCGCCAGGCTGGTCGCCACGGCCCAGCCATTGGCACGTTCGGGCGCCGACAATCGCGGCGTCAGGCCGGCCAGCGCCTTGGTGGCGTCATCAAGGCCCTGCGCCGAGGCGCGCGCCAGATAGGCATAGGCAAGGGTCATGTTGCGCGGAGTGCCGTCGCCGTTCCAGCTCGCCACCCCCAGCACATATTGGGCACGTGGCTCGCCCTTGTCGGCGGCGGTTTTCAACCAGCGGATCGCTTCGGCCTTCTCACCGGCCTGGAACAACGAGATGCCCAGATTGGCCTGTGCCGGCAGATGTCCTTTCAGCGATGCCTTGCGATAATAATCGCGGGCTGTCACCGGATCACGCGCCACGCCGCGGCCGAGTTTATAGGCTTGACCGATATTGAACAGTGCATCGGCATCGCCCGCGTTGGCAAATGGTTGCCACATGGCGACGGCCCCTGCCCAGTCCCCGTTTTTCCACAGTTCGACGCCATTGCGGATGCTGGGGGTGGCAGGCGCAGCCGCCGCCGGCGCGACCGCAGGAGAAGCAGGGCGCGCAGCAAGCCCGGGCGTGCTTTGCCCGACCAGCAGGATCGCAAGCACCAGGCCCGACCCCAGTCCCGATATCAACCGCGCCAAACCAATTCCCCTCCCTTGACGGTCATCCGCACCCGGCCTTGCACCGGCAGGTTGTCGAACGGCGTATTGCCGGCACCGGTGAAACGGTCACCATCGATCCGCCAGGGTGAACCTTCGTCGAACAGCACGAGATCCGCAGCAGCCCCTGCGGTGAGCCGCCCCCCTTCAAGGCCGAACAGAGTGGCCGGCGCGGCGGTCATTGTCTTCAAGGCGGCGGGCAGGTCCATCGCACCGGACCGCACCAGGGAAAGCGCCAGTGCCAACAGGGTTTCCGCCCCCGCCATGCCAGGCATGGCGTCGGCAAACGGCAGCCTTTTGTCCTCCTGCGTGCGCGGGTCATGGCCCGAAGTGACGATCGAAATGGTGCCATCGGCAAGCCCCGCCTCGACGGCGCGGCGGTCGTCCTCGCAGCGTAGCGGCGGTGACAGCCGGGCAAAGCTGCGAAAGCCCGCGACCGCGGTTTCGTTAAGCAGCCAATGCGCAGGCGTCACGCCGGCGGTGACGTGAACACCCCGCTCCTGCGCCGCACGGACGAGGGCAATGCCCTCCGCCGTCGTCACCTGACGGATGTGCAGACGCGCGCCGGTTGCTTCAGCGAGACGGATATCCCGAGCGATGGCAAGGCTTTCGGCAAAGGCGGGCGCGGCGGCCAGGCCGAAGCGGGTTGCATAGTCGCCCTCGGTGGCAACGGCACCGGCAACGAGCGCGGCGTCTTCGGCGTGGGTAACGACGACCATGTCGAAGGCCCGCGAATAGGCGAGGAGCCGGTGCATCACGGCGCTATTGGCGATGCCCTCGCGGCCCGTGGCGATGCCGACGGCTCCGGCCGCTTTGCCCAGCCCGATTTCGGCAAGTTCCTGCCCGGCAAGGTCGCGCGTTGCCGCCACCAGCGGGTGCACCCAGACATCGGGCTTGCCGACCTCCCGCGCGAAGGCGACGAGCGCCGGATCGTCGAGCGGCGGCCGTTGGTCGGGCATCAGCACGACGCGGGTGATGCCGCCGGCATGGCAGGCCAGCGGGTCGGCACGAAACACCCCGGCGTCGATAAGGCCGGGCGCAAGGACAAGGCCGCTGGCGTCGATGATTTCGGCGTCGGACGGCGGCGCCGCATCGCCGATACCCGCGATCACGCGGTCGCGCACCAGCACTGTCGCACGGCCATCAAAGCCTGTGGCCGGATCGACGACACGGGCACCGGTGAACGCGAGAGCGGTCATTTCGGCCACCCGGCGACACCGCGCCGCGTCCGCGTCAGCACATCGAGGCAGGCCATGCGCACGGCGACGCCCATCTCCACCTGTTCCGTCACCGCCGATCGGACGATGTCGTCGGCGATACGGCCATCGATTTCGACACCGCGGTTCATCGGCCCGGGGTGCATGACCAGCACATCATCGGCGGCGTGGCGCAGCCGGGCTTCGGTAAGGCCGTAAAAGCGGAAATATTCGCGGGTCGACGGCACATAGGCACCATCCATGCGTTCGGTTTGCAGGCGCAGCATCATCACTACATCGGCGCCCTTCAGGCCCGCGTCCATGTCGGTGAAGGCTTCGACGCCAAGCTGCTCGACGCCCGCCGGCAGCAAGGTGGGCGGCGCGACGACGCGAAGCTTTGCGCCCAGCGCGCCGAGCAGCTGGAAGTTGGAGCGCGCCACCCGTGAATGCAGTATGTCCCCACAGATCGCCACCGTCAGCCCCGCGATCCGCCCCTTGCGACGTCGAATTGTCAGCGCATCGAGCAAGGCCTGCGTCGGGTGTTCATGGCGCCCGTCGCCGGCGTTCAACACCGGGCAATCGAGCTTTTCGGCGATCAACTGCACCGCCCCCGACGATCCGTGGCGGATGACGATAAGGTCGGGATGCATGGCGTTGAGCGTCAGCGCCGTATCGAGCAGGGTTTCACCCTTTTTTACCGAAGAACCGCTGACGCCGAGGTTGACCACATCCGCGCCCAACCGCTTGCCGGCAATTTCGAAACTCAGCAGCGTCCGCGTCGAATTCTCGAAGAAGGCGTTGATCTGGGTAAGGCCGGCGAGGCGATTGTCGTGTTTGGCGGCGCTGCGATTGAGATCGACCCATTGTTCGGCTTCATCGAGCAGAAACAGCATTTCCCATGGCTGCAGGCCGGCGATTCCCAGCAGATGCGAATGGGGAAATGGATGGGCACCGGCAGCGATGGCGGGGTGCGGAATGGGCTGCATCGGGAGCGGGTTTAGCGGCAGTTGGGTCCAGACTGCAAGTCGCGCGTCATGCGGGCACCATGAGCCAGGCCAACACCAGCGCCGCAATGATGAATACGGCGCTCGCCAGCAACGGCAGCGCCGCCAGCCAGCCACGCCGTGCGCCGGCGTTGACCAGCACGATCCCGGCCTTGAGCAGGGTGTTGAGCAGGATCGGCAGCGCCAGGATCATGCCCGCCAGGTCGGGGCGCACCGTCCCGGGCGCGAGGCCATGCATGGTGACGATCGCGGCATCGACATCCATCGCCCCGGTAATCGCCAGCAGCGTCGCAATGCCCGCGTCGCCGAAACGCGCCTCCGCCCAACGCACCAGCAGCGCGAGGACGGCGACAAGCAGCGCAAAGCCGAAAGCCGGCAACAGTTCGAACGGGTTGGTGGTCTGCACCGCCGGCGATGCGGCATGGTCGCTGGCCGGCAAGCCGCGCAACAGCCACAGTACGAAGCCGATAGCGACGATCCCCGCCGGTCCGATGACGAGCGCCAGCCGCGGCAGGGCGAACGGCGCCAGTAACCCCGTTAGCACGAGCACCCTGGCGAACATGGTGGCCGATGCAATGGCTATTCCGGCCGCCAGCAAGCGCGGTTCCGCCGCCGGATTGCCCGGGCCCTGTTCACGCAGCCGCTGCGACAGCGCCACGGAAACCGCCGTCGAGGAATAAAGCCCGCCAATTGCCGCCGTCACCAGTGTGCCGCGCGTTGCGCCGAAGCGCCGGTTGGCAAAATAGCCGGCAAAGGAAAAGCCACAGACGACCACCACGACCAGCCATAATTGCTGTGGATTCCACGCGCCGTACGGGCCGAAGTTCCGGTCAGGCAGCAATGGCAGGATCGCCGCGGCGATGATGACGAAGCGCACCATCGCCTTGACATCGGCCTCGCTCAACCCGAGCAACCAGCGATGCAGCGGCTGGCGCATCGACAGAAGTGCCGTTGCCACGGCCGCCATGACCAGCGCCGGCACGGCGAAGCCGCTGGTGGCGGCTACCCCCAGCGCCAAGGTCAGCAACGCCGCTATGCCACTGGTCACGCTCAGGCTGCCGCTGGCCTCTGGCACGCGCGCATAATAAATCACCAGCAGCGCGACGACCCCGGCGGCCAGCACAGCGGCCAGCAGCGGCTGGCCGTGGCTTGCCAGCAGCCCGATGCCGCCGCCGCTGATCCCGATCAGCGCGAACGTCCGGATGCCCGCGACACGGCTTCCGGCCGCCTCGCGGCGCAATTGCCAACCGCGCTCCACCCCGATCAGAAGCCCGACCAGCAGGGCAATTGCGAGGCCTGGGGCGAGCGCGTGATAAGGCAGGTCAACATCCATGCGTGAACGCCAACAGACCATGTTTCAACAGCGCTGTCTGCCCCGGGATCTGCACTGCCGTGGTAATCACGGCGGGCGGACAAACAATCGGGGGGATCAGCTTACCCAGGCGACGGCGTATCCACGCCCCGATAATCGCCGCCCAGCGCCTGCATCAGCGCTACCGCCGCAACCTGCCGGTCACGCTGGACTGCCAACAGCGCAACCCGCGCATTCAACGCGGTGTTCTGCGCGACGACGACATCGGTGTAGGCAATCTGCCCCGACAGATATTGGTTGAGCGCGATCTGTTCCGACCGCGATGCCGCCGCGTCGGCACGGGTCAACAGCGCCGCTTCCCGCTCCAGCGCCTGCCCCGCAGCTAGTTGGTCCTCGACCTGCTGGATGGCGACCAATACGGCCTGGCGGTACTGTGCCACCGTCTGCTCCCAGGCCGCACGAGCCTGCGCGACCCGGGCCTTGCGCGCCCCGCCATCGAAAATCGACTGCAAGATCGATGCGCCCAGCGACCACGCCTCGGCGCCCGGATTGAAAAGCCCGCTGACCCCCGTTGCGGCGACCCCCAGCGAGCCGGTCAGGGACAGGCTGGGGAAGAACGCGGCCTGCTGGACACCGATGGCGGCATTGGCGGCGGCAACGTTGCGCTCGGCGGCAGCGACATCGGGACGGCGTTGCAGCAGCGTCGATGGCACACCGACCGGCAACGCCGGCGTCGCAGAATTCCACTTTGTCCCGGCGGCCTTGGCGAGACTGAACTGCGACGGCGCCTCTCCGACAAGCACTGCAATTGCGTGTTCGAGCAATGCACGTTGCCGCGCCAGGTCGGCTCCGTTCGAACGCGCATTGAGCAACTGCGTTTCGGCCTGCAGGACGTCGACCCGCGCCGTGATGCCGGCGTTGTAGCGGTTGGTGGTGATTTTGAAGGCCTTGTCATAGGCGGCGATGCTGGCGGCGACGAGGTCACCCTGCGCGTCGAGGGCGCGCAACTCAAAGTAGGCTGTCGCAAGCTCCCCCTGCGCTGACAGCCGGGCGTTGGCGAGGGTTGCGGCACT
>JANXVZ010000016.1 GCA_025351405.1 Sphingomonadales bacterium | reverse complement strand
CGGCGCCGCCTATGCCAGCGGCATCGCGGTATACAATTACGAATGGATGGCGACCGTCATCCTCGTTTTCTTCTGCGTGTTCTTCCTGCCGTTCATCCTGCGCAGCAAGGTCTACACCATGCCGGAGTTCCTCGAACGGCGGTTCAGCCGGCCGGTGCGGGTGTATTTTTCGGCGCTGACGATTTTCCTGTCGGTGTTCGTCGACAAGGCGGCGACATTGTACGGCGGCGCGCTGATGCTGTCGCTGATCGTGCCCGGCGTTGCCTTGTGGCAGATGGTCGTCATCCTCGCCGTGCTCGCCGGCATCTACACCATCGTCGGCGGGCTGAAGGCGGTGCTGTATACCGAGGTTTTGCAGGCGGTGATCCTGCTCGGCGCCGCGACGGTGCTGAGCGTCTTTGCCTTTGAAAAGGTGGGGGGCTGGCACACCATCGTCACCAGCATCGACCCGCAGAAGCTCAAGTTGATCCGGCCGCTCGGCGATCCGACGATGCCGTGGCTGGGGTTGGTCACCGGCGTGCCGATCCTGGGGTTCTATTTCTGGTGCACCAACCAGTTCATGGTGCAGCGCGTGCTGTCGGCAAAATCGCTCGACCATGGCCGCTGGGGCAGTCTGTTCGCCGGGCTGTTGAAGCTGCCTGTGCTGTTCCTGATGGTGCTGCCGGGCACCTGTGCCATCCTGTTGTTCCCGCACCTGGGCAACGCCGATCTTGTCTATCCGACGTTGATGTTCGACCTGTTGCCGGCGGGATTGCTCGGGCTTGTCGTGGCGGGCTTCCTCGCGGCGATCATGTCCGCCACCGCCTCCACCTTCAATTCGGCGGCGACCTTGTTCACCATGGATTTCGCCCGTCACTGGTATCCACAGCTTGATGGCAAGCGGCTCGTCCGCGTCGGGCGGCTGGCGACCCTGGGGTTCCTTGCCGTGGCCGTGGTCATTGCCCCGCAGATCGAACGCTTCGGTTCGGTCTGGCAATATCTGCAGTCGATGCTGTCGTACACGGCGCCGCCGATCGTCACGGTGTTCCTGATGGGGCTGTTCTGGCCGCGCGCCAATGCGCGGGGTGCGGGGTTCGCCATCGCCACCGGGCTGGTGCTGGGGGCGGCCCTGTTCATCGGCAACAACGTCACCCACAGCTTTGCGATCAACTTCCTCTATGTCGCGCCGATCCTGCTCGTCGCCACGGGCGTTGCCCTTGTCATCGGCAGCCTTGGCGCGCCGGCCCCGGCGCTGGCCAGCATCGAGGCGTTGCTGTGGAACAAGCGTTTCTTTGCCGCCGAAAGCGCCGACCTGCGCGGCGTCGCCTGGTGGGCGAACTATCGCGTCCAGTCGGTGGTGCTGCTGGCGCTGACCGCCGTCATCGTCATCACGTTCCGCTAGGCCCCGGGCTGCGCCGGGCCTGAAGAGGCACGACGAGGCTTGCGCTTGCGGGGTCGTTATCCCCCCGACGACCGCCGCTCGATCAACCGCACCGGCAGCATGGCGCTGCCTGCCGTTTCGCCGCCGATGCGCGCCAGCAGCACATCGACGAGCATCTGTCCCGCCATGCGCGGATCCTGCTGGACGGTGGTCAGTGGCGGGCTGGCAAGGCTGGCAGCGGGCAGGTCATCAAAACCGACGATGGCGACGTTGCGCGGCACGCTGCGGCCTGCCTCCTCCAGCGCGCGCATGGCGCCGATGGCGATGAGGTCGCTGGCGGCAAATATCGCATCGAAGACGGCATGGCTTTCGATGAGGCGCAGCGCGGCGGCATGGCCGTCCTCCTCGGTGCTGATCGCATCGGCCTGCAGCGCCGGGTCGGGGGACAGCCCGGCGCGGCGCAGCGCCTGGGCATAGCCGCGATGGCGTTCTTCGAATTCGGGATACTGGCCGGATGCGGTGCCGAGAAAGGCGATTCGGCGGCGTCCGCGCGCCACGAGATGCGTCGTGGCGTCGATACCGCCCTGGACGTTGTCGCTGCCGATGGTGACGCCGAGTTCTCCATCGCGTGCCGAGCCCCAGCGCACGAAATGTGTGCGCTGGACGATAAGCTGTTCGAGCCGCGGGCGGTATTCGAGATAGTCGCCATAGCCGAGCAGGATGATGCCGTCGGCCTTGCGGCTGTCTTCATAATCGACGTGCCAGTCGCTCGAAAGCTGCTGGAAGGAAATCAGCAGGTCATAGCCGCGCAGCGCGCAGGTGCGGGTGATCGAACCCAGCATCGACAGGAAAAACGGGTTGATCAGGCTGTCATCGGGCGTCGGATCTTCAAAGAACAGCAGTGCCAGCGTTTTCGATGCCTGTCGCCGCAGGTTGGAGGCGTTCTTGTCGACCTTGTAGTGCAGCGCCTCGGCGGCAGCGAGCACGCGCAGCCGCGTCGCCTCGCTGACCGACGGGCTGCCGTTGAGGGCGCGCGACACCGTCGGCTGCGAAACGCCGGCGAGTGCCGCGATATCGAAGGATGTTGGTCGGCGTTGCATTGCGCGCTGTGACCGCCCGGGCGTGTCCGCCGGTCCGCCCCTCGGCCATTGTGACGGTTCACAACCTAGACCGGCCGCCACCGTGGCGCAAATGCCACGTGAATACGTATGTGGGTGCCCGCCGATGGCTTGTCACCGCAGCCTGACGCGCGGCAGTTATTGGCAACTGCAAAACGGCAAAAGCGCAAACCGCTGGCCTGTGATCTTTGGGGGTAGTTGATGACGACGTTGTTCATCCATCGCATTTCGTTTCGTCGCGGCCTGCTTGTCGCCAGCGCCAGCCCCGCGGCGATCGCCTTGCTGATTTCGGCGCCCGCCGCCGCCCAGAGCGCGCCTGCCGCAACGCAGGTCGCCGCCGCTGCCGCCGATGATGCCGGTGCAATCGTCGTCACCGGCTTTCGCGGTTCGCTGCGCACCGTCATCGACAACAAGCGCATGGCCGATCGCATCGTCGAATCCGTCTCCGCCGAAGATATCGGCAAGCTCCCCGACAATTCGATCGCCGACGCCATCTCGCGCCTGCCCGGCCTGACGACGCAGCGCCTTGACGGCCGCAGCCAGGTCATCAGCATCCGCGGCTTTGCCCCGGACTTTTCGACGACGCTGCTCAACGGCCGCGAACAGGTCACCACCGGCGACAACCGCAGCGTCGAATACGACCAGTATCCCGCCGAAATCATGAGCCAGGTCGTCGTCTACAAGACGCCCGACGCCAGCCTTGTCGGCCAGGGCCTGTCCGGCACCGTCGACCTGCAGACCATCAAGCCGCTCAGCTATGGCAAGCGCGTGCTGACCGTCAGCGGGCGCGGCGAATATGTCGATTCGGGCAAGCTCAACAGCGGCTCCAAGGACAAGGGCTATCGCTTTTCGGGCCTGTACGTCGACCAGTTCGCCGACGGAAAGGTCGGCGTCATGCTCGGTGCCGCCTATACCGATTCGCCGACCCAGATCCAGAAATTCAACGCCTGGGGCTACCCCAACGCCGATCCTGCCAACGCCGTCATCGGCGGGTCGAAATCCTATGTCGATTCGACCGAGCTGAAGCGCACCGCCGTCATCGCGGCGATCGAATTCAAGCCGACCGACAATTTCACCCTCGGCGTCGACGGCTATTATTCCAAGTTCAAGGACAACCAGGTCCAGCGCGGCATCGAGCTGCCGCTGTTCTGGAGCGCCGCCCAGTTGCAGCCGGGCTACACCGCCAGCAACGGCCTTGTCACCGATGGCACCTACAAGAACGTCAAGGGCGTCGTCCGCAACGATGCCAACCGCAAGGATGCCGATCTCTATTCGTTCGGCGTCAACGGCAAGTATGAAAATGAGGCGTGGACCGCGGTCGGCGACATCAGCTGGTCGAAGATCAACAAGAAGGAGCTGGTCCTCGAAACCTATTCGGGCACCGGTCGCGGCTTCGTCGATGGCGTCAGCGTCGGCGCGACCGATACCATCGGCTTCCATTCGGGCAACAAGGGCACCGTGTTCAGCCCGACGCTCGACTATTCCGACACCAACCTCATCAAGCTGACCAGTCCGCAGGGCTGGGGCGGCGACGTCGCCGGCATCAACGGTGGCCCCGGCATCATCGGCGGGCAGGATGGCTATTACAACAACCGCACCGTCAAGGACGAGCTTTACGCCTTCCGCGGCAGCCTCGAGCGCCATCTGGAAGGCGCCATCACCTCGGTACAGGTCGGCGCCAACTACACCACCCGGAAGAAGTCGCTCAGCCCCGATGAATATTTCCTCGGGCTGAAGGGCAACACCGATGGCCTGACCAGCGTTGCCATTCCGCAGAACCTGCTGCTGGCACCGACCAACCTCACCTTCCTCGGGCTGGGGCCGATGGTCAGCTACGACCCGATCACCATGCTCAACAGCGGCATCTACAACCTCGTGCGCAACCCCAACGCCGATGTGAACACCAAGGGCTGGGTGGTGCGCGAAAAGCTGCTGACCGGCTGGGTGATGGTCAAGCTCGACACGCCGATGGCCGGTGGCCGGCTGACCGGCAACATCGGCGTCCAGGTCGTCCATGCCGACCAGAGTTCGACCGGGCTGAAGTCTTCGGGCAGCGGTGCCGGCACCGTCAACCAGGTCTTCACCGATGGCGCCAAATACACCGACGTGCTGCCCAGCGCCAACCTGTCGCTGCGGCTCGACAACGACATCGTCGTGCGGGTCGGTGCGGCGCGCGAAGTCATCAGGCCGCGGCTTGACGACATGCGGTCGTCGCTCAACATCTCGTTCAGCAGCGCCGCCAACATCCCGGGCAGCACCCCATGGGGCGGCGACGGCGGCTATGCCAGGCTGCGGCCGTGGCGCGCCAATGCCGTCGATGTGTCGGTGGAAAAATACTTCGGCAAGGACGGCTACCTTGCCGGCGCGTTCTTCTTCAAGGGCCTGGAGAACTATATCTACCAGGCGGTGCTGCCGTTCGATTTCACCGGCTTCCCGACGCCGGGCGGTGTCACCCCCGTGACCAACCAGGGCTTCGTCAAGGTCTGGCAGAACGGCAATGGCGGCAAGCTTTACGGTTGGGAAGGGTCCGGCGCATTGCCGTTCAACCTGATGTCGTCATCGCTCGATGGCTTTGGCGTCACCGGCAGCCTTTCGTACACGATCAGCAAGGTATCGGCCTCGCCCGGGGCCGAAGCCGGCGACCTGCCCGGCTATTCGAAGTGGGTGGCCAATGCGACCGTCTACTTTGAAAAGGCCGGATTTTCGGCCCGCGCCTCGTTGCGCAACCGATCATCCTATGTCGGAGAATTGCGCGGCTTTGGCGGCGGCAATGTCCGCGCCCGAGCGGCGGGGGAAACCACGGTCGATGCCCAGATCGGCTATGAATTCCAGCAGGGACCGTTGAAGGGCCTGTCGATTTTGGCGCAAGGCCAGAACCTGACCAATTCGCCGTTCAAGACCTTCAACCCCGGACATCCGGAACAGGTGCTAGACTACCAAACCTTCGGGCGCCGCTATCTGCTCGGTGCCAGCTTCAAATATTGATGCCATATATCCCCGCACTGCGAGGCGCGCGGCGCGGGGGTAGCAAATGCAGGGCGTAGCCATGCCAGACGGCGCAATCCGGCCAAGCGGCCCAATCAGGGAGCTGGTCATCGTCGGCGGCGGCACGGCCGGCTGGATGACGGCGGCGGCGCTGTCGCGGTTCCTCGAGCACGGCTATCGCATCCGGCTTGTTGAATCCGACGCCATCGGCACAATCGGTGTGGGTGAAGCAACGATCCCGCAGATCCGGCTGTTCAACGCCGGGCTCGGCATCGACGAGGATGATTTCCTGCGCGCGACGCAAGGCACCATCAAGCTCGGCATCGAATTCGAAGGTTGGCAGGCACCCGGTACACGGTACATGCACGCCTTTGGCCCGGTGGGGCGTGACCTGGGGCTGTTGCCCTTCCACCATTACTGGCTGCGCGGCCGCCAGCTCGGCGTCGCCGATGCACTCGGCGCGTACAGCCTCAACGCTGCGGCGGCACGGGGCGGCCGTTTTCGCCGCGGCGATACGCAGACGCAGGGCTTGCCTGGGCTGACCCACGCCTATCATTTCGACGCCGGCCTTTATGCAGCCTATCTGCGCCGGTACGCCGAGGCGCGCGGTACGCTGCGCACCGAAGGCCGCATCACCGCCGTCGAACGCGATGGCGATAGCGGCGATATCACCGGCGTGCGCCTTGAAAACGGCGATTGCATCACCGGGCAATTGTTCATCGACTGTTCGGGGTTTCGCGGCCTGCTGATCGAGGAGACACTCCACGCCGGCTATGAAGACTGGTCGCAATGGCTGGCGTGCGACCGCGCGATGGCGGTGCCCTGCGCCTCCGCCGCCGATTTTACACCGTACACACGTGCAACGGCACGCCCCGCCGGCTGGCAGTGGCGCATCCCGCTCCAGCACCGCACCGGCAACGGCCATGTCTATTCCAGCGCGGACATGTCCGACGATGAAGCTGCTGCAACCCTGCTTGCCAATCTGGATGGCGAGGCACTGGCAGACCCCCGGCCGTTGCGCTTCACCGCGGGACGCCGCAGATCGGCGTGGGTACGAAATGTCGTCGCCATCGGCCTGTCGAGCGGCTTCCTCGAACCGCTCGAATCGACCAGCATCCATCTCATTCAATCGGGGATTGCCCGGCTGCTGGCGTTCTTGCCGGGCGATGCCATCGAAGCCAGCGCCGTCGCCGAATTCAACCGCCAGTCGGCATGGGAACTCGAAACGATCCGCGATTTCATCATCCTGCATTACAAGGCGACCGCGCGCGTCGACACGGCATTCTGGCGACGTCGGCGCGACATGGCGATCCCGGCCTCGCTGGCGGAACGCATGGCGTTGTTCGCCGCGACCGGCCGCATCCGCCGTGACCATGACGAACTGTTCACCGAGGTCGCCTGGTTGCAGGTGCTTGTCGGCCAGGGCGTCGTGCCGGGCGCCGGCCATCCGCTCGCCGGGCTGCTGGGCGATGACGACATCGCCGGCTTCCTCGCCAGCCTGAAGGCGGCGATCGACCGCGAAGTTGCCGGCCTGCCCAGCCATCGTGACTTCATCCGCCAAAACTGCGCCGCAGCGGCCACGGGAGCCTGAATGATGCACGCCTCCCATCGTTCGCCTGCCGCCCTTGCGCTCGCGCTGTCGCTGGCCAGCGCACCGGCGCTGGCGGCCGATTTCCGTGCGCGACTGCCGCAGGACGAAGTCATCTACTTTGTCCTCCCCGACCGCTTTGCCAATGGCGACACAGCCAATGACCGCGGCGGCCTCGCCGGGGACCGGCTTCACACCGGTTTCGACCCTGCCTCCAAGGCATTCTACAACGGCGGCGACCTGCGGGGCCTCATCCAGCACCTCGACTATATCCAGGGCCTGGGCGCGACGACCATCTGGCTCGGGCCGATTTTCCGCAACAAGCCTGTCCAGGGCGAGGGCGCCCGGGCCTCGGCCGGCTATCATGGCTATTGGATCACCGATTTTACCCATGTCGACCCGCATTTCGGCAGCGATGCGGATTTCAAGGCGCTGGTCGACGCCGCCCATGGGCGCGGGCTCAAGCTGTATATGGACATCGTCGCCAATCACACCGCCGACGTCATCAAATATCGGGAATGCCCCGCCAACGACTGTGCGTACCGTTCCCGCGCCGATTTTCCCTACAGCCGGCGCGGCGGGGTGGCCGGCACGCCGATCAACACCGGCTTCATTGGCGACGACGTCGCCACCACGGCCAATTTCGCCCGCCTCACCCGCCCGGATTTTGCCTATACACCGTATATTCCAGCCGGCGAAGTCCATGCCAAGGTGCCGGAATGGCTCAACGACCCGATATATTACCACAACCGCGGAGATAGCCTGTTCCGCGGCGAATCCTCGACCTTCGGGGATTTTTCGGGCCTTGACGATCTCGATACCGAAGACCCGCGTGTCATCGCCGGCTTCATCGAAATCTACGGGGGCTGGATCGATCGTTTCGGCATCGACGGGTTTCGCATCGACACGGCACAGCATGTCGATGCCGCGTTCTGGCGGGCATTCGTGCCGGCAATCCAGTCGCGGGCCAAGGCGCGCGGCATCGCCAATTTCGCGATCTTCGGCGAAGTCGCCGCCGACGAGATGGACCCGGCGCGCCTCGCCCGCCACACCCGGGAGGACAAACTGCCCGGCGTCCTCGACTTTGCCTTTTCGGCGGCGGCCATCGCGACCATCGCCGGCGGTGAAAAGGGACCCGTACCGACCAGCCTGCTGGCCCGGCTCTATGCCGACGACCCGCTGTACGAAGGCGGCTGGCAAGGCGCGATGGCCAACCCGACCTTCCTTGGCAACCACGACAAGGGCCGTTTCGCCTGGTATGTCCGCCGCGCCAATCCGCGCGCCAGCGACGCCGAGATTGCCAGCCGCGTCCTCCTCGGCCATGCCCTGATGATGTTCGGGCGCGGCGCCCCGACCCTGTACGCCGGCGACGAGCAGGGCTTTGCCGGCAGCGGCGGCGACCAGGATTCGCGCCAGTCGTTGTTTGCCAGCCGTGTCGCCAGCTACAATACCGAGACATTGGTGGCGACGACCGCCACCACCGCGACCGACAACTTCAACACCGGGCACCCGTTCTACACGGCGCTGGCGGCAATGGCGGCGATCCGCGCTGCCGATCCGGCGCTGCGGCGCGGTGCGACGCTGGTCCGCGCCTCGGGTGACACAAGCGGTGTCTTTGCCTTTTCAAGGGTCATCGAAGGCCGTGCCGGCGAAACCCTGGTGGCGATCAATACCGCGACGACGGTCCAGGACGCGCAGGTGCCGGTTGCGGGGGGTTCGCTTGCGTGGCGCAGCCTTGGCGGTGCTTGCGCGGCGCGCGCCAGCGCACCCGGCAGCTACCGCATCCACCTCGCACCGCTGTCATGGGCGGTCTGCACCTCCACCCCGGCCGGAACCCCGCAGTGAACCTTATGCAAGCAGGAACGATGACCGAAGCGACGGCCGAAATGGCGGCGGGTGTGGCGGCGGGCGCCAAAGCCGCCGAATGGTGGCGTGGCGCGACGATCTATCAAGTCTATCCACGCAGTTTTGCCGATTCGAACGGCGATGGCATCGGTGACCTTGCCGGGGTTACCGGACGGCTCGATTATATCGCCGATCTCGGCGTCGATGCGGTGTGGCTGTCACCGTTCTTCACCTCCCCGATGAAGGATTTCGGCTATGACGTCGCCGATTACCGTGGCATCGACCCGATTTTCGGCACCATGGCGGATTTCGACGCGCTGGTGGCGCGCGCCCATGCGCTGGGCCTCAGGCTGCTGATCGACCAGGTGTATTCCCACACGTCCGATGCCCATGCATGGTTCCGCGCCAGCCGGGAGAACCGCAGCAATGCCCACGCCGACTGGTATGTCTGGGCCGATGCCAAGCCGGATGGATCGCCGCCATCGAACTGGCAAACGGTGTTCGGCGGCCCCGCCTGGACCTGGGATGCGCGTCGCGGGCAATATTACCTCCACAATTTCCTGCCGTCGCAACCCGACCTCAATGTTCATAATCCGCTCGTGCAGGACGAATTGCTGGCGACCGCGCGCTTCTGGCTCGACCGCGGCGTCGATGGTTTTCGGCTCGATGCCATCAATTTCGCCATGCACGACCCTGCGTTGACCGACAATCCACCGGCGGGGCCGGGAAAACGCACGCGTCCCTTCGATTTCCAGCAGCATCTTCACAACCAGTCGCACCCCGATATCGCGGTGTTCCTGGAACGCCTGCGCAGTGTCATCGACAGCTACCCCGGCGCCTTCAGCGTTGCCGAGGTGGGCGGTGACCGCGCCGCCAGCGAGGCCAAGCTTTACACTGTAGACAGCCAGCGCCTCCACAGCGCCTATGGCTTTGATTTCCTCTATGCCCCGCAACTGAGCGCCGAAGTCGTCCGCCGCACGATCCGGGAATGGCCCGGTGGCGCCGGGGAAGGCTGGCCGAGCTGGGCCTTTTCCAACCATGATGCGCCGCGCTTTGCCTCGCGATGGGCGGCCGACGGAGACCCGGACGCGACGGCGCGCCTCGGCCTGCTGCTGCTGGTGGCGCTGCGCGGCAATGCCATCCTGTACCAGGGGGAGGAGCTGGGCCTGACCCAGGCGCAGGTGCCCTATGAACGGTTGCAGGATCCCGAGGCGATCGCCAACTGGCCGCAAACCCTTGGCCGCGACGGCGCTCGCACCCCCATGCCGTGGACAGACACGGCACCGCAGGCCGGATTTTCCACAGGCGAGCCGTGGCTGCCGGTCGATCCCGCCCACCTGCGCCTGTCGGTGACGGCGCAGGCGGCCGACCCCGCCTCCATCCTCGCCTTTACCCGGTCGCTGCTGGCGCTGCGCCGCGCCCACCCGGCGCTGCGTATCGGCAGCATCACGCTGGCGGATGGCAATGATGACGTGCTGGTGTTCGAGCGGGAAGCCGGGGAACGCCTCGTCTGCGCCTTCAACCCCGGGAATATGACGCAGGCATGGGTCGCGCCGCCGGGTTGCGAGGTGCTGGCGGCGTGCGGCGGCGCGGGCCTTGCCATGCTGCCGCCACGCTCGGGATTGATTGCGAAGCGGCCATGATGACGATGAAAACCCTGATGACGGCAGCGCTGCTGGCGATCACGACGGCCGCTGCGGGTGCGCCGGTTTCGGTCGCCTCGCCCGATGGCCGGCTGGTGGCAAGCCTCGACACCGACAATGACGGCCGCGCCCTGTGGTCGCTGATGCGCGACGGCCACCCGCTGGTCGCGGCATCGCGGCTGGGTTTCATCCTCGCCGATGCGCCGAAGCTGGAGCGGCATCTTGGTGTTACAGGCAGTGAGCGCCGCAGCATCGACACGAGCTGGCAACAGCCCTGGGGCGAGCGACGCCTGGTGCGCGACCATCATAACGAATTGCGGGTCCATCTGGCTGAAAGCGCTGGAACCCACCGCCGTATCGACGTTATCTTCCGGGTATCGGACGATGGCATCGGCTTCCGCTACGAATTTCGCGACGCCGGCAGCGTCCGCATTGCCGAGGAGCTGACCGAGTTCAACATCGTCCCTGCCGCCACCGCGTGGTGGATCCCGGCCTATGACTGGAACCGCGAGGAGCAGCTCTACCGTACGACACCGATCGCCGACGTCGGCACGGCGCAGACCCCTATGACGCTGCGTGCCGCCGATGGCACCCACGTCGCCATCCATGAAGCAGCGCTGGTCGACTATGCCGCGATGAACCTCGCCCATGTCGACGGCGGCAAATTCCGCGTGTCGCTGACGCCATCGAACAATGGCCCAAAGGTGGTGCGCACGGCGCCATTCGCGACACCCTGGCGGGCGCTGATCGTGGCCGACAGCGCCGCGGGCCTCGCCAATTCCAACCTGATCCTCAACCTCAACGAACCCAACAAGCTGGGCGATGTGTCATGGGTGCGCCCGTGCAAGTACATGGGTATCTGGTGGGGGATGCACCTGGGCCTGCAAAGCTGGGCGTCGGGGCCGATTCATGGCGCCACCACTGCGAACGCGCTGAAGATGATCGATTTTGCCCATGACAACGGCTTTTGCGGCTTGCTCATCGAAGGCTGGAATATCGGATGGGATGCCGATTGGTTCGCCGATGGCGAGAGTTTCGACTTCACCCGCCCCTATCCCGATTTCGACCTGCCACGCGTCGCCGGCTATGCACGCGCGCATGGCATCCGGCTCATCGGCCACCACGAAACCTCGGGCAACATCGCGCATTACGAAACGCAGATGGCG
This sequence comes from Sphingomonadales bacterium, assembly GCA_025351405.1. Lineage (GTDB taxonomy): Bacteria > Pseudomonadota > Alphaproteobacteria > Sphingomonadales > Sphingomonadaceae > Sandarakinorhabdus. The sequence continues at coordinate 20,230 of JANXVZ010000016.1, read as the reverse complement.
GCTGCCTTCGACCTGTATCAGCGGCTGGGCATCGATGCGGTCAAGACGGGCTATGTCGCCGACGCCGGGGGCATCAAGGCGCGGCAGGCCGATGGCAGCATCGGGTATGAATGGCACGAAGGCCAGGCGATGGCACGGCACCATCTTTACGTCGTAACGGAAGCTGCAAAGCGCCACATCGCGGTCAACGCCCATGAGCCGATCAAGGATACCGGCCTGCGCCGGACCTATCCCAACATGGTCTCCCGCGAGGGTGCGCGCGGCATGGAATACAATGCCTGGGGGGCACCGCCCAACCCGCCGCAGCATGAAGCAACGCTGGCGTTCACGCGCATGCTCGCCGGACCGATGGACTATACGCCGGGAATCGTCAGCCTGAAGGGCAAGAATGGCCAGCCCATCCCGTCGACACTGGCCAAGCAGCTTGGGTTGTACATCGTGCTCTACAGCCCCTTGCAGATGGCCGCCGACCTGCCCGAAAACTATACAGCGCAACCGCAAGCGCTGCGCTTCATCAAGCTGGTGCCGGTCGATTGGGAGGATAGCATCGCCATCGGCGGCGAGGTCGGCGCGTTCGCCATCCTGGCACGGCGCGACCGCAACGGTCCCGATTGGTATGTCGGCGCCATCGGTGGTGCCAGCGCCCGCAACGTCAGCGTGCCGCTGCGCTTCCTTGACCCTGCAAAGCGCTATGTCGCCGAAATCTGGCGCGATGGCGACAAGGCGGATTGGCAAGGCGCGCCCTTCGACATGGTCGTCGAGACGCGCCACGTCAGGGCCACGGATACGCTGGCGCTGCGTATTGCGGCGGGCGGCGGCTTCGCCATCCGGATCCGCGCCGAATAAATTGTCGCCGACAGGCCCTGATCCTGCGCCGCGCTCAGGCGCTGGTGATCGCCAACTGCCGGCGCCGCTTGCGCATCGCGGCGCCGGCAAGGCCAAAACCCATGACCATCAGCGCCCAGCTTGCAGGCTCTGGCACCATGCCGACACCACCGCCGCCACCACCGATACCACCGCCGCCGGTTCCGGTCCCGCCGCCGCCGGTCCCACCGCCGCCGCCCGTGCCGCCACCGCCGGTGCCGCCACCGCCCGTGTAATCGTACGTGCGGCCGAACGAGCCACTGCCGAGGTTGAAGTTGCGGAAATTGGTCCCACACACGCGGTTGTAAGGCCCGCAGGTGATCGCCGGGTTGACGCCGATGCCGTCGGTTATGTTGAGGCCCGGCCGGCCCGTGATGCTCAACGGCACGCCGCCGACGTTGCCAACCGCAGCAAAATTGAATTGCACCAGCGGATTTGTGAAATAGGTACTGAAATAGTCGGTGACGTCGATGGCGAGGGTCGCGTTGCTCGAATCGAGGGTGAATTCGCCGCTGGTCAGCGTCCAGTGCAACAGCGTCGCGGTATCGCGCAGGTGCTGGAGCGGGCGGATGCTGTAGTCGAAATCGCTGCTGAACGTGAACTCGGCGGTGAAATGCGTACCAAATCGGGGCGATGCCGCGCGTGGCGACGAGGTAAAGGCGCCGGAATCATAGTGAAACGTCACGGGTGTCGTCGCCTGCGAGGCGCTGGGGATAATCATGGTCAACATGGCCGTGACCGCCAACCAGCGGTGATGCCGTGCTACCGCGCTGTTCGATCCGTTTGAAAGCAACCGCATCATGCCGATCCCCATCATGCAGCTGCAATGCCGGTTTCCCAGTCGCCCGCTGCTTGCCCACCACTTGCGCAACCCTGCTCACAAGGCTTGCTGCATTGGCTGTATCGACTGTCGGCAAACACCGACAGCCCAATTCACGATGGCGGGTGCGGCTTACAGCAATTGTAATCGACGGCATTACGGCGGCGTCGCATCGCGCGCCCTTCCTGTTTCGGGTGCGGCACTCTAGACAGCAGCCATGAGCGATCCCTGCACCAATCTCCTGCTTTTTGGCGCCACCGGCGATCTGGCGCGGCGGATGCTGCTGCCCTCGCTGTTCGGGCTCGATACCGATGGGCTGTTACCCGATTGCCTGCGCATTATCGCCACGGCACGCAGCGTTCATGATTCGGACGAATATCGCGCCATCGCCGCCGCCGCACTCGAGGAATTCGTCGAAAAGGAACGCCGCAACCCCGCCGATGTGGCGCGCTTTCTCGCCCGGCTGAGCTATGTGCCGCTCGATGCCACAAAGACCGCCGGCTTCAAGGCGCTTGCCGAGGCTGCCGGGGACACCCGCAAGCTGGCGATCTTCCTGTCCACGGCGCCAAGCCTGTTCGGCCCGACCATCGCCGGCCTCGCCAGCGCCGGGCTGGCAGGCGATGGTGCGCGGCTGGCACTGGAAAAGCCGCTGGGCTCCGATCTTGCCTCCAGCCGCGTCATCAACGACGCCGTCGCCACCGCCTATCCTGAAGACCGCACCTTCCGCATCGATCACTATCTCGGCAAGGAGACGGTGCAGAACCTGCTGGCCCTGCGCTTCGGCAACGCGCTTTTCGAGCCCTTGTGGAACGCCGCCGGCATCGAACACGTCCAGATCACCATCGCCGAGACCGTCGGGCTCGAGGGCCGGGCCGACTATTATGAGGGCATGGGGGCGCTTCGCGACATGGTGCAGAACCACATGCTGCAATTGCTGGCACTCGTCGCCATGGAGCCGCCGGCACAGTTCGATCCCACCAGCGTTCGCGACGAAAAGGTCAAGGTGTTGCGGTCGTTGCGCCCCATCGATCGTGCCAATGTGGAGGCGTGCACGGTGCGCGGCCAATATGGTGCCGGCGCCGTCAGCGGCCAGCCGGTCAAGGGCTATGCCGACGAGCTCGGGCGCGCATCGACAACCGAAACCTTCGTTGCCCTCAAGGCCCATGTCGACAACTGGCGCTGGGCCGGGGTGCCGTTCTACCTGCGCACCGGCAAGCGCCTGCCCGAGCGGATGAGCGAGATCATCGTCCAGTTTCGCGCCGTGCCCCATTCGATGTTCGGCGATGCGGCGCTGAAGCCCAACAAGCTGATCATTTCGTTGCAGCCCGACGAAAACATCGGGCTGATGATGATGGCCAAGGCCCCGGGGCTCGATCGCGACGGGCTGAAGCTGCGCGAAGTCCCCCTCGATATCGGCATGGCCAATGCCTTTGCCGATGTGCGCCGCCGAATCGCCTATGAACGCCTGCTGCTCGACCTGATCGAGGGCAAGCAGACGCTGTTCGTGCGGCGTGACGAGGTCGAAGCGCAATGGCAGTGGATCGATGCCATCCGCGCCGGCTGGGCCGCCACCGGCATGGCGCCCAAACCCTATGCCGCGGGCAATTGGGGCCCACCCGCGGCCATCGCGCTGACCGAGCGCGACGGAGTCTCCTGGCATGACTAAGATCATCGCGGCGGATATCGGCGGCACCCATGCGCGCTTTGCCATCGCGAACGTCAGCGCCGGCCGCGTCACCCATCTCGGCCCCGAAACCGTCATCCGCACTGCGGAACATGCCAGCCTGCAAACCGCCTGGGAGGCATTTGCCGCGACACAGGAGGGCCGTCGATTGCCCCGGGCCGCCGGCATCGCCGTCGCCACCCCCATCAAGGGCGACATTCTCAAGCTGACCAACAACCCGTGGATCATCCGCCCCGCCTTGATCCCGGAAAAGCTGGGCCTCGATGATTTTGTCCTGGTCAACGACTTCGAAGCTGTCGCCCATGCCGTGGCGCAGGCGACGCCCGACCAGTTCCGCCACCTCTGCGGGCCCGATGTGCCGCTGCCCGGCGCCGGGGTCATCACCATCGCCGGGCCCGGCACCGGGCTTGGTGTCGCGCAACTGTTGCGCACGGCGGCCGGCTATCATGTCACCGCCACCGAGGGCGGCCATATCGATTTTGCACCGGTCGACAGCATCGAGGATGCCATATTGGCGCGCCTGCGCCTGCGCCACCGCCGCGTTTCGGTGGAACGCATCGTATCCGGGCCGGGCCTCGCCGCGCTGTATGAAAGCCTTGCCGCCATCGAAGGCCGCGCCGTCCTTGCCAGCGACGACAAGGCGTTATGGTCGGCAGCCCTTGCCGGCACCGACAGCCTCGCCGCCGCCGCCCTCGACAGGTTCTGCCTGTCCCTTGGCGGGGTTGCCGGCGACCTCGCCCTGGCGCAAGGCGCTTCGGGGCTGGTGATCGCGGGTGGTCTCGGGCTGCGGCTTGCGGGGCATTTGCCGACATCGGGATTTCGCCAGCGCTTCATCGCCAAGGGCCGGTTCGAGGCGATGATGGCGGCGTTGCCGGTCAAGCTCATCATCCACCCGCAGCCCGGCCTGCTCGGCGCGGCGGCGGCCTATTCGCAAAGGGTGCCCGCATGAACATCGATACCATCATGGGGCTGGCCCCGGTCATCCCGGTGCTCATCGTCGATGACGTTGCGGCGGCGCGGCCCCTGGCGGAGGCACTTGTCGCCGGCGGGTTGCCTGTCCTCGAGGTGACCTTGCGCACGCCCGCGGCGCTCGACGTCATCGCGGAAATGGCGCGCGTGCCTGGTGCGATCGTCGGCGCCGGCACCGTGCTCAACCCCAGCGACCTTGCCGCCGCCATCGACGCCGGCGCACGCTTCATCGTCGCGCCGGGACTGACCGAACCGCTCGGCCGGGCGGCGGTTGCCGCGAACATCCCCTTCCTGCCCGGAATCGCCAACGCCGCCGACATCATGCGCGGGCTCGACATGGGCTTGACCCGCTTCAAATTCTTTCCCGCCGTCGCCAGCGGCGGATTGCCGACCCTCAGCGCCTTCGCGGCGGTTTTCGGACAAGCCGCCTTTTGCCCGACCGGCGGGATCAGCGCCGCCACCGCGCCGGAATGGCTCGACAAGCCCTTCGTGCGCTGCGTCGGCGGCTCATGGCTCGCGGGCCGCGGCGAAACCGACTACGCCGCGATCCGGGCGCGGGCGGCGGCGGCGGCGCTACGCCACTGATGAGTGGAGGAAAAAGCCCGGTATTCTAGGCGCACCAATGGATGTCGATCGGCACTTCAAGGTCGGCCAGCAATCGTCCGACGGGCAGGTTGCTCGCAGCGCCATCCGCGATGGCCTTTTCGACCAGCTTGCGCTTGTCCTTGCCGGTCAACACCAATGTCAGCGTGCGGGCTGAAAGCAGCGCTGCCTTGGTCAGCGTGACGCGCGGCACCGGCATGTTTTGGGGCAATGGCTCGGGGCGAACGCCGATGGCGCGGCGGGCCTTGGGGCCGTTCAACGCCGCATCATAGTCCGGTCCGGGAAAGATCGAGGCGACATGGCCATCGGAACCGACGCCGAGCCAGGCAAGATCGAGTGGCCATTCGAGATCGGCCAGCCGTTCGTCGGCGGCGCGGCCGGCGAGCACAGGATCGGTCTCGCCGGCGCACAACGGCACAACGCGCGCCTTTTTGGGCAGGAACAGCTTGGCCAGCATCCCGACGTTGGAGCGCGGGTCGGTCGGCGGCACCAGCCGGTCATCGGTCGGCACGATCGTCACATCGGCCCATTCGATCTTGCGCGCCACCAGCAGCGACAGCGCGGCCTTCGGGGTTTCGCCGCCCGGCAAGGCGATGATGGCGCGGCCACGCGCTTCGAGCGCCTGTTCGATGATGAAACCGACATCGCCGGCGACGGCTTCGGCAAGTTCGGTGGGGTCGTCATAGTCCCACCATTCGGCTTCGATCATTTGGCGCTCCGTCAATTTCGATTGGGGGCTTTGGCACAGTTGGCGGAGGAGGTCACGTGCGGTGCACGCGCGTGCGACGCGGCTGTCAGTCGGTCAGCTCGTTCCAGGCATCCTTGAGCTTGTCGAGAAATCCCGCCTGTTTCGGGCAGTTCTTGCCGCCCTCTGCGGTTTCCAGCGCCTGGAACTCCTCGAGAAGCTCGCGCTGGCGCTTGGTCAGCTTGACCGGCGTCTCCACCTCGATCTGGACGACAAGATCGCCGAACCCGCCGCCGGCGACGCCACCGTTGAGGGCCGGCATGCCGCGCCCGCGCACGCGGAACTGCTTGCCGGTCTGGGTTCCCGCCGGCACCCGCACCACGGCCTTGTCATGGTTAAACACCGGCACCTCGATTTCCCCGCCCAGCGCTGCCGTGGTGATCGATACCGGCGCGACCGCATAAAGGGTCGTGCCGTCACGCTTGAACAGGCTGTGCGCCTTCAGATGGACGAAGATATACAGGTCGCCGGTCGGCCCACCGCGGGCACCTGCCTCCCCCTCGCCCGCGACGCGGATGCGGGTGCCGTCGTCGACGCCGCGCGGCACGTTGACATTGAGGGTCTTTTCACGCTCCACCCGCCCGGCGCCGCCGCAGCTGGTGCAGGGGTCGGCGATGATCTGGCCGGCGCCGTGGCAAGCCGGGCAGGTGCGTTCGACCATGAACAGGCCCTGCCGCATCCCGACCTTGCCCTGGCCGCCGCACGTCGTGCATTGCCGCGCCGCGGTGCCGGGCTTGGCGCCAAGGCCCTTGCACGGTTCGCACTGCGCCGCGACCTCGACCGAAAGCGTCGCCGCCTTGCCGGCAAAGGCCTCCTCCAGCGTCATCTCGAGGTCGTAGCGCAGGTCCTGGCCGCGCGTGGCGCCACCACGGCCGCGCTGCTGGCGACCGCCGCCCATGAATTCACCGAAGATATTCTCGAAAATGTCGGAAAAGCCGCCGAAGTCCTGTGCACCGCCACCGCCACCGCCCTGCTGCCGGAAGGCGGCATGGCCATAACGATCATAGGCCGCGCGCTTCTGCGGGTCCTTCAGGCAGTCATAGGCCTCGCTGATCGCCTTGAAGCGGTGCTCGGCATCGGCATCACCGGGGTTCTTGTCCGGATGCCATTGCATCGCCAGCCGGCGATACGACGATTTCAGGGTCGATTCATCGGCACCGCGCTCGCATTCGAGCAATTCATAATAATCGATTTCGGTGGTCATCGAGTCGCTTGCCCCAAGCCCGTGCGTCCCTCGACTTCGCCCGGAGCGAGCGGTTCTGGGTCACCTGCTTTCAAATGAAAGGTGTGCGCCTCCCCATGCTCGCTCGGCCGGAGCGAAACAGGGAGACGCACCACCATCTCGAACGCTTACTTCTTGTCGTCCTCGACGTCCGAGAACTCGGCATCGACGACATTGTCGTCCTTGGGTGCCGCGTCGCCACCAGCGCCTTCGGGCGATGCCGCCTTGGCCTGCTCGGCGGTGTAGATCGCCTCGCCCAGCTTCATCGCGGCAGCCGACAGCGTCGCCGTCTTGGCGGTCAGCGCATCGGCGTCGCCGCCATCGAGGATGCCCTTCAAGTCGGCGACCGCCGCCTCGATCTCGGCCTTCACATCGGCGCCGACTTTGTCGCCATGTTCGGCGAGCTGGCGTTCGGTCGAGTGGACGAGGCTGTCGGCCTGGTTGCGGGCCTCGGCGACGGCGCGGCGCTTCTTGTCTTCGGCCGCGAACTTCTCGGCATCCTTCACCATCTGCTCGATGTCGTCCTTCGACAGGCCGCCCGATGGCTGGATGCGGATCTGCTGCTCCTTGCCGGTGCCCTTGTCCTTGGCGTTGACCGCGACAAGGCCATTGGCGTCGATGTCGAAGGTAACTTCGATCTGCGGGATACCGCGCGGTGCCGATGGAATGCCGACAAGATCGAACTGGCCGAGCATCTTGTTGTCCGCCGCCATCTCGCGTTCACCCTGGAAGACCCGGATGGTAACGGCGCTCTGGTTGTCGTCGGCGGTCGAATAGACCTGGCTCTTCTTGGTCGGGATCGTCGTGTTGCGGTCGATCATGCGGGTGAACACGCCGCCCAGCGTCTCGATGCCGAGTGACAACGGCGTCACGTCGAGCAGCAGCACATCCTTGACGTCGCCCTGCAGGACGCCGGCCTGGATGGCGGCACCCATGGCGACGACTTCATCGGGGTTGACGCTGGTGTTGGGCTCCTTGCCGAACAATTCCTTCACGAACTGGCGAACGCGCGGCATGCGGGTCATGCCGCCGACGAGGATGACCTCGTCGATGGCGCTCTTGGCGACACCGGCTTCCTTGATCGCATCTTCGCACGGCTTGCGCGTCCGCTCGATGAGATCGATCACCAGCTTCTCGAGGTCGGTGCGCGTGACGGTCTTGACGAGATGCTTCGGGCCGGTCGCATCCGCTGTGATGAAGGGCAGGTTGACTTCGGTCGATGCCGACGACGACAGCTCGATCTTGGCCTTTTCGGCGGCTTCCTTCAGCCGCTGCAGGGCAAGCTTGTCCTTGGTCAGGTCGATGCCTTCGGACTTCTTGAAGTCGGCCGCGAGGAACTCGACCACCTTGGCGTCGAAATCCTCACCGCCGAGGAAGGTGTCGCCCGAGGTCGACTTCACTTCGAAGACGCCATCGCCGAGCTCGAGGATGGACACGTCGAAGGTGCCGCCGCCAAGGTCGTAGACGGCGATGGTCTTGGCTTCGGTCTTCTTGTCGAGGCCATAGGCAAGCGCCGCGGCGGTCGGCTCGTTGATGATGCGCAGCACTTCAAGGCCGGCGATCTTGCCGGCGTCCTTGGTGGCCTGGCGCTGGGCGTCGTTGAAATAGGCGGGGACGGTGATCACGGCCTGGGTGACCTTTTCACCCAGATACGCCTCGGCGGTTTCCTTCATCTTCTGCAGGATGAAGGCCGAAACCTGCGACGGGCTATAGTCTTCGCCACCGGCGCCGACCCAGGCGTCGCCATTGCCGCCCTTGACGATTTTATAGGGGACGAGCGCCGCGTCCTTCTGGGTCATCGGGTCGGTGAACGACCGGCCGATCAGACGCTTGACTGCAAAAATGGTGTTTTCAGGGTTGGTCACCGCCTGGCGCTTGGCCGGCTGGCCGACGAGACGCTCGCCGTCCTTGGTAAAGGCGACCTGCGACGGCGTGGTGCGCGCCCCTTCCGCGTTCTCGACGACCTTGGGGGCGGAACCCTCCATGACCGCGACGCAGGAATTGGTGGTGCCAAGATCGATGCCGATGACTTTTGCCATGATGTCCGTTCCGTCCTTCTTCGCTTGGGGCCCGTCCGACCGCGCCCCGCGAGGCAGCGCCGTCCATCGTCCCGGTTGATCGCTGTGGTTTGACTTCGTTGGTGTCAGATAATGGTGGTGCAGGGCGGTTCAATACCGCGGGTGCATTTAGGTGGCGGCACAGGTGTGTGCAAGCCGATGCACTGCATCGACGAGCGGCGCCGATGACAATCGCCACCACGCTTCCTAAATAGCCGCCACTGCCTGTCACCGGAGCCTGCCATGCGCCTGCCTATCGCCTATGCCCTGCTGGCCTTTGCCGCGCCGGGGCTTGCCGTCGCCGCATCGGCCGCCACCGAAACCACCCCCCGTCGCCCGCTGCCACAGGTCGGCGGTGCCTGGGTTCGGCTCAACCCCGTTCCCGGTCGGCCATCGGCGGGATATCTGGAAATCAAGGGCGGCAGCAAGGCCGACAGGCTGACCGGCGTCACCAGCCCGGGCCTGCGCATCGCGCTCCACAGCATGACCATGGCCGGCGGCGTGATGCACATGGCGACGCTGAATGGCCTTGATGTGCCCGCGGGCGGCGTTGCCCGCTTCGCTGAAGGCGACAATCACCTGATGATCTATGGTCTCAAGCCCGGGGCCGCCGCCGTCCCATTGACACTCGATTTCGCCAGCGGTGCGAAACTGACGACGCAGGCGAACGTGCGCACCGCGGCACAGGCGCCGGCGATGGGTGGCATGACGGGGCATGATGCCCATTGACCCCGTTCGCGGGCTGACGACCGGCGAGCGGGCCATTGCAGGCATGGTGTTCGGCGACAGTCTGGCGCTCGACGGGGTCACCATCCGCCGCGAGAAATTCTGGATGCTGCACCCCTGGTGGGTGACGATGGCGCCCGACGGCCATATCTGGTGCCATCCCAACGGCTTTGACTGGCGACCCGACTATGCCGCCGAACCGCTGGGCTTCCAGGCTCATTTCGTCCATGAAATGGTTCATGTCTGGCAGCACCAGCACGGGCGCAACCTCATCCTGACGCGGCCGCCGCTGGCACGCTACCGCTATCGGCTGGCGCCCGGCAAGGATTTCGCCCGCTATGGCGTCGAACAACAGGCGTGCATCGTCGCCGATGCCTTCAGGTTGCGCGCCGGTCACGCCATTGCCGGCAAGCCCGGTCTCGATACTTACGCAAAAGTCATCCCGTTCGGGTGCTGGCGCCAATAGTCGTGGCGACTTTGCTTTGCTAAGCATCAGTCCGGATCGGGGTGGCGGGACAATATTGTGGAATTGGCGCTGGAGCTGACAAAGCTCAGGAAATCATTCGCCAAGGTTGCGGTGGACGATCTCGATCTCAAGGTTCGCGCCGGCGAGCTGTACGCGTTGCTGGGGCCAAATGGTGCCGGCAAGACGACGACGTTGCGCATGGTCGCCGGGCTGCAACGCCCCGATGCCGGGCAGATCACGGTATTCGGCGTCGATGCGCTCGCCGATCCGATTGCCGCCAAGCGCATGATCGCCTGGCTGCCCGATGAGCCTTTGCTGTATGACAAGCTCAACCCGATGGAATATCTGGAATTCGTCGCCGGGCTTTGGTCGGTGGAAGCCCAGATCGCACAGGCGCGGGCGGAAGAACTGCTGCGCTGGCTCGATCTGTGGGAGTCGCGCGGTGCGCGCTGCGAAAGCTTTTCGCGCGGCATGAAGCAAAAGGTCGCGCTTGCCGGCGCGCTCATCCACGAGCCGCGCCTGCTGATCCTTGACGAACCCCTGACCGGCCTCGATGCCGGGGCATCGCGCCAGGTCAAGGATTTGCTGGTATCCCGTGTCCGACAGGGCGCAACGGTCATCCTTACAACGCATATCCTCGAAGTTGCCGAGCGGCTTTCCGATCGCATCGGCATCATCCGCCAGGGCAAGCTGGTTGCCGAGGGCACCATGGACGAGTTGCGCGCGTCCAGCGGCACCGATGCGGCGACGCTGGAGGAGATGTTCCTGATACTGGCGCGGGCCGAATGACCGCGGCCGTGCTGCCTGAACGCCCCGGCTTCGGCTGGCTGGTCCGCCACGAACTGCGGCTCGTGCTGCGCGATCGTTCGGCAACCTCGGTGGTGCGGCGCGTGCTGGCACTGCTGGTGCTGATGCTGGCTCCGGTTGCCATCGGGGTGTTCTTTGCCTGGAACCTGCGCCGATCGCCGGCGGTACCCGTCGCCGGCTTCGGGCTCGTCCTCGCCGCCAATGTCGGGCTGGTGCTTGTCATGCTGTCGGGCGCTTGCGTCTATGTGCTGCGCGCTTTCCACGATCGCGGCGACCTCGACCTGCTGCTGTCGGCGCCGATTCCCCCGGCGCGGGTGCTCGCGGCAAAATCGGTCGCCATCCATGCCGCCGTGGCGCTGCCGCTGCTGGTGCTGTCGGCACCGTTCCTGATCGTCTCTGCATTTCTCGGCCACCCCGGCTGGCTGGGGGCTTCGGTTGAAATCATCGTCACGGCGATGGTCGCGACATCGCTGGCCTTTGTCATCACGGCGGCATTGTTTCGCGCCGTCGGGTCGCGGCGGGCGCGGATCATCATCCAGGTCAGCGGCGGGCTGTTCGCCGCGACAGTCGCCATCCTCGGCCAGGCACCCAGCTTTGCGCCCGGCTCGCTCGATGGCCTGCAGGCGCGCTTTTCCGGCCGGCCAATGGCGCCCTTCGACTGGCCGGCGCGCGCCATCTTCGGTGCGCCCTTGCCGCTCGTCGGCATGGTGGCGTTCGGGATTGTCTGTGCGGTCGCTGCGTCGCGGATGGCAGCGCGCAACCTTGCTGAGGCAACGCCGGTGGCCGACGCCGACGCGGCCATCGTCGCCAAGGCCGGGCGCTATCGCTTTCGCGCCGGGTTGTTGCCGATCATCCTGTTGAAGGAACTGCGCCTGTTGTGGCGCGATCCCGAACTGTTGTCGCAACTGGCGTTGCAACTTGCCTATATGATTCCGGCGGTGGCGCTGATCTTCAGCGGCGGCGGCGGCGTGTCGCCGGCGCGGCTGGCGGCGACAAGCGTCATCTTCGCGGGGTTGCTGTCCTCGGCGCTGGCGTGGCTGATAATCTGCGGCGAGGATGCTCCGGAATTGATCGATTCGGCGCCGGTCACAAAGGCAATCGTGGCCCGGGCCAAGCTGCTGGCGGCCTGTGTCGTGCCGATCGCCATCCTCGTCACACCGCTGGCGATCATCGCCTCGAGCAGCATTCGCGGCAGCCTGATTGCGCTGGTGTTCTGCCTGGCCGCGGCCGTCAGCGCGGCCCTGCAGCAAGCCTGGGCGAGCCAGCCGCAGCGGCGCATCACCTTCCGGTTTCGGCGCAAGGGTTCGCTTTTGCTCGCGGCCGGCGAATATGTGATGGCGGCAAGCTGGTCGGCGGCGGCGGCGGCTTTCATCCAGCACCTGCAATGGGCGGTGCTGCCGGCGCTGCTGTCCGTCGTCATCATGCTGGTATCACGCAGCGCCCGCTCCACCGGGCGAGAGACAAGATTCGCCTGAGGCGGCTGCCTACATCCCTTTGACGAGCCCCGCCGCCAGCAGGCTTTCGGCGCAATCGACGATGGTGTCCTCCACTGGCCGGGCGACCCAGCCCAGCGTATCGCGCGCGTGGCTGGCGTCGATGATGCGCGCCTTGCCCAGTTCCGGCAGCACCATCTTGACGGTCGGGTCGAACAGCGCGGACAGGCGGACGAGGAAATCGGGCAGTTCCCGGGTCGGCACGTTGCTGGCGCGCGGGCCGAGGCGGCGCTTCAATATCTGGGCAATTTCCTTCATCCACAGGAACTTGCCCGCAGCGAGGAAGCGTTCGCCGTTCATGTTCGGCGCAGTCATGGCGCGGATATGGATGTCGGCGACGTCGCGAACGTCGACGATGGGAAAGCCGAGGCGGGGACAGCCCGGCAGTTCGCCGCCCATCAGCTTGCGAACGACTTCGAGCGACGCGGAAAAGTCGCGGCCCAATACAGGCCCCAGCACGGCACCGGGGTTGATCGTGCAGAACTGCATGGCGCCGCGGGTCACCTTCATCCAGTCGCGCGCCGCACGCTCGGCGATCACCTTGGATCGCACATAGGCGTAGGTGTCGCGGTGGTTCGGGTCGGTCCAGTCGAGCTCGGTAAAAACCTTGAGGTCGCCGTCCATGCCATAGGCCACGGCCGCGACCGACGACGTCATCACCACGCGCTTCACTCCGGCGTCGTGCGCCGCTTTCAACACCCTCAGCGTGCCTTCGCGCGCCGGGCGCACCAGCTCGTCGTCGCTTCTCGGCTCCGACAGCGGGATCGGCGAAGCGATATGCAGGACGTAGGTGACACCCTTCATCGCCTCCGCCCAGCCGGCGTCGCTCGACAGGTCGGCGGCGACAAGCTCGAGGTCGGGCGCGCCGATGCTGCGTTGCAACTCGTCGATGCGCGCCAGGTTGCGCATGGTGCCGCGCACCTGCCAGCCGTTCGCGGCAAGCTGCTTTATGACGAAGCCGGCGATATAGCCCGACGCCCCGGTCACCAGCACCTGCCCCTCCGACCTGCGGCGTGCCATCATTGTCTCCCGCGCCTGACGCGGCGCCGACCGCCGCAGGGGTTTGCGGCGTTATGGCGCGGCTTGTGGGAGACTGGGCCGCGACCGTCAACGATAACGATTCGTAAGGATTCGGATCGGCAACGAACCCGGCAGGCTAACGGCGCTGCCGGGGCCTCTGTTGCGTCAAACTGCCACAGCTAGGCCGTATAGAGCTTGTCCAGGCGGGGACCATAGACCGAACGCAAGACGTGGCGCCGTATCTTCAGCGAAGGCGTCATCTGCTGGTTGTCGGTGGTGAAGGCTTCATCGGCGATGATCACCCGGCGCACCTTCTCGATGACCGAAAGCCGGGCATTGACGCGATCGACCGCCGCCATCACGGCGCGCTGGAATTCGGGTTCGTGCGCTAGCTTGTGCAGGTCGGCGGGCATGCCCTTGTCGCGGGCCCAGCACATCGCCCATTCGGCTTCGGGAACGACCAGCCCGACGAGATAGGGCCGCTTGTCGCCATAGACCATTGCCTGGGCAATCTCGTCCTGCAGGGTCAGCATCCCCTCTACGCGCTGCGGGGCGACATTGTCGCCCTTGTCGTTGATGATGATGTCCTTCTTGCGGTCGGTGATGACAAGGTGGCCGTCCTTGTCGATATGGCCGATGTCGCCGGTCAGCAGCCAGCCGTCTTGCAATACCTTGTGGCTTTCCGCATCGTTCATCCAGTAGCCGTCCATGACGAGTTCGCCGCGCACGCAGATCTCGCCGTCCTTGGCGATGCGGACCTCGACCTGGTCGAGCGGGGGGCCGACGGTGTGCATCTTGATACGGCGGCCGGGGCGGTTGCACGAAATCACCGGCCCGGCTTCGGTCTGGCCATAGCCTTGCAGGATGCTGATGCCGATGGCGGCAAAGAAGATGCCGACTTCGGGATTGAGCGGCGCGCCGCCGGCGACCATGCCTTTCAGCCGGCCCCCGAACTTGGCCTGGATCGACTTGCGGATCGTGCGGTCGAGCCCGGCATCGAGCGCGCGATCGATGATCGAGAGGCTTTCGTTGCGGGCGTCCTTGCGGGCAAGCCGCAGTGCCTGGTTGAGCAGGGTGACAGCGACGCCGCCCTGCTTTTCGATCTGCTTGGCGATACGGGTGCGCAACACCTCGAACAGCCGCGGCACCACCACCATGAAGGTCGGCTGGGCTTCCTCGATGTTGGCGGCAAGCTTTTCGAGGCCCTCCGCATAGTAGATTTCGCCACCCATGCCGATCGGCATGAACTGGCCGGCGGTGTGTTCATAGGCATGGCTGAGCGGCAGGAACGACAGGAAGCGTTCGCGATACGGCGTGGCGATGAAATCCTGCTCGATGACGGCGATGGCGCCGGCGATGTTGCGCATGATGGCGCCGTGGTGCTGCCTGACGCCGCGCGGGGCGCCGCCGGTGCCGCTGGTGTAGATGATACAGGCCAGGTCTTCGCGCTTCATCGTCGCCCGGGCGCGCAGGGCCTTGCGGTCATGGGCGTGGGTCGCCACCAGCGAGGCCCATTGCTGGATGAGAAGGTCGCCGCGCTGGGCATCCTTCAGATGATCGATGCCGATGATGATGCGGCAGGCACTGCTCGCCGCAACCGCCGGCAGCAGGTTGGCCGCCAGCTTGGGGTTGGAGACGATGACGGCGCGTGCCCCGCTGTTGCCGAGAATGTGCGCGTGGTCGGCTTCGGTATTGGTTGTGTAGGCGGGAACAGTGATGCCGCCCGCCGCCATGATGGCAAGGTCGGCAAGGCACCATTCCGGGCGGTTTTCGCTGACCAGCATGACCCGGTCGCCCTTGCGGATGCCAAGGGCGATCAGCGCCTGTGACAGGCTGGCGACGATATCGGCGGCCTCGCTCCAGCTCGTGGCGCGCCAGGCGCCATTGATCTTGCGTGACAGGAAGGGCAGGTCGCCGCGCTCGTCGGCATAGTCGAGGAACAGGCTGACGAGGTTGGCGGTGCGATCGACGCGGGCGGCCATGGGCGCCGGCCGGCCGAGGCTGTCGCCCTTGAAAATTCCAGCGCCCATCGATCAATACCCCGCCACTGCGCCTTCGCTGCGCGGATCGGCAGCCCCTGCCCAACCGCCTGCAACCCGTTGCAGGGCGTTGAGCTTCAACGGCAATTGTGCCGGCACCGGCTTGTCGCCAAGCGCCGTCAGGGCCGGGATCATCGCCTCGAGGGCGCTGCCCTTTTCGATGGCCATGCGGTCGCCCATCGCCACCAGCTGCGGCAGCGCGAGCGCCTCCTTGACCGGCAAACCCCAATCGATGACGCCCATGATGGCCTTGGCGACCTGCGCCGGGATGGTCGAGCCGCCCGCCGCCCCGATAACGAGGACCACCTTGCCCTTGCTGTCATAGACGATGGTCGGCGCCATCGACGAACGCGGGCGCTTGCCGGGCTGGACACGGTTGGCGGTCAACGCACCCTCGTCGGCAGGGTCGAAGTTGAAATCGGTCATCTCGTTGTTGAGGACGAAGCCGTCGACGACCAGCCCCGAGCCGAACGGCCGTTCGACGGTGCTGGTGTAGCTGGCAAACCCGCCGCGTCCATCGGCGGCGACAAAATGCGAGGTGCCGGGAACTTCGTTGTCGTTGGCCGCAGTTCGCGGCGGCGCGCCCCTGGGGGTTCCCGCAACGGGATCGGCCATGCGCGCGGTGGCGCTTATCAGGCGTCCACGGGCAGCGGTATAGGCGGGGTCGATCAACCCGGCCACCGGGACCTTCACGAAATCCTCGTCGCCGATCCACTTGGCGCGGTCGGCATAGGCCAGCCGCTGGCTTTCGGCGATCAGGTGCCAGCTGACCGGATTGTCCTTGCCGAGTTTGCCCATGTCGAAGCCTTCGAGTTGCTTGAGGACCTGCAGCACCATCACCCCGCCGGAGGAAGGCGGCCCCATGCCGCAAATGCGATAGCTGCGGTAACTGCCACACACCGGCGCGCGCGCCTTCACCTGGTAGGCGGCGATGTCGGCCAGCGTCATCGCCGTCGGATTGGTCTGGGCGCCGACAACGCTGCGGGCGATGTCGGCTGCAATCTTTCCGGTGTAAAATGCTTGCGAGCCACCGGCGGCGATGGCGCGGAAGGTGGCTGCCAGTGCCGGGTTGACGACGCGCGTGCCGGCAGCGATCGGCTTGCCGCTGGCATCGAGGTACAGCGCGGCGCCCGCCGGGTCCTGCGCCAGCGCGGGTGCGCCGTAACCGATGTAAAGGCTCAATCGCGGGCTGGCATCATAGCCACCTTCGGCAAGGCGTATGGCCGGGCCGAAGAGATCGGCCCAGGGCAGCCTGCCCCAGCGCCGGTGCGCCTCGGCAATCAAGGCAATGTTGCCCGGAACACCAACGGCGCGCCCGCCGGTGGCGGCGCGTTCGAAGGGCATCGCTTTGCCATCGGGACCCAGAAACTGGCCCGGACGCGCGACGGCGGGGGCGGTTTCACGGCCATCGATGGTGGCGAGCGCGCCATTGGGGCCCTGATAGACCAGCAGGCCGCCGCCTCCGATGCCCGAGGATTGCGGCTCCACCACGGTCAGCGCCAACATGGTGGCGGCGGCGGCATCGGCCGCACTGCCCCCCTTTTTGAGCATTTCAAGGCCAGCCGCAGACGCCAGCGGGTGCGCCGCCGAAACCAGGGCCTGGAAGGTCGGGGCAGCCGATTGCGCCGCTGTCGGCGCGGCGACCGGCGCGAACGCCGGCCGAGGGGCCGTGGCGCACGCGGCGATGGCGAAAAAAAGCGGCAGGGTATGGAAGGGCTTGAACATCACCGGCCAGCATAGGCGGGGGTGGCGACGCGGGACAAGGGGGGCTTAACGCCCGACCGAAGCGCCGACCGCATCGCCGACGGTGGCAAATCCGTCGCGCCGCAGCAGCATCGCCAGATCGGCCTTGATGCGGCCAACCAGCCCCGGCCCGTCATAGACCAGCGCCGAATAGAGCTGCACCGCACTCGCCCCCGCGCGGATACGGGTATAGGCATCGGCCCCTGAAGCGATTCCACCGGCAGCGATGAGCGGCAACGCGCCCCCGCTGGCGCGCACAAAGCCGCGCAGTGCCGCCAACGCCAGCGGGGCAAGCGGCGCGCCCGACAGGCCGCCGGTTTCACCGGCATGGCGGCTGGCAAGCGGCGGGCGGCTGATGGTGGTGTTGGAAACGATCAATCCATCGATGCCGCCGTCGATTGCGGCGCGCGTGATGGTTTCGAAATCCTCCGGCTCCAGATCGGGCGCGACCTTTACGAACATCGGCACGTTCAAGGCGCCCCGTGCCGCCACAACCCGCGCAATGAGATCGGCGAGTGCCGCGCCGTCCTGCAGCGCGCGCAATCCCGGCGTGTTGGGCGAGGAGATATTGACCGTCACATAGCTTGCCAGCGCCGCCGCTGCGCGCACGCCTGCAACATAGTCCGCACTGCGGTCCTCCGAATCCTTGTTGGCGCCGAGGTTGATGCCGACGATGCCCGGTCGCCCGCGCCGCGCCTGCAAGCGCACGACGGCGTGCTCGAGGCCAAGATTGTTGAAGCCCATGCGGTTGATGACGGCGCCATCCTCCACCAGCCGGAACAAGCGCGGCCGGGGATTGCCGGCCTGGGGCCGCGGCGTCACCGACCCGCATTCGACAAAGCCGAAGCCGAGCCGAAGCATGGCATCCGGCACCATGACATCCTTGTCGAACCCCGCCGCAAGCCCGACCGGATTGGGCAGGTCGAGCCCGGCGACGCTGGTCCGCAAAACGGGATCGTCGGCCGCCGCGCCCGGCAGCAATGCCGCCCCGGCGCGCAGCGCGGCCAGCGTCACGCCATGGGCGGTTTCCGGGTCGAGGGCGAAGATAAGCGGGCGGAGGCTGCGGAACATGGGGCGTTATTGGCCGGATGATGCGCGGGCGTCAAAGACCCTCAATCTTCCTCGTCCTCTCGCCCGACGAGTTCGAGGGCCCGGGCGCGGCGCTGGTGCAGCGCGCACCAGTGCACCAGCGCCTCCTCGCGCCCGTGCGTCACCCAGACTTCGCCGGGATCGAGCTCGGTGATGGTCGCGGTCAGCTCGTCCCAGTCGGCATGGTCGGAAATGATCAGCGGCAGTTCGACCTGCCGCTGGACGGCGCGCTGGCGAACCCGCATCCACCCCGACGCCATCGCCGTCACCGGGTCGGGCAGCCGCCGCGACCAGCGATCGTTGAGCGCGGAGGGCGGCGCGATGACGATATGCCCCCTCATATCGGCCGCCTTGGCCTCCGACGCCGGCCGCAGCGCACCAAGGTCAACCCCGAAACGCCTGTAAAGATCGCAGAGTTTCTGCAAGGCGCCGTGGATGTAGATGGGCGCATCATGCCCGGCAGCGCGCAATTCGCCGATCACCCGCTGCGCCTTGCCGAGCGCATAGGCCCCGATCAAAACGCAGCGTTCCGGGTTCGCCGCCAGCCTGTCCAGCGCCTTGGCGACCTCGCCGGGGGTCGGCGGATGGCGGAACACCGGCAAGCCAAAGGTCGCTTCGGTGACAAAGACATCGCACGGAACCGGCTCGAACGGCGCGCAGCTCGGGTCGGGCCGGCGCTTGTAGTCGCCGGAGACGACGATGCGCTGGCCAGCATGTTCAAGGACAATCTGCGCCGACCCCAGCACATGGCCGGCGGGCACAAACCGTATATCGACATCCCCCAGCCGGATCGTCTCGCCATAGGCGATGCCCTGGCCCCCGGCCTGCTCGCCATAGCGCACGTCCATGATCGCCAGCGTCTCGGGCGTCGCCAGCACCTTGCCATGGCCGGCGCGGGCATGGTCGGCATGGCCATGGGTCACGAGGACGCGATCCTTGGGCTGCGACGGATCGATCCAGACATCGGCGGGGGCGACATAGATGCCGGCAGGGTGCGGCATCAGCCAGTCGGGAGATTTCATGCTACCGGCGCCGCGCCGACGATTGATGATCCATACCGTCCATCGGCAACACTCCTGGTCCCGCAAGCCATATAGGCACGCGGCGTCGCGGCTGCCACACCGCTATCCACGCCGCTATGCCCGATGCAGGATGCGATCAAGCGCCGCGCCCATCGGCAGGCAATCGATGTCGCGCGCCTTGATGGCATCGAGGACGGCTTGGTGACGCTCGATCGTCGTGTCGCCGTCGGCGGCATGGACCGCGACGATTTCGTGAAAGACCAGGATCGCCCAATGTCCGCGACGGATGGCGGTATCGAGATAATCGGTGACCGCCGCCAGATCGAGAGCGTTGTAGCCCACCGCCAGCGCCTGCAGCCGATAGCGCGTTGCCGGTACGTGCAACGGATTGTTGGGGGCGCCTTCGCTGGTGCGGGCGCCGTGGATTCCGGCCGCCCGCAGCAGGCGGCTGTAAAGATGCGCTTGCTGGTTAGCGGTGCCGGGACCGAGATTGGTGACATCGCACGGATAGGCATAGGTGCGCAGGCGGTGATGGCCGGCAAGACGATCGAGGAAGCGTTCGTTCGGGGCGATTTCACCGGCGATGAACGCGCGCGGTGCAAAGGGCCCCAGGTCGCACGGGTGGTGGACAGTGTGATTGCCGAGCTCATGGCCGCGCCGGGAGACCGCGCGCCAATCATCGGCGCGGCCCTTGGCATCCTCCTCGATGAGAAAGAAGCTGCCGCGGAGCCCGGCGGCGTCGAGTTGCGGCACCGCATGGTCGAGCTGGCTGTCGAGGCTGTCGTCGTACGTCAGGCTGACCATGGCACGACGCGGTGCCGCCGTGCCGAACACCGGCGCTGCAAGCGCCAGCAACGCGAT
>JANXVZ010000015.1 GCA_025351405.1 Sphingomonadales bacterium | reverse complement strand
CCACGACCGGCGCGGGAGGCTGAAACCCGGCCGCGCCGGGGTATCGGGTTCGTTGCATCGGCTGGTCCATCCCGACAAGCCATAGCCGCAACAATCAGGAATAACAGCGGACTTGCGTGACGTCCGGGCAAGCGTCGCCGGGTCAATGCGCCAGCAGCAGCGGCACCGGCGGCCGGGCCAGCAACGCCCGTGTCACGCCGCCGAACAGCATTTCGCGCAGCCGCGAATGGCCATAGGCACCCATCACCAGCCACGCCGAACGACGTTCTGCCACCACGTCGCGGATGACCTGTTCGACACCGCGGCCATCGTCATGGTGTTCGAGCACTTCGGCCGACACGCCGTGGCGCGACAGCCAGGTCGCGGCGTCGCGCGCCCGGAACTGGCTGTCCTTCTCGGATACGGTGAGCAACTCCACCGTTTCGGCAAGGCGGAGCAACGGCAGCGCGGCGCGCATCGCCATCGCCGCCTCTTGGCTGCCGTCCCAGGCGACAAGCGCGCCGCCGGTGACGGCAAACCCGTGCGATAGCGGCGACACCGCGACGACGGGTGCCGGCGCATGGATGGCAACCTCGCCGGCCAGCATGACATCGACCAGCGAAGCGCCGTCGGCCGGCCCGGCGCTCATCACCACGACATCGGCGAGCCGCGCCGCATCGCTCAACCGGTCATAGCTTTCGCCCTCGCGCGCCAGCCAGTCCCAGCGCACGCCTTCGTCGCGCATGCGCGCCTCGACGCGCTGGCGTTCCTCACGGCGTTCGGCGTCGATCGCTTCGATCATCGCGGTAATGGGGATGGCACCGACAACCGGCTCGGCAATCGAATAGGCCGCATAGGGCGTCACTTCCATGCAGGTGACATGGCCATCGCAGGCGCGTGCGATATCGAACGCTGCCTGCAGGCGCGCCTCTTGCCCGCCATCATTGTGAATGTGCACCAGAATGGTTTTCATCGCCGGTCTCCGGCACGGCAGGGAGCGCCGCGCCCAAGCCCCTGTGATGCACAACAACCGCCCTACCCGCATTGATGCGGATCAAGAGCCCTATCCGCATCTGTGCGGAACAGGATCCACGCGTTTCAGCGTCGGCTGCGCAGCGCCACCACCAGGCCGCACAGCGCCAGCAGCGCGCCACACGCTGCAACCGCCGTCCAGCGATAGCCTTCGAACAGCGTCGACAGGCTCATGGCGACAACAGGTACCATGACATTGGCATAGCCGGCACGCGCCGCGCCGATCCGGCGGATCATGGCGTAATAGATGAGGAATGCCGCCGCCGAGGCAATGACGCCAAGATAAAGCAGCCCGGCCCAATATTCCGGCCGTGGGTCGAACACCGGGGCACCGACCGTCGCCAGCGCGAACCCTGCATTCATGGCACCGCCATACAGCATCGACGCCGCCAGCGTCGGTTCCAGCGGCAGGCTGCGCCCGCGCCGGGTGGCCTGCAGGATGTTGGCGCTCGATGCGCTGAGCACCCCGGCGACCGCGAGGATGAGCCCGAGCACCAGATCGGGTGAGCCGCCAAGGTCGCGCCCGACAAGCAACACCACCCCGGCAATGCCGATGAGGCTGCCGATGATGAAGCCGGCGCCGACGCGCTGGCGCAGGAATACCCAGCCCAGCAGCGCATTGGTCACCACCAGCATGGTGAAGACCAGCGCCACCAGGCCCGAAGTCAGGTAAAGCTCGGCGCGATAGACGAAGTTGAAGTTCATCACGAACTGGAGAAGGCCGACGAGCAGCGCGAAACGATGGCCATCCGGGCCGAGCGGCGGGCGACGACCGGTGGCCTGGCACAGCGCCAGCACGACGCCGCCGCCGAGCAGGAAGCGATACGCCACCGACCAGCTTGGCGGCACGACACCCAACTGGCCCTTGATGACCAGCCACGTCGACCCCCAGATCAGCGTGACGGCCACAAACGACAGCACCAGCCGCAAATCCGGCCGGCTGGCGACAGAGGGGGGCGGCGCAGCGTCGGGCATCATCAACCCGATGTAGCGGCGATGGCTTCGGCCAGCGCGGTGACGGCCGCCGCTGGCGTGTCCCAGGCGACGACAAAGCGCGCCTCGTTCGACCCGGCGGCACCCCAGTCGTAAAAACCATAACCGAGCGCCCGCAACGCTTCGGGCTGGCCGGGGGCAAGCGCCAGGAACACCTCGTTGGCCTCGACCGGATGCAACAGGCGGACACCTGCGTCCGGCCCTGCCACCGCGGCGAGGCGTGCGGCGCCGGCGTTGGCGGCGGCGGCATTGCGCAGCCAGACACCGCCTTCGAGCATGGCCAGCAACTGGGCGGCGTTGAAACGGCCCTTGCTCGGCATCTGGCCAGCGCGCTTGCGGCGCAGCCGGATATCCTCGACCAGCGCCGGGTCGAAGATCACCATTGCCTCGGCCGAAAGCCCGCCGTTCTTGATGGCACCGAAGCTGAGGATATCGACCCCCGCGCGCCAGCTGGCATCACCCGGATGGCAGCCGAGATGGGCGACGGCATTGGCAAAGCGCGCGCCATCCAGATGCACCCGCCAGCCGCGCGCCCGGGCATGAGCGCCCAGCGCTGCGAGTTCTTCCACCGTGTAGACGGTGCCGGTTTCGGTCGACTGGGTAATCGACAGCGCCCGCACCTGGACCTGATGGACATCACCGCGATGGGACGCGAGCGCCGCCTCGATTCCCGCAGGCGTCAGCTTGCCATGCGCACCCGGCACCAGCATCAGCTTGGCACCACCGGTGAAAAACTCCGGCGCGCCGCACTCGTCGACATGGATGTGTGCGTCTTCATGGCAGACAATGGCACCATAGGGCGGGACAAGCGCCGCCAGCGCCAGGGCATTGGCCGCAGTGCCGGTGCCGACGGTTAGCACGGTGCAGGCGCGGCCGAAGACAGCCGAAAACACCCCGTCGAGCTGGCGTGAATGATCGTCGGCATCATAGCCCGCCGCAGTGGCGGGCGCTGCGGCGGTAACCGCGGCAAGCACTTCGGGACAGGCGGCGGCGCTGTTGTCGGACTGGAAGATCATGCCCTGCGGCTATAGGCGGGGGACCAGCGGGTCAATGTGGCATCTGCCTTTGCCGCGGCCTGCGATCGTTTCGCCCATGAAAAAGGGCGGCGGGATGGTGATCCCGCCGCCCCGATCGCGTTATGCCCGGCAGCTCAGAAGCCGACGGTCAGCGTCGCCCGTGCGCTGTGGTCGCTGGCGTTCGATCCGATGATGCCGCTGTAGCCGAGGCCGAACGACACCATCTTCGAGATGCCGACGGTGGCGTTGGCTTCGATGGCGGCGGCGTTCTTGTCGAGCGCGCTGGCGCGGATGCCGGCCTGGGTGAGACCCTGGGTAATCGACACATAGGTCAGGCCGTCACGGTCACCACCGGCATGTTGCCAGCCCGCCGAAGCCGAAAACCGCCCGACGCCCAGATCGACGGCACCGCGCAGGCCCAGCTGCGTCAACGTCAGGTCGCTCTTGCGGCCATAGACCTTCAGCGCGGCGGAGCCACCGACCTCGTTGAAGTCATCGGTCTTCAGGTGCGTGTAGGAGACGCGGCCGAACGGCTCGATCCGAACGGTGTCGGCAGCCGCAAGGTCATAGGAGACCTCGGCAAAACCCTGGTAGGTGTTGCCGCTGTAGTTGCTCGACAATGTCTGGAACAGGCCGGGGATGACGATCGCCCGCGACGCCTTGAACGTGTCGTGCGCATAGGATCCACCGACGCCGAGGGCAAAGCCGTTGGGCTGGCGATACCCGGCGTAAATCGCGCCGCCGGTGCTTTCGACCGTCGACTTGCCGAGCAGGTTTATGTCGGCATCGGTGTGCAGATAATGGAACAGTGCGCCGACGGTCAGGCCATCCTTGCTGGTATCGACGCCCGTGAGGACGCCGGTTTCCGACGTTTTCAGGCGGCGGCCGATGCCATCATCGCTCGATGTGCCGGCCGATCGCGCGCCGCG
This sequence comes from Sphingomonadales bacterium, assembly GCA_025351405.1. Taxonomy (GTDB): domain Bacteria; phylum Pseudomonadota; class Alphaproteobacteria; order Sphingomonadales; family Sphingomonadaceae; genus Sandarakinorhabdus. The sequence continues at coordinate 9,600 of JANXVZ010000015.1, read as the reverse complement.
CAGCCAGACCGTGGTGACGCGTTCGCCATTCGTGGTCGCAACATTGCTGTCGGCGAATGGCTGCAGGCCGGCGTTGAGCCGGTCGAAGGCCGTTTCGCGGACGACGCGGGTGTTTTCAAGCGCCACCTTGCGTTCCGCACTGTGGATTTCGCCGGTCAACTGGTCGAGCGCACCCGGAAGATCCGCCGCGCCGAGCAGGTAGAGCGACCCGAGGCCAAGCGGCGTATAGCCACCGGCGACAGCGCTATCCAGCGACGCCGCGATCGCCTTGGGGTTGGGACGCAGGTTGTTGCCCGCAAGCGTCAACAGCGATCCGGGCCGCAGCACCAGCTTCACCGATGTCGGCGCATAGACCAGCAAGGTGGTGAAACCCGGGCCGAAAAGGTTGCTGACACCCGGGGCGTTGAAGGTGCCGCTCACCGCGCTCGACGTCAGCAGGGTGTAGGTGAGATCGAAGCTCGGCGTGACGCCGACGGGCGTGATCAGGATGTTGGCACCGTTGATCGAAGCCGGACCGGAGACTGCAATCAGGTCCGAAACCGGCCCGGCGATGTCCACCAGATAGTTGGAGCCCGATGCCAGCGACAGGCTGCCGGCAACCGACAAGGTGCCGACGGGATTGCCCGGTGCAATCGTGCCGCCCGACAGCACCGTCAACGACCCGGTGGTGCCGGTGCCGGAGATGGTCGCCCCGGACTGGACTGTGGTGGCGGAGGCGGCGTTGGAGCCGAGCATGTTCAACCGGCCCGCGATGACCGTCGTCGTGCCCGAATAGGTATCGACGCCGGTGATCGTCAGCACGCCGGCGCCATTCTTGGTGACGCTGCCGGTGCCGGAGATGACCGGGCCATAGCTGGCATCGACGGCCTGGTTGAACACCAGCGCGCCATTGTCGACTATCCCGCCGCTGCCAAAGGTGGTGGCGGTGCCGATGAGCGTGCCGGCGTTGATGATCGTGCCGCCGGTGTAGCTGTTGGCCGCCGTCAGCGTCAGGGCGCCGGAGCCTGCCTTGACGAGGGTGCCGGCGCCCGAAACAAGGCCGGTCATCGCGAGGTTGAAGGTGCTCGTATCGACCGTGGACTGGCCGGCGATGGTGACAGCGTTGGCCAGGGACAGGCCATCGGCGCCGGCGGCCAGCGTCGTGCCGTTCGCCATGGCGATGGCGCCGGTGCCCGCTGCCGTGCTGGTGCCGACTGTCACCGTCCCGGCGGTGATGCCGAGGCCGTTGAAGCTGTTGGCGCCGTTGAGGACGAGGGTGCCGGTGCCGGTCTTGGTCACCGAGCCGGGGCCGCTGACAACACCGCCGAGGGTGAACACCCCCGTGCCCGAATCGATCGTGCCGGTGCCTGCCGTGCTGACGGCATTGGTCAGCGTGAGGCCACTGGTGCCGGCGGCCAGCGTCGTGCCGTTCGCCATGGCGATGGCGCCGGTGCCCGCTGCCGTGCTGGTGCCGACTGTCACCGTCCCGGCGGTGATGCCGAGGCCGTTGAAGCTGTTGGCGCCATTGAGGACGAGGTTGCCGGAGCCGGTCTTGGTCACCGAGCCGGGGCCGCTGACAACGCCGCCGAGGGTGAACATGCCCGTGCCCGAATCGATCGTGCCGGTGCCTGCCGTGCTGACCGCATTGGTCAGCGTCAGGCCCGTCACACCCGCGGCAAGCGTCGTGCCGTCCGCCATGGCGATGGCGCCGGTGCCCGCAGCCGTGTCGCTGCCGACCGTGACCGTCCCGGCGGTGATGCCAAGGCCGTTGAAGCTGTTGGCGCCGTTGAGCACCAGGTTGCCGGCGCCCGTCTTGCTGATGCCGCCGGCGCCGCTGATCGTGCTGTTGATGGTGGTCGTGGCGCCGCCGATCACGTCGAGGCCGCCTGCACCGGTCGCCGCCAGCGCGCCGCCGCTGAGCGTGTAGCCGTCAACGGTGAAGAACAGGTTCTGGAATGCCTGGGTGCCCACGACACTGACCGCACCACCGACATTGGTGAAATAGCCGATCGTGCTGCCCCAGTTGGAATTGGCGGTGCCGCCGACATTGGTCCAGTTGATGTTGCCGGCGTTCCAGACGCCCGAACCGCCGCTGACGGCGCCATCGGCAACCGCGCCCGTGCCATCCCAATATTGGGTGATCGGGCCGGTCGGGCTGACCAGCAACTGCACGCTGTTGATGCCGTCATGCAGACCGACGCTGACCAGCGGGGTATAGCCGCTGGGCAGGGTCTGCACGGTCAGGCCATTGTCGGCCGCCAGGCTGCCGTAGGTGATGAGGGTGTAGGTGCCGTTGCCAAAGCCGGAACCCGCCGTGACATTGAGCAGGCCATCGAGCGTCAGCGCGCCGGAGACGGCGATGAGGTCGTTGGTCGGGCCGCCGATGACATTCGGGGTGCCGAGCGTGAAGTCGAGGATCGAGTTGGCGGAAAGCGCCAGGCCGCCGACGCTCAACGTGCCGATGTTGCCGGCACCATTGCCCGGGGAGATCGTGCCGCCATCCGCGACGGTGACACCGGCGGCGATCGTGCCGGTACCGGACAGGGTTGCCCCGCTCTTGACGGTCGTCGCGCTGGCGATGCCGCCGACGACGTTGAGCGTGCCGGCGCTGACCGTCGTCGGTCCGGCATAGTCGCTGACCGCGTTGGTCAGCGTCAGCGTGCCCGCGCCGACCTTGTCGATCGAGCCGGGGGCGTTTGCGAGGCGGTCGCCGATCTGGCCCGAAAGGGTCATGTCGAAGCCCGCGGTATCGACGGTGAACAACGCACCGGCACCGATGTGGTTGGGGATGACAAGGCCGTTGGTCAGCGCGCGGAGACCCGAAGGGCCGCTGGTGAAAATGCCGCCGGTGCCGCTGCTGATCGCGGCGTTGTTGCCGACGGCGATGAAGCCGGCAGCCATGTTGGTGTCACCGGTGTTGGTGGTGGCGTTGCGCAGGATGAGCGTCCCGACGCCGCTGCCGGCGGCAAGATAGATGCCGCTGGGGCCGCTGATCGGGCCGGACAGTTCGATAAAGCCGGATGCAGACGACGGCAGCGTGATGTTGAGGCTCTGGTTGAGCACAAAGGCGTTGGCCAGGGTAACGTTGACCCCGCCGACCGTCGTCAGGCGCGAGCCGGCAACGTTGTTGTTGACCGTGCCTGTGCCGAGCGAGGTATCGCTGCCGACCGCGATGCCGCCTGCCTGCAGCGCGATGCCGCCGGTGAAGCTGTTGCTGCCGATCAGCGACAGCGTGCCGTTGCCGAGCTTGGTGATGCCGCCGCTGCCCGAAATGGTCCCACCCAGGCCATAGGAAACGCCGCCGCTGTTGGAGACAAGGTTGCTGTTGAGCACGACGGCATTGCCGAGCGTGATGTTGTTGGCCGACGCGCCAAGGCTGCCGCCGTTGACCGTCAACGTGCCCGTGCCGAGCGCGGCATTGTTGCCGACGGACAATTGCCCGGCGTTGAGCACGGTGCCGCCGGTGTAGGTGTTGGCGCCGGTGAAGGTCTGCGTCGCGGTCCCGGCCTTCACGACCGTCGTCGCGTTGGCGATGGTGCCGGTAAAGACGCGGTTGGTCGCCGAATCGATCGTCAGGGCGGCAAGGCCCCCTGAATTGATGACCTGCCCTGCACCGCTGAGACCGTTGATCGTCTGGCTGAAGCCGGCGAGATCGAAGATGCTGGCGACCTGCAGCAGCGAATTCATCGAAAGCGTGTTGATTGCGCCGGCCCTCAGGATGCCGGCTGATACCAGCGTCCGGCCCGAAAAGCTGTTCGATGTGCCGCCAAGCGTCAGCACGCCGGCGCCGACCTTGGTCAGCGCGAACACGCCGAGGCTGTCGTCGAAGGCGCCGTTGTAGCTCAGGGCCGAGGCCAGGTTGAGGGTCAGCACACCATTGCTGACGCCGGTGTAGGGAACACCGGGCGACTGGTCGAGATTGGTGCGGCTGACGGCGACGCCGCCAAGGTTCAGGACAGCGGCGCGCGCGGGGGCGAGGGCCGTGCCGGCAAGCACGATCGCGGAGACCGAAACGCCCAGCTGGACCGGTCGCACAAGCCCTCCGACATAGGAGGACGCACGACGAACATTCTTCTTGACCGACATATCTCTTACCCTGAAAGCGTGGCGCGCCATCCCCGATTAACGCGATGTAAACCAAAACGCCAAAATTTACGCGAGGGCAAGAGATAAGAAGCAGCTGCCGGCGAAACGTAATGTTCTGGTAATGCTGCAAAAACTGCACACTATGTCGCTGTCATGCCCTCATCGGGGTACGCCACGATGGTGAACGGCAATTTTGCGACATGCGATTCGGCGGCCAGAAGCCGCGGAAACCCGGCGAGATCGGTATGGATTCGCCGCGCATTGTAAAGCTGCGGCAGCAGGCAGATGTCGGCAAGCGTGACCGAATCACCGTAAACGCAGCGCCCGCCATGGCGATGGGCAAAATCTTCGAGCGCCGACAGGCCGGCGATCATCCAGTGCCGGGCCCAGGCATCGATCTCGTCCTGCGTATGCCCCAGCGGCGACTTGAGGTAACGCAGCACGCGCAGGTTGTTGATCGGGTGGATATCCGATGCGATGACCTGCGCCGCCGCCCGCACCCGCGCCCGGCCCAGCGGATCGGCCGGCAGCAGTGCCGGTGCCGGATGCACCTCCTCCAGATATTCGATGATCGCCAGGCTTTGCGTCAGCACCGGCGATTCGGGGGCATCGGCAACGACCAGCGCCGGCACCAGCCCCTGCGGGTTGACGCCGCGATAGCCTGGCTCGCCCTGGATGCCCTTGCGCAGGTCGATGGGCACGCAGCCGTATTCCAGCCCCTTGAAGCCCAGTGCCAGCCGCACCCGATAGGCCGCCGACGATCGCCAGTAATCGTAGAGGATCAGGCCCGGCATGGCGGTTTATCGCGAACCCTTGCCCCGGCTCGGACCGGATTTTCCCGGCCCGGACCTTGGCCCGGGTCGGGGCCCGGCTTTCGGTCCGGCCTTTACCCCGACCTTTGGCCCGATACGGTTGAGGACGACCCGTGCCGCCGCGTGACGCCGCTCCCTGACCTGTTCCTGCTTGACCTGGCGCGGCGCCGTTTTCGATGGCCCCTTGGACGACGCCGTCGATGGCCCGCGCGCCGGCGCGGCCTTGCCGGTGTCGAACGGGTTCTTGCCGCCACGGAAATCCAGCCGGATCGGCACGCCGTCGAAATCGAGATCGTCGCGCAGGCTGTTGACGAGGTAGCGGCCATAGCTGGCGGGCAGATCATCGGTGCGGTTGCCGAAAATCAGGAACGTCGGTGGCCGCGCCGCCACCTGGGTGACATAGCGCAGCTTGATGCGGGTGCCGCCGGCGGCGGGCGGCGGGTTGCGGTCGATGGCGCTTTCGAACCAGCGGTTGAGCTGCGATGTCGGCACCCGGCGCGACCATTTCGCCCGCGCCTCGAACGCCGCCTTCATCAACAGGTCGAGGCCCTTGCCGGTCTGCCCGGACAGCGCCACCATCGGCACGCCCCTGATCTGCGACAGGCCATCGTCGAGCGCCTTGCGGACCCCCTGGAACAGCGACGACTGATCGACCGCGACGTCCCATTTGTTGAGCGCGATGATCAATGACCGTCCTTCCGACAGCACGAGGTCGGCGATGCGCAGGTCCTGCGCCTCCAGGCCCAGCGTCGAATCGAGCAGCAGCACGACGACTTCGGCAAAGTCGATGGCCAGCTTGGTATCGGCCGCCGACATGCGTTCGAGCTTGTCGCTGACCTTGGCGCGCTTCCTGAGCCCGGCGGTATCGATCAATCGCACCGGTTCGCCGTGATAATCCCACGGAATCGCGATCGAATCGCGGGTGATGCCGGCTTCCGGCCCGGTCACCAGCCGCTGCTCGCCGAGCAAAGTGTTGATCAGGGTCGATTTTCCGGCGTTGGGACGCCCGACGATAGCGAGCTTGAGCGGACCCGACGGCAACTCGGCGAGCGCGGCGCCATCATTGGAGGGTGGCGTGTCGTCATCGTCTTCAACCGCCGGCGCATCGACGAACGGCAGCAGCGCTTCGAACAGGTCGGCCATGCCGTCGCCGTGCTCGGCCGAAATCTGGATGGGGTCGCCAAAGCCCAGCGCATAGCCTTCGTTGATGCCGGCATCGGCGCCGCGCCCTTCGGCCTTGTTGGCAACCAGGATCAAGGGCGTTCCGCGCCGCCGCAGCCAATCGGCGAAATGCCGGTCGAGCGGCATGACGCCGGCGCGCGCATCATAGACCAGCAGCGCCACCTCGGCGTCGCCCACGGCAGCGTCGGTCTGTTCGCGCATCCGGCCGGCCAGCGTTGCCGCATCGGCATCTTCGAAGCCAGCGGTATCGACGACGGTGAATTCGAGATCGTAAAGCTTGGCCAGCCCCTCGCGGCGATCGCGGGTGACCCCCGGCGTGTCATCGACGATCGCCAGCTTGCGGCCGACAAGGCGGTTGAACAAGGTCGATTTGCCGACATTGGGCCGGCCGACAATGGCGACACGCGGCAGCTCTCGCAACGACACGGCGAGCGGATTCGCCGGCTTTGCCGGGCCGCCTTTTCCCGGCTTCTTGGGTTTTACTGGTGAGGACATGGGCGCACGCCTAGCGCGTGTTGCGCCGCAACGCCACCGGCGCGTGGTGCAAGCGCCTAGCGGAACGCCGTCAGCTTGCCGTCATCGGTCAGCAGATACACCGTCCGGTCGGCGACGACGGGCGGCAGATATGCGGCGCCCGAGAGCTTTTTGGAGGAGATGACCTTGCCGGTATAGGGCGACACGGTGACCAGTTGGCGGTTGGAACCGGCAAGCAGCAGCCGGTCCGATGCCAGCACCGGCCCGCTCCAGACGATGGGATCGGACTTGGTCTTGGGCTTGCGATACTGGTCGAGCTGGGTGACCCAGCGCACCTTGCCCTCGCCGCGGGTCAGGCAGATGACTTCACCCTCCAGCGTGACGATGTAGAGGAAATCCCCCGCCACCCAGGGCGTCGACGTTCCGGCGAAATTGCGCTCCCACACCCGTTGGCCGGTGGCGAGTTCCAGCGCCGCCATGCGGCCGCCATGGCCGATGGCGAACACCCGGCCGCGATCGATGACGGGTGAGGCGTCGATATCCGACAGTGCCGCCATCGCCGTCGAACGCCCGGTGCGGGCCAGTGCGTCGGACCAGACGGTACGGCCGTTTTCGGCACGAAGCGCATTGAGCTCGCCCGACGAGAAGCCGACGACAACCGTGTCGAGGCCGACTGCCGGTGCCCCGGCGCCAAGCAGGCTGGCGACCTCGACCGTGCCGCTGACGTTCCACAGCGTGTCGCCGCTATCGGCCGCCAGCGCATAAAGCTGGTTGTCCTGCGTCAGCATGTACAGCCGGTTGCCGGTGACGGTCGGTGCACCGCGCAGCGGCGTCGGCACGCTCTTGCGCCACAGTTCCTTGCCGGTGGCGGCATCGAAGGCGGCGACAATGCCATAGCCGGTGGTGGCGAACACCCTGCCGTCACCGCCGCTCACACCGCCGCCAAAGGCCGTGCTGTCGTTCTTTTTCTTCTTGCCGGTCGCAGCGGCGATCCGCGCCTGCCACTCCATGCGACCGGTCTTGCCGTCGAAGGCCCGCACATCGCCGGCGGTATCCATGGTGAAGACCCGGCCGCCGAGCACTACCGGTGCGGCGTTGAGGCGGCGTTCGGCATTGCTGCCCTTGCCGATCGACACCGACCACGCCTCGGCAATGGTTTCGCCAAGCGCCAGATGGCCATTGGCCTTCGACGCCGATCCACCGGGCTGGCTCCAGTCGGCATTGGCCTCCGGTGCCGGCAACACCACAGCGGTCCCCTGCAGCTCCGCCTCGGGCTCTGCCCGGGTTTCGAAGTTGAGCACCGGGATGCGCTCGCCGATCGTCGGGGTGCGGGGCTTTTTCGCCTTGAAGGTGTTGCAGCCGGTCAGCCCCAGGCTGGCGACCATCAGGACACCGAGCAACTGCTTGCCGAAACTGCGCTGGACGAGAAAGCTGTGTTGCAAGGGAACGCCTTTACTTTGCAGGTGCAGTGGCAGGGGCAGCGGTCGCCACCGGCGCCGCCGGCGCGTCGGCCGCCGCGCTTGCCGGTCCCGCAGTACCCGGCGGGTTGAGCAACGCCGCATCCACCCCGAGCGACAATGCCAGTTCGGCAACCCGGCCCCGCAGGCTCGGCGGAGCCGAGGCTTCCCGCGCCACCGCGGTCAACATCGTCTTGGCGGCGGCGACGTCGCCTGCCTTCAATTGCGCCATCGCGGTCATTTCCCCGGCGATGGCGAACCAGGGGTCGCCCGGGATGGCGAGCGATTTCAGCCGCGCCACGACGGTTGCCGGCGCCAGCGTGTCAAAGCCGAGGCGGACCGACTTGATGAGCGCCGCATCGCGCACCGGCTGCGGCTGGCCGGTATCGGCGGCAACGGCATCGAGCAGCTTGATCGCCACGGCATTGTCCCCGGCCTTTACCGCATCGGCGGCCTGCATCATCCGGGCAAGGCCGCTGTAGCCACCGGGGCCATCCTTGGCGAGACGGTCGAAAACCGGCTTGCTGACGCTGGTTTCGCCCACTTCGGCCTTGGCCAGCGCCTGGGTGAAATCTTCCCCCGCCACGCCGGCAAGCTTGACCTGGTGTTCCTTCCACCAGAGCCAGCCGCCAAGGCTGCCGAGCACCAGTACCACCGCCAGGATCGTCAGGCGGCCATAGCGCTGCCACAACGATGCCATCTGGTCACGGCGCACACCTTCGTCCACCTCGCGCAGGAAGGCGTCGTCGCCGGTATCGGGGAGTGTGCGGGGAGTGACGGCCAAGGCAAGAACGCTCCAGGGGCTGGCGGGACGGATGCCCGGGTTTCGGCGTTAAGCGGAACGCCTAATGTCGCGCGGCTGAATGCCCGATGACGGATTAGAGATAAAGCTGTTTCTCGGTCGGGAAGCTGCGGTCGCGCACCGCGGCGGCATAGTCGGCGGCGGCCTTGTCGATCCGCACCGCCAGATCGTCGAAGCGCTTCACGAATCGCGGCACCCGCTCGAACATGCCGAGCATGTCGTCGACGACGAGCACCTGGCCATCGCACGCCGGCGATGCACCGATGCCGATGGTCGGGCATTTGACGCCCTGGGTGATGCGACGCGCCAGCGGTTCGACCACGCCTTCAACGACGATGGCAAAGGCCCCCGCTGCCGCAACCGCCTGGGCATCGGCAAAAATCAGTTCCGATTCGGCCTCGCTGCGGCCCCGCGCGCCATAGCCGCCGAGCGCATTGACCGCCTGCGGCGTCAGCCCGACATGCGCCACCACCGGAATGCCGCGCTTGACGAGAAACGCGATCGTTTCCGCCATCGCCACCCCGCCTTCGAGCTTGACCGCCGCCGCCCCGGTTTCCTTCATCACCCACGCCGCATTGGTGAAGGCGGACGACGGCGACGCCTCATAGCTGCCGAACGGCAGGTCGACGACGACGACCGAATGATACGACCCGCGCACGACCGCGGCGCCATGCGCGATCATCATCTCGAGCGTCACCCGCACCGTCGTATCGAGGCCATAGATCACCTGCCCCAGCGAATCGCCGACCAGCAGCATGTCGCAATGCTTGTCGAGCAACTGCGCCATCCGCGCCGTATAGGCGGTGAG
>JANXVZ010000041.1 GCA_025351405.1 Sphingomonadales bacterium | reverse complement strand
CAGACGATTCAAACCGTGCAGGCCTGCGCTGCTCAGGCCGCCTTCATGCGGGTGTTGCAGGCTGACCAATACTGCGGCCAGGTCTGACCGGCGGGAACCCTGTTGGCAGCCTTGGCGGCGCGCCATTGTTCACCACATGCCCGCATGCGGTTTTCAGAGGCCAGTTGGCCGGGCGTCCGTGGCTTTTGCCCGGTCGAGGTGGTCGTTGTCGTGGCGACCCGGGTGGCCGGAGCAGGCTTGGCGACCGCTGCCGGCATTGCGGCGGGGACGACCTTGGCGGGGGCGACATTGGCCGGGGCCACCCTGGCTGGAGCGACAGCCGCTGGCTTCATGGGCGTTACAGCAGCGACAGCAGGCGCGGCGCCCTTCATGCACTGGCTGCGGAAGGTTTCGCGATCGCCGCCATGGAGGCCCTTGGCGGTGGCCTGGTCTGAACAGGCCTTGGATTCGGCGGACTTCGGCGCTGCGCCGGTCGACACCTTTGCGGGTGCCGCAGCCGGCATTGCGGCCGGCACCGTCGCGGGCTTGGCGGCAACGACTGCAGGCATTGCGGCAGGCTTTGCTGCGGATTTGGCCGCAGCAACCGGCGTCGCGCCCTTCATGCAGGTGGCGCGGAAGGTTTCACGATCGGCGCCATGCAAGCCCTTGGCACTGGCCTGGTCCGAGCACGCTTTCGATTCAGCGGTTTGCGCCGCCAGCAGCGGCATTGGCGCGAGAAAAGCCAGTACGGCGGCTATCGGCAGATAATGACGCATGTCACGGCCCTTTACTTGGGATTGAGACCTGAAAGGCTAAACCGTTCCGGCGTCGATCACAACGCCATGGCGCTTCTTTCCGGCCGACACCCGCGCACCGGGATTGACCAACGCAGTTTCGCCCACGGCCTCACCATCGACCCGAGCACCGCCACCGGCGACCAGGCGCCGGGCCTCGCCTTTCGAAGCCGCGAACCCGAGCCCGACCAGCGCATCGAGGATCGAAACAGGCGCTGCCACGGCGAACGTCGGAAGGTTGTCGCCTGCCCCACCCTCCGCAAACGTCGCCCGCGCAGTCTCGGCGGCGGCATCGGCTGCAACGCGTCCCCGGCATAGGGCCGTCGCTTCCGTCGCGAGAACGACCTTGGCGGCGTTGATATCACCCGACATGACAGTGGCGATTTCGCCAAGCGACATGACCGTGAACAACTTCAGGAAGCGCTCAACATCGGCGTCATGGGAGTTGCGCCAGAACTGCCAGTAATCGAACGCCGGCAACGAATCCTCGTGCAGCCACACCGCACCCGCGGCAGTCTTGCCCATCTTGGCACCATCGGCGCGGGTAATCAGTGGCGTCGTCAGCCCGAAGGCATCCCTCGCATCGACGCGGCGGATAAGATCGGTGCCGTTGACGATATTGCCCCATTGGTCCGAACCGCCCATCTGCAACGTGCACCCATGGCGGCGGTTGAGCTCAAGATAATCATAGGCTTGCAGGATCATGTAGTTGAATTCGAGAAAACTCAACGGCTGCTCGCGATCAAGGCGCAGCTTGACCGAATCGAAGCTCAGCATCCGGTTGACCGAAAAATGCCGGCCGATATCCCGCAGGAACGGGATGTAGGCGAGGCCGGACAACCAATCATCGTTGTTAACCATGATGGCGCCGGTCGGGCCGTCATCAAACGACAGGAAGCGTTCGAAAATCCGCCGGATCGACGCCATGTTGGCGCCTATGCGCGCGTCGTCGAGCAACTGCCGCCCCTCGTCCTTCCCCGAGGGGTCGCCGACCTTGGTGGTGCCACCGCCCAGCAGCACGATCGGCCGATGCCCCGATTGCTGGAGGTGCCGCAGCATCATGATCGAGACAAGGTTGCCGATGTGGAGTGACGGCGCCGTGCAATCATAGCCGACATAGGCGGTAACGATGCCCGCGCCCGCCGCAGCGTCCAGCGCTGCCGGATCGGTGATCTGGTGAATGAAACCACGGTCTTCAAGAGCGCGGAGAAAGGAAGAATTGTAGGCCATGATGAACGTTCCTTAGCCAACCCGTTCCGGTCATGCCAGCGCGGGCTGGCATGACAGGCGCCTGGCGGGACGCTAGGATGCAGCGATGCAGCCTCTCACCACCGCCATCGGCCTCATGTCCGGAACCTCCATGGACGGCATCGACGCCGCGCTTGTCGATACCGATGGTGAGGGCGTGGTCGTTGCCCGAACCTTCATATCGACACCCTATGACCCGGATTTCCGCCGCCGCCTGCGTGATGCCGCTGCCCGCGCACTGGAAATGCGTGCACCGGCCCCGGACGCCTTGATCGACGCAGTCACCGCGGAACTGACCGGGCTGCACGCCATCGCCGTCCACCAGTTGCTGGCAAAGGCCGGTGTCGATCGCGAGGCGGTGGCGATGATCGGCTTCCATGGTCATACCGTGGCGCACCGGCCGGATCGCGGCTGGACCTGGCAGATCGGCGATGGCGCCCTGCTCGCGGCGGCGACACGCATTCCGGTGGTGTATGATTTCCGCTCCGCCGATGTTGCCGCCGGTGGCCAGGGCGCGCCGCTGGCACCGGGGTATCACCGGGCGCGATCGACCGGCCTTGGGCGACCCATCGGCGTGTTGAACCTCGGCGGTGTCGGCAACCTGACTTGGTTCGATCGCGACGGCGGCTGGGGGTCATTCGACACCGGCCCAGCCAATGCCCTGATTGATGATTGGGTGCGGCAGCAAGGTGGTCACAGCCACGACGAGGGCGGCGCACTGGCGGCGGCCGGGACCGTGCATGAGGATGTGTTGACGGGAATGCTCGACTTGCCGTGGTTCGACGTTGCCCCGCCCAAGTCGCTCGATCGGGCGGATTTTTCGGCTCAGCCGGCGCGCGGGCTGTCACTCGCCGATGGGGCCGCGACGCTGACGGCGTTCACCGCCGAAACGGTACGGCTGGCGCTGGGCCATGTGCCACCGCTGCAGCGGCTGCTGGTGACCGGCGGCGGCCGTCACAATGCAACGCTGATGGCGATGATCGCCATGCGCACCGGCGTGCCGACCGAGCCGGTGGAAACCGTCGGCTGGGACGGCGACGCGCTGGAGGCCGAAGCCTTTGCCTGGCTGGCGGTGCGCAGCGCCGCGGGACTGGCGATCAGTTGGCCGGAAACGACGGGCGTGCCGGCGGCGATGACGGGTGGCCGGATGGCTTAGGCGGCTGCAATCACCGCCCGCCGTTGGCCAATCGCTTGTCGAGATAGCCGTCCACCGCGCCCATCAGGTCGCCCATTTCATGCTCGAAGAAATGGTTGGCGCCGGGAATGGTGACATGATCGATGGTGATGTGGCGCTGGGTCTTCAATTTGTCGACAAGCTTCTGGACGCTGATGCCGGAGACGACCTCGTCCTTTTCGCCATCGACGATGATGCCCGATGAGGGGCACGGCGCCAGGAACGTGAAGTCATACATGTTCGCCGGCGGTGCGATCGAGATGAAGCCCTTTACCTCGGGGCGGCGCATCAGCAACTGCATGCCGATCCAGGCACCGAACGAGAAACCGCCGACCCAGGTGGTCTGCGCCTCGGGGTTGAACTGCTGCATCCAGTCGAGCGCGCTGGCGGCATCGGACAGCTCTCCGATACCATTGTCGAAGACGCCCTGGCTGCGCCCGACGCCACGGAAATTGAAGCGCAGCGTCGCAAAGCCGCGTCGCACGAAGCTGTTGTACATGGCAATGACGATAGGGTGGTTCATCGTGCCCTGCGCCGGATGCGGCTGCAGCAGGATTGCCACGGGCGCTCGCGGGCGGCCGGCGGGCTGGTAACGGCCTTCGAGACGGCCTTCGGGGCCGGGAAAGATCACTTCGGGCATTATGGCATCCTGGAACTGTGGCGCGAACCGCGCATCCCGCCCTATATGAGGCTGATGAGCGGAATCGCAACGAAAAGCCGCATCTACCTCGATCACGCGGCGACGACGCCGGTGGTGCCGGCGGCGCGCGACGCCATGATGGCGGCGCTGGAGACGGTCGGCAACCCGTCGTCGGTGCACGCCGGCGGGCGCGCCGCGAACGGGATCATTGAAAACGCCCGCGACCTGATTGCCGACTGGGCCAATGTTCGCCCGGAAAGCATCATCTTCACAAGTGGTGGTACTGAAGCACTGGCGCTCGCGCTCAACGGACTGGAGGCGCGCAAAGTCGTTGTCTCAGCGGTTGAACACACGGCTGTCCTGGCCGCACGGCCCAATGCGATCGTTCTGGCAGTCGACGCCAACGGTCTTATCGATCTGAAGGAGCTTGACCGGTTTGTTCGGCAAGGCGTCGATCTGGTCGCCGTTCAAACCGCAAACAACGAAACGGGTGTCATCCAACACGCGGTGGGAGCAGCCGAAGTCGCTACCCGTGCTGGCGTGTTATCACTGCAGGACAGTGTGCAAACAGCTGCCTATTGGGGTGGCGCTGGAACTGGCGAGGATTTTACAGCCGTGTCTGCACACAAGCTTGGCGGGCCGCAGGGCGTTGGCTGCCTTATCGCCCGCGACCCTGATCGCTTGAAAGCCGTGCAAAAGGGTGGCGGACAGGAACGCGGATTGCGCGGTGGCACGCCAAACCTTCCGGGGATCGCCGGATTCGCGGCGGCTGTTGCTGCCGGGCCATTCGATTGGGTCAAGGTCGAAGCGCTGCGAAACAGGCTGGAAGACCAGTTGCTCGCTGTTTGGCCCACATTGGTCATCCATGGCAAAACGGTGGACCGGCTGCCGCATATCAGCAGTCTTGGCCTGCGTGGAGTGTCCGCCCAGACGCAGGTGATGGCGCTCGATCTTGCCGGATTCATGGTCAGCGCCGGGGCGGCGTGTTCATCGGGCAAGGTCAGGGAGAGCCATGTCCTGCGCGCAATGGGGCTGGGTGCGGCGGCAGGTGAGGCTATACGTGTCAGCCTCGGGCCACAGACAACCGCGACCGAGATCGACGCATTCGCGGACGCCTGGGTGGCGATGGCGCAGCGGCTGGCGAAGGTGACGGCATGACCCTCCCCGTCTACCTCGATTACGGCGCCACCACGCCGCTCGATCCCGCCGTTGCCGACGCCATGCAGCCATGGACGGTCGCGGGCTTCGGCAATCCCCATTCGGCCCATATGTGGGGATACCGCGCCAAAGCCGCCGTCGAAGTCGCGCGGGCCGAGATTGCAGCGCTCATCAACGCCCCGCCTGAAACCATTGCCTTCACCAGCGGCGCTACCGAGAGCGTCAACTGGGCGCTGAAGGGCCTGCTCACCGCCCCCGGACAGACCCGGCGGCGCATCGTCACACTGGCCACCGAACATAGCTGCGTTCTCGAAACCGCCCGCTATCTCGAATCGCTGGGGGCGCAACTGACCATCGTTCCCGTACGCGCCGATGGCCTTGTCGAGCTCGGCGACCTCGAACGAGCCCTTGGCGAAGACGTCGCCATTGTGTCCGCCATGCTGGTCAACAACGAGATCGGCGTCGTCCAGCCGATCGCGGCCATTGCGGCGCTGGCGCACAACGTCGGCGCGGTCATGCACTGCGATGCGGCGCAGGGGTTCGGCAAACTGCCTATCGACGTCGATGCCATGGGCATCGATCTGATGAGCCTGACGGCGCACAAGATTTACGGCCCCAAGGGCATCGGCGCGCTTTATCGGCGGCCCTTCACGGTGCTGACGCCGTTGCTGCATGGTGGCGGCCAGGAAGATGGCCGGTCGGGCACCTTGCCGACGGCGCTGATCGTCGGCCTTGGCGCTGCGGCGCGCATCGCCGGCGGCCGCATGGATGCCGACCATGGCCATGCCCTGATGCTGCGGCAGCGCCTGCTCGATGCGCTAAAGGTGCCGGCGACCATCAACGGTGCGCTCGACCCGCGCTGGCCGGGGAATCTCAACATCATGTTTCCCGAGGCACAACATATCCCGTTGCTGCCGCTTTTGCCCGGCCTCGCCCTTTCGTCGGGATCGGCATGCGCCGCCGTCACCGGGCGCCCCAGCCAAGTACTGACGGCGCTGGGCCTGTCAGAGGCTGCTGCCAAGGCATCGCTTCGGCTCGGCTTCGGGCGTTTCACCACCGCCTCCGAGATCGACTCTGCGGCGGTGCAGATCAATGCCGTTGTCGGCAAGCTGGCGCAGGAGGCCGCATGACCCTCATCAGGTTCCTTCGCGCCGATGGCAGCGAGGACCGTAGCATCGAGGCGCCGGCGGGCAGTCGTCTTCTCGATATCGCCCAAGCGAGCGCCCAACCGCTGGAGGGTACCTGCGAAGGCGCCATGGCGTGTTCGACCTGCCATGTGCTGATTTCGGGAGGGGACACGGAAAAATTGCCGCGCCCCTCCGACGAGGAGGAGGACATGCTCGATTTCGCGGTGGGAGCATCGCGCGCCTCACGCCTCGCCTGCCAGATCGTGCTGACCGCAGAGATTGCCACGCTCGATGTGCGGATGCCGCCCGGATCCGTTGACATGAGCCGGCGCTGATCGCCTCGAACAAACATTAACGAACCGAAAGTCACCCATGAAATTGGTCCTGACCGCGCTGTTGCTGCTGGCTGCAAACCCGGTCCTTGCCGGCAGCGCGCTCAAATCCTCGCCCTTCGATACGCCCGTCGAGACCCTGAAGCCGGGCGAATGGATCTGGGATGATTCGGTTGCGCCCGCCGGGCCGATGCTGATGGTCATCAACCTGCAGACCCAGCGCGGGTACGCCTATCGCAACGGCGCGCGCATCGGCGTGACAACAATTTCGTCGGGAACGGCGAAGAAAAAGACGCCGACCGGCATTTTCACCATCCTGCAAAAGAACAAGGACCATAAGTCCAACCTCTACAACAGTGCGCCCATGCCCTATATGCAGCGCCTGACCTGGGACGGGATCGCGCTCCATGCCGGCAACCTGCCCGGTTACCCGGCCAGCCATGGCTGCGTGCGCCTGCCACTGGAATTTTCAAAGCTGCTGTTTGCCACCAGCAACATGGGCATGACGGTTGTGGTGACCGATGCCAAGGGCCCGGTTCCCGAACCCGAAACCATCACGGAAAATGCCTTTCTACCGCCGGCAACGCCCAAGGGCGAAGCCGCCAACCCGCTGCAGAACCCCCTCACCGGCAGCGAAATCTCGCGCTGGACGCCGGAAAAATCGCCATCGGGCCCTGTCACGATCATGCTCAGCACCGGTTCGAAACGCATAATCGTCTATCGCAACGGCATCGAAATCGGGCGCAGCCGTATCGGCGTCCTGCCTGGTTTCGACATGGGCACCCGCGCTGCACAGTTTGTCGGCCGCGATGCCGCGGGGGTCGCCATCTGGGTCTATCTCGGCTTGCCGGGCTATGAGGCGCGCAAGGGCCAGCATGTCGAGAAAAACGCCATCGACAGCATCACGATCCCACCCGAATTCTTCGCCCAGATGCGCAGCGTGGTCGGTGAAGGCACCACATTGCTGGCGACCGATGGCGGCATTGCAAGGGGATCGACCGGCAAGGGCCTGACGGTACTGGAGAGCGACCGCTGACCGGTTGCCCCGCGAAGGACACCTGCCAGCGCAACCGGTAGGCGCGGCCGAAATTTTTGCACAAGCCCGTGCTGCGACGCTCAGGCGACGAACGGCAACAGGTCGGCGTAGAAGAAGCCCCAGTTTTCGGCGCAATCGACGACAAGCGCATTGTTGCGCTGCGCGGCGTCGAGCGAGCTGCCCTCGCCATACCAATGATCGGTCGTGGCAATCACGCGATGGGAAATCTCGTGCATCAAGGTGTTGAATTGATTGTCGAAGGGGCGTGCGGCGCCAGAGCTTCGCGTCATGAAGCCGGGATGCACGAAGATGCGAAGGCCGGATGGCACAAAGCCGTCGGGCTCGGTCAGCTGCGCGCGTTGTCCCGCCACGGATTTGGTCTTGAAGGCCCCGCCAATGACCTGGGCTATGTCGCCATGCTCACATTTCGCCTTGTCGATGACATCGCCAATCACCTTGTTGACGAAGGTCAGCGAAGTGCATTGCTGCCCAAGATACTCGCTCATTTTGTTACGACGCGCGTCGAAATCGGCATATCTGGCGCCGCCACTCAAAGCAGCATCGCCGAACCAGCGTGATATCCGCGCGTCGCCAACCGTCGTGGCGAATGCTGCGACGGCAACCATCTTTGCCGCACTTGCTTCAATCGCCGCCTGCTGCTGGGCCGATGTGCCCTCGAAGCGCAACGTGAACATGGTCGTCCCCCCTTTGCCGGATGCCGAGCGGGCGACCGGCTGGCCTTTTGCTCGTCCTGCGTCTCAAGATCCCCGCGCTCGCAATACAGGAAAGCGGCCGCTCCGTCGATTCTCGCAATGCTGGCTGGCGCAGCGTCCTACCTGCGACCGGCCTCTTGCCCCGATCGCGCGGATCGCCCATATGACGGGCGGGAGTCGGGCGGGCAGTGCTCTCGCCAACCCGGTCAGGTCCGGAAGGAAGCAGCCGCAACGAATTCGCGCTGGGTCGTTCCCGGCTCCCACCGCGCAGAGTGTACCGCACCAGGCGCAAGCGCTGCCAGCCGGGCAATATTCCCCCAGGCAACCGAACCATCGGACGTCTGCACGGGCTTTGCCCATTCCCCTGCGTGGTTCACGCCCCTTCCAGCCCGCCATTTCCCCATGACGCCCACCCGACAACCGGCTAGACCTTCGCAAATGTCCGAAGATACCGATATCGCCTTTCCCGGCATGGAGTCACCGACGCCGCCGGCAGCACCGGCCAGCGCGGAATACCGCGTTCTCGCGCGCAAATACCGCCCAGCCAGCTTCGACGCCCTGCTCGGGCAGGAAGCCATGGTCCGAACCCTGGCCAACGCCATTGCGCGCGAACGCCTGGCACAGGCCTGGCTGCTTACCGGCGTGCGAGGGGTCGGCAAGACATCGACGGCGCGAATCATCGCCAAGGCGCTCAACTGCATCGGTCCGGATGGCAGCGGTGGCCCGACCATAAGCCCCTGCGGAGTCTGTGAGCCATGCATCGCCATCGCGGCGGGGCGCCACATCGACGTTGTCGAAATGGATGCCGCGTCGAACACCGGCGTGGACGATGTTCGCGAGATCATCGAGGCGGTGCGCTATTCAAGCGTTTCGGCGCGCTTCAAGATCTACATCATCGATGAAGTCCATATGCTCACCAAGAACGCCTTCAACGCGCTGTTGAAGACGCTCGAGGAGCCACCGCCGCACGTGAAGTTCATTTTTGCAACAACCGAAGTCGGCAAGGTGCCGGTGACGGTGCTGTCGCGCTGCCAGCGGTTCGACTTGCGGCGCGTGCCGGCGGCAACGCTGGTAACGCACTTTGCCGCGATCTGCGCGGCCGAAGGTGCCAGCGCCGAACCCGAGGCACTGGCGCTGATCGCCCGCTCGTCCGAAGGCTCGGTTCGTGACGGACTTTCAGTGCTCGACCAGGCGATTGCCCATGCTGCCGGCGTGGTGACCGCCGATGCGGTGCGCGAGATGCTGGGGCTGGCGGATCGCGGCGCGGTGCGGTCGCTGCTGGGGCTGGTACTCGCCGGCGACGCTGCGGGCACGATGCGATCGCTGGCCGGGCAATATGATCTTGGCCTCGACCCCGAAATGCTGCTGCGCGAGCTGCTTGAAATCGTCCACCAGGTGACGCGCGCCAAATTGGCACCGGCCGATGACCCGGCGTTGAGCGTCGAGGAACGCGCCGCCCTGGCGGATTGGGCGGCACGGCTGCCCTTCCGGTCGCTGCATCAATTGTGGCAATTGCTGCTCAAGGGTCTCGCCGAGGTCCAGGCGGCTCCTGTACCGCTGCAGGCCGCCGAAATGGCGTTGCTGCGGCTTATCCACGCCTCGGAACTGCCCGATCCGGCTGATCTGGTGCGCACGATCCAGGAAGGCGCCGAGATGGTGACCCCGCCGCGCCAGCCGGCATCCGCACCTGTTGCCGCCCCACGCATCGAGGTAATTGCGGAAGCGCCGCCGGCAATTGTCATGCCCGATAGTTTCGAGGCGCTCGTCCACCTGTTTCGCGAACGCCGCGAACCGCGGCTGGCGTACCTGCTGAGCGATGAAGTGAGGCTGGTAGCCTTTGCGCCGCCATCGCTGGTCGTGGCGGGCAGCGGCGCCGCCCCCCGCGAGGCCATCGTGCAGATCAACCAGCGCCTGTCCGAATGGACAGGGGTGGCGTGGAAGATCGATTTCAGCACCGACGACGGCGGGATGACCCTGCGCGAGACCGAACTTGCCGCCGACGCCGCTCGCGCTGCGCTGGCGCGCGCCGATCCCGTGGTCAGCGCCGTATTTTCCGCCTTTCCCGAAGCCCGGATCGATACGATCGAGCCGGCTCCAACATCCCAAAGGATCAGCCATGCCCAAATTTGACGAATCAGGCCTCGATGAACTGATGAAAGCTGCGCAAAGCGTCCAGGAACAGATGCAGAAGGCGCAGGAAAAGCTCGATCAAATCGAGGTCGAGGGTGCGTCGGGAGGCGGCCTCGTCAAGGTTCGTGCCTCGGCGCGCGGGCGCATCATGGGCATCGAGATCGATGCGTCCCTGTTGACACCCGACTCGCAGGAAATGCTCGAAGACCTTGTCGTTGCGGCTTTCAACGATGCAAAGTCGAAGGCCGACCAGGCCGGCAGCGCCGAGATGAACAAGCTGACCGCGGGTATGCCGCTGCCGCCGGGGTTCAAGCTGCCGGCGATGTGAGAAGCTTTAGCGCAGGCAATTGTCGATCCCCTCGTTGCCGACGACCCGCGCGCGCTTTTCAATGCGATTGGCATAGCGCCGGACATACCGTCCCGGCGCGGCTGCATCGCGCTTGATCGGTTGCGGCAGGATGGCGGCGATGCGCGCTGCCTGGAGCGGGCTCAACTGCGCCGCGCTGACCCCGAAATAATGCTGCGCCGCCGCTTCGACGCCATAGACCCCCGGCCCCATCTCGGCGATGTTGAGATAGACTTCCATGATCCGCGGCTTGCCCCAGATCGCTTCGATCAGCACCGTGAAATATGCCTCGAGGCCCTTGCGGATGTACGATCGGCCCGGCCACAGAAAGGCATTCTTGGCGGTTTGCTGCGAGATCGTCGATCCGCCGCGCAGGCGGCCGCCGGTGGCATTTCGCGCAGCCGCCGCTTCCATGGCACTGAAATCAAAGCCATTGTGCGTACAGAAGCGAGCGTCTTCGGCGCCAATGGCGGCACGCGGCACCGCGGGGGCGATTGAGGACAGCCGCACCCAGCTTCGCGTCACATGGCGGCCGGCAATGGCATCGCGCGCCATCGGCCAGGTAAAAGGCACCGGCACGAAGCGGTAGGCCGCCACCCACAACAGGCTGAGCACGACAAAGCCGAAGACCAGTTTGGCAATGATGATCGCCAGACGGGAAGCGAGGTTGCGGCGGCGATTGGCTGGCACTTCGGCTCCCGTGATGGCGGGGCCAATTGGCGGCGTTGCGGCCGAAAGGTCAACCTCGCGCCACCAATTCCGGAAGGACGATGCAGCCGATAGTGAACCGTACCCTAGGTCAGTTCGGGAACCAGCTTCCGCTCGATCGCCAGCCCGTGCATTGCCTTGGACAGTTTTTCGAATGCCCGCACTTCGATCTGGCGGACCCGTTCGCGGCTGATGCCATATTGCTGCGACAGTTCCTCCAGCGTCTCGGGCTCGTCGACCAACCGGCGCTGTGTCAGGATGTGCTTCTCGCGGTCGTTGAGCGCCTTCATTGCCGAAGCCAGCAATTCGTGGCGCTGGCCACGCTCCTGCTCATCGGCGACGATCTCGTCCTGCAACGGCCCCGTATCCGTCAGCCAATCCTGCCACTCGCCCTCGCCTTCCTCGCGCAGCGGCGCGTTGAGCGAGGTGTCGCCGCCCATCGACATGCGGCGGTTCATCGAGATGACTTCATCCTCGGTGACACCCAGCGTCGTGGCGATTTTTTCAACGTGATGATGGCGCATGTCGCCATCTTCCATGGCGTTGAGCTTGCCCTTCAAGCGCCGCAGGTTGAAAAAAAGCTTCTTTTGCGCTGCGGTAGTGCCGATCTTGACCAGGCTCCACGACCGCAGGATATATTCCTGGATCGAGGCGCGGATCCACCACATCGCATAGGTGGCGAGGCGAAACCCCTTTTCGGCATCGAACTTCTTGACACCCTGGATGAGGCCGATGTTGCCTTCGGAAATAAGCTCGGCAACCGGCAGGCCATAGCCGCGATAGCCCATGGCGATCTTGGCGACGAGGCGAAGATGCGACGTCACCAGCTTGGCGGCGGCTTCGGGGTCCTGGTGCTCCTCCCAGCGCTTGGCGAGCATGTATTCCTGTTCCGGCGCGAGCAGCGGGAACTTGCGGATTTCAGACAGGTAACGGTTCAGCCCGGCTTCCCCGCCAAGCGCCGGGATACTGGTTTTTACTGCGGGAACATTGGCCATTCGCTATCCCTTCAAACTTCGGCGCCTGAAAGACGACCGATTAACTCCACTATATCGGCAGGCAGTGCCGATTCGAAAGACAGTTTTTCTTGTGTGGTCGGATGAACAAACCCCAGCGTCGCGGCATGAAGGGCCTGGCGTGCAAAGCCCAGTTCCGCCAGAACCGGTGCAAGCTTTCCCGGCGTCCTGCCATAGGCTGCGTCGCCCAATAGCCCGTGGCCGATGGATGCCATGTGAACGCGTATCTGGTGCGTGCGACCCGTTTCCAGCCGGCATTCGACCTGCGAAGCCCCTGTGAAGGCGTGCAAAGTCCGGTAATGGGTAATGGCATGCTTGCCGCGGCCATCGGGCACGATGGCCATTTTCTGGCGGTTGGCGGTCGATCGCGCCAGCGCCCCGGTGATGCGGCCGGCCGACGGCATCGGGTTGCCGGCGACGACCGCGGTATAGCGCCGTTCGACGGTGTGCGCGGCGAACTGTCGCGACAACGCCTCGTGCGCCGGATCGGTCTTGGCGACGACGAGCAACCCCGAAGTGTCCTTGTCGATGCGATGCACGATGCCCGGCCGCGCCACCCCGCCGATTCCGGAAAGGCGCCCGGCGCAATGGTGGAGCAAGGCGTTGACCATGGTGCCATCAAGGTTGCCGGCGGCCGGATGCACCACCAGCCCCGCCGGCTTGTCGACGACCAGCAGTGCGTCGTCCTCGAAAATGATAGTCAGCGGGATATCCTGCGCCGCGGTGCCGCTGGGCGTCGGCGCCGGGATGACGAGGGTGATCGCCTCGCCGCCCTTCACCTTCAACGCCGGGTCGCGCAGCAACACCCCGTCAGCGCGCGCTACGCGGCCGCCGCCGACCAGGGCCTTCAGCCGTTCACGCGAATGTTGCGGCAGCGTCACCGCCAGCGCCCGGTCAAGCCGAAAGCCGGCGACTTCGGCCGGCAGCACAACATCAATCGACTTTTCGGCCCCCATCTCATAACCGATGTCGGTATGATCGTCACAATTGCAAGCGGGGTCGAGGCAAGCCTCGTCATCCACGCCACCGAGGCTGCACCCGATGAGGCGTGCGGGCTGTTGTTCGGGCGCCGGGGGGGTGGCGACGAACTTTGGGTCGAACGGGCCGAGCGGGCCCGAAATGTCGCGGTAAATCCGCAGCACAGCTTCGAAATCGATCCGGCCAAACTGCTCGCGGCGCACCGGGAGGCGCGCGGCAGCGGGCTCGCGGTGGTGGGTCACTATCACTCCCATCCAAACGCGCGAGCCGAGCCTTCGCTGCGTGATGCGGCGCGCGCCGTCACCGATGACAGCCTATGGGTGATCGTCGCGGATGGCGCGATCACCGCCTGGCAGGTGGTGCCGGACGGTACGACGGGCGCGCTCCATGGCCGTTTCCGGCCTGTCGTCCTGGTTGCCGCCTGATGGCCAGCGGTGTGGTCAAATGGTTTGATGCCAAGAAGGGCTTTGGCTTCATTACCCCCGATATCGGCCCACGCGATGTCTTCGTCCATGTCTCGGCGCTTGGCGCGGCGCGCATCGAGACGCTGGTCCCGGGCCAGCGGCTGGAGTTCGAATTGACGCAGGGTGGCGACGGGCGGTTGATCGCGCTGGGCTTGCGGCTGGCGGCGCCCGAAGCCGGCGCATGATGGCGCTGGCGACGCTGTATTTTCCTGCCGGCATCGCCATCGGCATCGGCGCCGCCGCTCCGGTGGGTCCGGTCAACCTGCTGGTTATCCAGCGGACGCTGGCACACCACCGTCGATCCGCGCTGCTGATGGGACTGGCGGCAGCGATCGGCGACGCGGCGTTCGCAGTGGTTGCGGCCTTCGGACTGGGCGCCATCGGGGCGCTGGTCGCCGAGCACCAGGCGGCGATGCGCATCATCGGTGGACTGGTCATGCTGGTGTTTGCGGTGATTGTCTGGCGCGCCGCGCCGCATCTGTCGCAGGCCGCCGCGCCAAGCCCTGCCGGGCGCATGGCGCTGCTGATCTTTTCGATGACAATCACCAACCCGGCGACTTTGCTGTTCTTTCTCGGAAGTATCAGCGCCATAGGATTTCTTGGCATTGGACACGATACGGTGCAGCATCGGTTGCACGCCGGCCTGCTGGTGGCCGGGGTGCTGCTGGGCTCGATGATCTGGTGGCTGGTAGTAACGCAGATCGCGGTACGACTGCGGGGCCGGGTTTCGGATCGTCATTTGCGTTTGCTCAACCAGCTTACAGCAGCGGCGCTGGGGCTGTTTGGAATTGGTGCCGCGACCGCAGGTGCACTGGGGGTTTGAACGGATGACGGACACCATCGCGCCCTTGCTGGTCAAATGGCTATGCCACGACCTTGCCAGCCCGATTGCGACGGTCATGACCGCCAGCGAATTGCTCGGGGAGCCCGCCGACCCGGAAATCAACGCGTTGGTGTCCGATGCGGCGGCGCGGCTGGCGGCGCGGCTGCGCCTGGTGCGGGCTGCGCTGGCGCCCGGCACCGGGCCAATGGGTGCGCCGGCGCTGCACAAGTTGATTGCCGATGGCATAGGTGCGGGCGTCGAATGGCAACGCGGCACCACCGACAGCGATGGCAATGAAACCGCGATGATCGCCGCACTGGCGCTGTTGCTCGCCGATTGCGGGCGCAACCGCGGCCTCACCATCGCCGCCGATCATGTCGCCTGGACCGGCGTCGGATTGCCGCTGGCCGACAGTATCGCTGCGGCACTTGGCGGCGGTGCCGTCACCGATGGCCGATCGGCGCTGGCGGCAATGGCGCTGGCGGCGGCCGCGGCGGCAGGCCGGCACCTCGATATCGACATCGATCGCATAAGCTGGATTGCCGCGCCGCACCACGAAGCGTGACCGGGCGCCCACAATCCCATAAGACCCGGCTGTGCCGCATAGAATCACCTCATGAGCATCTGGGCAACGCTGGCCGGTGCTGCCGCCGGCCTGCTGCTGGGTGGGCCGCTGGGTGCGCTGGCCGGCGCCGGCGCCGGCGGTGCCATCGACCTTGCCGCGGGCCGGGCCGCCAATCCCGAGCGCCGGCGCGTGGCCTTCACCATCGCCGCGATTGCGCTGGCGGCCAAGATGGCGCGCGCCGATGGCGATGCGACGGCGGCGGAGTTCGCCACCTTCCAGCGGCTGTTCGAGGTGCCGCAGCAGGAAGCCGGCAACGCCCGGCGGTTCTACGACCTGGCCAAGCAGTCGATGGCCGGGTTCGAGGCCTATGCGACGCAGGCCGCGGGCCTGCTCGGTCCGGGCTCGCCATTGCTGGAGGATCTGCTCGACGCGCTCTGGCTGATTGCTGCGACCGATGGCTTCGATGCGCGTGAAATCGACTATCTCGAAAAGGTCGCCGACAGGTTCGGCTTCGATGCCGCTGCCATGGCGCGCATCCGGGCCCGCCACACCGACCCGGCAGAAGATGACCCCTGGGCCATCCTTGGCGTTGAACCCGGGACAGATGCAGCAGGTCTGCGCCGCGCCTATCACGCGCTGGTCCGCCAATATCACCCCGATGCGCATGTTGCCGAAGGAATGCCCAACGAATTCATCCGGGTCGCCGAAACACGGATGGCGACCATCAACGGTGCCTATGCGCGGTTGACTCGGCCGCAATGAAACCGGCGCACCTTGCCCTTATCGCGCTGATCGACCTGATCTGGGCGTTCAACATCGTCGCGGTCAAGGAGGCGGTCACCGCCGTGCATCCGCTCACGGCGGTGGCATTGCGCTATGCCATCGTGCTCATCGTCTGCCTGCCGTGGCTGCGCTGGCTGCCGGGGCGGATGGTGACGGTGTTGATCACCGGGGTTGTCGCTGGCGCGCTGTTCATGGGGCTCGGCGGGCTGTCGTTCGCGCTGGCAGACAATGTTTCGGCGCTGGCGATCGCCGGGCAATTGGGGGTGCCGTTCAGCCTGCTGCTGGCGGTCTTCATCTACCGCGAACGCATCCACTGGCCGCGCATCTCCGGCGTGGTGCTCAGCTTCCTCGGGGTTGCCGTCCTCGGTTTCGACCCCGCCATTGCCCATGAAAGCATCGGGCTCTGGTTGACCGTCGGCGCATCGTTGGCCTGGGCCAGCGGCAACTTGCTGTTTCGCAAGCTGGCGGGTGTATCGGTGCTGACCATCCACGCCTGGCTGGCGCTGGTCAGCACGCCGTTGCTGGTCACCGCCAGCCTGATTTTCGAACCCGGGGCGCTGGCCAATGTGCCCAATTTGTCGATCGGCACCTGGGGCTGGCTGACCTATTCGGCGCTCGGCGCGTCGTTGCTCGGCCATGGCGGCATGAGTTGGCTGTTCCAGCGATACCCGGTCTCGACCGTGTCGCCGCTGACCCTGCCGACGCCGATCCTGTCGGTCATCGTCGCGGTGCTGGCCTTTGGCACGCCGATCACCAGCCAGATGATCATCGGCGGCATCCTGGCGCTGGCCGGGGTCGCCATCATCACCTTGCGCACCGCGCAGGCCCGCGACGCGGAGGCAGCATGAGCATCATTCATCGGCCCAGCCCCAATTTCGACGTGCGTGCCCTGCCCGTTTCGATGGTCGTGCTGCATTACACCGGGATGCCCGACGCCGCCGGCGCGCTGGACCGGCTGACCGACCCCGCCGCCAAGGTGTCGGCACATTGGGTGGTGGCGGAGGACGGCCAGGTCGTAAGCCTTGTCGATGAAAGCAGTCGCGCCTGGCACGCCGGCAAAAGCTTCTGGCGCGGCGTCCATGACGTCAACAGCGCCAGCATCGGCATCGAAATCGTCAACCCCGGGCATGAATTCGGCTATCGGCCATTCCCCGAGCCACAGATGGTATCGGTCATGGAACTGGTCGGCGGCGCCATGGCGAAATACGGCATCATCGCATCGAACGTCGTCGGCCACAGCGACATCGCCCCAGCCCGCAAGGACGACCCCGGCGAACTGTTCGACTGGGCGCTGCTGGCCCGGAACGGCCTCGCCGTGCCGGTGCCGCAGGGCGGTTTCGACCCCGCCTGGCACGACGAGGGCACCCTCGCCGCGATGGCGCGCTATGGCTATGACGTGTCCGAACCACAGGCCGCCGTCATCGCCTTCCAGCGGCGCTGGCGCCCGGCGAAATTCGACGGCGTCATCGATGCCGAGACTCGAACGATTTTGCGCGGGTTGCTGGCCTGAGCTTGCCGACCCCCGGGGTGCTGCGCACAGCCTCCATTTTGCCTGGCGCTAGCGGTCCTCGGCGGCTCGCGGCGTAACCAGGTAGAACAGCAGGACGGCGGCTGCGATGCCGGCAAAGGTCGCAACAAGGTCGCCGAGGTCGAAGACGAACCGGTGGCTGGTTTTCTGGACGAGTTCCCAACCGACCAACCCGGACCCGCTGATCGCGGCAAAGATAAAAAGCCAGCGTCTTGCCGAAACAAAATCGGTATTGCGATCATGGTCCGCCCATATGCTCAGCGGAACGAACGTTATTGCAATCGCCGCGGCAAAATTCGGCGTTACGCCCACAAGATATTTGCCGAAGGGTTCAAGCTGCAAATGCCAATCGCGAACCCAGTGCACCCCGGACAGCAGAGCCAAGGCGGCTATCGCGACAAGGCCGTAGCACGTTGAACGTTTCACAAGCGGTCGCCCCGGAGCCTCCCGACATCGAAAAATAGCATGGTGCAGTCGATGGCTGCAACCGGGTCGACAATGGCAATCCGCCGGTCGAGCAGGTTTGCATTCGGCAAAACGGCCCGGTCTTGTTGGAAATACCCGACTTTGCGACCCGTTGATATCATTGGATGTTCATTTGGAAGGTCAGCCCCGGGAGGCCTTTTCCTGACCTTCCGATTTGCCTGACCTTCGCAACCGATACGTGTGCAACAACCAGCGATGAGAAAGAACCATGATCGCGAAACGCTAGCGGATGTGGTCCCCGTAGGACAGGTTCAGGTTCTTTCAATCCTGGTGCTTGGGCGGTTGCGCCGGCAGATAGCTGCGATTTTCGCTGTCGCCACCAAGGCTCGAGGGCAGATTGGCGTTGCCGCGCGTGTCGGCACCGGCATCCGCAGCGGCGTCCGGCGGGGGCGAACCGACGCGCAGTTCGATGCCCTTGTCGGCCGCCTTCTGATATTCGCCAAGGCCCGAGCGCACCGTGCTGCACCCGGCCATCAGCAACCCTGCGAGCAGCATCGGCCCTGCCAGGGCAATCGCCTTCATCGCCATAACGCGTCCCTGCATTGCCATGCGCGTGCTTTGGCGGGCGGCTGCGTGGTTGGCAAGATGGCGCGCGGCCTGCTAGGAGCACAGCGCGGCCAGAGGATTGGACGGTCGCCGCCATTTATGGGGGAGGAAAGTCCGGGCTCCACGGAACGCGGTGCCGGGTAACACCCGGCGGGGGTGACCCCAGGGAAAGTGCCACAGAGAGCAGACCGCCGATGGGTCCAGCAATGGACGACAGGCAAGGGTGAAAGGGTGCGGCAAGAGCGCACCGCGCGACGGGTAACCGAAGCGGCATGGCAAACCCCACCGGGAGCAAGACCGAATAGGGACGGCACGAACTTTCGGGTTCAGGGCAGGAACCGGCCTCGCCGTCCGGGTTGGTTGCTTGAGGCGCCGGGCAATCGGCGTCCTAGAGGAATGATCGTCCAAGGGCTTTTGCCCCGGACAGAACCCGGCTTACAGATCCTCTGGCCGCGCAGCGCCGCGACCGCGCGCGCCTCGCGCCGACAGGCGCAAGCGCGGCCGGCGGGGCGGCGGGGCCGTCCCCCGCCGAACCCGTCCGACGCCAGCATGGGCTTTGCCCATGCCTCTACCCCTGACGCCACACCCGCCCACACCTCTGCCCGCAGGACCCGACACCCCCGCCGCAGCGCCTACATCGGCCACGGCCGCCATGCGGCGCGCCGCGCCTCCAGCTTCGCCCGCTCACCCACGGCAAAGCCGCGTTCCAGCGCGTCGGCAAGCGCGGTGGCAGCCGCCGCCGTGCCGTTACCGGCGGATGCCGCCAGCCGCGCCCACATCCAGGCAGCACCCGGATCGCGCGGCACGCCGCGTCCGGCCGCCAGCGCCTTGGCCAGCGCCAATTGTGCCGGTGCATAGCCGCGGTTGGCGGCGCGCAACCACCAGCCGGCCGCTATTGCCGGGCTCCGCGCCATGCCTTCGCCCCTGGCGGCCATGACACCGCACAGCGTCTCGGCGATGGCCGATCCTTCGTCCGCCAGCGGCAGGAGCGTGCGGCGCGCCTCGACAAAACGCCCGCCGGCATAGGCATCGAGCCCGGCCTGCAAACGCGCCGCCGCCGGATGTGGCGGTGCGGCGGCGTGCACCGGCACGGCCAGCAGGACCAGGATCGAAACCACAACACGCCGCATCCACGATCTTTCCTGCAATCGGCCGGGCATAGCGCAGCCTTTTGGTCCCGTCACCCCGAGCGCAGCAGCCCCACCCCGGCATCGCGCTCGAACAGATAGAGCAAGGTACGCGCCGCCTGCCCGCGCGGTCCATCAAGGCCGCCGTCGCGATCAAGCAGCAGCCGGGCATCGTCGCGCGCCATCTCGACGAATTTCGCGGTGCGCTCCGGCCCTGCCAGGCGGAACGCCGCCTCGCCGGATTGCCTGACCCCCAGGATTTCGCCGGCACCGCGCAGCCGCAGGTCTTCCTCGGCGATGCGGAAGCCGTCGTTGGTTTCCCGCATCAGCTTGAGGCGTGCGCGCGCCGTCTCGCTGAGGTCACCGCCGCGCAGCAGCAGGCACACCGATTTCGCAGCGCCGCGCCCGACCCGGCCACGCAGCTGGTGGAGCTGCGCCAGCCCGAAGCGTTCTGCCGCCTCGACGATCATCAGCGCGGCGTTGGGGACATCGACGCCGACTTCGATGACCGTCGTGGCGACCAGCAAGCCCAGCTTCGCAGCCGCGAAATCGGCCATCACTGCGTCCTTTTCGGCGGGTTTCATGCGGCCATGCACAAGCCCGACCCCCGCCCCGAAGCGCGCTCTCAACATGGTGGCGCGCAGTTCCGCCGCGGCTTCGTCGCCGCTTTCGCTGCCCTCGACAAGGGGACAGACCCAATAGGCCTGTCCGCCGTTTGCCAGGTGCCGGCCAAGGCCATCGACAACTTCGTCGAGGCGATCGACCGCCAGCACCCGTGTCTCGACCGGAGTCCGCCCCGGCGGCAATTCATCAAGCTGCGAGCCATCCATCTCGCCATAGGCGGTCAAGGCGAGGCTGCGCGGGATAGGCGTCGCGGTCATCGCCAGCAGGTGCGGCGGCACCTTGGCCTTGGCGGCCAGCAACAGGCGCTGGGCGACGCCGAAGCGATGCTGTTCATCGACCACGACCAGCCCCAGATCATGATAATCCACCGTATCCTGGAATATCGCATGGGTGCCGATGAGGATGTCGATGCGCCCCATCGCCAGGTCGTCGAGCAGGTCGAGACGCGCCCTGGCCTTGTCGCGCCCGGTCAGGATGGCGATGCGGACCGGCAAGTCGGCCGCCATCCGGGTCAGCGTTGCATAGTGCTGGCGTGCCAGTATCTCGGTCGGCGCCAGCAATGCCGCCTGCGCCCCGGCCTCGACCGCGGCCAGCATGGCGAACAGCGCCACCACGGTCTTTCCGGCGCCGACATCACCCTGCAACAGCCGCAGCATCGGCGAGGATTGCGCCATGTCGCCGTTGATTTCGGCCAGCACGCGCCGCTGTGCCCCGGTCATCCCCCATGGCAGCGCCGCCGCCAGGGCTGTGGTCAGCGCACCGGTGCCGACGAGTGCACGGCCCTTGCGCTGCCGCGTGTCGCGCCGGACCAGCAGCAGCGCCAACTGGTTGGCGAGAAGCTCGTCATAGGCGAGGCGGTCGTGGGCGACAGTCTCGCCGACCATGGCGTGGGCGGCGCCGACCGCGGCTTTCCACGTCGGCCAGCCATGCTTGGCGAGCACGCTCGGCTCGATCCATTCGGGCAATTCAGGCGCGCGTTCGAGCGCGGCGGCGGTCAACTGCCCCAGGCGCCGGTTGGTCAGGCCCTCGGTGAGCGGATACACCGCCTCACGCAGCGGCGGGCCGATGGCTTCGCCCGGCGCGCCGACCTCGGGGTGGTTGATCTGCAGGCTCTGGCCATAGCGATCGAGCTTGCCGGTGATGCGCCGGGGCACGTGCAGCGGCAGTTTCGACTTTGCCCAGGCGGCGCTCTGGCCGAACCAGACGAGGTCCACCCATTGCCCGCCGCCATCGACCGCGCGCACTCGCAGCGGGCTTCGCGGGCCGCCGCTATCGTATCGCACCGGCGTCAGCGTCACCACCACCGGGCGGCCAACGAGCGATTCGTCGAGCGTTTCGACAGCCTGACGCTCGATCGCCATGATCGGCAGGTGGAACAGCAGATCGAACACCCGTGCGATCTTCAGCCGCGCCAATTGCCGCACCAATGCACTGCCGACGCCCTTGAGCGTCGTCACTTCGGCGAACAGCGGGTTGAGGATGGTCGGCCGCATGGGTAGGGGATGCATAGTCGCCGCGCGCCCGCTTTGAAACCGGGGGCGTGGCGTATCGTCGTTTCATTTCAGGATCGCCCACATGGACATGGATCATCGCCTGCGTCGCGTCCGCTTTCGGGCATGGCATCGCGGCACGCGGGAGGCCGACCTGCTCATCGGTGGCTTCGCCGATCGCTATGCGGCGGGCTGGAACGAAGCGGAACTGATATGGTTCGAGACGTTGCTGGAGGAACAGGACGTCGATGTGATGGCCTGGGCAATCGGCACGCAGGAGGTCCCGGAGGCGTTCCAGGGGCCAATCATGAACGCGATGAAGAAGCTTGATTATGTCGCCATCGCAATGCGTTGACGTTACCTTGCGGCCGTTGGCGCCAAGGCGCTGCCGACGGTTGCGGGGGAGAGACGCGGCATGATCGATCTTCGCCGCTTTGTCGCCGCCACCGCGCCGCTGACGCTGGCCCGCTGCGCCCCCGGATTCCTGCCCTGGCTGATGGCGGATGCCGCGCGCGCCGCGCCGGGCCGCGCCGTGTTCATCGCCGCCGACGATTCGGGCGCCCGCGCGCTCGCCGATGCCGCGGGTTACTTCGCCCCCGAGATCGAGGTGCTGCTGCTGCCGGCATGGGACTGCCTGCCCTATGACCGCGCCTCCCCCGGCTTGCGCGTTGCCGCCGAGCGCCTCGCCGCGCTATCGGCGCTGGTGGAAAAGCCCAGGGGTGCCCAGCTTCTCGTCACCACCGTCAACGCGATGACCCAGCGCACCCTGCCCCCCGAACGGCTGGCGGCGCTGACCGCCACCATCGCGCCGGGAACCCGCATCGACCGCGATGCGCTGGCCCGCAAGCTCGCCGCCAACGGCTATGTCCGCACCGATACGGTCGTCGAGGCCGGCGAATACGCCGTGCGCGGCTCGCTGCTCGATTTGATGCCGGCAGGCAGCGAGACCGCAATCCGCCTCGATTTCTTCGGCGACGAGATCGAGACGATGCGGCACTTCGATCCTGCCAGCCAACGCACGGTGGCCGGAGCGGCGAAGAGCTTCATCCTCCTGCCCGTGAGCGAAGTGCTGCTCGACGAGGAGCGGGTACGCAACTTCCGTTCCGGCTATCTCGAGCGCTTTGGCGCCACCGCCACCGGCGATCCGATCTATGAAGCGGTCAGCGATTCGCGGCGGCTGGCGGGGATGGAGCACTGGCTGCCGCTGTTCGAGCCCAAGCTTGCAACGCTGTTCGACTATCTCGGCGCTGGCGCCGTCATCGTCCGTGACGCCGGGGCCGACAAGGCCGCCGAGGACCGCTTTGCGGCCATCAACGATTATCACGACAACCGCGTGACGGCGTTGACCGCCAAGCGCGGCAGCTACCGGCCGTTGCCGCCACACGCACTCTACCTCGGCGCCGACGAATGGGGATCGTTGCTCAACGGCCATGCCGTCCACACCGCCTCCCCCTATGCCGTCCCCGATGGCACCCGCAACGCCATCGATTGCGAGGCCGACCCGGCGCGCGATTTCGCCCCCGAACGCATTGCCCAGGCAGCCGGCGGCGCGCCTGTCTATGCCCCGATCAAGGCCCATATCGACGAGCGTCGCGCCGCCGGCGACCGGCTTGTCCTTGCCAGCTATTCGGGCGGCGCCCGCGAGCGGCTGAAAGGCCTTTTGACCGACGAGGGCATTACCGGGCTCGCGGAGGCCGACAGCTGGCAGGAAGCGCTGGGCGCCGCCGCCAAGGGCAGCGTCGCGCTTACCGTGGTGCCGCTCGACCATGGCTTTTCACGGCGCGAGGCGAAGTCGTCGCTGCTGGTGCTGACCGAGCAGGACATGCTCGGCGACCGCCTCATCCGCAAGAAGCGCTCCGCCCGCAAGGCCGATGCCTTCATGGCCGAACTGGCGATGCTGACCCCGGGCGACCTCATCGTCCACCGCGACCATGGCATCGGGCGCTACGAGGGCCTGCTGACCATCGAGATCAGCCGCCGTCCGCATGATTGCGTCGCGCTGAGCTATGACAATGGCGACAAGCTGTATGTCCCTGTCGAGAATATCGACGTGCTGTCGCGCTATGGCAGCGAATCCGAAGGCGTCGGCCTCGACAAGCTGGGCGGCGTTGCCTGGGCGGCGCGCAAGGGCCGGATGAAGGACCGCATCCGCGAGATCGCCGGCGAACTGCTGGCGACCGCGGCGGCGCGCGCCACCCGCGAGGGCGAGCCCGCCATTCCCGACCCGCACGGCTATGCCGCCTTTGCCGACCGTTTCCCCTACGTCGAGACCGACGACCAGCTCCGTGCCATCGACGACGTCCTCGGCGATCTCGCGTCCGGCCGCCCGATGGACCGGCTGGTTTGCGGCGATGTCGGTTTCGGCAAGACCGAGGTGGCGTTGCGCGCGGCGTACACGGCGGCGCTGTCGGGGATGCAGGTCGCCGTCGTCTGCCCGACGACCTTGCTCGCCCGCCAGCATTTCGCCGGCTTTCGCGATCGTTTCGCCGGGCTGCCGGTCGAGGTGCGCCAGCTATCGCGACTGGTCACCGACAAGGACGCCAGGGCCACTCGCGAGGGCCTCGCCGATGGCACCGTCGATATCGTCGTCGGCACCCATGCCATCCTCGCCAAATCCATCGACTTCAAACGGCTCGGGCTCGTCATCGTCGATGAGGAACAGCGCTTCGGCGTCACCCACAAGGAACGCCTCAAATCGCTGAAGGCCGACGTCCATGTGCTGACGCTGACGGCGACGCCGATCCCGCGCACCCTCCAGATGGCGCTGACGGGCTTGCGCGAAATGTCGATCATCGCCACCCCGCCGGTCGACCGGCTGGCGGTGCGGACGTACGTGATGCCGTGGGACGAGGTCGTCATCCGCGAGGCGCTGCTGCGCGAACATTATCGCGGCGGCCAATCGTTCTTTGTCGTGCCGCGCATCGCCGATCTTGCCGATGTCGAGCAGTTCATCCGTGAACAGGTGCCCGAGGTGAAGCCGGTGACGGCGCACGGCCAGATGGCGCCGAGCGAAGTCGAGGAGCGGATGAGCGCCTTCTATGACAAGGCCTATGACGTGCTGCTGTCGACGACGATCATCGAAAGCGGCCTCGATATCCCCAGCGCCAACACGCTGATCGTCCACCGTGCCGAACGCTTCGGCCTCGCCCAGCTTTACCAGATCCGCGGCCGGGTCGGGCGGGCAAAGACCCGCGCCTATGCCTATCTGACAACGCCCGCCGACCGCCAGATCACCGAAGGCGCCGAAAAGCGGCTGCAGGTCTTGTCGGCATTGGATACGCTGGGGGCCGGCTTCCAGCTCGCCAGCCATGACCTTGACCAGCGCGGCGCTGGCAATCTGCTCGGCGACGAACAATCAGGGCATATCAAGGAGATCGGCTTCGAACTCTACCAGTCGATGCTCGAGGAAGCGATCCTGGCGGCCCAAGCTGCGGCGCGCGGGGTCAAGCCGCCCGAGGACGCCTTCTCCCCGCAGATCACCGCCGAAGTGCCGATCCTCATCCCCGAGGATTATGTGCCCGATTTGAACGTCCGCATGGCGCTGTATCGCCGCCTCAACGAGATGACGGGGCGCCAGGACATCGATGGGTTCGCGGCGGAAATGATCGACCGCTTCGGGCCGTTGCCGCGCGAAGCCGCCAACCTGCTCGCGATCATCGAGATCAAGCTGGCCTGCCTTGCCGCCGGGGTCGCCAAGCTCGAATGCGGCCCCAAGGGCGGCCTTGTCACCTTCCAGAACGGCCGCTTTGCCAACCCCGATGGCCTGATGGCCTATATCGACCGGCTGGGTGCCCGCGCCAAGGTACGGCCGGACCAGAAGCTGTTCGTTGCCGCCGACTGGGCGAACGATGCGGCGCGGTTGAAGGGGGCGCTGTCGCTGGCCTCGGGCCTCGCCAAGCTGGCGGGCGGCGGGACGGTAAAGCCGGTCGCCGCTGCACCGACGGGCAAGCCGCTGCCGGCAAAGCCCGGCTTCCATTCCGGCACGCCGATCAATCGCCCGCCGCCGCGCCCGAGTGTTTTCAAGGCCAAGGTGAAGGGACGCTGATTGCCAAGCGGCGCTGAACGACACGCGGCGCTGAACGACACGCGCCGCTGGTCGCCGGGGTCCGGGCCTAGACGAGCAGTGCGTCCGGCGACCAGTTGCTGCAGAAATCTGCCAGTTCGGTCTCGTTCATCGGCAGGGCGACATGGTAACCCTGGACTGCGTCGCAGCCAGCGCTGCGCGCGGCATTGAGTTGCGCATCGTCCTCGACCCCTTCGGCGATGACCATCAGCCCCAGCCGCTTCGACAGAGTGATGACGGTCTCGACGACGACCCGTTCACGCTCCGAGGCGGACAGGCCGAGGGTGAAGGAGCGGTCCAGCTTGATCACGTCGATCGGCAACCGCGCCATCCACGCCAGCGACGAATAGCCGGTGCCGAAGTCATCGAGCGCGACCTTGATGCCGCTGACCCGCAGGCCTTCCAGCAGCCGCACCGCGCCGTGCATGTCCTCGATCAGCGCGCCTTCGGTGACTTCCAGCATCAGGCGGTTGCGCTGCAACCCCGATTCCGCCAGCGCGGCTTCGAGCGCCGCGGCAAAGCCGGGATCGGCCAAGTCGGCGGCGGTGACGTTGAGCGACAGCTTGAGCCGGCCAAGCGATCCCGTCCAGCCGGCCGCCGCGGCAATGGCCCGCGACCTGATGTGGCGCCCCAGTTTTATCGCCAGTTCCGCCGATGCCGCGGTTTCCAGCAGTGTTTCGGCTGGCAGGCGGCCAAGCTCCGGGTGTTGCCAGCGCACCAGCGCTTCCACGCCCGAAATGCGTTCGCCCATCAGCGCCAGTTGTGGCTGGAACAACAGCCGGATATCGCCCGCATCGATGGCGCGGTGCAGGTCGGATTCAAGATCTGCCAGACGCGTCAGCGGGTCGCCGGCAGGATCGGCCTGGAACACCTCGACCGATCCGGCATCGCCGGTGCGCGCCGATGCGAGCGCGGCACTGGCGCGGCGGATGACGGCTGCGGCCTCGTCCTCCGCCGTGCCGGCATCATCGCTTGAACCCGGCATGGAAACGTCGTGGCTGGCGATGCCGGCGCGGCCCGAAAGGTGGATGACATGGCTGCCGATCATGAACGGCGCGTCGAACGCTTCGACCAACGCATTGGCGAGGCGCGTCACGTCGCCAAGCACGATCGGGCCTGCGACGCCGACAGCGAATTCGGCCGCTGCCAGCCGCGCCAGCAACCGCGCTTCGGCGGCCGTGGCGCCGTGGTTGCGCGCATCGACGATATGGCTCAATCGCTGCGCGACGCTGCTCAGCACCCGGTCGGCCACCTCGCGTCCATAGGCGGCGTTGATCTGGGCAAAACGGCCGACACCGATGACGATGACGAATACCGGCTGGGGTCGCTCGGTCAGGCCGACAAGCATCGCCAGCCACAGCTGGAGCTGGTCACCCGTGGCAAGCCCGGTCAGCAGGTCGTGCCGCACCACCTCTGCGTCGGGTGCCTCGAGCAAGGCCGCCGCCGCATCCGAAAGCCGCTGGGCATTGCGCTGCGCCAGCCGCAGCGCGCTGCCAAAGCTGTCGTTGCCGAAAGGACTGACCAGAACCGCTGTCGCCCCGGCGTCATGCGCGGCGCGGGTGGCGCTGGCATCGGTGCGCGACAACAGCACCAGCATCGCGCCGCGCCGCAGTTCGACGGCCTTGCCGATATCGCGCGCCACGACGAGCCCCTGCGCCAGCGCCCCGCGTGCATCGACGACGACCAGCCGCACCGGTTCCGAAGCCAACCTGTCGCCGGCATTGTCCGGCCGGCGCTCGATACGCGCCACCATGCCGCTCGATACCACCGCCGACGCCACCTCGTCGGCATAACGCGGCGATACGATCAGCACCGGTTCGGCGGCGCTCGATGCCATGATAGTGTTCGCCTCCCCACGAACCCCGACGGGCCCTTGCCGCAATTCTTAGCGGTTCCGACAGAAAGGGCCAGAGACTGTGGCGGGAAATTCTACAATGCGTCGTTTGTACAGCGGAATGAATCACTTTGTTACGCATATGATCCGTTCGGGCTAGCCCGTTCGGGGGATGCGCCGCCGCTATCCGTTGTCGTCAGGGGTGGACTTCGCCGTCCCCCGACGCCACGTTGCGCGGCGATGACAACCATGATGACATATGACGGCGGTAACGCTGGCTTGCAGGTTGCGGATGCGCCGCGCCCGCTTATCGACCCGTTCGGCCGCCGCATCGACTATCTGCGCGTTTCCGTCACCGACCGTTGCGATTTTCGCTGTGTCTATTGCATGCCCGAGGCAATGACCTTCCTGCCCAAGGCCGAGGTGCTCAGCCTGGAGGAAATCGACCAGCTCGCTTCGGCGTTCGTGCGGCGCGGCACCCGCAAGCTGCGGCTGACCGGTGGCGAACCGCTGGTCCGGCGCGGCATCATCGAACTGGTGCGCTCGCTCGGCCGCCACCTCAAGTCCGGCGACCTCGACGAGTTGACGCTGACCAGCAACGGCTCGCAACTGCCGCGTTTTGCCGCCGACCTGTTCGATGCCGGCGTGCGCCGCATCAACATCAGCCTCGATACGCTCGATGCCGCCAAGTTCGCCGAAATCACGCGCTGGGGGCAACTGCCCAAGGTGCTGGACGGCATCGCCGCCGCCAAGGCCGCCGGGCTGCACGTCAAGCTCAACATGGTGGCACTGTCCGGGGTCAACGATACCGAAATCGAGGCGATGCTGGAATTCGCCGGCGCCAACGGCCATGACCTGGTGCTGATCGAAACCATGCCGCTGGGCGAAATCGGCGTCGATCGTGTCGATCATTACCTGCCGCTGTCGCGGGTTCGCGCCGCCCTTGAACAGCGCTTCACCCTCATCGACCTGCCCGATTCGACCGGTGGCCCGGCGCGCTATGTGCGCATCGCCGAAACCGGCCAGCGATTGGGCTTCATCACGCCGCTGACCCACAATTTCTGCGAAAGCTGCAACCGGGTCCGGCTTACCGCCACCGGGCAATTGTACATGTGCCTCGGCCAGGACGATGTCGCGGACCTGCGCGCCGTCGTGCGCGGTCGCGGCGATCTGGACGCGGCGCTCGATGAGGCGATCGGCCGCAAACCGAAAGGCCATGATTTCGTCATCGACCGCCGCGCCGCCGCCCCCGCCGTCCGGCGCCACATGAGCGTTACCGGTGGCTGACCCGAAACTGGCGTTGCTCGCCTCCGATACCGAGGCGGCCGACACCGCGAGCCGCCACCTGCGCGCCCGCTACCCGTTCGTCAGCGTCGCCGATGCCGATGTCGTCGTCGCCATTGGCGGGGATGGTTTCCTCCTGCATTCCCTGCACGAGGCGTTGTCGGCGAGCATCCCCAAGCCGATGTTCGGGATGAACCGCGGCACCGTCGGCTTCCTGATGAACGAATACAGCGAGGATGACCTGTTCGCCCGGGTGGCGGCGGCGCGCACCTTCACCCTCCACCCGCTGCTGATGACGGCGGTGACGATCGGCGGTGAAACCGTCACCTCGCCGGCCATCAACGAAGTCTCGCTGCTGCGCGAAACCCGGCAAACCGCCAAGATCGAGATTTCGATCGACGGCCAGGTGCGCATGGAGGAACTGATCTGCGATGGCGTCCTCGTCGCCACGCCGGCGGGGTCCAGCGCCTACAATCTTTCCGCCAACGGCCCCATCCTGCCGCTGCAGGCCGATCTGCTGGCGCTGACGCCGATCAGCCCGTTCCGACCACGGCGCTGGCGCGGCGCGCTGTTGCCGCAAGCCAGCGCCATCGAATTCCGCGTGCTCGAGGCCAGCAAGCGCCCGGTGTCGGCCGTTGCCGACCAGCGCGAAGTCCGCGAGGTCGCCTCCGTGCGCGTCGTTTCCGACAAATCCGTGGCGCTGCACCTGTTGTTCGATCCCGGCTACGCCCTTGATGATCGCATCGTTCTCGAACAATTCACGTCATAGCTTTGCACGGTGCCGGCCCGTGGGCCCGTGGCGTCTCCACGGAAAAAGCCGGCACGTCCTAATCCCGCTTGCCCCCCGCCAATAGCGCCGCTATAGCCGCGCCCTCGCACCGTTCCCTGGTAGCTCAGCGGTAGAGCGTTCGACTGTTAATCGAAATGTCGTAGGTTCGAATCCTACCCGGGGAGCCAGTGCCAGCCTGAACGCACGGCCTGAATGCAGGGCGGTGCACGGCGGCGTCACATTCACCCTGGCCTGATATTGCAAATCCGCTCCA
Source organism: Sphingomonadales bacterium (assembly GCA_025351405.1). Taxonomy (GTDB): domain Bacteria; phylum Pseudomonadota; class Alphaproteobacteria; order Sphingomonadales; family Sphingomonadaceae; genus Sandarakinorhabdus. The sequence goes on along the minus strand of JANXVZ010000041.1, from coordinate 38 downwards.
GCGGGGGCAACACGCCGTGGCGCCATGGGCTTTGGTCC
>JANXVZ010000007.1 GCA_025351405.1 Sphingomonadales bacterium | reverse complement strand
CCTGAGCCAGCGAGCTGGGCGATGTTGACGGTCGGCTTCGGCATGGTGGGCTTCTCGGTCCGCCGGCGTCGCAACTTCAGGACCGTCTCCGCCTAACCGGCGAAGGCTGACACCTGCGATGAGCGAGAACCAACATTGTCGGTTCTCGCTCACCCGCACTTTGTCCGCCGGACCAGCGGGCGATCATCGGCGACGTTACCCAGCGGCGAGCTTCTCGCCGATCGACGCGCAACGCGATTGTTGCAGATTTCACCGCAAATTGCGGCTTTGCCCCGCAACGCGGTGCGTCGCGCAAATCGGCCCGTTTCGGACGCCATATCGACACGTCTGCGCTGCCGCTGCGACGCGCGAGGTGCAGTCGCCGCCGACAAGGCTCTTCGTCGAGCAAGACGTGCGCGACGTGCGCGCGCCCGCCAAATTGTGTCGGCAGATAGTGGTAAGGCGATGACGTCGAGGCACCGAGCCGATCATGGCTTGAAGTCTTGTTAGGGTTACGGGATCAGACCGAACCGCTTTACACAGTCCTCATCCACCAAAAGGCACGGCCGCGCTACCCTTTATCCTGGCATCCGGGTGCAATGGTTTTTGTCGGCTAGAGGAGTTACGAAATCGACTGCGCCTTGTAAAACCCTATTCGGTTGATCAACTTGGGACTGAACTTCGGCGAATGTCTGAGACCGTGTCAACTTAGCTTTGCGTGCACGCATTTTTTGTCAAAGGGCAATGACCGGCATCATGCTGCCGTTTTGGCACAAATTGTGCTCCTTGCAATCACTGACAAGGTTTTCCCGCGTTCTCCTCCAGTATCAAGCTGAGAATTGGGTGCGCCTGGCCCGAGCGCCATGTCGGAAATCAACTGAATTTCATCAACAGCTTCACTGTGCCCGATAGTGACCAGCGCCGACTTCGCCGAGCCGTCTGAAACATCGAGCGACGTCACCTGTCACTTCGATGACTGCGTGCTTCGGCAGTCTCCACCCTCAGTCCACGCCTAGGGTGAGACGTTGGTATCGGTGGTTCCGTGACGGGGCACAACCGATCCTGTTTGTGTCACAAGGCGGCGATCCGCACCGGCTTGCGAAACCGTCGTGAACGGATAGCGATCCCGACGGCCATGAAGCCAACGGTCATCAGTCCCCATGTCGCGGGTTCCGGAACCGCGATCGCTGCCTCGCTGAACGTGAGCGTCGCGCTCGGCGGGCCGCCAGCAAAGCGTATTGTGCCGGTTCCAAGGAATGAACCGCTGGCATTGGCGAACCTGCCGGTGCCGCCGGTGACGACGAAGTTTTGGACATTGTCGATCACGCCCATCGTGCCCGCGTTCGACAACAGGCCGATATAGGTACCGAACAACGTCGCCCCACCGGCGAAACTGTAGGTGAAGAGCCCATCGTAATAAGGTGTATCGGGAGCGCCCACAGTGATCGGCGGACCCGAGTCGAGGCAGTGGCTCTGGACCGAAGTGAACGATCCCAAGTTCGACGTGCCGGTTGCGTAGAACGGTCCGAAATTTCCGATGTTGACGGTGAGGCCAGAACAGCGTCCGCCCGGTGCCGCAGGCGGGTTCGTGTTCACGAAGGTACCGTTGAACGACAAGGTGCCAGCTGAGGTGGGCGACACGGCAGCCAGGGCAAGCGCCGCAATGCAAACCGTTAATGCCGGGATTCTCATGATCGCTTCTCCATAAAACGGGGGGCTCCAAGCCCGCAGCCCAGAGTTGCCGTAGCGGCCGCTGGCGCGATAGGACGGCGGGACGACTTTTCGCCGACTTTTCGCCGACCATTCGGATATGTTGGTGGCAATGATCGATCTAGCCCACTGCGCCGACTTCAGCCTTGGACCGATCCGGGTGCGACCCTCTTCGCGCGAATTGGTCGGGGCGAACGGTCCGGTGATGGTCGAACCCAAGGTGATGCAGGTTCTTGTCGCGCTTGCCGACGCCGGCGGTCGGGTCGTGTCGAAAGAGGAGCTGACACGAAAGTGCTGGAGCGGTCGGGTTGTCGGCGAGGACGCCATAAACCGGGTCATCGGCAAGCTCCGGCGCGTCGCTGACGCTAGCGGCGGCGTCTTCCGCATCGAGACGGTCACGCGGTCTGGACACCGGCTGATATGCGACTTTGTCGTCGCGGAGGAGCCGGCGGCTGCGCCGAGACCGACGACGGCAGGTCGCGCACGGCGCCTGGTCTGGTGGCCGGTCCCGGCTTCGGCGGCGGCCCTTCTTTTTATTGTCGTGGCCGGGCGCCGCGAGCCAGCATCCGTTGCCCCCCCTGCCGCGCCGATGAAGATGCCGGCAGCCGTTACCGACCTGGAGACCCGCGGACTGTCGTCGATGTTTGAAAATACGCCCGAGCAGACCGCAGTGGGCGTCGGCTATCTTCGCCAGGCAACCGCGCTCGCTCCGCGCGCAGCGCCGGTGTGGGGCTCGCTCGCCATGAGCTACGTCCTGAGCCTCGGCTGGGCACCGCCGGGCGAGCGCACTGCGGTCGTGGCTCGGGTTCGCGACGCTGCCTATCGGGGCCTCGGGCTCGATCCTCACGAAAGCCGGTCGGCGGCGGCGCTGGTCAGCCTCGAACCGACCTTCGGTCACTGGGAGGCAAAGGCGTCAGCGCTGGCGGCTGCGAAGTCGCGTTCTCGCCCCGACACGGGTCCGCTTGCCTTTCAGGAGGTCGAGTTCTTGATGGCGACAGGCCAGAACCGGGCGGCCCTGGCGGCTATCGGTCCAATAGTCGCATCTTCGCCTCTCGTCCCCTGGATACGTGCCGCGCACATCGATCTGCTTGCCGCTGCAGGCAGGCTTGCCGATGCGGACCGCGAGGCGGACGAAGCCGGCAAAATCTGGCCGCGCGATCGGCTGATCTGGTTTACGCGCTTTGATCTTGCGATGTTCAACGGCCAGCCTGAGCGGGCGCTCGCGATGGCCGCTGACCGCAGTGGCTGGCCAAAGCAAACGCCCGATGCAGAAATCGAACTGGCGGCGCGCACCGCACGGGCGGTGGTCTCGCGCAACGGCGCCGACACGGATGCAGTGCTGGCGGCTCTTGCCGACGCCGCCCGCAAAGGGCAAGCCAACGCCGAAAGGGCAATCCGCGCAGCGGCGGCACTCGGAAAGCCTGACGTTGCCGTTTCGGTCGCGCGCGGGCTTTACTGGGACCGGCCGAGCGCGACGCCGCGGGGAACAGTCCTGCCGAACATTGGTCAGCCTTCCGATGCTGACCCGCCGACTGCTTTTCTCTTTCTCCCGCCGGTTGGGCAATTATGGGGCGACCCGGCATTTCTCGCTCTGGTTAAGGAAACCGGACTCCCCACGTACTGGCGCGGTGCTGGGCCACCCGACATGTGCATGGCCGCAGCCATGCGGTCGCGCTGTCGCACGGCAGGCATTCTCGGCTGAGCGGGGACTGCGAGGCTCGTGCGACCGCTCGGCAGGGAAGGGTTTTCCGGCCCCCTGCAGCGTTGCACGCGCACGCTTCGCGCTACCGATATTGTTCTCGTGCGCAGGGCGTCAGGAATGGACAGACCCCCGCACAACGACCGGCCGCCAAGGGTCGCCGGCCGCGCCCGCAGTGGTGCAGTCGTAGGCAACGCAGTCGGTATCCTGTCGATGTCGACGGGCTTTCCGACTGACCGAATGGGCCTGCTGCTCGGACCCGGGCGAAGGACGCCTTCGGCAGCCATTATGACTGGCTGATCGTCCGCCGCGACGACACCGATCTGCAGAACCGACGGGAGACGTTGGCAAGGGAACTGCGAAAGCTGCGGGTCCAAGGCAAGGCCAGCCCGCGCCAGGCGCGCGTCGCAGTGAGGAAGGCAACCAAGCGCCGATCGACCGAACAAAGCTGTCAGGCTAATTGCAACTCAGCGCCGATGGATACAGGGTCCCCAGTCTGCTGTACGGTGCGCCCATGACTGCCTTCCACTCCGCCAAGTCTGCGGGGCGTTGGCCTCGCAATCGTGCCGGCTGAGGAGCATTCGTCGCTTGTTGAAGCGATTTTGAACCAGGGCACGCCCTGATTTGAACTGCTGAAGTGTATGCGTCGGTCGAAACCGCGGCATGGCGCCCCGACTCTCGATTTCCGTCCTACCCTGCGCTCGGCACCCGCGCGGAAGGGGAGTTGAACCGAGCCGCCTCTCAACAACGGCGCAAGGACCGGCGGCCGTCGCTTATAAAAAGGGCGACGGAATTTCTTCCGCCGCCCTTTGGGAAGGATCAGTGCCGATATTAAGCGGTGGCGTCAGCCCACCGGCGGCGGCGTGTGGCATAGCCGATCATTCCAAAGCCGACCACCATCATGCCCCAAGTCGCAGGCTCGGGAACTGCGCCAAAGGCGATGTTGGACAGGCCAGGGTTTGGACCATTGGCGGCGATCACACTATACTGGATGTACCGACCGGTCAGACCGGAGACGTTCTCGATATCGAGGAAGCTTGCAATACCTGTCGGTCCCACCGGGGTCGACTTGGTGAAAACCAAGGCAGTACCGATCGCCGTCGTGAACGTTGCGTCGGTAAAAGCCTGCAAAGAATAGCTCGTGGTGAAATCCGTGGTTCCACCGACATAGCCACCGTTTCCGCCGCCCGATGTCACGCGATCTGTCACCGAAACGGTGGCGAGGCCGTGAACGGCGCCGAGGTCAAGGTTTAGCTTGGAGGCGTTGCCCTGGCCAAACGAAGCCCAGTCGGTCGTCGTCGAACCGGCACCTTGGTCGATTGCGTAAAAATCATTGTAGCCGGGGTAGCTCGACGACCCGGTCGCGGAGGTTGGAAAGATTGTCGCGGCCTGAGCGGCGACTGCAAAGAGAGCCAGCGCGCTCATAACGGTAAACTTAACACCCATAAAATCACCTTGCCACAAGCGTTGTCGATCATAGGCTCGCTGATGCAAAAATCGTGCCGAGTGCCGATTAACCTCTTTTCAACGACTTGGCGCATTTCCGTTCACGCAAGTGTAAATTTCCCCGACACTTTTGCCACCGCGAAAATCGGGGACGGCTCAAAATGGTCAGGCCCGCTTCGCTGCAGTCACAGAATGCAGGAGCAGAGCCTTGCCGGCCTGCTTGGTGGCCGTA